>FR893179.1 GCA_000433355.1 Alistipes sp. CAG:435 | reverse complement strand
GAGGATCTCTCCCCGCTACAATATGCATTTCGTCGGATGCTTACCATCGAAGGCCTTAAGGACTATGTGAAAATACATTTGAACAACGGCACGGCTCCAATCCTGTCTCTTATGCGCCTGAAAGCCCTTGATGATACTCTCCCGAAAGAGGATTTCGTCCGCGTCCACAAATCATTCATAGTCCGTCTGGCCGCGATTGAAGCCATCGAGCGCAACCACATCCTCATCGGCCCTTCACGCATTCCTATCGGAGACACCTATCAGACGGCTCTCTACCAAGCCCTTTCCGGCTCCTTCCTCCTTCTTGGCGGCAAAGGATGAGGGTCGTGGCACACAACTGATTGAATATGAATGCAAAAAGCAATGTCGTGGTGTTGCAGGCTGCACCACGAAACCATTTTTTTAATTGATAATCAGGGCATTATCCGCCAACGCCTCGATGACCTGCGGGAAGTGCTCCATTTCAAGGGCATGTTCCTTGGCGGCGATGTCGTCGGGAGTGTCATCGGGACTGATCGGAGTGCGGAACTGAGCGATGATCCCGCCACTATCAACCTTGCCGCTTACCCAATGGACGGTCATTCCGGTCTCGGTCTCCCCCGCCGCCTTGACAGCCTCGTGGACATGATGACCGTACATGCCCATGCCTCCGAATTTCGGCAGAAGGGCGGGATGAAGGTTGATCATCCTGTGGTCATATTCATGGATCAGGAAGTCCGGGATGACAAGGAGGAAACCCGCCAGAACGATGAAGTCGATTGAATATTCCTTCATCAGAGGCAGGACAACATCCTCCCTGTTCAAGTCCGCCTTTGGAAGCACACGTGTCGGAACGCCGAGCCTTTCGGCTTTCTCAAGGGCCGGGATTCCGGTCTTGTTCGCAACGACAAGGGCGACATTCACCTTATCTGAATCCTTGAAGTATCTTATTATGTTCTCGCAGTTTGAGCCACCGCCAGACACGAATATCGCTAAATTTATCATCTACAATTATTTATCCATAGTAGGCATCTGACGGATGTTGAGATCGCGCTGAGGGAACGGAATCTCTATTCCGGCCTCGTTCAACGCATTGTAGATCCGCTCGTTGGCGGCGGCGATGTAGCCAGTGCGCTGCTCAACCAGAATGTACTGCTTCACAACCAGATCAACGCTGCTGTCACCGAAGCCGTTCAGGACAACCTGGATTCCGTACTTCTCCTCGACCACCTGACGACCGAACTTGTCAGGCTTGCGCAACGGAGCCAAAGCCTTGAGAATAACCTTCCTCGCATGATCCACATCCGTTCCGTAAGCCACACCTACAGGCAGACCGAGGAACTCGTAGGAATTGTTGCGGGTCAGGTTCTTGAAGTTCTTGGCGAACAGGGAACTGTTAGGGAAAGCCATGATGCTTCCGTCAACAGCCTCGATCTGAGTGCTTTGGTACGTTATGTTGTCCACTTTTCCCCTAATTCCGTCACACTCGATGTAATCCCCGACGCGAAGACGGCCTGACATCAGCTGCACACCGTAGAAGAAGTTGTTCAGGATGTCCTTCATTGCGAAACCGAGACCAGCCGCAAGACCGGCTGTAATCACGGACAGAGACTTCGTCGGGATATTCAAAAGCGAGATTGTCACTATGAAATAAGTGCCCCAAGCCAGGATCCCAATCACATTGTTGGCCAGAGTCAGGTTCAACTCGTTCTCACGGATCATCGAAGCCCTGGTCTGCCTGAGGGTCTTGCGCAATTTGTAAATCCTGTAAAGAGCCCTCGCCACATAACAGATGTACTTGAAGACATAGAACAATCCGGCTGCCAGAACCATCTTGGAAACAGACAGATGCAGGTACTCGTAGTTGAAGAACGGGTAGAAGAACATGTCCATGCAGATTTCCGTGAGGTCAAACACCTCTGACGCCATGTAGAGACAGAATGGAATCGACAGCAGGTAAAGCACCGGAATCAGCACCATCTCCACGAGGTCATAGAGCCAGGTGACAAGAATGAAAGACCCCTTGTCCTTGCCGACATCGTTCTGATGCTTGAGCCTGTAGGCCCGCACAAGGATGTCAACCCTCTTGTGACGGTATTTTTTGAGCAGGTCATCACAAGCCACAATCAACTGGAGCACAGTCAACTGGAAGATCCACCAGATATAGACCTGCAGGCCGAGCAGACTGTAGCCCACGATGGAGATGACAAAAGTAATGGCCGTCACGACAAAAGATGCGATGGCGTAGGAATTGTCTCTCTTCGGCACCTTCGGTCCGTTGCGGTGGATCGAAGCCCACTGCCAGAAGCCGAACGCGATCAGAAGCGGCGGGAAGATCAACGCGATCAAGCTGTTAGGTATGAATATGATCCTGAACGTGATGACCACCAGTCCCATCAGCATTATCGGGGTGTAGATCCGCATTCCGTAGTTGAGCTGCTTGCTGTCATGACGGATCAGAAGCGAGGTCAGCACGGCGATCAGCAGCAGCGCGAACTCGATCAAAAGCCCCGCAGCCATCGTGAAGAAATGCGATGTCAAGGAGATATTCTTCGCGACAGCGGTGACAACCACAAACAGAATGGCGGCTCCAAGCATGAATATGGCAGCCTCCCTCTTGCGGAACCTCTCAGTCCGGAAGTATTTGACGCGCCGCATCAACATCTTGACAATCAACATACTGAGCAGCGTGGCTATCGCAAGGTAAATCAGCACCATAAAGGAGAAACCGATGACCATAGGCCCACGCCATTCACTCTTGACATCCGTGAAATAAGCCCTGCCGTATTTGTCATTGAAATCCTTCGCGGCCCTCGACGCATAAGACCTGACATGAGTCAATATTTTCCAGAAATTATCCTGTCCCTCAATGAATATCTTCTTCTGGACCATCTTGTAGCGTTCCTGAGCATAGTCGTAGGCCTCTTTAAGCCGCTTGTCTGTGGTCTCATAATATTCATTGTCCTCGATCATGTGGTCACGGATGTCCGTGAACATCTTCAGCAGCCTTGTTGAATAGAAAAGGCAACTGTCTCTGGCCACCTGAGACAGGCTGTCAAGATGAAAAGTACCATGCTCGTGCTCTTCCTCAAGCCCGGCAAAATGATTGTGGCCGGCATGCTCCGGATCGTCCGAGTGGGCATCCGTGTAGGAGTCGTTCGGAAGGATATGACTCTGGAGCGTCGAGGCCAAGGAGTCCAGCAATGCCGGTCCACCAAGGCTGTCCGGCAGCTCAACCAGTTCAGGAGGAAGCACTTTCAGAGCCATGACCAGCCTGTCGTACCGGTCAATCTCCACATTGAGGTAAGAGATGATGTTGTCGTACGGCATCCGGCTCTGCGTGAAGCTATGGTACTGGTCGGTGACCTGCTGAAGAGCGTAAGTGAGATCGAACGTGAAGTCCTGCTTCTGCGAGTACAGCATCAACGACAGCTCGTTGCAGCTTTGTATGAGATGCACCAGCTCCTCGTGCTGCTGATCATCCTGAGACTCGAAGGACATCTGGTTCTTCTCCATCTCGATGTAAGCCTTTCGCAACTCATAACGCAGCACCTGAAGCGTCTGCGCCAGATCCTTCTCGTTGAACACCGCAAGCGAGGAAACCGAAGCAATCAAGAACAGGACCGCCGTCAAAGCTATTCTTTTGAATATTCTCATTTTCGTTTCTTGTTGTATGAATACAAAAATAGCAAATATATCCTTAATCAGCATGAAATTTGCACCTCCCTCGCCGACCAAATTGATAATTGTATGAGAACTTTTCATAGTCACCGGCGGATAGCTCTAGCCTTTGCCCTGTTTGCCTGCCTTTCCGCTCTCACCCAAGCACAGGAGAGGAAAATCGACACCCTACAAAGAATCGAGTCCAAAGACACGCTCCTGTTCCAGCCATTGTTCAGCGAAAACGCCGCTGGGCTGAAAGTTGTCAGGATGACCGATAGCCCATACGTCCGGAACTCGAAGATGGAGATGGACCGGGACGGGAACGTCTGGAAGGTTTTCACGGCCGACGGACTGGATGTGCTGATGAACGTCCGCTATCTGAAGCACTACGGACAATACTACCGCCTGGACCTTTATATTCAGAACAACACAGACAGGCCTGTCAAGTACGACTTCAAGAACACCTCTGTCGCATCCAGAATGGGACCTGTCAAAGTTTTCCGGCAAAGGGGTTATCTGAACAGAATCGGTGCCCAAAAGACCGCCAAGACCATAGGAATAGGAATCGGCACGCTGTTCGTGACATTTGTGATGGCCGCGATCGTGCGTGGGGATCCAGATGACAGGGATTCCCTGGCCGAGGACCTGCTGAGGGATCTTGGAGGCACGGCCATCGAGGAGGCGGGGTTCATAGCCACCATGGCCATGGCTGACAGTGAGTCGGAGGACATGGCACGGATCGAACGGAGCTGCATCGGCTACCTCGGAGACTACACGATACGGCCGAGACACGCCATTGAGGGGCATGCCTACGCCAAATACAAAAAGGGAGCGGATTCCATTGAAATCACGCTCCCGATAGGCGACAAGAAATATGTCTTCAACTGGGACACCACCTCATTGGTGAATATCACAGAGGATCTTTAGTTCTGGGTGTCCCAAATCTTGGTCTCGTTACAGGTGATCATGAGTGACTGCCCTCCGCAACTCATCCTGAAATCTCCGGCCTCCAGACGCCACTTTCCGTCAGCCCCCACAAACGCGAGTTCCTTTGCCGGAACCGTGAACGAAACAACCTTGCTCTCCCCCGGCGCAAGCTCAACCTTGGCGAACTCACGCAGACGCTTCACATCAGGTATCATACTGGCCACAATATCACTTGAATATAGCAGGACAGCCTCCTTGCCGTTGTGCGAGCCGGTGTTCGCCACAGTCACCTCGAACTTAAGGTCATCCCCGGCGGCGAACTCTGAGCCATTCAGACATTTGAATTCTAAATATTCAAAAGTGGTGTAACTGAGCCCATATCCGAATGGCCACTGCACATCCATAACCGCATCGTAGTTATATTCCCCGGACATTGTCTCACGGCTCTCGCTGACCTTGTAGTCGTAGGTGTGGAGTGAGTTGACATATTTAGGATAGGTGAACGGCAGCTTTCCGCTGAAATTCTCCTCTCCGGACATCAAGGCAGCAAGCGCGTCGCCACCATAATTGCCAGGAAGCATCACATCAACCACAGCCTTAGCCAACGGCTCGATCTCGCGCAGAACCCTCGGACGTCCCTCGTTCAGTACAAGGATTATAGGCTTGCCGGTCTTTGACAACGCCTTCACCAATTCCTTCTGGTTAGCTGACAGATTCAGGTCATCAATGTTGCCTGGAGTCTCGCAATAGCTGTTCTCTCCGACACAGGCGACTATCACATCCACCTTCGAGGCTGCGGCCACGGCCTTGGCGATCTGAGGAGCATATTCCTTCTGCCAAGCGCCTGTAGCCCAACGGTCCGTCTCATCGTAAACCACACCAGGCTCGAAAATAACGTTCTTCTCGCCGAATTTCTGAGCCAGAGCCTCGTAGATTGTGTTGAAATCGCCGGCGAATCTGTCGGCGTCACCCTGCCAAGTGTAAGACCAACCTCCGTTCAAAGCCCTCATAGAGTTGGCGTTAGGACCTGTCACAAGGATCTTCCTGCCATATTCAAGAGGAAGGATATTGCCTTCATTCTTGAGGAGCACCTCGGACTCCACCGCCGCGGCGTAGGAAGCGTCCTGGAACTCCTTGCAGCCGAACTTGTCATAACCGCTGACATCCCAGGTCGGATTGTCGAACAGGCCGAGACGGAATTTAAGGCGGAGAACCCTGCGGACTGCGTCATCTATCCTGGACATCGGAATCAGACCGGACTCGACAACCTCCTTCAGTTCAAGGCAGCAATCAGGGTCGTTCGGTTCCATAATCATATCGATTCCAGCGTTGATGCCCATAGCGAGGGCTTCCTTCCTGTCCTTGGCGACGTGATCCCTTTCGTACAGATTGTTGATGTCGGCCCAGTCGGTGACGATGAGGCCATCCCAATCCAGACCGTCCTTGACCCAACCGGTAAGAAGTTCCTTATTGGCGTGCGTAGGGATTCCGTTAATCGAGGCTGAATTGACCATCAGGGTAAGCGCACCGGCCTCAAGGCAGTCCTTGAACGGGCGGAAGAACTTTTCCCTAAGATCATTCCCAGCCACGATCGCAGGAGTCCTGTCCTTGCCTGAAACCGGCACACCGTAGGCCATAAAATGCTTTATACTTACGGCAACGTGCTTGTCGTCAATATGATTCGGATCCTCTCCCTGAAGGGCTTTCGTCTCAGCCACCGCCATCTCAGCGTTCAGGTAAGGGTCTTCACCATAACTCTCCCACTGCCTTGGCCAGACCGGATTCCGGCCGAGGTCCATCACCGGAGAGAACACCCAAGGAACCATAGCGGCCCTTGTCTCGTAAGCCATGACCTCACCCATCGCACGGGCATATTCACGATTGAATGTCGCCGCGAGGTTTATCTCCTGCGGGAAAAAGGTTCCGTCGTTCAGGTAGCTTGCGCCGTGGATCATATCAAGACCATAGATGCAAGGGATTCCGATCTCCTCCATAGACTTTTTCTGGATCTCGCCCACAAGCTGAGCCGTCAGCTCACGTGACTGAGCGACATCTCCGAATGTGTTCAGGATGGAGCCGACCTTCATCTCGCCGATGACCTTCTGGAGTTTCTCCGGATCGAGAGTCACTCCTCCCGGTGCCGTCACCGTAGAGGATGTCAACTGTACCATCTGGCCCACCTTTTCGGTGAGATCCATTTCTTTCAGCACCTTCTCGACTTTCGCCTCGATCTCGGCGTCACGGCCGATGGCTGGAGAAACAGAAGACGCATCACGTTGTCCGCAGCCCTGAACAAACAACAGCGCGGCGGCAAGGGGCAATAGATAAATATTCTTCTTCATTGTATTAAATTATGACTTTAGCAAGCGTAATAATTGTCTCTGATTCAGCACACTTACATAAAAATCCGTGATTTTTACGCCAGTCACTTAAGAAAGAAACAGTTTTTTAGAGGAAATATTACTGAGTGACTGTTACTTTCAGAGTGTCGATCATTTGCCTGTAGTACCTGAAAGTCGAGTCAAGAGCGGCCATGTTCTCCGGTTTGATCGGCTCGGAAGGTGGTGAGTCCATCTTCAAAGGATTGATTGCCGTGCCGTTTTTCCAGACACGGAAATCCAGATGAGGCCCGGTTGAGAGTCCTGTGGAGCCTACATAGCCTATCACGTCCCCTTGACGCACCCTCGCTCCGGCCTTGATTCCTGCTCCGTAGCGGGACAGGTGCATATAACTGGTCGTGTAAACGGAATTGTGACGGATCTTCACAGTGTTTCCTCCGCCGTTTGTCCAGCCGGCGCTCACAACCGTTCCGTCACCGATTGTCATCACCGGGGTCCCGACCGGAGCTGCGTAATCGACCGCTGTATGCGCCCTCACACGCCCTGTTACCGGATGCTTTCTATGGTATGAGAAACCGGAACTGATCCTGGTGAACTTCAACGGAGCCTTGAGGAAGGCCTTACGCAAGCTCTCCCCTTTCTCATTCCAATAGAGGTTACCATGATCTCCTTGATCAAACATAATAGCAGGAATCATCTTTTCCTCACGGATATACTCCGCGTAATATATTGTGTCAACGGCTATTATCTCGTCATCACACTTTCTTTGCTCGTAAAGCACCCTGAAACGGTCTCCGGGCTGAAGTCCGAAGAAGTCAACCGACCAGGCATAGATCTCAGAAAGCGGCACAATCAACTGAGGGGAGCTGCCAGCCGCCAACATATCGTTCCAAAGGGACGATTTGATCGTCACATCGGTGTACTCTCTTGTGCTCTCGACAGGTTTGGAGCATTCCCAGACCTCAAAAGGATCGGTCGTGCGGAACACCACACGGTCAATCTTGTTGCGCTCATAGACGACATATTTCAGCATCGGCCCGACAGCGCTTCCTGTTCCGCTTGTGTCAAACTGGTAATATGCCTGGACCTTGTTGCCGGCTCGCATCTTACGGACATCGAAAATTGTGTCGCAGGCAGCGGCCATCTTCATCGCATCGTTCATCGAAAGCCCCAGACGGCACATCAGTCCAGTGAATGTCTCACCATTGCGGACAGCATCCTCGGAAAGATCCAAGGAATCCGGCCAGAAGCCCATCGGAGGAAGTGTATCCTTCACTTCCTCAATCACTTCTGATTCAACGTCCTCAATCTTTCTCTTGCATCCCGGAGAAAGAACAGCGAGAGAAAGGACTAAAAAAACAAAAAGAATAGAAAAATATTTTTTTAGCATAATCGCAAATTTAAGAAAAACCACCGTAAAGACCACCGCTATATAAAAAAAATTGGCCAATTTTGCATTTCAAAAAAATTGGCCGTCTTATTGCAAGAATTTGATTTTCGTGAATTTTGTAAAGTCGGTTATAGTTAAACCGTATAAGACAAGTTAAATTTTAAGGAATATACATATTTGAACCAAACTATTTTGAATATGAAATCTTATGACCGGCTGCTTGCAGCCATCGTTCTGTCGGCATTGATGCTGACGTCCGTTTTCACTTACGAGATGTCGGCGCAAAACCAGCGTATAAAGGTCACGGTGAGCGGCCACATCACGGACAAGGCCTCCGGCGAGACCCTGATCGGAGCCGGGGTGCTCACTGAAGGCGCGGGAGCCGCAACGAACAACTACGGATTTTACACGCTGACGATTCCGCAAGGCAGACATCTGACACTGAGATATTCATACGTAGGTTATGACGACGCCACCGTCACGCTCGACCTGCTCCGAGACACCACAATCAACGTTGCCTTGAAAGCGAACACCGAAATCAAGGAAGCTGTTGCCTCGGCACAAAGGGAATCCGGAATAATGGCCACCAAGATGAGCGCGATCGAGATTCCTATGAATATGATCAAGAACACCCCGGTGCTCTTCGGCGAGGCCGATGTCCTGAAGACGATCCAGCTGATGCCTGGCGTGCAGAGCGGCGCGGAAGGATTTTCGGGAATATACGTGCGTGGAGGCGGGCCGGATGAGAATCTGTTGCTCCTTGACGGAATCTCTCTTTACAACGCCGAGCATATGCTGGGACTGTTCTCAATCTTCCAACCCGAGGCCGTGAAGAAAGTCACTCTTTACAAAGGCTCGTTCCCGGCCCGTTACGGAGGCAGGACCTCCAGCATCATCGATGTCAGGACAAACGACGGAAACCTTCAGGAGACTCACGGGACGATCGGTGTCGGAGTACTCAGCGACAAGTTCCATCTTGAAGGACCGATCGCCAAAGGCAGGACGGCATATTCCATCAGCGCCAGAGGAATGCACACCTTTCTTTTCGACGGCATCCTCAGGGCGGCGAAAGTCCCGGCCAACTACTACTTCTTTGACATGAACGGCAAGCTGACCCACCGGTTCAGCGACAGGGACAGGCTGTTCCTGAACGCCTATTATGGCCGTGACATCTTCCACTTCATGGACGAGGATGAATATGAGATCGCCGGCGGAAGCAATGAATACCGCAGGTACGACGACAAGACCCACATACGCTGGGGCAATCTGCTCACATCAGTGAGGTGGAACCACGTCTTCAACGGTAGGCTGTTCTCCAACGCCACCGTGGCCTTCACCGACTACAGAATGAGGATGGGCTACACGACCAGCGAGAAAAGCCAGGACACTGAATACTTCTACAAGTACAAGTTCGACTACGGCTCCGGCATCAGGGACCTCACCGCCAAGATCGACTTCGACTACACCCCTGCTCCGAGGCACATCATCAAGTTCGGTGGTGAATATGTCAACCATGCCTACATTCCGGAGACCTACACGACCGTTGAGAAGGAAAACGACAAAGGACAGATGGTCACTGACACGACATATACTAACAAAAAGGAGAAAAACCGCCTCGGACACGAGATGTCCTTCTACATCGAGGATGACTTCACGGTCGGCGGATGGCTGACCCTCAATCCCGGCGTACATCTGGCGATGTTCCTGACAAGCGGCAGGACTTACTGGTCACCTGAGCCGAGAATGTCCGCCAAGGTGGATTTCGGCAAAGGTGTCAGCGTCAAGGCGGCATATTCAAGGATGGCGCAGTACGTCCACCTTCTCTCCTCGGCTCAGATCACTCTGCCGATCGACCTCTGGGTGCCTATCACCAGGAACATCAAGCCTGTGACGGCGGATCAATACTCATTGGGGTTGTACTACAACGGCCTGCCGGGTTGGGAGTTTTCCGTCGAGGGCTACTGGAAGGACATGCACAATGTGCTTGAGTACAAGGACGGAGTCTCCTTCATGGCAAGCTCGCAGTCCTGGGAGGACAATGTCGTGATGGGCGACGGACGGGCGTACGGCGTAGAGGTCTTCATCCAGAAAACGATCGGAAAGACAACGGGGTGGCTGGGCTACACTCTGGCCAAAAGTGACAGAGTCTTCTCCAACGGACTGATCAACAACGGAGAACGCTATCCTTACCGCTATGACAGAAGGCATAACATCTCTCTTGTCGTGAACCAGCGACTCGGGAAGAAGTGGGATCTCAGCGCGGTGTGGACTTTCGCGACCGGAGGCACCACGACAATCCCGGAAAGGGAGAGCATCGTGATGCTTCCTGACGGAACATTCACGCAGATCGACTATGCTCCGCACCGAAACAACTACAGGTTGCCGCCAAGCCACAGGCTAAACATCGGAGTCAATTACCACAAGCGGCTAAGACGTGGTGAAAGCATCTGGAACTTCGGAGTCTATAACGCCTACAACAGGTTGAATCCGAATTTTGTCTATTACAAGGCAGACACGAAAGGTAATTCCGAATCAAGCCTCTACACAAGGAAGGCGAAACTCAAGTCTGTCACGATCCTGCCTATAATCCCGTCATTCAGCTACACTTATAATTTCTAAAGAGATGAGAGGACTTATTATATGCACAGCAGCGGCCTCCGTCCTGCTCGGAGCCTGCACGAAGGACATTGATTACAACCTGAAAGACATCAAGCCACAGCTGATAGTAAACTCGCAGATGACGGTTGGCGACACCTTGCATCTTGTCTATCTGGCGGTAAGCAAGAGTGACCGCGTCGAGAGAATCAAATCAGGTTCGGTCAAGTGCTATGTCAACGGCGTTCTTGTGGCTGACGGAAAACTTGACAACCGTGATGACGACTTGTTCATCAAGGAGGATCTGCACATCTACGGCCACTACTATAGAGACGAACACCATAAAGATGTGTACACGGCAGGACCCAACGCCGCCGGCAAGACCAACCAGACCAGATACTCGTTCAAGGCCGGTTTCAAGCCAGGTGATGTAGTGAGAATCGAGGCGGAGGCCGATGACGGAGCCTACAAGGCTTATTCGGAAGTGGTCGTTCCAAAGGCGCCGGAATTCAGCATAACCGACACTCTGCTCCAAAAGAATCAATATGGCGACAATATTTACCGGATCCGTGTCAAAGGCAAGGACATCACCGGTGAGGACAACTTCTACCGGATACTGTCCGGACGTTCAGTTATCGACAAAAAGATCAGGTACGCGAGTGAGCATGAAGAGGCAATGACTTGGGAAGAGACCAAGGACTACAGTTTCATCAGCCTTGACAAAGGCAACGACCCGATTCTGAACGATGGAGCCCCTGCCGAGGATCTCGACTTGGAAGGAGCTTCGGAGAACACTTTCAGAGTGTTTTCTGACAGACAGTTCTCCGACGGAACTTTCAACATCGGGTTCAACGTGAACGCCAATGAAATCATCTACGGGCTGCACGGACTCCTGAATTTCAACCGTATGGAATCAGAGACAACATTAAGCGTGACAATCCGTGGCATCACAAAGGATGAGTACTACTATCTGAAAGCGCTAAGCATCTACGACTATCTGGACGGAGACATAACACTGACAGAGCCCGTCTCCTTCCCTGACAATGTCGAGGGCGGAATCGGGCTCGTCAGCATAAGCACGGAAAGCGTAGCCTCAATCAAGTTCAAAAGGACGTACGACGTACCATCTTCATGGATTTACACTGAGTAATCCTTAAATATTCTTTAACGCTTACTGAACTTCCTTGATGATTTCCATACCTTTCCGGATGGCCTCCTCATTCTTAGGAATAAGATGATGGTGGCGCTCCGGGAGGGTTTTCCGCAAGGCTGCAAGAACGCTTTCGATCTTGACGACCGGACGGATCTTCAAAAGACCTCCCAACACGATCATATTGAAAGTCTTGATGAGGTTCATCTCAGCCGCGGCATCCATAGCGTCGATCCTATAGACCTTGATGTCCTTCCTTGTCGGAGGCTCGGAAATTCCGTAGCCGTCGTAGATGATGATTCCACCCGGCTTCACCTTCGGCTCGAACTTCTCCAGCGAAGGCTGGTTCAGAACAATCGCGATGTCGTAGCTGGAAAGAATCGGGGAGGAAACCGGATCATCGCTGACAATCACGGTCACATTGGCGGTACCTCCACGCTGCTCCGGACCGTATGCCGGCATCCAGGTGACTTCCTTGCCTTCCATCAGACCGGCATAAGCCAGAATCTTTCCCATCGAGAGGACACCTTGTCCTCCGAATCCTGCAATAATTATCTCATCTGTCATAGCCTTGTCGATTTAAAGTTCTACGCCTTTGTCCTTGAGGTCACCGAGATGATAGAAGGCAAACATATTCTCTTCCATCCACTTGTTGGCCTTCTCCGGGCTCATCTTCCAACCAGAGTTGCAGGTGGACACAACCTCGACGAGGTTGGAGCCCTTGCCCTGCATTGAATATTCAAACGCCTTTCTGATCGCCTTCTTCGTGCGGTTGATGGCAGCCACGGTGTGAACAGCCTGACGGGTCACGTAGCAGGTGCCATCAAGTGTGGCGGCAATCTCCGTGATCTTCAGCGGGTAGCCGTGAAGCGACACTTCCCTGCCGTAAGGGCAGGTGGCGGTCTTCATTCCCAGAAGGGTGGTCGGAGCCATCTGACCACCGGTCATTCCATAGATGGCGTTGTTTATGAATATGATCGTGATGTTCTCGCCTCTGTTCAGGGCGTGGATCGTCTCGGCTGTTCCGATGCAGGCGAGGTCTCCGTCACCCTGATAGGTGAACACGAGCCTGTCCGGCCAGAGACGCTTCGTCGCGCTGGCAAGTGCCGGAGCCCTACCGTGGGCGGCCTCCTCCCAGTCAACGTCAATGTACTTGTAGGCGAACACGGCGCAGCCCACAGGAGAGATGGCGATCGTCTTGTCCGTCATTCCCATCTCCTCGATCACTTCGGAGACTATCTTGTGCACAACTCCGTGGCTGCAACCTGGGCAGTAATGCATCGGAGTGTCGTTCAGCAAGGTAGGTTTCTTATAGACAACCTGTCCTTTCTCGATTATTTCTTCTCTTGTCATTGTGTCTTCAGATTTAGAACAGACGTTTGATCGCATCCACAACCTCGTCCGGATCAGGAATGATGCCTCCGAGACGTCCGAAATGCTGTACTGGGACCTTGCCCTCGACAGCGAGACGGATGTCCTCGACCATCTGGCCGGCGTTGATCTCCAGTGAGAGGATTCCCTTCACCTTTCCGGCGAGTTTCTGGACTTCCTTCGTAGGGAAAGGCCAGAGGGTTATCGGACGAAGGAGTCCGACCTTGATGCCCTGCGAACGGGCGATCTCGATGCTCTTCTTGGCGATACGGGCAGCGGAGCCGAAAGCCACGATGGCATATTCGGCATCCTCAAGCAGATACTCCTCGAAGCGGACTTCCTTTTCCTCTATCTCCTTGTATTTCTTCTGGATGCGAAGATTGATGACCTCCATCTCCTCGGAACGGAGCTCAAGGGAAGTGATGATGTTCGGCTTTCTTCCTCCGACACGTCCGGTCGTGGCCCAAGGGCATTCCTTGATGATCTCCTCCTCGGTGCGGCGCGGCTTGAACGGAGGAAGCACGACCTTCTCCATCATCTGGCCGATGGCACCGTCCGCAAGGATCATCGCAGGGTTGCGGTAACGGAACGCCAGTTCGAAGGAAAGATCCACGAAGTCAGCCATTTCCTGCACAGAGGCAGGGGCCAGCACGATGAGATGATAGTCTCCGTGACCGCCGCCCTTGCAGGCCTGGAAGTAGTCCGCCTGGCTCGGCTGGATAGTTCCAAGGCCGGGACCTCCACGCATAACGTCCACGACAAGGGCCGGAAGCTCGGCTCCAGCCATATAGGACAAACCTTCCTGCATCAAGCTGACACCCGGGCTGGAAGAAGAAGTCATCACCCTCTTTCCCGTGCAGGCTCCGCCATAGACCATATTGATCGACGAAACCTCGCTCTCAGCCTGGAGGACAACCATTCCGGTGGTCTCCCAAGGCTTCTCGGCGGCCAGAGTCTCAAGGACTTCTGACTGAGGGGTAATCGGATAGCCGAAATAGCCGTCACAACCGCAGCGGATGGCCGCGTGGGCAATGGCCTCATTGCCTTTCATCAATGTGATTTCCTGATCTGCCATAGCTTAGACTGTTTTAAGACGGTAAACGGTTATGCACCCGTCCGGGCAGACAGTGGCGCAGGACGCGCAGCCCGTGCAGGTGTCAGCAAGAACCTCGTGGGCGAAATTGTAGCCCTTACGGTTCACTTCCTTGGTCGTCAGAGCAAGGACATCGAGCGGACAGGCAACGACACAGAGATTGCAGCCTTTGCATCTCTCGGTGTCGACGACGGTCGCCCCTTTCATTTTAGCCATAATACCTTAAATATTTATTGATTGTACATATCCTTGTTGTAGAAATCGAGGATCTCGTTCGCAATCGCATAAGCGTTCGCCGCCGGGCTTTCAGGGTTTATCGCCATTGCCTCCAGATAGTTGTTGATGGCCTTCTGCCAGTCCCCTTTCTTTCTGTGCGCGTTGCCCAGAAGATAGTAGGCCCGGTCGGAAGGCTCCGGAGCGGATGTGATATATTCGTCAAGCAGACGGATCGCCTCGTCAGTCCCGCCTTCTACAAGAATCTTTTCTATCGCCTCTAATTCAATCATCGCCTAATCGATGAACAGACACCAGTTGTGGGTGTCCTCCTCAAGTCCTTTCTGGATGCCGATGATGCGGTTGTAGAGCTTCTCGCTGACCGCTCCACACTTGTCCGGTGAGCCGAATGTATAGTGGCGTGAAGCCTCCTCACACTCAAGCTGAGGCTTGTCGTCTATCGAGCAGATCGGAGTGATGACCACAGCCGTTCCACAAGAGTTAACCTCATCAAACTCAGCAAGTTCCTCAACCTTAATCGGACGAACCTCCACATTCAATCCCATGTCAGCCGCCACCTTACGGAGACTGTTGTTGGTAATTGACGGCAGCACACTGCCCGAGCGCGGGGTGATGTAAGTGTTGCCCTTGATAGCGAAGAAATTGGACGATCCGAACTCCTCGATGGTCGTCTTCGTGGCCGAGTCAAGGAACAGAAGCTCACGGTAACCAGTGTTGTGGGCGATGTTGTAAGCATGGAGAGACTGTGCATAGTTAGCACCGAGCTTGTAGCACCCGGAACCAAATGTAGAGGCACGATCGTAGTTCCTCGAAATGACCGCGTTTCCTGGGCTGAGACTCTTAGCTCCTGAATATGTCCCTACGGGAGAACACATGACAGCGAACATCACGTCACGCGCCGAATGAATGCCCAGCTGCGGGTTGATTCCAATCAGGATAGGACGCAGATAAAGGGATGCTCCACTCGCCTCATACGGAGGAAGATAGTCAATGTTCTCCTTCACGCATTGAACGCACATATTGATGAACATCTCCTCTGAAGGGTACGGCATGTCCAAATAAGTCGCGCTGTCCGCCATTCTCTTGGCATTTTTATCCGGACGAAAAAGTCTGATCCTGCCGTCAACCCCGCGGAACGCCTTCAATCCCTCGAAGCAGGAAGGGGCGTAATGGAATATTCCCGCAAAGCTGTTGAGGCAGATGTTGAAGTTCTCTGTCACGGTAGGTGTCTCCCATTTTCCGTCAATGCAGCGGCTGTACACCAATGCCTTGGTCTGAGTGTAGCTGAAAGACAGCTTACTCCAATCTATATTCTTCATCATTCGTATTAATTAATCTTCAATAATTCTGTCCTTATTATATGTATGGATTTTCGTCTGTCCGGAAAGGATCATATAGCCGTTCTCGGCGAGACTGTTGATCTCGTCCTCTCCCGGGAATACCTCCACCGGAGCGATGAAGCCGATCTTCGCCTTGATGGCGTCCATCAGCATCTTGCTGTGTGCTATGCCTCCCGTCAGAAGAATGGCGTCGATCTTACCGTCAGCGGTAGCGGACATCGCCGCGATGTACTTGCAGATGTTCAAAACGTATGCCTTGAGGAAGGTTTGAGCCAGTTCATTACCGTCATTGGCCATATTCTCGACATCCAGCATACTGTTCGTGCCGAAGTAAGCGACGGCACCGCCACGTCCCACGAGCTTCTTCTGGATCTCCTCCTTGGTGTACTTTCCGCTGAAGCACATGTCGATAAGCTCGAACGGCGGGCAGCAGCCGGATCTCTCAGGAGTGATAGGGCCGTCTCCGCCAAGGCCGTGGTTGGTGTCGATCACCTTGCCGTTCCTGTGAAGGGAGATGGTCGCGCCACCGCCCATATGGGCGACGATCACTGTGACATCATTGGTCTTGTGGCCGTGCTCACGGAGGTAACGCCTCACGATGGCCCTTGAGTTCAAGGCGTGGAACAATGTCTTGCGGGAGAACTCAGGGATTCCACCCATCCTGCACTCCGGCAGCATCTCGTCCGCCATAGGAGGGTCGGCGATGTAGGCCACGCATTCCCCGAAACGAGGAGTCAGCTTCTTGTCCTCACGGATCCCGTTGATCTCCTTGGCGACATCATCGGCCAGAATCGCGCTCAGATTGCAGGCGTGGTTCCCGTCACGGCAGCTTTTCAGGACATCACGCATATCCTGGTTCACGTTATAGACTCCAGTTATGACCGGGACGATAAGCCCGCCGCGCGCCATAACGATGTCCACATCCTCAAGCGGAATTCCTTTGGAGGCCATAAAATCCTTGATGGCCTGATGACGCATATCCGCCTGATCCATTACGGACGGGTATTTGGCGACATCCTCGGCGGTGTGCTCAAGCTTGGTGTCAAAGACCCTGACACCATCTGAAAAGTAGCCCAACTTCGTGGTTGTGGACCCCGTGTTGATTATAAGAATGTTTCCCTTTTGAGGGACTTCTAATGAATTTGTCTTGTTATCCATCGGATGATAAGGCTTTATTACGACCCTAAATATATTACATTTTTCCAACAAGGGCAACTATTTTATCAAATTTCATAACTATTTATGCGGTTTCGACAATTATTTTAACAAAAATCAAACGTTTTAAGGTTTGAGAATATATTCACTTGCAGTTTCCGGCGAAAAGCGATTGGCGGCAAAAGTCTCAGCACTGAATATTCATCATAACGGATAATAATTGTAAATTTGCGGTAAAGGAGGAATTGAATATGGACTCATTCAAGGAACTTGCGCAGGCGCGCAGAAGCCACAGGATCTACACCGACGAGCCTGTGAGCGATGAATATGTAAGGACGATTCTCAGGGCAGCCCTTATGTCACCGACGGCGAAGGGGCTCAGGAAATGGAGGTTCGTGGTCACAGACAATAAGGAGAAGATCGAGGATCTGGCCGGCATCAGGACGGCCGGCTCACAGTTTCTGGCTGGCGCTCCGGTGGTGATCGCCGTGCTTGGAGAGCCAGAGGAGCAGGAAATGTGGGTCGAGGATTGCAGCATCGCAGCGGTTTCCATGCAATATCAGGCCGAAGATCTTGGACTGGGTTCCTGTTGGTGCCACATCAGGGGCAGGGAAAGCAAGGATGCCGGGGTGACGGCGGAACAAAAGGTAAGGTCTATTCTGAATATTCCGGAAAAATATTCCGTTCTGTGCCTGATAGCCGTCGGACATCCTGCCGATGAGCGCAAGCCGCAGAACGAGTAAGCCCTCAAATGGGATCAGGTCAGCTATGTTCATTGAGCCGGTGGCCCGGTTCCGGTCGCCGTTCAAGACCAAGTTCGGGATTCCGAGGCAGGCCGGATTGGTTCCGGAGCTGAAAGGTCGGATTGTGTTCGAGCCTCGGTTCCGAAGCGCTGACGCTGTGCGGGGGCTGGAAGGGTTTGAATATATCTGGCTGATCTGGGGATTCTCCGGGAACAAGCCACGGCCGGCCGCCGAGACAAGTTCCTCAGTCGCTGAGCGACCATTCCAGGCGACGGTACGGCCGCCGAGGCTTGGCGGGAACGAGAGGATCGGGGTGTTCGCCAGCCGCTCCCCTTTCCGGCCTAACGGACTTGGGCTCTCGTCGGTCAGGATAGAATCCATTGAATATGACGCCAAGGACTCGGACGGGAAACCGATCGGGCCGGTGATCAATGTTCTGGGAGCGGATCTGATGGACGGGACACCGATTTATGACATAAAGCCTTACGTCACTTATGCGGACAGCCATCCGGATGCCGTGTCGGGATTTGTCGATGACAAGGAATGGAGGCCGTTGAAGGTCGTGTTCGCGGATGAGGTCACTGAGCCTGTCGAAGTGACCATCCCAGGCTGGACAAAGGCCGATGTAGCCGCCCTGAAGGAGGTATTGGCACAAGACCCGAGGCCCAGGTACCAGAACGATCCTGACAAGGTTTACGGAATGATATTCAATGATATGGATGTCAGGTTCAAGGTCGATGGCGATGTCCTTACTGTTGTCGGAATCAAACATCCGAAGGCCGAAGCCTGATCAACACACGCAAACAAAACGAACGAAAACAAATGAAGCAATACCCATCACTTGAGATAGTCCCTCCCCTGAAAGGGATGACCAAAGATGAACTCCTGAATGACATAAGACCGTTCATCGAGTTCAATCCCAAATACATAAACGTCACCTGCCACAGGGACGAGGTGACCTACGAGGAACAGCCTGACGGAAGCTACCGGAAGCGGCTCATACGCCGGCGCGTCAGCGAGACCGCCGTCTGCGGAGCCATCCAGTCCGAATTCAAGGTCAACGTGGTTCCCCACCTCATCTGCGGAGGACTTACCGCCGAACAGATCGAGTTCCAGCTACAAGACTTCAAGTTTATGGGAATATCCAATATCCTAGCCCTGAGGGGAGACTGTCTCACGGGCGAAAAACGCTTCTCCCCTGTCCCTGGAGGTTACGACCACGCCAACGAACTCGTGGGGGCGATACGCCGTTTCGAGAAGGAGAACGGCTGTGAGGGCTTTTTCAGAATCGGAGTCGGAGGCTATCCGGAGAAGCATTTCGAGGCCGCGAATATGGACGAGGACATCGCGAACCTCAAGCGCAAGGTCGATGCCGGAGCGGACTACATCACAACCCAGATGTTCTTCGACAACCAGGTCTTCTATAAATTCGTGGACAGATGCAGGGCGGCAGGAATCTCCGTCCCGATCATCCCCGGACTCAAGCCGATCTCAACTCCAAAGCAAGTGAGACTGCTCCCGGAATCCTTCTCAATCGACATTCCGTTCGAACTCACAAGCGAGATCTCCGCCCACGAGAACGACAGACAGGCGGTCTATCAAATAGGTCAGGAATGGGCCACCGCTCAATGCAAAGACCTTCTGGCTCACGGAGTTCCCGGTGTTCACTTCTACACGATGGGCAAATCCGCCAACATCATCGGAATCCTGCGGGAATGTTTTTAGACAATCAATGAATATACCAACGCGATGCACGACATCAGGACCGAACTTTCCAAGCGAATCCTCATCCTAGACGGAGCGATGGGTACGATGCTTCAGCGCAAGGGCCTACAAGGCAACAGCGAATCATTCAACCTCACCAATCCCGAAACGATCGGTGAGATACACAATGAATATATTGAAGCGGGGGCTGATATAATCACAGCCAACTCATTCAGTGCCAACAGCATCTCACAATCTGAATATAATCTGTCAGAGAAAGCCGGGCAGATGGCCGAGGCCGCCGCGCGGATAGCCCGCAAAGCCGCCGATGAGGCTCCACGCAAGATTTGGGTGGCCGGAAGCGTCGGGCCGACAAGCAAGTCATTGTCCCTTGCCCAGAACATCAACGACCCGATTTTCCGTCCATGTTCATTTGACGGGATGGCGGAGGCGTTCGAGGTTCAGATCAGAGGACTTGTAAAAGGTGGAGTGGATCTGCTGCTGTTCGAGACTTGTTTTGACGCCCTCAACACGAAGGCGGCCTTGTATGCGATCGGACATATTCCCGAAGCATCGGATATTCCCATAATGATTTCTGCGTCAATGAGTGACCGCAGCGGGAGGACGCTTACGGGGCAGACTATGGAGGCATTCTACCGCTCTGTCCAGCACTGCTCGCCGCTGTCGTTCGGGCTCAACTGCTCGCTGGGAGCGGAGGAGATGATCCCGCTGATCGCCGAGGTCGCATCCTTCGCTGCCTGTGCGGTGAGCTGCTACCCTAACGCCGGGCTGCCGAACGAGATGGGTGAATATGACGAGACACCTTCACAGATGGCGGAATCAGTGCGGAAAATGGCCTTGGCAGGTTCCGTGAATATCGTTGGTGGGTGCTGCGGAACAACTCCCGAGCACATCAAGGCTGTGGCTGAGGCCGTCAGAGGAATATCGCCGAGAACCATTCCAGGGCTGGACAACGTCCTGTATGTCAGCGGATTGGAAAGCGTGGCGGTTGACAGGAAGAATAACTTCACGAATGTCGGAGAGCGGACCAATGTGGCGGGCTCACGCAAGTTCGCGAAACTGATCGCAGCCGGGGACTACGAGACCGGGCTTCAGATCGCCGCCGGGCAGATTGAGAACGGGGCGAGCATCATCGACATCAATATGGATGACGCTATGCTGGACTCCAGGCTTGAGATGGAGAAGTTTCTGCGTTATGTCTCCAATGATCCGGCTGTGGCCAAGGCCGCTATTATGATAGATTCCTCGCATTGGGAGACGTTGGTGACAGGGCTCAAGAACGCCCAGGGGAAGTGCATCGTGAATTCCATCTCACTTAAAGAAGGAGAGGAAATATTCATTGAGAAAGCTCGGGAGATCAATGCGTTGGGTGCGGCCATTATCGTGATAGCGTTTGACGAGGAGGGACAGGCTACGACTTACGACAGGAAGGTGGAGATCTGCCGGCGGGCATATTCATTGCTGACTTCCAAAGTCGGGGTTCGGCCTTGTGACATCATATTCGATGTGAATGTGTTGCCTGTGGGAACGGGGATTCCGGAGCATTCGAGGTACGGGATTGATTTCATTGAGGCGGTGCGGTGGATCAAGGGGAATCTGCCGGGGTGTCGGACTTCGGGAGGTATTTCAAATCTTTCGTTTTCTTTCCGTGGGAACAATACTGTACGTGAAGCCATGCATTCGGTGTTTCTTTACCATGCTATTTCGGCGGGGCTTGATATGGGGATTGTGAATCCGGGGATGTTGCGGGTTTATGATGAGATTGAGCCGGGGTTGCTTAAGTTTGTGGAGGATGTGATTCTGGATTCGGATGCCGAGGCTACGGATCGGTTGATTGAGAAGGCTTCGAGGATTCTTGATGAGAAGAATTCTGTTGGGGTCAGCGCGCGCCCCGAAGGGCCGGAGGCGACCTGCGCTGCGCGCCCTGTCCGGGAGAATGGTCGCCTCGCGGCATCAGGGGGCGCGCTGACGGGAGCGGAATCAAGTAATATTTCTTCGGTCGCCGAGCCTGCCGAAGCGACTGTGGAGGAGAGGCTGGTCAGGGCGTTGGTCAAGGGGGATTCCTCGGGGCTGGAGAGTGACATCAATGAGTGCTTGACCCTGTACGATAAACCGGTGGAGATCATTGACGGGCCGCTGATGAGCGGGATGGCTCGGGTCGGGGAACTGTTCGGGGCGGGAAAGATGTTCCTGCCTCAGGTGGTAAAGTCGGCCAAGACTATGAAGAATGCGGTGGCTCTGCTGCAACCTTACATTGAGGAGAGGGGCGGAGAGTCGGAGGTGAAAAAGCCTCGGATCGTGTTCGCTACTGTCAAGGGGGACGTGCACGACATCGGGAAGAACATCACGGAGATTGTCCTGAGCTGCAATGGGTTCGAGATCGTGGATCTTGGGGTGATGGTGCCTAAGGAGACGATTCTGGAGAAGGCGGCGGAGTGCTCTGCGGACCTTATCGGGGTCAGCGGGCTGATAACGCCCTCGCTATACCAGATGGAGGAGATCTGCAAGGAGATGACGGCCAGAGGGTTGGACACTCCCCTGCTTGTGGGCGGAGCCGCTGCGTCGGCGCTCCACACAGCTGTCAGGCTGGCACCCCTTTACGGGCATGTGTTCTATGGTCAGGACGCATCCGCAAGCGCGGTGCTTGCAAACCAGCTTATCACGGACAGAGAAGGCACAGAGGCCGCGGAGCATAAAAAGCAAGAGCATCTTCGTGAACTTTATGCACAGTCTTCACAGAAAAAGGCCGTTCACAAGCCCGTCGAACCGTTCCCGGCCTTCAGTTTCATTAAGGGGGAACCATTCGCGAACATATCGGGAAAGAGGCTCGGCATAGAGGAAGTGGAGCCGTTCTTTGACTGGAATATGTTCGCTGCGATCTGGGGAATAAAAAGTGGAACAGGACACGACGAACTGAGGAAACTCCGTGCCGACGCACATAAGGAAATTGATAGACTAAAGAACGGAAACGCTTGTCGGATAACCATTTCGGCAAGGTTTGACGGATGTCATAGCGAAGGGGACGACATTGTCTCCAAAGATTTCCGGCTGCCGATGCTCCGGCAGGAAGGCGAACGGTCACTGGCCGATTTCGTTCCGCCTAAGGAATATGGGTTCGAGTCGCCTATGGGGATGTTCGCGATTTCCGTGCGCACCGAATCACATCCATCCGGATGCGACTGTCCGGCTTGCGGCACGGAATACGGGCCGATGCTTACCAGGGCCGTACGGCTGACTCTCGCGGAGGCGGCGTCAGAATGGCTGAGCAGGCATATTCATAAAGAATTGCCATCAGAGTTCAGCGGGGCGAAGGTCATCAAGCCTGCGGCGGGCTATTCAAGTTGCCCGGACCACACGCTCAAGCGGGATATTCTTAGGTTGCTGCCTGAATCAGAGAGGCTTGGCATCACGCTGCTGGACAGTTGCGCTATGATTCCGGACGCCAGCATCTGCGGACTCATATTCATTCATCCGGAGGCCACCTATCCTGAAATCCGCCGCGTCAGCCAGAAGGCGATTGATGAATATGCCCGCAGGCGTGGTATGTCAGATTACGAGAAGGCGCGCTTCCTGGGGCATCTGCTTTAGTACGCCATGTTCCACATGGCATTCTGGGCCGCTCCGCTCTTGGAGGCGTCCATCTTGCCGAAGTTCCATGTGAAGGAGAGGATGATCCTGCGGCCAAGCACATTCGTGTAGGAATTCTGGACGTAGTCATCCTGCACGGTACGCCTCAGTGACCTTGCGCTGTCGAGCAAGTCCTGAGCGGTAAGGGTGATATTGAAAGACTTTATGTTCTTTCCGACACTCAGGTTCCAGCGGACATAGTCATCATCGTACCCGGAGCCATAGCCTCTGAGGATCACATAGGAGAAATCCGACTGAAACTCAAACTCATGAGGAGATGTGTAGGATGGACGTATGTTCAAGAATGTCTCCCAATAGTTTGTGTTCGCTCTTGAATCCAAAGAGTATCTGGATCTTGAATTGTTGACCGCAGGGGCGAGTTGCACGGAAAATCGTTCCAGATTCAATGTTAACTCAATACTCAAATCAGTTCTGAGGATCCTGGTCAAGCTTTCCTGGAACCCGCTTTGACCGGAATAGAAGCGATCCCCGGAAGCGTCGCCCCAGAAATTATCCATAAAACCGGTGTAGTCGAAAGAGTCAAGGTCAATTCCGTCAAGCGAGCCTTTGCTTTGGTAACTGACGGATCTGTTGATCGCAAGTCCACCACTAACAGAGAGTTGCAGTTTTCCATCCTTAGACAACGGAGTGAAGAAATTGAAGTCAGTGCTGTAAGTATAGGACGGCTTCCTCGTGTTCACCGGAATCGAATATCTGATACTGTTCTTATCAAACCAGATGGCGGACACCTGTGAATTGGAGGAATAATCTCCGAACATCCAACCGTTGAACCTGGCCTTTCCCCATGAGCCTCTATAGGAAGCTGTTGCCGATTCGGTCGTCACCGGCTTGAGGTAGATGTTTCCCGCCGTGATCCTTGTCGGATTGACAATGTTGAATGTCGGCACAATGCTGGCTGAAGACGGTCTGGCCGTTCTGCTGGACAGTCTGAAATACACATTGTTGTTCTTGTCTGAATACCTCACGTTCACGAAAGGCGAAAGCGTTGTCTGCCACTCGTCAACCCCTGTCTTGGTGTCAAGCCCGAAAGAGCGGGCGTAGTTCTCGTTCTTGTAGAGCCTTGCCTGACCACCGAACTGTACGTTGGTCTTTCCCTTGTTGTACTGAGCCAGAATCTGCCCCACATTGGAGAAATAGTAGTTGTCCGACACAGACGAGTAGTAGTCGTTGGCCGATCCGTCAGCATTGGACGCGTCACTGGTTGACTTCCTTACACTATAGCGCGAGCTCAATGTCGCGGACAGCGCCCAGTTCTTGCCGAACGGCTCGACGTATTTGAGCGATCCGCCTATGTCACTGTAACTGCCGTCCTTGTCGTAAATCAGATCACGAATGTCCTCTTTGCCTGAAGAAGCGAACGTTGTTTTTGAATATTCTGTCGATTTTCCGTCATTCGCACTCAAAGTGTAGTCAAGATCAAGGGTCAACGCGCGTTTATCTTTGCCGAGTTTCTTGATTCCGGCGCTCAAATCACCTCCGGTGGAGATTCCACTCTTCTTTGAAAATGTGTTTGACACCGAACGGTTTCTCTCCACACCTTCCATAAGCGACTGTGTGTTGCCAGTGGAAGTGTTGTTGTAGTCATACCAGGAAAAGTATGGCTCAAAGTAAAGTGATGTCTTCTTCCTGTTTTTCTTTTTGAACTCGGCGCGCACACTGAACTTGTCCAGATTGCCGTTCTCAACCTCGCCTGAAGTGTCGAAAAGGTCGCCATCCTCCTTGAATGAAGTCCGGTCAGTCCTCGAACGCTTGTCCACGTTCTCTGATGAGTAAACAACCGAAGCATCTGTGGTGAAGCCTTTTATCACATCCGAGTTCAAGTTCGTCCCCACCTGCCATCTTCTGTGCATGCCATTGTACGGCAACGACGGGACATCGCTCTCATTACCGTCATACATGACCAGCATCCCGGATCCGGGAGCCATGAAGTTGTAGCCGTTGGCTATGGTCGTGAGCTGGTTACTCTCGCCGTAGGCCGAGACCATCGCGGAGCCGCTGAAGAGCAGATCCTTCCTTTCCTTGAATCCGTTGTCATCCTTGCCTGAAGCTGTCGTTCCTCCCGAGAGTTTGGCGTTGCCGAACCATCCGCTCTTATATTCCTCCTTCAACTCCACATCCATCACCTTCTCCTTGTCCCCCTTGATGCCGGTGAACTCGGCGGACTCGGACTCCTTGTCGATGACCTTCACCTTGTCAACGATCCAGGCCGGAAGGTTGTCGAGAGTGGCCTTGTTGTCCCCAAGGAAAAACGTCCTGCCTCCGACCGTTATCTTGCTGACTTCCTTGCCGTTGACCTTGACGGTTCCGTCCTCGCCTACCTCCACGCCTGGCATCTTCTTCAGCAGATCCGCAAGGTTGTCGTTGGACATCACCCTGAACGAGGAGGCGTTGTAGACGAGGGTGTCCCCTTTCATCTCCATCGGAGTCCCGACCGCGGAGACAGACGCCGCCTTCAGCATCTTGTCGTCCGGTCTCATCAGGATCGTCTTCGCGTCATAGTTGCCACGGACATAAATCTTCTTATAGACAGGTCTGTAGCCGAGATATTCAATGCAAAGCAGATGCTCTCCTTTCGCCACTTTCTTCAACTCAGCCTTGCCGAGCGTGTCCGTCAGGGCGAAACTGGTGATGACCGTGTCCTTAGGATGCCTGAGATACGCCGAAGCGAACGCGATAGGCTCCCGCGTCAGCGAGTCAAGGACCTGCGCCTTCACCGTGAATGAAGTGCGTCCGAACATATCTTCAGATATGGCGATCTGAGCATCAAGCCTGGCTGTAAAAGACGCGGCGAAAAGCAAGGCGAGCGCGATGTATATTCCTTTCATCTAATTAAGCGGCAATAGAATAACCCTCTATTTATGAATATGAACGCTTATTTGACGGGGATGCTGCGTCCCGGTTCTCCGAAACTCAATTTGGCGTCGACCTCGCGTATGTCATCATCCGAGAACTTGATGGTCCATTTCGGCATCGTCATCAGTTCGAAAAGCGAGGCCTCGGTCATCGGAGCCGTGTAACGTATGCGGATGCACGGCTCCAGATCATCGTTAAGGGTGAGGTATGTTCCCAGAACCCCTTCATGGGAGGACAGATGGTTGCTGAGGAATGGCATTCCTCTCTTCACGATAGGCTTCTCGTAGTTGCGGTCAACAATCTCGTACCACCACTGGGCCGTGTCAAGATTGGTTTCACGGGCATATTCAGCGGCGAACTGGTCGAACATCATCCTTAGGTAGTCTGGAGTTGAGATCATGGTGCTTCCCTTCTCCAAACGGATGAACTTGAATCCGAGATCAATCGTCTTGACCCCGCCGCCGTGAACCGGCATCTCAAGGGTCTTCTTCTCGACAATATTCTTAAACCACGCCTCGTCCAGATCCTCGTCAGGCGCCATGTACACTTTGACGATGAGAGGGCACTCGTAGATGGACTCCAGACCGAATATCTTCTTTTCCGTGAGTCTCATCTGCATTCCGAGGTAGTTAAGGTCGAGTTTGTCGAACATCTTTTCCGTCCTGATGGTCACGCACTTGAGCGAGTCGTACTGCTCCGGCTCCAGGCTGTTGACCCTGAACTTGGAAGGGACGAAGATCAGAGCCTCGACCTTCGCGGCATCAATGGCGTTGGCGTCATAGGTGACCACGACCGTGTGGCTTCCGACGAATGTCCTGACTCCATGGACTCCCGCCACCTTCTCCATCCTGGCCTTGAAGGCCATCGAACTGCCGAAGCACTTGACCGACTTGAGGCCTTCCATCCTGACCGTCTCCAGTTTCATTCCCGGTTCTATCCCCCACTTCTCGTCGATTGTAGGCACCTCGAACTTTCCTCCGATGATGAACGCTATGGCGACAGCCACGACAGTCAGTACCGCAGGAATATACTTGGCTGACTTGCAGCGTTTTCCATCAACCTCCTTTCTTACGCCGACACTGAGGGCGCCAAGAGGGCAGGAGGCGACACACTCGCCGCAAAGGGTGCAGTCAACAGAATTGACCTTGCCTTCAAATGACGGGACATCAATATTATAAGGACAGTTCTTCTGGCAGAGGCGGCAGTTGCCGTTGCATTTGCCGTTGTCGATAACCACGCCGAGCAGCTGCGGCTTCGGCCTTCCGCAAAGGATCTCCAGCAGGTAGCCGAGCAGACACATGGCTCCAAGCAGCCAGACCCAAGGCAACTGTAGTCCGAGAAGGTCAAGAATCCACCACACACCCACCAGCACGACCATCCACACCCAGAATTTGAGGGAGTTGCAGATCGCTCCGAGCGGGCAGATGTACTTGCACCAGAACCTGTCCACAAAAAGACCGGGGATAAGCACAAGCGCCAACGCGGCGACGGACATCCAAAGCGTGATCTCACCCTTGAATCCCGTGGCCGTGGCGTAGTACGGGTCGAAATTCTTGCAGAAGAGCTCGCTTGCGGTCAATGTCATGTAGAAGGTAATGAACAGAAGCACGTACTTCACGATCCTCAGCACCTTGTCGGCGACACTGCGCTCATTGATGTTGAAGGCGTTGAACCCGATGGCCTGCCTGAGTTTCTTCAGAAGATCCTCCACCGTTCCGACGGGACAGAGATAGCCGCAGAACAGCTTGCCGAGAAGCACGACAGCCGCCGCGAGGACAACACCCATCGCGATCTGCATGCTTGTCATCGAGCAAGGCAATGAACCGTTGGCGAAATAGGTTCCCAATGCCTCCAGGCCACCGAAAGGGCAGTATTTTTCCGGATCCGGAGCATTCATGTCAGTGAACACGAGCGAAGCGAGTCCGCTCAAGAAGAAAACCAGCAGCGCCAGCACTCCCCACTGGAGAAGATACTTCGGCCAATTGGACTTGAAGGTAGATTTCTTTGCCATATCAATGTGTCATTTATCGTCACGGACATCGTACCTTTCGGCACTCATCTCTAATTTTGCGAATATACAATTAAAATCCTTCAAAACACACATTTCCGAAGCTAAATAATCATTAACGCTTACTAAATTATGGCAAATCAACAGAACGAACGCAAAACCGGACAATCGGGCGCGATCCTGCATCATATATTCGGGAATAATTTGGAATATCGACTTAATTTCCTACATTTGCCCGCTACATTTAATAACACTATTTTTAGATAGCTTATGTTCAAGATTCTTGAAAGAGTGATGCTGACTCCAAACATCTGCAAGATGGTGGTGTCGGCTCCAAGGATTGCCGAGGCCGCCAAACCTGGGCAGTTCCTGATTGTCCGCTCCGACGAAAAGGGCGAACGCATACCACTTACCATCAGTGACTACGACAGGGAGAACGGCACGGTGACCATCGTCACCCAGCTCATAGGAGCGTCATCGGCCGCGATCATCTCCAAGGCCGAAGGCGAGTTCTTCAGCGATGTCGTGGGACCTCTGGGCAACCCTTCCGCCTTCGTTGACAAGACGAATGAGGATCTGAAAGGCCAAAGGTACATATTCATCGCCGGCGGTGTCGGCACCGCTCCGGTCTACCCTCAGGCTAAATGGCTGCACGAGAGAGGCATAGCGGTCGATGTCATCATCGGAGCGAAGACCAAGGATCTTCTTATCTACAAGGAAGAGCTGGCCTCCGCCTGTGACAACCTCTACCTTTGCACTGACGACGGTTCGGAAGGATTCCACGGAATGGTCACCGGCCTGCTTGAGAAACTGGTCAATGAGGGTAAGGAATATACCCAGGCAGTGTCAATCGGCCCTATGATCATGATGAAGTTCTGCACCCTGACCTGCAAGAAACTCGGCATCCCTGAGGACGTTAGCCTGAACATGCTGATGGTGGACGGCACGGGGATGTGCGGTGCATGCCGCGTGACCGTGGCCGGAAAAGTGAAGTTCGCATGCGTGGACGGTCCTGAGTTCAACGGCTACGACGTTGATTTCGACGAGGCCATGAGGCGTCTCGGACAGTACAGGCCCGAGGAGACGGAGGTTAAATCTAAAATGGGAATATAATGGCACAGAGAATACCAAGAGTACCGGTACGCGAGCAGGATCCGAAGGTACGCGCGCATAATTTCGAAGAGGTCTGCTACGGCTACAACCTTGAGGAAGCCACGACAGAGGCCACACGCTGTCTCCATTGCAAGAATCCCCGCTGTGTGCAGGCCTGCCCTGTCAGCGTGAAGATTCCTGAATTCATCGCCAAGGTGGCCACAGGTGACATCGCCGGAGCCGCCGCCATCATCGCCGAGGACTCCTCCCTTCCAGCCGTCTGCGGACGTGTCTGCCCGCAGGAGAGCCAGTGCGAGGGCAGCTGCATCCTCGGTGTCAAGGGTGAGCCGGTGGCCATCGGAAAGCTGGAAAGGTTTGTGGCTGACTACTCTGCCACGACCGACACCAATCCTGTCGAGGCGCCAGCCGCTCCGACCCCTGGCCGCGCGAAGGTTGCCATCATCGGTTCCGGCCCTGCAGGCCTGGCCTGCGCCTCCGACCTCGCCAAGAAAGGCTACGATGTCACGATCTTCGAAGCCCTCCACAAGGCCGGCGGTGTGTTGGAATATGGCATCCCTGAGTTCAGGCTTCCCAAGGACACCGTCCTCAAGCGCGAGATCGACGCTGTCAAGGCGCTCGGAGTCAAAATAGAGACCGATGTGATTGTCGGAAGGACGGTCACCATCGACCAGCTGATGGACAAGGAAGGCTTCAAGGCTGTGTTTGTCGGCACGGGAGCCGGTCTGCCGAAATTCATGGGCATTCCGGGCGAGAATCTCAACGGGGTTTTCTCCGCCAATGAGTTCCTGACGAGAAACAACCTTATGAAGGCTTTCCGCGAGGACCACCTGACCCCGATCCACGCCGGGAAGAAGTGCTGTGTCGTCGGTGGAGGAAACGTGGCGATGGATGCCGCGAGAACAGCCCTGAGGCTTGGCGCCGACACGACGATTGTCTATCGTCGTACCGAGAACGAGCTTCCTGCAAGAAAGGAGGAGGTTCATCACGCCAAGGAAGAGGGCATTGACTTCCAGATGCTTACCAACCCGGTTGAGATTCTCGGTGACGAGAAGGGCTGGGTAAGGGCGATCAAGTGCATCAGGATGGAGCTCGGTGAGCCTGACGCAAGCGGCCGCCGCTCCCCTGTCCCGATTCCGGGATCCGAGTTCGAGATCCCGACTGAGACCGTGATCATGGCTCTTGGAACTGCTCCGAATCCGTTGATCGTCAACACGACGAAGGGACTTCAGGCCACACGTCGTGGCGGACTTGAGGCTGACGCCGAGGGTCGCACGACCAGAGAGGGCATATTCGCCGGCGGTGATGCCGTCACCGGTGCCGCGACAGTGATCCTCGCGATGGGTGCGGGGCGCAAGGCAGCGGCGGCGATTGATGAATATCTCAGTTCCAAGTAACTGAGATATACTTCACCCCCAGTCACTCCGTGACAGCCCCGGTGGGGCACGGGGAAAGGATTCCCCGAATCCCCTTCGGTCGCTACGCGCTTCGCGCACGATTCATCCAACCCCCAGTCCCTACGGGACAGCCCCGGTGGGGCAAGGGGAAAGGATTCCCCGAATCCCCTTCGGTCGCTACGCTCCAATTACCTATATTCTTAAGTAATCATATTTTTAGGAATTAGAATAGGGACCAACTGCAATAATCCCCTTCGGGTGATCCTCCCCGCTAAAGCGGGTTCCCTCCCTCTTCGGGAGCCAAAGTCACCCAAAGGGGATTATTACCAGTTAAACTTACATATTCATTAATTATCCGCAGCCAATATATTGACGGCCACCATCTCACAATTTCATATATTCAGAAATAATTGCTAAATTCGCACTCGGATTGTCTGAAAGACTTTATGTTGAGGAAATTGTCCATAGTGCCGATCTTTCTGGCGATGATGATGGTGACGCTGGCGACTGTGCTGCCGCATCATCACCATGAGACTATGATCTGCATTGTGGAGGAGGTCTGCGGGATGGACGGTTGCTGCGACGACGAGCACACGCACCATTCGGATGCGAACCACAATCAGGACGAAAGCCACTGCGTGGCGCACAAGCAGTACTGCCCGTCGGAAAGGCTGCACATTGACAATCAAGATTTTGGCATTGACGCCGGCGACATATTCCCGATCCTTGCCATTCTCTCCAACCTACTGACCATCACCTCCGAAAGCACCGCTAATGAATATGCTTCCGGGGATCTCATACCATCTATCGCACCGCCATTGGTCTCTTCAATGGCTCCCAACGCCCCGCCCGTCGCTGCGTAACATTCAGTCCACCATCTTGGTTCCGCATCAAGTGCGATAAGCGCAAATTACTGAATGTTAACCGGTTGCAAATCCCTGCCCGGCTAAATCGGAGGGCAGGACTTACGAATATACTGATTATCAACACAGTACGGGAAACAGCCATTTTTACGGAATGACCATCCGTGCGATGTGATAAGCGTCAAACGGAGGCAATAATGCTAATTAACAGGTCGGGACGCGTACAATGAATAGAGAGAGGCGGAATCAGCCTATTCAATAATTTTAGGATATTTATAACTCAAATATTCACTTAAAAACATATATTCACTTAAAATGAAGAAAACGATAATAACGTTGATGGCATTCTGCGCTATTTTGGCAGGGTGCGGTAACCATTCAAATCACGGGGATCACAATCACGATCACGAGGCTGAGGCTCACGAGGAGCACGAGCACGAGCACGGGCATAACCATAGTGGCGAAGCCTGCAAGGGGCATAACCACGAACACGAACACAGCCACGGTGAGGCTGACGGGCACGAGGACGGGCACGGGCACGATGGCGAGATCGAGGTGAGCCTTGAGCGCCAGAAAACATTCGGAATCACGACCGACACTGTAGCCGTGGGTGATTTCAATGAGGTGATCCACACAAGCGGACAGATTCTATCCGCTATGGGAGACGAGATGACCGTAGTGGCGAAAAGTTCCGGAGTCGTCAGCTTCGGGAAACTGGCAGAGGGCTCGGCCGTAGGTAAAGGCTCGCTGATCGCGACAATCTCATCCAAGGAACTCGGTGGCGGAGACCAGCTTGCTAAGGCAAAAGCCACATACGAGGCAGCGAAGAAAGAATATGAACGAGACATTCAACTGAGCAAGGACAACATTGTCAGCGAAAGCCATTTGGATCAAAGCAAACTGGCATACGAACAGGCCAAGGCAGAGTACGATGCGCTGGCTTCCGGCACATCCAAGGATGGTAACGTCAGCGTCACTTCCCCGCTTGGCGGATTCATCAAGAAACTCAACGTCAACCAGGGTGACTATGTCGAGACCGGAACCCCGATCGCGGTTGTCAGCCAGAACAGAAGGTTGAGGCTCCGCGCCGATGTCTCCGAGAAATACTACGGACTCATCAGCGGAATCAAGGACGCCAACTTCTCAACATCCTACAGCGACGAGACCTACAATCTGAAGGCTTTGAACGGCCGGTTGGTCGGCTACGGAAAGGCCTCTGACGGAGACTATTATATTCCTGTGACATTCGAGTTCGACAACAAGGGAGACCTTATTGCGGGATCCTATGTGAATGTCTATCTGAAATCATCCTCGTCCTCAAGGGCCATAAGCGTTCCGGTCGGAGCGGTGGTCGAGGATCAGGGAGTTTACTACGTTTTCGTGCAGAATGACGAGACCGGCTTCCTCAAACGCGAGGTCAAACTCGGACAGTCTGACGGGCAGAGAGTCCTGATAAAGAGCGGATTGAACGAAGGCGATGTTGTTGTGGCCACAGGTGCCATCCAGGTAAAACTCGCTTCCGTAACAGCCGTTCCGGCAGGTCACACACACAGTCATTAGGCCTATGGAACAGCTCAAACACGAAAACGGACTGTTGAACGGAATCATCCGGTTCTCACTCAACAACCGAATGGTGATCCTTGTGATCGCCGCACTCTGCCTCGTAGCGGGGATATATTCAACAATGCACACTGAAGTCGATGTGTTCCCGGATCTGAACGCGCCGACTGTGGTCGTGATGACGGAAGCAGAAGGGATGGCTCCGGAAGAGGTCGAAAGACTCGTCACTTTCCCTATCGAGACCGCCGTCAACGGTGCGACAAACGTGCGCCGCGTACGCTCGTCATCCGCAACCGGATTCTCTATCGTCAACATCGAATTCGACTGGGGAACAGACATTTACAAAGCCCGCCAGATCGTCTCCGAGAAAATAGCGATGGTCGGTGCTGACCTTCCAGAGAATGTCGGCAACCCGACTCTCGGACCTCAGGCCTCAATCCTCGGCGAGCTGATGATCATCGGCCTGACCGCCGACACGACCTCTATGCAGGACCTTCGCACGATCGCCGACTGGACGATCAGGCCAAGACTCCTCTCGACCGGCGGCGTTGCCCAAGTCGCGGTGATGGGCGGAGACATCAAGGAATATCAGATCCTGATGGACCCAGGCAAGATGCGCCGTCACGGAGTCTCGATGGACGAGGTCATCTACGCCGTCAAAGGAATGAACCAGAACGCCTCTGGCGGCACTCTCTATGAATATGGCAATGAATATATCGTCCGTGGCCTTCTGTCCACCAACGATATAGACGAACTGAAAAAGGCTGTGGTGAAGACCTCGGAAAACGGTTTGCCGATCACATTGGACGCAATCGCTGACGTGCGTATCGGCCCCAAGACTCCGGTTCTCGGCGTGGCCTCCAACGACGGCAAGCCTGCCGTGCTGCTGACCGTGACCAAACAGCCGAACACCAACACTTTGGCTCTCACCGGAAGGCTTGACAACGCACTTGGCGAGCTCAAGGCGAACCTCCCGGCTGACGTTAAGATCAACTCACAGATTTTCCGCCAGTCCAGGTTCATCGACAGTTCGATCGACAACGTGAAGAAGTCCTTGATCGAGGGTGCGATATTCGTGATAATCGTGCTGTTCATATTCCTGATGAACTGGCGCACCACCATCATCTCCCTCATCTCAATCCCGCTTTCCATCGTCTTCTCTTTGCTGGCGATCCGTTGGATGGGACTGACGATCAACACGATGAGCCTAGGCGGAATCGCCATCGCCATAGGTTCGCTTGTGGACGACTCGATTGTGGACGTGGAGAATGTGTTCAAGCGATTGCGGCAGAACCGAGAAAAACCTGAAAATGAGCGGGAGAGCGTAATCAAAGTTGTTTACGAGGCCTCGAAAGAGGTCCGTATGCCGATGCTTAACTCAACGCTCATCATCATCGCGAGCTTCCTGCCTCTCTTCTTCCTCTCCGGAATGGAAGGAAGGATGCTCAAGCCGCTGGGAATCACGTTCATCATCTCCCTGATGGCATCCACGCTTGTGGCACTGACTGTCACACCTGTCCTTAGCTCATTCCTTCTCGGCTCACAGAACAGCGACAAGACCGGACGTGAGCCGGCGCTGGTTCGTTGGCTGAAGAAATACTACGGGAAAGCCCTTAATTGGTCTCTCGGCCACAAGAAGACGATTCTCTGCGGAGTAGGCGCTCTTTTGGTCGCCGCTGTGGTCATGTTCTTCACTCTCGGAGGAAGCTTCTTGCCCGCCTTCAACGAAGGCTCGTTCACAATCTCCATCAGCACTGTTCCTGGAATATCCTTGGAGGAGTCTGACCGTATGGGCCGCACGGCGGAGGAGCTCCTGCTCAGCATCCCGGAGATCAAGACCGTGGGTCGTAAGACAGGCCGGGCGGAACTCGATGAACACGCATTCGGAGTGAACAGCTCTGAGTTTGAATGCCCGTTCGAGCTTGGTAAGAAAACCAGAAAGCAGTTGACCGAAGAGGTACGTCAGAAATTAGCCGTGCTTCCTGGAGTGAACATTGAGATCGGAGGTCCTATCTCTCACAGAATCGATGCGATGCTCTCCGGAACAAAGGCCAACATCGCCATAAAGTTGTTCGGCTCGGATCTCAACAAGATGTACGAGATCGGCCAGAAGATCAAGACATCAATCTCTGGTGTGGAAGGCATCGCTGACATCAATGTGGAGCAGCAGGTCGAAAGGCCGGAGCTGAACATCACCCCGAAGCGCGAGATGCTCGCCCGCTACGGAATATCCCTGCCCGAGTTCGCCGAAGTAGTGAGGGTGATGATGGAAGGCGAAGTCGTTTCGACAGTCTATGAGGGCAACCGCTCGTTCGACCTCACGTTGAAAGTCAATGATGACGCACGCTCAAGCATCGAGAGGATTTCCGATCTGACCATAGACACCGGTGACGGCAAGAAGGTTCCACTGTCCTATGTGGCCGACATCAAGTCATCGGCCGGACCGAACACTATCAACCGCGAGAACGTCAGCCGTAAGCTGGTCGTTTCCTGCAACGCCACCGGTGGAGAACTCGCCAAGGCCGTCGGAGCCATCCGAGAGAAGATAGCCGAGAACATCGAACTCCCTGAAGGTTACCATATTGAATACGGTGGACAGTTCGAGAGCGAGGAAAGGGCATCCAAGACCATCGCCCTCGTGAGCATATTCAGTATATTCATCATCTTTATGCTTCTGTACGGCGAGTTCAAGAACATCTCGCAGTCGCTCGTCGTGCTGCTAAATCTGCCGCTGGCGCTCATCGGAGGCGTGTTCGCCATATTCTTCACCGACGGAATCCTGAGCATTCCGGCCATCATCGGATTCATCTCGCTGTTCGGCATCGCGACCCGCAACGGTATGCTCCTGATCGACCGCTACAATGTGCTCGCATCGGAGGGGCATTCGCGCGAGGAGGCTGTGATGATCGGCTCGCTGGACAGGCTGAACCCGATTCTTATGACCGCCATCACTTCCGCGCTGGCACTGCTTCCGCTCGCGCTTGGCGGCGACCTGCCGGGCAACGAGATCCAGTCCCCTATGGCTAAGGTGATCCTCGGCGGACTATTCTCCTCCACCCTGCTGAACGGGTTCGTCGTGCCGGTGATCTATCTCATCAACTCCAAGTCCAAGAAACATGGCTGATGAAAAAGAAGCAGTTTTGAATTGTTTGAAATGTACTTTAAGGTGATAATTCTTCATTTTCTTCCCGCTTCTTCAGTCAGACAGCACCACTGTCTTACTTGGAAGAAGCGGTCGAAACTGATGTTTTTCACTCTCACATTTTCAGACAAACAAATCAAAACAGCTTCTAAAAGTCACTTCGACAAGATCAGTGACCGAAAAAGCAACACTTTGGTCGCTGAGTCCGTCGAGGCGACTGAAAATCATCGTCACACACTCCATTGGTCGCTGAGCCTGTCGAGGCGAACCAACTGAAACAACAAGAATTATAGTAATATTTTAATATGAAACACCGTAATATTAATAAGTTATTATTAACTATTTATATCTGTGCAGGAAGCACCTTTGCGGTCTACGCACAGACCTCCACAGAAGCCGTCCTCCGGCAAATAGAGACAAACAATCCGCAGCTGAAAGCCGCAGCCGCTGAAGTGGAAGCCGAGAAACTGGCCAACCGTGCAGACGCATTGCTGGAGAACCCGGAGTTCGAGTTCAACTACCTGTGGGGAGCCGACGGCATCGGCAACAGACGTGACTTCCGCGTTACCCAAGCGTTCGATGCAGCCACTCTGACCGGTATGAAATCCAGACAAGTAGCCGGACAGAACGAACTTGCCACACTGCAATACAAAGCCGAGAGGCTTGACGTGCTACTCGAAGCCAAGCAAGCCTGCATCGATCTTATCTACTACAACGCCCTTAAAGCCGAACTGGACACTCATCTGGCACAGGCACAGACTCTCGTGTCTTCTTTTGAGAAAAGGCTGAAAGCCGGTGGAGCCAATGTCCTCGACCTCAACAAGGCCAAGGTGCATCTGACAAGCGTACGTGGCCAGATCTCACAAGTAGAAGTTGAGCGTCAGACCCTGCTGGCGAAACTGAAGAGCCTCAACGGTGGGAACGACATCGCTCTTGAAGATTCCGCCTACGGCCTTTCAGACAACTTGCCATCCGATTTCGATTCGTGGTACGAGTCGGCGTCGCAGAAAAATCCAGTCCTGCAATATGTCCGTCAGGAGGTTACTGTAGGCAAAAAACAGTTGTCCATCGACAAGACTGCCTGGGTACCTGAACTGACCGTCGGCTATATGAGCGAGCTCACGACATCAGACAAGTTTCGAGGCGTGACAGTGGGTGTGAATATTCCTCTGTGGAGCAACGCCAACAAAGTGAAGCAGTCCCGCGCGAAGATCGCCGCCGCAGAATCCCGCAAGGCTGCCGCAGAGCAGCAGTTCTATTTCGACCTTCTGGTCCAGTATAACCGCGCCGCCAGCCTCAAGGAGAACTCCGAACTGATGCGCGCCTCCCTAAGCGAGACCGACAGCCGTGACTACCTGCTGACAGCCCAGTCCCGAGGCGAGATCTCGATGATTGAATATCTCGTCGAGACCGACCAGTACTATGAAGCCCTGGAGCAGACCCTCGCCGCCGAGCGAGACTACCACCAAGCCCTCGCCCAGCTGAACGCTGTGGAGTTATAGACCCAATCGAGCAGTAATCCCTGCATGGCATCTAACCGATTAATAATGAATATTAAGAGACATCTCGTGGTTCAGTTTCTTGAACCACGAGATATTTCTTTTCTCTGACAATCAAGATGTTATCTGCCACGAGCGTTCAGGGCACACTCAGCCTCCACTTCAACACTCACTTCAACTTCAACCCTTGACTCTCAACTGTATCACTAATTCAGCCTCAATCGTCCTCCGGATCATCACCTCAAGCCCGCTCTACTTTCAGGGAAGCGAAGTAGTAAAAAGCAGCCGTGGCACTCCACTAATTGAATATTAAGCAAAAGGGCTATTTCGTGGTGTAAGAAACCATACCACGAAATAGTTCTATCAATTGGAAATCAACACATTATCTGCCAACCTCACCCATCCAGTTCTCACGTGCAGCTAGTGCAACGGCCAGTGCCCAAGCCCGGGCATTACAAAAATATCCAGTGCACCACAAAAATATTTTGGAGTCAGTGCAGAATTGTCTATATTGTAAATGATTAAAGGTTGATTTGTTAGAAATGTTCTTTGTGAGGAAAACTCTTCTAAGAAAACAATCTAAACAGATTCCAACAAGCGGCGAATCAAATTTAAACACTTACTTTAAACTAATAACTATGGTAGGGTCGAGGTGCGGGAGCCATCAGGGAAACACTGTGGCACACATATTTCAAAGGGCGCGGAATGGGTTCGTTGTGTTCTACAACGTCAAAGATTCATTGTTTTTCATCACATCATTTTGTATTATCGCCCGACAGCATGGTGTCAAGGTGTTGGCACTATGCCTGATGTACAATCATGTTCACATTCTGCTGGACACAGATGACAAAGAATCTATAAGACTGTTCATCAAGGAACTGATGTCGTACTTCTGCAAATCATACAACCGCAGGTATGGGCTTTCCGGAGTGCTGTTCGATAGCTACGGTGTGTCGCTGAAGAAAGGAGACAAAGCCATTAGGACAGCTTTGGCTTACGTCAACAACAACCCGGTCGAAGATCACATCTGCGGGAAAGCCGAGGAGTGGCGATGGAACTTTCTGGCATATTCGGACTCTGACCACCCATATTCAGAGAAGGTCAATTTAGGCATTGCATCAAGAAGGCTGAGGAGAGCGGTGGCCAAAGTGAAGTACCTGCATGCGACCGAAAGACCTTTGACATACGAAGTGCTTGACAACCTCTTCGACTCGCTTGTCATAAAAGAAAAACAACAACTGGTGGACCTGATAATCAATGAATATGCAATCGTTGATTTCCGCCAGGCCATCAGTTTTTATGGCGATTACGACAAGATGCTTATAGCATTCGCCAGCAACACTGGAAGTGAATACGAGATCAGCGAGCCTTTTGACCCGCATTCCGGTCAGGCATACCGGAAAATGGCGGACTATCTGGCCAGGGACAACAGGTTCAAATCAATCGGCGAGGTGATCAATCTCCCATTAGGAAAGTTAGTGGAATATTTAGACGAACTTGTCAGCCAATGTGGTGTCAGGCAATGCCACGCGATGAAGTTCCTGCACATCATCCAGAATCGCCTTGGCACCTAAATACTTGATAATGTGCGAAATAAACTTTCTCATGGTTATCATTTAGAAACCACGAGAAAGCCTTTTTAATTAATAATCAATACATTATCTGCCAAGCCCTCCGAAAAAGCTCGTTTGGACTGTGATGTCTCAGCTTGAAATAATAATCCAAATCTGCGATCTTGGCTCGATGAAAGGCTGTGCGCTCCAGCGAAGCTACTCTGCGGCGGCGATGCACTCGAGTCCCTCGTTGAGAGAGACGGTAATCCTATTCATTGGAACCAGCGAAGCTACTCCGCGGCGGCGATGCACTCGATCTCGACGAGGGCTCCTTTCGGGAGGGTCTTGACGGCGAAGGCGCAGCGGGCCGGGAACGGGGCTTTGAAGAACTCGGAATAGATTCCGTTCATCGCGGCGAAATCATTCATGTCAGCGAGGAATACGGTGGTCTTCAGGACTTTGTTGAGGTCGGAGCCAGCCTGCTCGAGGATTGACTTGAGATTGGTCAGGGACTGACGGGTCTGGGCCTCCACTCCCCCTTCCGGGAACGCACCGGTGGCAGGATCGATAGGAAGCTGGCCGGAAACGAAGATGAAACCGTTATGCTCGATGGCCTGGCTGTACGGGCCGATGGCGGCAGGAGCCTTTTCTGTGCTTATCTGTCTCATAAAATCAAATTTTTGCCAAATTTAGGAAATTGAAAAGTAATTTGCCAAAAAACTACAGACAGAGTCAAAAGGGCTTCCAAGAAACTTCGCAAACATAGTAGTAAGCGTTAATAAATAAGATGCAGCTTTGAATAGTTTGAAATGTTCTTTGAGGTGAAATAATCTTGGTAAAGATTTGGCGGTATTTTAGAGGATGATGCCTTTGGGAGGTAGGAGTGTGCCGGTGGCACATGGCTGATGGGAAAAGACATATAGACCGAAAAGACATTCAAAGATAGCCAAGTTATTCTTTAAGGATTACATAATTGGTGGTAAAATGTGTAAATTTGTAGAACGAACATTAAAAACACATTTTACTATGGCACTCGAACAACAGATCCAGAAGGACATAATGGAGGCGATGAAGGCTCACGATGAGTCTCGCCTTAACGCGACAAGAGGCATCAAGTCAGAGATTCTCCTCGCGAAGACATCAGGAACGGAACACGAACTCTCAGACGCTGACGTGCTGAAAATCATCCAGAAGCTCGTGAAGCAGCGCAAGGAGTCCGCTGAGCTCTACACCCAGGGCAACCGTCCGGAACTCGCCGAGAAAGAACTCGCCGAGATGAAGGTGATGGAAGCCTACCTGCCGAAGGCACTTTCCGAGGACGAGGTCAGGAATATTCTTAAAGAGGTTGTCGCCGAGGTCGGAGCGACCGGTCCTAAAGATATGGGCAAGGTTATGGGAGCGGCGACCAAGAAGTTGGCAGGACAGGCTGACGGCCGTTTGATCTCGACTATCGTAAAGGAACTGCTCGCACAGTAGTATTTTATAAATATTTGCACAGTAGTGTTTTATAAATATTTGAAGAACAACAGCATCTATGATTAAGGAATCACGGAATATTGCTGCTGCGATCGCCGCGCTGACATTGTCGGTCGCGGCTTTCGCGCATAGTAAAGAGAATGTGGCCGCCGGCGCTTCGACAGGCTCAGCGACCGGGCAGGATCTCTACAAGGAGTTCCAGAATCCGCCGAAGTCCGCCCGCCCGAGGGTGTGGTGGCACTGGATGAACGGAAACATCACCAAGGACGGAATCAAGAAAGACCTTCTGTGGATGCAGAAGACCGGAATCGTAGGATTCCACAACTTCGACGCCGGCCTTGAGACCCCGCAGATTGTGGACAAGAGGCTCATATATATGACCCCGGAATGGAAGGACGCTTTCAAGTACGCCATCAACCTCGCGGACAGCCTTGACATGGAGATGACCATCGCAAGTTCCCCAGGCTGGAGCGAGACCGGCGGCCCGTGGGTCAAGGACGAGGACGCTATGAAGAAACTCGTCTGGAGACAGGTCGAGATCAAGGGCGGACAGCCTGTCAGCCTGAAACTCCCGGAGGGCTTCGACATCACCGGACCGTTTATGGATTTCACCGGCTCGTTCGACGGAGTATCTCAGGTTTTCCTCAGGAAAAAGTTCTATAGGGACATTGCCGTTGTCGGAGTGAAGCTCAGTGACAAGGACATCAACCTCAAAGAGTTGCATCCTGTAATCACTTCAAGCGGTTGCGATGCCACAGGCGAGGAAATGCTCGAAAGGATCACCGGTGACAGCGTCGGAGACTACCTCGACGTCAAAACCGACAAGAACGGCAAGTGCTGGATCCAGTACGAATTCGCTGAGCCTCAGACCATCAAGGCCGTTGTGGTCTCCGAGCTCAGGAAGGACACAAATCCTTACGTCCACACGAAGGAACTCCAGTACAGCGATGACGGAGTCAACTTCAAGAGCATCAACCTTTCCTATCAGGCCACGGCACAAAGGACCTACGCCATCCCGGCCACCACTGCCAAATATTTCAGACTCAGCCTTAAAGACAACAAAGGAAAGAAGGACTGCGAATTCGGAATAGCCCAATTCGCACTCTCAACGGTCACAAGAATCCAGCTCGCCGGAGACAAGGCCGGCAACAGTTTCTACCGCTTGCTCTGGATGGAGGACACTCCGTACAGCAGTGAGGCGGCCAGACTTGAGGATGTGGTCGATCTCACACCATACGTCAAGGACGGCACTCTCACATGGAACGCTCCGGAAGGCAACTGGAGAATATTCCGTTTCGGCTACAGCCTGACCGGCAAGACCAACCATCCCGCCTCACCGGAAGCCACCGGCCTTGAGGTTGACAAGCTCGACCCGAAAGCCATCACTGAATATTTCCACAACTACCTCCAGACCTACGTCGAGGCCTCCGGCGGAAAGCTCGGCAAGGGTGGCATTGAATATCTCCTCACAGACAGCTACGAGGCGGGAGCGCAGACGTGGACCAGGAATATGTTCGAAGAGTTCAAGGCCAGAAAAGGCTACGATCTTCTCCGCTGGATGCCAGCACTGACAGGAATGGTTCTGAACAACACCGAGGAGACCGAGCGTTTCCTGTTCGACTGGAGAAGGACGATCGGAGACATGATCTCCGAATACCACTACGACCTCCAGAACGAGATCCTGAAGCCTTACGGAATGAAGCGATACACGGAAAGCCACGAGAACTACCGCGCCAACCTCTCCGACGGAATGGACTGCAAGAGGTACGCCGAGATTCCGATGTCAGCCTTCTGGATGGACTACAAGAACGAAAAAATATTCAATCCTCGTTTCGAGGCCGACGTGCGCGAATCCGCCTCCGTGGCTCACATCTACGGCCAGAACATCGCCGCCGCGGAGTCGTTCACATCCGACGGCTACAGGGACGGGGCCTGGGTCTTCTCCCCTGCCGTGCTCAAACCAACAGCCGATGCAGCGATGGCCGCCGGACTGAACCGATTCGTGATCCACACATCACCTCACCAGCCGGTTGACGACAAGGTCCCGGGACTCGGTCTCGGAAAATACGGCCAATGGTTCGACCGTCACCAGACCTGGGCCGACCAGGCGAAGGCATGGACGGATTACCTTTCACGTAGCTGCTATATGCTCCAGCAAGGCCGTTTCGTGGCCGATGTCGCCTACTACTACGGTGAGGACAACAACGCAACGGGAATAATGCTCAAGAAAGTCCCGGCCCTTCCTTACGGCTACAACTACGACTATTTCAGCCCGTCCGTGATCCGTGATCTGGCCAAGGCCGAGAACGGACTTCTTACCGTTCCGAGCGGCATGAAGTACAAGGTACTGATGCTCGACGCCAACGTGAAACACATGTCAATCGACATCCTGCGGAAGATCAAGGTGTTCGCGGACGCCGGAGTCGTGATCTGCGGAGCCAAGCCTCAGAAACTCGCCGGCAACACCGGCACGGAGGAAGAGTTCAAGGCTCTTGTGAAAGACATCTGGAACACTGGCCGCAAGAATGTCACCGCAGGAGTGCCTGCGGAAAAAGTCCTTTCCGCCATGAGTCTCAAACCCGATTTCAGCATAGCAAGCGGAAACAACAAGGACATCAAGTTCGTCCACAGAAACCTTTCCGATGGTGAAATCTACTGGGTGACAAACCTTTCCAAGGACACGAGAGACATCACGGCTTCATTCAGGACAACGGGCAAAAAGCCTGTAATCTGGCACGCGGAGGACGCTTCAACCGAACCGGTCAGCTATGAGATCGCTGACGGCAGGACCAACGTAAAGATGAGCCTGACACAGCACCAGTCTGCCTTCGTCATATTCACAGAAAACACCGATGTGGCGAAAGTTGAGCTGCCTGAGACAAGCGAAGAGACAATCGTGGAGCTCAACACTCCTTGGTCAGTCAAGTTCCAGCAGGGACGCGGAGCTCCGGAAAGTGCGACATTCAACGAACTTACCTCACTTACAGAGAGTTCCGAGCCGGGAATCAAGTACTTCTCCGGAGCGGTGACATATTCGAACATATTCAAGTTAAAAAAGAAGGAAATTCGAGGCAAGGATTCCGTCATTCTGGATTTAGGTGATGTGAAAGATCTGGCGGAAGTGACCGTGAACGGAAAGAATCTGGGAGTGTTCTGGAACGCCCCGTTCAAGGTTGACATCACCAAGGCAGTGAGGAACGGAGAAAACACCATCGAGGTCAAGGTCATCAATATGTGGCACAACCGCCTCGTCGGGGATGTCCAGCCGGGTGTGACAAAGAAGATCACCTACACCCAGATGGAGTTCTTCAAGCCTGAGGAGCCGCTGCTCCCTGCCGGACTTATAGGGCCAGTCAGAATTATAGGAGAAACAACGACCAAATAATTGATCATGAATATTAAAAGACTGATTTCCGCATTGATGGCAATCGCTGTCTGTGTTTCGGTTTCCGCTAAGAAACCGTTGAAACCGACACTCAGATTCGGTTCGGATGGAGAATTCAAGATTCTTCAATTCACTGACACTCATCTAATTCCTTCCAATGAGACAACTCCGCTTGTCTGGGAGAACATCAGGAACGCCATCACAGCGGAAAAGCCAGACCTGATCATGCTGACTGGCGACCAAGTCTATGCCAAGCCTGCTCTTGAGAACTACAGGATCCTTCTCGACACCCTTGACAAATTCGGTGTGCCTTACGGGATTGTCTTCGGCAACCACGACAAGGAGTTTGACCAGACCAACGCCGCACTTTTGAAAGATGCGATGACCAGACCGCTTTGCGTCGCCGGAGACACCCCGGGTCTGCACGGAGAAGGCAATTATTTCCTTGAGGTAAAGTCTCACTCAGCGGACACGACCGCCTCTGTCGTATGGTGCTTCGATACCGGAAGCGAATCGCCGCTTTCCAAGAAAGCCATCAAGAGCTATGACTACGACTACGCCCATTCTGACCAGGTGGAATGGTACGGCAAGACAAGCTGCACCATCACCTCAGCACACGGCGGAAAGCCGCTTCCTTCCGTGGCGTTCATGCATATTCCTCTCCCTGAATATGCCTACGCGTACAGAGAAGACCTGAACTTCAAGGCGTACGGCACCCACCGTGAGACAATCTGCTCCTCGCATTTCAACTCGGGTCTTTTCTGCAAGATGCTTGAGTGCGGGGACGTGATGGCGGTCTTCTGCGGGCATGACCACGACAACGACTGTTCGGTCGGTTACTACGGCATCATGCTGGCCTACGGGCGGTACAGCGGCGCGGCGACAGTTTACAACAACATCGGAATGAACGGCAGCAGAGTCATCGTGCTCCATGAGGGCGAACGGAAACTCGATTCGTACATCCGCCTGCGTGACGGCTCGACCAAAGACCTGACGCATTATCCTGAATATTACCAATGACAGCCTGTGGTCACCGAGCCTGTCGAAGCGACATGATCGTTTCAACTTGTAACGTCGCTTCGACAGGCTCAGCGACCGAGGATTTGCTCAGCGACTAGTAATACAAATCAGTGACCGAAACCAAAGATAACCATTTTAAACCAACGATATTATGAAAACAGTTTTGAAAGCGCTCTGCGCGGCTGGAGTGATGCTTTTAGGCATGGCATTGCCGGCCGGGGCGCAGACATCCTCCGGGGATGTCAAAGGGTACATGTACGAAGCCAACCTGATGGTCGGTGTGATGCAGATGGCCTACGACAGCGATGAGTTTCCGTCTCGCCATTATTACAGGAAAGAGCTCAGTGATTTCTATGAGACATACACCGGAGATCCTGGCTTCTCAGCCTTCTACACAGCGGATTTCAATGTCTATCTCACCAAGTGGCTGAAAGTCGGAGCCAGCGCGGGCTACGCCAAAGCGTGGGCGAATGTGTTCGACCCTCGGGGCTACAAGAAGATCGGAGAAAAGACCTTGAACGACTACTCTCTGCTTGGACAGGCTAAATTCACATTCATCAACAGGCAGTTGTTCAGGATGTACGCCGGAATCGGTGCCGGAGCCTCCGTCTGGGCCGGGAAAGACCGCGGAGAAACATATTCCAAGATTCTCCCTGCCGTAGAGTTCATTCCGCTGGGTTTCCAATGGATGGATCATAAGATATACACGACGCTTGAGATTGTGGCCGGCACCAGAATGGGCGGAGTCAGAGGTGGATTAGGTTACAGATTCTAAACTTGAATATCATGAAAAGAATTTTATCAATCGCGACAGTGATCGCTGCGACAATTATCGCTGCATCATCATGCAGCAAGGCTGAGAAAGAGTTTGCAGGCAGCGATGGTGAGGTGACATATTCAATGGGTCCTTACATGATGTGCATCGCCAACAACCTGATAGTTGACAACCTCAAGATTCTGGAGTACAAAATCAAAGGAAAGGCCAACATCCAAAGCAAGACTTCTGTCATGACACCGGATGACCCGTCATACAGAATCCCGGGAGTAAAGGTTGAGAAAGCGGCGGAAGACAGCACGTGGATCGTCTCCAACAAGAATCTGGAATACTGGTTCCTCGGCGATGATTCATACCCTACCGACTATACAATAACAGCCAGAATGCTGCCAGGTGACTACAATCACTTCCACAGCTGGAAAGTCACCATCGAAGGTGAAAGACGGGAACAGAAAGGCTACTCCTGCAAATTCTCCACGCCGGAAGAGCCTCTTACCTACACGATCGGGGACACGGGATATTCATGGGGCAGCTGCAAGGGGCAACTGAATATGCTTGTGTACAAAGACGGCAAGGCCATTGATTCGATCGTCATGATCCTCCGCGGCGGGCTTGATGACTACAGCCTTGTCAGAACGTATTAATCGCTCCGGACAGACATCGTCACACCTTTAGTCTGATCAATCATGAGGATAAACGTAACAGGAGCGGCCTTAGCGACGCTCCTTGTTTTTTGTATAGGATTTAAGGCAAGCGCACAGGGCACGCTTCTGAAAGAGGCCAGATACGAAGTGAACCTGACAGTCGGCATTGTACCTGGCGCACTGGTTTCATCCAATGAGTTTCCGAATTCGACGGTACGACATAATCATGACTTATACTATTTCTACGAACCGTACTATTCAACCGGGATGTTTCCTGAAGTGTCTATGGATGCCAACATTATACTTAAGAAATGGTTGAAAGTCGGAGGAAAGTTAGGATACTACACATTGTGGGGAGACTTGATCGACCCGAAAACTCATAGAACGATCGGAAAAAAAGAGTTTTCCGACTTTTCTATTGCGGGTCAAGTCAGATTCACCTTTTACGAAAAGCCCCCGTTCAGTGTCTATGCTGGTATAGCGGCCGGAGCTACCTACAGACATGGCAATAATCAAGGCCACAGCATATCAAAATTGCTTCCAGCCTACGAGGTACTTCCTCTTGGCTATCAAATCTCCTACAAATCCGTCTATGGCATAGTAGAATGCGCCTTCGGCTCCATGGTTCTCGGAGGCCGTTTCGGTATCGGCTACAGATTTTAACGAAACGCGATTTTTCGAGAAGATGTTTTGATTTGTTTGTATAGCACCTTTCAAGATTAGTCTAGCATAATATAGCGAGAAGGCTTTTCTAATAAATTGTGACACATCATTGGTACAGGAAATGCGCCTCTGGTGTACCAAACGGACTATGACATGCCGTTGGTACAGGAAACGGGCTTCTGGTGTACCAACCAGACGAAGTATTCAGGAGAACTCAGCGAATCTGTCGGTTACAATAGTTGAGAAAAAGGCTGGTTCCCGAAGGAGCCAGCCTTAATTATGAATATAATAGGGTCTAAATCACCTATTCAGCCTTGGTAACCTCCCAAGCCTGTTTGCCGTTGTATGTAATCTCTTTGGACACATAGCCATCAGCGAGGAAATTGGTGTTTGCGCCTTCGGCTGTGTTATCAGCTGGATTGAAGCCTACGAATATACCGCCCATAATCTTAACTGTGCACTTTGAACGATAATTATCCTTACAGTTGATCAGATAAGAAGCATCGCCATCAGTTTCAAACACACCGCCATAAATATTCAAAGCACATTTGTTGCTAGCTGCCCATCCTGACTCCAAATAGATAACCTCAGACGTTCCCTCTTTGGTTGTTGAGTTATTGGAAGAATGAAAATATCCGCCATAAATGTTAACCGTACCTTTAACGATTCTGACTGCATAATTTCCTCCGTATTTTTTCGGCAGCCGGGTTAGCCGTGGCTGCCGAAAAAAATACATCCACAAAGATATATATATGCAAGACTTTTTTCAACTATTTACACCCCTGAGCTGCAATTTTTTATATGGACTTATTTGACCGGGATTCTTGGAGAGTGGCTGTCACTTCGACAAGCTCAGTGACCGATGGGGAAAGTTCAGTGACAGGACAAAAGAGACAGGCCCGGAGACCGAATGGTTGGTCACTGAGCCTGTCGGAGTGATTATGCTCTTTACGAGATGTTTACAATAAAGGGATGTTAACGGATGGTAGGAAGCCAGGTCTGGATGTGCTTTCCTTTCCAGCAGTCAACCGAGGAGTAATCAACCATCTTGATGTCTCCTTCGGTGGTAGGAACGAGGAACTGCATTCTGGTGCCAGGACGCTCAGCGTCAACAATCTTGACCTTCACCTCACCGTTGGCGTCTGCGATGATCTGAACAGGCTTGTTGTAGTCAGGATCAATGTTCTCATCACGGGCGAGGACAAGCGGTCCCCACTGCACGGCCTGGAAGAACTTGCCCTCAGGGTTGCGTCCGTTCTCGGAAGCCTTGATGAGCTTGGCCTTCATATCGAAGATGATATAGATGCTGTCACCAGCCTGCCACTTGCGCTCCAGATTGAGATACTTTCCGGCCTCCACCTTGCCGACATACTTGCCGTTGACAGCAACGTAAGTCTGCTCGCTCCAGGACGGGATATGCAGTTTCACAGTGAATTTTTCCTTCGCGGCCGGGTCAACGGAGATACGCACCTCATTCGCGCGAGGATATTCAGTGACGATTCCAAGCTTGACCTCATTGCCTTTCGCTGTCTTGGCGGTCACGGTTCCGGCGTTGTAGAGGTTGATGACCGGACCTTCCTTTGACTGCATCGCGGCGATGTACGGAAGGTATGACAGTCCGCAAGGGCCGCTGAGGTTGCAGCAGGTCACAGGCTGGCCGTCGATATTGGTCCCCCAACCGCTGTTGGTAACCTTCGCGCCGTTCAGAAGATTCACGTAGCTGAAGCTCTTTCCGTCCGGCTTCATCGCACCCAGAAGACCGTTGTAGGCGTATTTCTCAATGTAGTCAACCGCTGTAGGATCACCCGTAAGACGAAGATACTGAGAGCAATATTTCATCCAGGTCACACCTACGCAGGTCTCCATCATTCTCTTGATGTTCGGATTGGTCTGCTCCACGGCAGTGTTGCTCCATCCCTCTCCGTTGAGTCTTGGCCAGTAAACATCAGAACCAGCGTTGCCGATGATGGTGATCTCGTTCTCAACCACATCGTTGAAGAAGTTGTCAAGGCATACCTTCCACCTCGGGTCACCGGTCGCGCGGTAATATTCAGCGAGTCCCTCCCAGACGGAAGTCATCTCGTAGGCCTTAGGGTAAGGCTTGCCGACCTCGTAGAGGTGAGTGCCCTCATAGACCTGCTGGAATATATTGCTGCCCTTGGACGCGCCGGTTGTGACGATATATTCAGCGAAGTCGAGATATTCCTTTTTGCCGGTGATGAAGTAAAGCTTAACCATCGGTTCGAGGATAGAGGATGATTCAATTTTTGTGGAACTCCAACCGAGTTCGGTGATGCTCTTCTTAGGTGCCGGACCGACCTGGTCGATCACGCTCCTGGCCTCTTTCTCAAGGGCGGAGAGGACTCTCGGATCCTGCTCGACGTCAGTGTAGTACTGAAGCAGGCCAAGCATTACGTACTTTCTCTCCCAGATGTCACCGTCACGGTTGCCAGGCTGGTCATCCACGGCGGTGCAGCTTATGCTGCCGTTGCTCTTCTCGGTGGCCATCAGCTTGTAAACGAGACTCTTGGTCAGTTCCTTGAGCTTAGGATCTCCGTTGTAGCGGTAAAGCAGAGAGTTTGTACGGATGCACTTTCCCGGCATCTCGCCGAGAGCGAACTGCGGACGTCCCTTGATGAAATAGTCGATGACCTTGTCGTAAGGCATCACTCCGTTGACCCAGTGGTCGATGGAGTTCTGGATGTCATCGGCGAAGTAGCCGTTGAATGTCACACTTCCGGCCGGAAGCGGCTCGATCACATCATTCACCTTCTTCAGGTTGTCCTGGGCGAAGGCTCCGACGGAAAGCAGCGTGGCAGCTGCCGCGAAAACGATTGCATTTTTCATTATTATACCTATTGAATATTTCCAAAAGCCTACAAAGTTAACATTTTCCGCGCAACTTCCGACAATGGCCGGGGACGAAAAGAAGAATATTCACAAATTATTCAAGGAATATTCATCCGACCATGACAAGACTTCCGGAAAACGCTTTTGCCGGAGATGAATTTTGTTCGTATATTTGTCAATAACCGCATCAATTGGTAAGCGGCAAACAATAAGTTGCCGCAGATTTGGCAAAGATTTTCGAGGATAGATTTCTTTTGGAAGAAGGAGTGTGCCGGTGGCACATGACTGAGGAGAAAAGAAATATAGACCGAAAAGATTGCCTAAGGTGAAGCAAATTATTGTTTAACGATTACTTATGGTAAGGATTTACTGCAAAAACACCGGAACATACAAAGAGTTCCTTGAAGGGACCCCCCTGCTGGACATCGCTCCACAGTTCGAGTTCGACAAGCCGTACGAGATACTGGCCGCCAAGGTGAACAACGTGGCGGAAGGGCTGAGATTCAGGGTTTTCCACAACCGTGACGTGGAGTTTCTGGACTACAGGACGTACATCGGCCGCAATTTCTACAGCCGTTCGCTCTGCTTCCTTCTGTACAAGGCCACAAGGGATCTGTTCCCGGAAAGCAGGATGACAATCCGCAGACCGATTTCCAAGGGCTATTTCTGCTCGGTTTACAAGAACGATGGTTCTTTTCTGACTGAGGAGGATGTGGAGGCGATCGGCGCGAGGATGAGGGAACTCGTGGACGAGAATATTCCGTTCAAACGCAAGGAACTCCAGATCGAGGAGGCCATCAGGATATTCAAGGAATCCGGCGACCTCGACAAGGTGAAGCTGCTGGAGACGTGCGGCGAGGTTTACATCACCTGCTACTCGCTTGGCGATGTGACTGACTACTATTATGATGAGCTTGTGCCGAGCACAGGCTACCTCAAGACATTCGGAGTGAAGCTCTGCCACGGAGGAATATTGCTGCGCGTCCCTGACCGCCACCATCCGGAGGATCTGGCGCCGCTTCACGAGGAGCCTAAGACTTTCGAGGTGTTCGCCGAGACGCATAAATGGAACTGGATTATGGGACTTTCCAACGTCGGGGATGTCAACGAGTCCATCCTCAAAGGCAACGCCTCCGATCTTATCCAGATCTCGGAGGCATTGCAGGAGAAGAAGATCGTCCAGATCGCCGAAGAGATCGAAAGACGGCACAACGATCCGGAGAATCCTGTGAAGCTGGTTCTCATCACCGGACCGAGCAGCAGCGGAAAGAGCACGGTCTGCAAAAGGCTGAGCGTCCAGCTGAAGGCCTGCGGACTGCACCCGATCTCGTTCTCGACCGACGACTATTTCGTCAACCGAGTCGATACTCCGAAACTCCCGGACGGATCATACGATTTCGACAACTTCGACACCGTGGACCACGAATATCTCCAGAAAGACCTCGTCAAACTACTTAACGGAGAGGAAGTAGAGGTTCCTGAATATAATTTCGTGACCGGCCGCAGAGAGTTCAACGGCAAGAACCTCAAGCTGGGCGAAAGGTCCGTGCTGCTGATCGAAGGTCTGCACGCTCTGAATCCTCGGCTGACCGAGAAGGTCCCGGACAAGGAGAAATTCAGGATATTCATAAACACAATAACTTCCATCTCGCTGGACTGCCACAACTGCATTCCGACGAGCGACAACCGCTTGCTGCGGAGGATCGTGAGGGACTACCTCAAGGGAGCGTTCACGGCACGGGAGTCGATCGCCAACTGGCCGAACGTGCGCAGGGCCGAGGTCAAGTGGATATATCCGTTCCAGGAGAACGCCGACGTGCTGTTCAACTCGGCATACCTCGTGGAGTTCGCTGTGCTGCGCACCCACGCCGAGAGGATCCTCGCCACCGTGCCGAAGAACTGTCCGGAGTACAGCGAGGCGCACAGGCTGCTGAAATTCCTGCACTACTTCGTGCCGGTCTCAGACAAGGAGATCCCGCCGACATCGCTGCTTCGCGGATTCATCGGAGGGGGAAGCTATTAGTATTGAACCGTTTGGCCGCCTTCGTCGGAGACTTCATCCGCAAAGACGGCCGAAAGCGACATTAACATATTCATAGACAACAATTTAAACATCTACCAACGAAATGGCGGACGAAAAGATAATTTTCTCGATGAACGGTGTGGGCAAAGTTCTCCCGCACAACAACAAGGTTATTCTCAAGGACATCTACCTTTCATTCTTCTACGGGGCCAAGATCGGCATCATCGGTCTGAACGGCTCCGGTAAATCGACCCTGATGAAGATCATCGCAGGCGTGGAGAAATCCTACCGTGGCGAGGTGGTCTGGGCTCCGGGATATTCAGTGGGCTACCTTGAGCAGGAGCCTCAGATGGATCCCGACAAGACAGTCATTGAGGTCGTGCAGGAAGGAGTCCAGGAGGTCATGGATGTCCTCAATGAATATAACGAGATCTCCCTCAAGTTTATGGAGCCGATGGACGATGACCAGATGAACGCTCTCATAGAGCGTCAGGGAGAGTTGTCAGAAAAGATCGAACATCTCGGCGGCTGGGAGATCGACGCCAAGCTCGAAAGGGCGATGGACGCTCTGAATTGTCCTCCGCCTGACGCCAAGATATCCACCCTTTCCGGTGGCGAGCGCCGCCGTGTGGCACTTTGCCGACTGCTGCTCCGCGAGCCGGACGTGCTGCTTCTTGACGAGCCTACCAACCACCTCGACACAGAGAGCATCCAGTGGCTTGAGGCGCACCTGAGGCAGTACAAAGGTACGGTCATCGCCGTTACCCACGACCGTTATTTCCTCGACAACGTGGCTGGCTGGATCCTTGAGCTGGACAGAGGCGAAGGCATCCCGTGGAAGGGCAACTATAGTTCATGGCTGGAGCAGAAGACCAAGAGGCTGGAGATGGAGGAGAAGCAGGAGAGCAAGAGGCGCAAGACCCTCCAGCACGAGTTGGAGTGGGTGCGCATGGCTCCCAAGGCCCGTCAGGCCAAGCAGAAAGCCCGTCTGGGCGCCTACGAGAAACTGGCCTCGGCCGACGCCAAGGAGAAGGAGGCAAATCTGGAAATATACATTCCTAACGGACCGCGTCTCGGTAACAAGGTCATCGAGTTCAAGGACGTGTCCAAGGCCTACGGGGACAAGATTCTCTTCGAGCATCTTTCGTTCGCGCTTCCGCCTGCGGGAATCGTGGGCGTGATCGGCCCTAACGGCGCAGGCAAGACCACGCTGTTCAGGCTCATCATGGGCATCGAGAAACCGGACACAGGCTCTATAGACATCGGAGAGACCGTGAAGATCTCCTATGTGGACCAGCAGCACAGGAGCATCGATCCGGACAAGACAGTGTTCGAGACCATAGCCGGGAACTCCGAGTGGGTAAGGCTCGGCAACAAGGACATCAACGCCCGCGCCTGGGTGTCGAGGTTCAATTTCAGCGGCTCGGATCAGGAGAAACTCTGCGGAGTCCTTTCCGGAGGCGAGAGGAACAGGCTTCACCTTGCGCTGACCCTCAAGGACGAAGGCAACGTGCTGCTTCTGGACGAGCCGACGAACGATGTGGACGTGAACACGATCCGCGCCCTGGAGGACGGTCTGGAAAACTTCGCCGGATGCGCCGTCGTGATCAGCCACGACCGTTGGTTCCTGGACAGGATTGCCACACACATCCTCGCTTACGAGGGTGACTCCAACGTGGTGTTCTTCGAGGGCAACTACGCCGAGTACGAGGAGAACCGCAAGGCCCGTCTCGGCAACACAGAGCCTAAGCGGTTCAAGTACAAGAAATTGATGGAATAGTTTTTGCAGGATTTAGGTGCAGGTGCGCCGCGGTGGCGCACCATTAATGTTGCACTAAAAATATAACTGTTATGGCAAGTGACTCAAAAAAGTACGAATGCCTGCGCTGTGGCTGGATCTATGACCCGGCCGAGGGCGATCCTGACGGTGGCATAAAGCCCGGAACCCCGTTCAAAGACATCCCTAAGGACTGGAAATGCCCGGTCTGCGGAGCCTCGAAATCCGATTTCGCGGAATATTCGGAATAAGCGTTACGCCGGACTGAATGAATAAAGGGAGAAGAGGCTGGCTTCAAGTTGGCCTCTTCTCTTTTTGGAAAGGTAATTAATCGAAAAAGAGCCGGTTCGGATCACTCCCGGCCGGCTCCTTAATATTCATCAAGATTATTATTTGTCCCTTACGCAGCGGACCTGAAGGCCCTGGTTTTTGTTTATACCACTGTCTGTAACTTTTGCCTCTGCCTCCTCTGAGGTGAAGTACCAGAGCAAGAACTTGCCGTTATCCGCCTTCGCCCCGGCATCTCCAGTCCATACAAATATTCTTTTTGGCATGAATACGCCAGTACCTGCCTTGTTTAATTGACAGGAAGCCGCAAGGTAGACATTCTGCTCTCCGTCAGAACACATACGATAGGACTCTGTCTTCCACTCCTTGCTGCCACCCTTTGTAAGGTTCAGGAACTCTTCCGTAGAAGGAAGCCTCCATGTTCCAGCAGGGAGGACAAGAGAGCAAGGATCCTCCTCGCCCGGTTTAATGTCGGTGTAAGCGATCGTAGTCTCTTCCGGACAATAAGCCTTGCCGGAATACTTGAGCGAGCTTTTCATGTCCTGCCCGAGATCCACACCGTAGCGGCTCTTCCACTTGAAGAACATTCCGACCTCCTTAGGTCCGGCGAATGCATAGGCCCCGTCCTTCACAGTCAGGTAACCAGGACTCCAAATCACAGAGAATCCATTCGGATTAGGAGCCGCGGCCTGAACCACGGTCTTGCCGGTGTTTTCACCGTTCACATAAATGGAAAGTACACGTTCGTCTGTGTTGCTTGTGTTCTCAGGAATAGAGAAATATACAACCGGATCAGACTTTGAGGCACTCTCTGTCATCGATAAACCGTCATTACTCTTAACCTCGACAGGGACATCACTAAGATCCGTGTCAACTTTGACTTTAAGATCGAACGCGGTGTGATCGTGCTTGACCGGTGAGTGACCGGCATAGAAAGCATAGTTAGTGATAGCCGGCTGGACGAATGACTCACCGGTGTACTTGCCGTTGATGAAGATCTTCCAAGTCTTGTCCTTTTTGCTCGTGTTAGCCTCCATATTCTTGAAAGTCACCGTCGTCACCTTAGGAGTGCAACTAATCTCGGACACGTCACCGATGTCAGACAAAAGTTCAACCTTGTAGAGTGCGAACTCACCCGGATTGGTAACAACCTCAAGATTAAACCCCTTGTAACTATCAAGGGTCTTCGGGGAATATGACACAAGACTCGGCTGCTTGATGTTCTTCACGCAGCGCACCGACGCCATATTCGTGTTGGACAGGTCGTAGCAGATCATTGAATATTCATCACTTATCACGTAAACCGAACGGTCACCCTCGTAGCTCTCTCCATCAAGCCAGTAAGCGCCATAGGAATTCTTCTTCGAGATCGTCCCGTCCGTCTTGGACATCGTCCCGGCAAAAGGCAGGAAGAAATCACAGTTCGTGAAGCCCATACCTTTAACCCCATTCTGACTGTGCTCATTGTCAAGATCCTCTTGATAGTAAAGGTAATTAGCCTCCTCGTAGGTAGGAAGCCTGAGCCCCGGATCGACTTTCGCGCAAGGATCATCGGCCGGATCATTCTCCGGAATCGCAGCAAGATCAATCTTGACGCGGGACGGAGTGTAAGCCAGACCGTCATAGGTGTCCGGCTCCGAGCTGACACCATAACTGCTACCTTTCTTGAAGTACAGTCCAGCGTCGGACATATTCTCGGCTATCGCAAACTTGCCGTCCTTCAGGGTGATGTTGCCTTTAGCCCAGTAGAAATCCTCGATCAGCACAAGAGCCGCGTCTTGAGTGGCCGAAGCGACCTCCTTCCAGGCAACATCTGTGGAAGGCTCATCATCATAGTTCTCCGGAGCTGGGGTGAACGCGGCCTCGACCGTGATTGTTCTGGAGTTCTCGGTGTAGTTGGCCGGAACGGAAATCTCAACCGCATCGGTCTTGGACGTGATCTCAACAGGCTCTCCGGTAGCTTCACCGACATTCACCCTGTACTTCCATGCAAGGTAAATAGGTTCGCTTGCCCTTGTCAGTTTCACGGTGTCAGCCTTGAACGAGAACTTGAAGGTTCCGCCGTTGAATGAGATCGTCTCAGGGAAATCCGATTTTTCATAAGACGTGTGGACATATTCCACGCTGACTTCCTCCTTCCCGCAGGAGAGCAGCAACGCTGACAACGCCGTGGCCGCCAGCAAAGACATAACTTTTCTACTCATCAGTTAGTTCGTTAATATTCAATGGGCGCAAATATAATCATTTTCAGAATAAACCAAATTCCGACACAACTATTGAATAATCACAAATATTCGCTAAATTGCGCAAATATATTCATGAATATGAGAACGACGATTACAATTGTTGCGATTGCGATGCTGACGCTTGGCATTTCATTATCCGCAGGGGCGCAGAGCAAAAACAGATCCGCAGACCAGGAGGCACAGGAGCTTGAGAAGATCAAGCGTGAGACCACCATCCTCAAGGAGGGTGACAAGGCGGCCGACTTCACCGGGAAGAGGTTCGCTGGCGGCTCGTTCAAACTGGCAGATCAGAAGGGCAAGGTCGTAATGCTGCTTTTCTGGGGAGGCTGGTGCCCTCCTTGCAGGCATGAGTTAAGGCCTGAGAACCTTCCGGCCACGCTCAAGGAGTTCAACGACAACCAGGATTTCGTCTTCCAGCCGATCGCCTATAAGGACACAAGGGCGACGCTTGAGAAGTTCTTCGCGGGAAAGGAAGGCAAGACAATATATTCATACCTCAAGCCGCTGACGCTGGTCGATGAGGACAAGAGCATATTCGGGCTTTACGCGAAGTCTGGAGTTCCGCGCTGCGTGATCATCGGGAAGAACGGAGTGATCGCTTACGTCGGGATCGGATCCTCCGAGGAGGGGCTTAAGGAGGTCGCCCAAACGCTTCGCAAGGAACTGGCTAAATAGGTCATCCGGTCACTGAGCCTGTCGAAGTGACATTGGTTCTATTGATTCTCAGAAATGGTTGGCACGCTTCGGCAAACTCTGCGGCCAGCCATTTTTATGATTCCTGATGTAGGGTGATGGATCGGGCGACAGTGTAGCCCATTGACCAGGCCGCCTGCAGATTGAAACCGCCTGTTATCGCGTCCACGTCAAGGACTTCTCCGGCAAAATAGAGGCCGGGGTGGGTCTTGGACTCAAGTGTGTTGAGGTTTATGTTGGAGAGGGCGACCCCGCCACAGGTGACGAACTCCTCCTTGAAACGGCTTTTGCCACGGATCTGGTACTCGTCGTTGATCAATGTGTTCACAAGGCGGTTCATTCCTTTGGATCCCAGTTCGGCCCAGCGGGCATCCTCACGGATTCCGCACTTGGAGATCAGGTAGTTCCAAAGTCTTGACGGCAGTTCGGACGGATGGGTGTTCAGAATCTGTTTCTGAGGACTGTCTTTTGAAAGCGCAGTGATTCTGTCACGGACATCCTGCTCGCCCGCGTCACCGAACCAATTCACTGAGAGAGTTGCGGAATATTCATTTTCAGCGAGATAGAGGGCCGCATAAGAGGAGAGTTTCAGGATCGCGGGACCGCTCATTCCCCAGTGCGTGATCAGGAGCGGACCGGAGGCCTTGAATTTCGTGCCTACCAAGGATGCCGATGCGTTCTCGACCACTGTGCCCATCAGTTCACGTACAGGGCTGCCGGGAAGGTTGAAAGTGAAGAGGGACGGGACAGGTGGGACGATTTCAAGGTCAAGGCCATCAAGCATTCCAAGACCGGAAAGTTTCGGGCTGCCGCCGGTGGTGACGACAACTATGTCAGCCAAACAATTATGCTTATCGAGTCGTTGGGATTTCTGTAATATCGGCCCTTCGACAGGCTCAGGGACCGATATTATCGATTCCGGAGCCAGAGAATCAGGTCGCTGAGCCTGTCGAAGCGACCTTCCGCTACATTCTGCGTCTTCAATAGATAATTCATATCCTCCGTCTGAACAGGGATTTATTCCTGAGACCTTATGTCTCATATGCAATACCACTCCGGCCTGTCGCATCCTTGCCTGCAAGGTGTTAACGATTTCCATCGCGTCCTGCGACGCCGGAAAAACGCAATGGTCTTCCTGAAGCACAAGCTTCACGCCTTCGTTCTCGAACCATTGCCAAGTACTTCGCTGATCAAAGGAACGGAAAAGGCGTTTCATTAGTTTGTCACCGCGAGGATAAGCGGCTGACAGAGAGGATATTCCCTCAAAGGAATTTGTCAGGTTGCATCGTCCTCCCCCGGTGATCGCCACCTTAGCCAAAGCCTTCGTCCCCGCCTCGAACACCTCCACCGAAGCGGAAGACATCCTCCGTTTCAACTCAATGGCGCAGAAACACCCCGCCGCCCCGGCACCCACAATCGCAACTTTCATATTGCAAAACTACACAAAATCCTTTGATTTTGATAAATGAATATAAGAAGCTGTTTTGAATTGTTTGAAATGTTCTTTGAGGTGAAAAATCTTCATTTTCTTCCCGCTTCTTCAGTCAGATAGCACCGCTATCTTCCTTGGAAGAAGCGGTCGAAACTGAAGTTTTTCACTCTCAAACCTTCAAACAAACAATTCAAAACAGCTTCTAAATGTAGAACGAATCGATCGGAGCGGAGCGACGCAAGGGGGCTGGGGAATACGGTCCCCAGTGCCCCACCGGGGGCTGTCACGTAGTGACTGAGGGGGTGGAAGATATATTATATGGCAAAATTCATTTTGCCATATAATTATAAGTGGATATCTTTGTCCTCAATTTATGGCATCGGGAAAGAAGGACATACTCCTCGGGATGATCCGGAACGGACTTCCGATGACTCTCGGACAGCAGATTCGGCTAACGATTCTGCTGAGTCTGCCCGCCATCGCCGCCCAGATCTCGTCCGTGCTGATGCAGTACATCGACGCGGGAATGGTCGGCCAACTCGGCGCGAACCAATCTGCGTCAATAGGTCTGGTCGCCACGACGACCTGGATAATGGGTGGATTCCAGTCCGGAGCCAGCTCGGGATTCTCAGTCCAGGTCGCCCACCTTTGCGGAGCGCAGGATTTCAAGGGAGCCAGAGCTGTGATGAGGCAAGGGCTCACAACTGTGTTCCTCATCGGCCTGGTTCTCGCAGTGATAGGCGTGAGCATCAGCGGAGCGCTCCCCCACTGGCTCGGCGGAACGCCGGAGATCAATGAGGACGCATCTGAATATTTCCTGATATATTCAGCGTTCATTCCGATAGGCGCTGTCGGATGGGCCGCTAATTCAATGCTACAGGCCAGCGGCAACATGAAGATTCCGAGCCTGATGTACACCGGAATGTGCGGCCTTGATGTGGTGTTCAACTACATATTCATTTACATTTGTGAGATGGGAGTGGCTGGCGCGGCTCTGGGAACTGGTGCGGCGCAGGTCGTCACCTCGATATTCGTGATCTGGTACATTCTCAGACGCTCCAAGGAATTGAATATCAAAGGAGAACAAGGCACGTTCATTCCACGGCGCAAGACTGTGCGCAACGCTTGGGGCATCACTGCGCCGATGTGGCTCCAGAACATCATAATGAGGGGATCGCACATTATGAGCACCATCATCGTGGCGCCGCTCGGGCCTATTTCCATTGCGGCTAACTCGCTGGCGATCATCGCAGAAAGCTTCTGCTATATGCCGGGCTACGGAATCGAGGAAGCCGCCACGACGCTTGTCGGCCAGAGTCTCGGGGCGAAACGCAAGGAAGTCGCCAAGCGGTTCTCGCAGATCACAATGATGATGGCCGCAGGGATTATGACTCTGCTGGGAGCCTTGATGTTCATATTCGCGACTGAACTGATGATGCTGCTGAGCTCGGATCCGGATGTCATCGCGTTGGGAGCCAAGGTGCTGAGAATCGAGGCATTCGCCGAGACACTGTACGCATTCTCGATCGCCGGCTACGGTTCCTGCGTAGGCGGAGGCGACACGCTCGTGCCGAGCGTGATGAACTTCGGAAGCATGTGGGTGATACGCATCGGACTGGCACTGATTTTGACACCTCGGATGGGACTCGTCGGCTACTGGGTGGCGATGTGCATCGAGCTGAATGTCCGCGGATTGCTGTTCTACTGGAGGCTGCGGGGCGAGAAATGGATGAAACTAAAAATCACTTGAATATATGGAAAAGATCATCAATCAGGAATTCGGCGGGGAAAGACCGCTGTACTGCAAGCACGACCTTTATCTTGAGAATGTGAAGATCCACGCCGGGGAATCGGCGCTGAAAGAGACCGGCAACATCACCGCCGTACATTGCCAGTTCGAGGGCAAGTATCCGTTCTGGGAGTGTGACGGATTCGTCATCAAGGACAGTCTGCTGACTGTAGGCGCACGCTCAGGATTATGGTATTCAAGGAATTGCGAGATTTACGACACTATCATCGACGCTCCGAAGACCTTCCGCAGGATGGACGGAATCAAGTTGAAGAACGTCCAGATTCCTGGCGGTACGGAGACGTTCTGGGACTGCAAGAACATCGAGGTCGAGGATTCGGTGATCGACAGGGCCGACTATGTGTTCATGCACTGCGAGAATGTTAAACTCACCAACGTCAAGCTTAACGGCAACTATAGTTTCCAGTACGCCAAGAACGTGGAGATCCGGAACTGCGTCCTGAACTCCAAGGATTCCTTCTGGGAGGCCGAGAACGTCACAGTCATCGATTCCGTGATTAATGGTGAATATCTTGCCTGGTACTCGAAGAACCTCCGCCTAGTCCGCTGCCACATCACCGAGACCCAGCCTCTGTGCTACTGCGACGACCTCGTACTTGAGGACTGCACAATGGGCGCTGACGCTGATTTGGCTTTTGAATATTCCTCCGTCCAGGCCACCGTGAAAGACCATGTTCCTTCCATCAAGAACCCACGCACCGGCTTCATCCGCTACGGTTCCGTCGGGGAGATCATCATTGATGAGAACATCAAGGGCCCTGGTGACTGTCGGCTGGAGAAAGCGTAGAGGGGAGCCAAGCAAAAAACTCTTTCCGGAATTTTGCACGTTACCAAAATTCCGGAAAGAGTTTTTTGTTGGCTGTCAATATTGCTGCCGTGGCAGACAAGTCACTATAAATCACGACATCAAGATTATTCCTATAGTAATAATGCGCTAAAGCTGAACACTTTAACGACTGATGATCAGCACGTTATCAATCACCTACTGTGTATCAGCATGTGGCGAATAACATGCTTTTTATCAAGCAGATAGCGCTTCGTCTTTAGCGTAAACCAACCGAAGACAGTTATCTAATCATTTGATTATAGGCATGATAGGTTCACGGTAAGATAATCGAGCCCGCTGCCACGTCTCGGAAGAAACCAGATACTGATATATAAAAAAGGAAAAGCCGCCGATGAATACTCATCAGCGGCCTAAGGAGTGGTGTCGGGAAGAATCGAACTGCCGACACATGGATTTTCAGTCCATTGCTCTACCATCTGAGCTACGACACCGTTTCCGTTTGGGATTGCAAAGATAGGCATTTTTCTTTTGGCTGCAAATTTTTTTGAGAAGAATTTGCGTTTTTCTTCGCTGAGTGGATGTTTTTGGCTAAATTCGCCACATGACAGGCAGGATCTTCATACAAGTTATCCTTCCGCTCCGGCTGGAGTGGGAGCCGTTCTATTATCAAGAAATTGAATTGAGTGAATCGGCTGGGGATGCGTCTGGATTGTTTCCGGTCACTTCGATAGGCTCAGTGACCGAAAGAGACAAAGAACAGGTTAGGGTCGGAGACCGGGTGCGGGTGAACTTTGCTGGAAAGGAATATGTCGGAGTGGTAAGCATGGCGGACGCAGGAAAACAAGCGGAGGAGATGGGAATTGTGGACAAGGTGAAGCCGATCTTAGGCATGGCTGAAGGGTTGGAACCGGTCACCAAGGAGGAGATTGAACTATGGAGACAGATAGCGGAATATTACCTGTGCACTGTCGGGGAAGTTTACAAGGCGGCTTATCCAGCGCAGAAAGTGGAGAAGGAAGTTGTGCAGGCCCGTCAGGAGGCACTCAAAGTGGAAAGAGAAGAGAAGAATCGGACAAAGATTGCGGATAAGATCAAGAGGCTGGAAGAAAGAGCGGAGAAAAAGGCGGAATTGGCCGCGAAAGCTCGGAAGTCAGAGAGTCGGGAAAGGTACTTGGCAGAGAAGGAGATGTTGGAGGGGGAGATTGGATTATTGGTCAGGGAGCTCACTTCGATGGTTGGTGAGCTTTGTCGAACCACTGGCTCAGTGACCGGTTATGGTGACTCTGTTACATATCATCAGGACGAAGAGCCAATAGGTGGGTCCATAATCGAAACGTCCGAGGGTACAGAGAAGGAAATAAGATTGTCAGCGGCACAGGAGGAAGCATATTCAAAGATAAAAGAGATTTTTGCGAAAGGGAAGCCGGCGTTGCTGCATGGGGTGACGGGATCTGGAAAGACGGAGATTTACCTGAAACTGGCGCAGGAAACGCTCGCGATGGGAAAGAACGTGCTTTATCTGGTTCCGGAGATAGCGCTCAGCAGACAACTGGAGGACAGGATCAGCGAGACATTCCCGGAACTGCTTGTGTTCCATTCCGGAGAGACAATGTCCAGAAAGCGAGAGGTGGCCACCGTCCTAAGGCACGCTGGAGAGCCGGCAGAGGGAAAGGGCTATGTTGTCCTCGGGACCCGAAGCGCCATATTCCTGCCGCATAAAAACTTAGGGCTGGTGATAGTGGACGAGGAGCACGACACCTCCTACAAGCAGGACTCACCTGCCCCTCGGTACAACGGCCGCGAAACGGCGATAATGATGGCGAAGATATTCGGAGCCAACGTCATTCTGGGATCGGCCACGCCGTCGCTGGAGTCGCTGTACAATTGCAGCGTAGGGCGTTACGGGCTTGTCACCTTGAACAAACGGTTCTACGACGCAGCGGACTCGGACATCGAAATCATCGACACAATCGCCGAGCGGCGCAAGAACGGTATGATCGGGAACTTCTCCAGGAAACTCATCGAGCACATAGGCAAATGCCTCGGCGAACACCGGCAGGTGCTGATTCTCAGGGAGAGGCGGGCATATTCCCCGATCGTGCAGTGCCAGGAGTGCGGCGACATCCCGAAGTGCCGCTGCTGCAACGTCAGCCTGAGCCTGCACAGGCGCGCCGACGGAAGCGAAAGGCTCGTCTGCCACTACTGCGGCAGGGTGTATGAATATACCGGGAAATGCCATAAATGTGGAGGAGAACTGAAACCGTTAGGTTCAGGGACACAGAAGATCGAGGAGGAGGCCTCCAAACTGTTCCCGAACGCAAGGATCGCGAGGCTGGACAGTGACACGGCACAGAGTCGGAAATATGAGACGGACACCATCCGGAAATTCTCTAATGGGGAAATCGACATACTCATCGGCACAAGGATGGTCGCCAAGGGATTCGATTTCAGCGGACTGTCCCTTGTGGCCGTGCTTCAGGCCGACTCTATCCTCGGGCAGGAGGACTATAGGGCGGACGAAAGAGGACTCCAGCTTCTGGAACAGTTCAGAGGACGTTGCGGACGGCGGGGAGAGAAAGGTCTGTTCGTCATCCAGACCTCACAGCCGGAACACCCTGTCTATCAAAGCATAGACGGGAAACTGGACGAGAACGGTACAATGGCCCGTTTCCTCGGGGAAAGGAAGCTGTTCGGTTATCCGCCATATTCAAGGGTCATCGGAGTCGTCATCAAAGATTACAACCAAGCCAGAGTGGACCTGCTGAGCCGGGATCTCGGAGAGTACCTGCGGGGAGCTTTGGCGGTCAAGGTCAGCTTCGCTCCGGGCGTGCAGAACGGCCCGAATGTCATAGGACCATATTCACCGGCTATCGACAAAATCTCGAACCAGAACATCCGCCAAATCAGGGTATTGCTGCCGAAAGACCGTTCGCTGGCGAGAAACAAGGAGACGCTTGCGGCGGCGGTGGAACGCTTCGAGAAGGAGAAAAAATATACAGGCCACATCGCGCTTGATGTCGATCCGGCCTGAATAGATTTTTACTTATGCTCTTTACGCTTGATCCCATCGGCAGCACTTTCGGCCCCTTTTGATCCTCAAGAGTGCATACCGCACTCTTGGGAAACGTTTGCCCCACTTTTCGCCTCCCGTGAGTGCTGCCGAGCACATACGGGCGACATTATTTCCCTTTTTCGCTTCTAAAAAGGCTATCCTGGATCAGGGAAAACGCATCGCACCGAAGCCGTGCCTGTGCGATGGTTGATGATTCCGCTGATGGTCTCGATCCGTCGTATTTGTGCTGATTCTTCCGCAGGGAGACCGGAATGTCGCCGCAAGAGTTCAGAACGGGAAAATCGAGCAAGACCGAATGATTTTTCATTTCAAGAGATTTTCCGTAACTTTGAAATTTGAATATACACACAGGATATGGGAAAAGTCATAGCAATAGCCAATCAGAAAGGCGGAGTGGGAAAGACCACAACCGCCATCAACCTCGCTGCGTCGCTCGCGGTGCTGGAGAAGAAGATACTCATCATCGACGCCGACCCGCAGGCCAACACCACATCCGGACTGAATTTCTCTCCGGACAATGACGAGAAGAGGACGATCTACGAGGTGATGATCGGCACGATTGACATTCAGGATGCCTTGATTCAGACAGAGATTCCTGACCTTCAGATGATTCCGTCGCACATCAACCTTGTCGGAGCGGAGATTGAGATGATCGATGTGGAGGACAGGGAGACGATTCTGAAAAGAAGACTCGCCCCGATCCGCGACAACTACGACTACATCATCATCGACTGTTCCCCTTCCTTGGGACTCATCACGATCAACGCTCTCTCGGCATCCGACTCCGTGATGATTCCTGTGCAGCCAGAGTTCTTCGCCCTTGAGGGGCTCGGCAAACTGCTCCAGACCATCAGACTGGTTCAGAGCGGCGTGAACCCGTCGCTCACCATCGAAGGGTTCGTCGTGACGATGTTCGACGGCAGGACAAAGGTTCACGCGCAGGTTGTGAACGAACTGAAGGAACATTTTCAGGACATGGTTTTCAATACGGTGATCCAGAGGAGCATACGTCTCAGCGAGGCCCCTTCGCACGGCAAGCCGATAATCCTCTATGATGTGGTCAGCAACGGAACTACCAACTATATGAACCTCGCCAAGGAAGTGTTGGAAAAGAACGAGAGATAAAGACAATGAGCAGCAATAGCAAGCAGGAAAGCAGGCTGGGCAAAGGGCTCAGCGCCCTTTTGGGAGACATCCAGACAATCGGGCCGGAAAGAAAGCCGGTCGGCTATATCAATAAGGAGATCGCCGGGTCAAAACCCGAGCAGGACTACGGTGACGTGCTCAGGATCCCTGTGGATCTGATTGAGCCGAACCCTTACCAGCCTCGTATGGCGTTCGACAACGAGGCGTTGGAGGAACTGGCCGACTCTATCAGGACATTCGGTCTCATCCAGCCGATCTCGGTGCGCAAACTCAAGAACGGACGCTATCAGATCATCAGCGGCGAGCGCAGGTTCAAGGCCTGCAAGAGGGCTGGAATGGACATCATCCCGGCCTACATCCGCACCGCGGACGATCAGGGAATGCTTGAGATGGCCATCGTGGAGAACATCCAGAGGCAGGATCTCGATCCGATTGAGGTGGCGATGAGCTACCAGAGACTGATGGACGAGTGTAACCTCACCCAGGAGATGATGGCGCAGCGCGTCGGCAAGAAGCGAGCCTCAGTGGCCAATTATCTGAGGCTTCTCAAACTCCCGACCAAAGTCCAGCACGACCTCAAGACCGGGCTTCTCAGCACTGGACACGCGAAAGTCCTGCTTGGAGTGGAAGACCCTCATATTCAAGAACTTCTCTGCGACCTCGTGATCAAGGACGGCCTTTCGGTACGCCAGCTGGAGGAGAAGGTTCACAAACTGAGCAAGGACGAAAACACAAAGGCGGCCACAAAACAGCAGGACCTTCCGGATGAATATTACAAGGTTCTGGAGCACATCGGCAAGTTTTTTGATAACAGCATCAGCCTGAAACGCTCGGCCTCCGGAAAGGGAACGATGACAATCAAGTTCAACTCCGACGAGGAAGTGGGCAGGTTCCTCAAGGCCCTTGAGGACTCGAACATCTAAGAAGAACAATGAAGAATCTGATTCTCAGGATATCTCTGGCACTTGTCTGCCTGGCGGCCTTTTCCACGGGCGCGAAAGCGCAGTTCAGGGAAGAGGCGTTCAACCAGACCTACAATGACCCGAGCGACACCACCTCCGCGAGGGATTCCGTGGACAAGATGTGGTCTTTCCGGGAATTCTTCAGAGGGGTCAGCCACAAGGACACGACACTGAGGATCGGAACCATGTTCGCCGGATCGACGGTGTTCATCGGATCCGAGCAGATCTACAACAAGCAGTACTGGAAACTGCCGATAATCTACGGCGGCATTGGAACGACCCTTGGACTGGGAATCCACTACAACAGCAAGTACAGGCACTCCAAGAAGGGTTATGACATCGCCATGGCGCTTGACCCTAACATGGAGTTCGAGCTGGACACTCGCTCGAAGGACATGGCCAAGTATATGTTCGCAAGCGCCGGATTCATCTACTGGGCCACTCTCATGGACGGAGTTGTCAACTACAAGAGGGATGTGAAGAACCAACCTGGGAAGGCGACGATATATTCAATCCTCCTGCCGGGACTCGGGCAGGCGTACAACGGGGAATATTGGAAGATTCCGATATATTGGGGAATGATGATCGGTTCCTACCATTTCTACGCCTTGAACAGCAAGAACTACAAAAGATTCAAGCGCATCCACAACGAGGCGACAAATCCTGACGGAGGATACACCGGCTCCATTCCGGCGGAAAGGGCGCTGTACTTCAGGAATGTTTACAGGCGCTACAGGGATTATTCGGTTGTCGCTATTGTAGGCAGCTACCTGCTTCAAGTTATCGATGCCAATGTGTTCGCCTACATGCAGGACTTCGAGATGAACGACGAGCTCACCCTTAATGTCACGCCGACCGTCATCTCTCCTTATAATGAATATATCCCGCCACATAATGAATATGCCATCGCATCCCCCACACGCTCGGTTCCACCTATGAGTTTCGGCATGGGAGCGTTCGGGGACAACGCGATAGGAATCAAAGTCGGTCTTAGATTTTAACAAGAGCACGAAAGGATGAGAAAAACCACATACGCGACACTGCCCATCATACTGCTCATGGTCTTCCTGCTCCAAGGGAACGCCGGAGCGCAGGTATTCAGAAAAAAGATCAAGGAAGAGAATCAGGAACTCAGACAACGGGTCGATTCCCTTCAGAAAGCCTTGGACAAACTGAAGCATGAAAGCATCCTGAAAGACAGCATCGCGGGTGAGATGATCGATGTCTATGAGGAGAACAAACTCAAGACGGCGGCCGGACTGAATCCCGAGGACTATACCCAGGAGGTTACGGACAGCCTTCTGAGTATCTGGTATCTGCACCGTCAGGCCAGAAAGAACGAGGAAGGGAACGGCTACGACATGGATTCGATCCGGTTCACGTCAAACGTTCCGGACGAAGTGATGAAAGCCAGGCTGGAAAAGATGAACTCCTTCATCACCCTCCCATACAACGACAAGGTCCGCAACTACATGATACTCTATTCAGAGAAGATGCCGACCAAGATGGGCACGATCCTGGGGCTTTGCCAGTACTATATGCCGATCTTCGAGGAGACATTCAACAAGTACAACCTCCCGGACGAGCTCAAGTACATGGCCATCATCGAATCGGCGCTGAACCCGGTTGCGGTCTCAAGTGCGGGAGCGAAAGGGATGTGGCAGTTCATGTTCAGGACCGCGCAGCTCTATGGACTGGAGATCAACTCCTTCGTGGACGAGAGACTTGACCCGTTCAAGTCAGCCGATGCCGCCGCGCGTTACCTGACCGACTCCTACAACGTATTCGGAGACTGGAACCTTGCGATCTCGTCCTACAACTGCGGATCGGGCAACATCAACAAGGCCATTCGCAGGAACGGGGGCAAAAGGGATTTTTGGTCGGTCTATGACTACCTTCCGCGTGAGACCAGAGGCTATGTCCCGGCGTTCGTCGGGGCGATGTACGCCATCCATTACAGCAAGGAGTACGGACTTGCTCCGGCAAACATGCGGATGCCGGCCCAGCTGGACACATTCGAGATTCACAAGAACCTGCATTTCAAGCAGATCAGCGAGCTTGTCGGAATCTCCGTCGATGAGCTCAGAAACCTTAACCCACAGTACATCAAGGATGTGATTCCAGGCGACAGCAAGACCTACATCCTCCGGATTCCATACAACTACTCCAGCGACTTCATAGCCCACGAGGACTCGATCTACACATACAAGGCTTCTGAATATCTCAACCCGCAGACCCTTGTGGATGACGGGAAGCGTTCGTCCGGTGAGACATATTCAGGCGGCACGATCACTTATAAGGTCAAGAAGGGCGACACTTTGGGAAAGATCGCGGCCAAGTACCATGTCACCGTGAACCAACTCAAGAAGTGGAACCACCTCAGAAGCACTAACCTCAGGATCGGGCAGAAGATCCGCATCTATAAGGGAGGCGGGGCGCCGACCGCATCAGCTGTCAAATCAGCCTCCAGCCAGTTGAGTTACACCGACTACACCGTGAAGGCTGGTGACTCCCTCTACAGCATCGCGAAGAAGTTCCCGGGCATGACTGCCGAAAAGATCATGAAGTTCAACGGGATAGGCGAGAACATCAAGCCTGGGATGAAAATAAGGATTCCAAAGTAGCCGTCAAAACATCACCACCGCCTGAGCCTTCGCTTCCGAAACCGAAGGCTTTGGCTCTTTCATGAATGAATATGCCATTGTCGAGGCCCTGAAGTACAGTTTCAAGGCCCTTCCCCTGCCAAGCCGCAATTTGCATCCGGAAACAGCTGACAGACTCCATCCACGCCCGTAATAGGCCGGGACAGTGAAGTTACCCGGAGCGTCCCGCTCGTATGAATATATCCGGTCATCCCAATTATCGACAATGAATATGGTTCCTCGAAGATAGGCGCTGAACCAGTCTGTTTTCCGTCCACCTTCCAGGTAGGCGAGACCGGCCAGCGAACGGCACAGCAGTCCCTCAAGCCTGCCTCTGATCTTCCAGGCCGGCTTGTCTGACGGGCCGTAACGCGCCGACAGCCCTGAACTTGACCAGTCCAGATCACAACGAGCCCCGGTGCGGTATCGAAGAACCTCCTCGTAAGGACGGAAACGTTCCGTAATCCTCACAGAAAGAACCATCACCTTGGTCAACTGCAACGGCAATCTGAAAAGCACACGGACCTGTCTCTTGCTACGGTCTCCATCCTTGACGGCAAGGTCGGCCGTAAGGAAAGCTCCCGCCTTCTCAAGCCCGACGGTGGCTCCATGCTCGTCGGAAGTCTTTGTCCAGCCTCGTATCCCTCCCGTATAATCAGAACCGAAACTTGAGGAATAACTATGGACAGCCGATGAGAGTTTCCAATCGCCTCCCAAAGGAAACACGGCTCCAAGAATGGCTCCGGGACTCTTTCCGGAGAAATCCCATGCAAACTCCCCGAAGTAATCCACCCCGCGCCATGAACGGCGGAAGTCTCCTGACAGTTTGCCGGTCTTAGGCCTAACCGGCATATTCATTGGCTCTGTCTGGCAGTAGCCTGTGAGGGATAACTGCCCGTTGCGGGAATGGAGGGTTATGTTCGCTCCTGTCATCAGAGAGATTTCGGCGGGTTTGCCGCTCTCGCACCATGAGCGAAGCCCTGGAAAGGAGGCAAACGCGGAGAGAACCATGCGCCCGGCCGTGAAGTCGGCCGCCACTCCCCTATGGCTTCCTATCCCGGACCATGACCATGACGGAGACAATCCGGATGGCCGTTTACTGAATGATGATGAAGATGACAGTCCAGACATGGACATTCCGCTCCATAGCGTAAGCCCCTGGCCGAAACGGGCGTTGAAGTCCCCGATGATGACCTTGCCGATCCTTCTCTTGCCAAAATATGTCATATTCATCGCCCACGCCGATGGAGGAAACCGCTCTTTGTCTGAATATTTAGTCCTGGCAGCCGATGAAAACTCGAAAGACTCGCCATAGTTCATTCTGTACTTGGCTCCGTAGTTGAAATCCTTCCCTTTGACCGCGGAACGGGCCAAGGCCTCATTTGTCAGACGCTTTGATCCGATCTCTGTCTGACCAGGCAAAGCGTTGGAGGCGAACGAAATGAACGGTCTGAGAGCATTGGCGTAATCCTCTCCGAAACCGTCAACAGCAGCGAGTTCCGAGACGGAAAGCACATCACCATTCCGCAAGCGATAGTCCATCAGGCTCGCCACCTGGTACTGACTCATAAGTCCGCATGTGGCCATACGGCTTCTTGACACAAGATTGATTTCCAACGGACTGGATGCCAATACGGAGAATCTTTCCATCTCCTGCTCGTCCAGTTCCTCCTCGGAATCCGCGCCGGACAGATATAATATCGCCTTCATGAGGTTGTCAGACTGAGCTGTCAGATCAGCCTGAAACAAAGGCACCGCGAGCAGCAGCGCGGCAGTGAAGTTTTTCAGGATATTCATGATTCGTGATGTTTATGCCAAGAGATTCACATCCCTTTAAGTTCAGGCCGGCAAGGTAAGGCAAGTAAACGTAAAAAACGAAAAGAAACATAAAACATAGGTATGTTTTTTCTGTTTTTTTAAGGAATATTGCCTAATTTTGTTTTTTACTATAAACAACGAACCACAATGAGCAACGTCAGACTATTTGACAAGTCATTCAAGCCGTTCATTCCGAACGAGAGGCTTGAGGAAGCCATCGACAAGGTAGCCGAGAAGATCAACCATGATTTCAATGGATGTACCGATTGCCCGGTACTCCTTTGTGTACTTAACGGATCACTGATGTTCACGTCGGAGCTGATGAAGAGGCTCACGTTCAACTGCGAGCTGGTCTGCATCAAGCTTTCGTCCTACAACGGCACCCACACCACAGGCAACGTGCGCGAGGTCATGGGCTTGACCAGAAGCATCGAAGGCAAGAGGGTGATTGTCGTGGAAGACATTGTGGACAGCGGCAACACCATCGTGGCTCTCAAGGAGCTCCTCAAAGAGAAAGGCGCTGCCGAGACAAGGATCTGCACGATGCTCCTCAAACCGGCGTCCTACACCAAGGATGTCAAGCTTGACTATGTCGCCATGGAGATTCCGGACGATTTCATAGTCGGATTCGGTCTGGATTACAACGAGATCGGAAGAAACCTCAAAGACATTTATGTATTGGACACAGATATGAAATACTTTATTCTTTTTGGCCCTCCGGGCGCCGGGAAAGGCACCCAGGCCTCAGCAATGGTTGAAAAATACAATCTCTGCCACATCTCCACCGGCGAGCTTCTCCGCGGAGAGATCGCCAAGGGTACTGAGCTTGGCCTCAAGGCAAAGGCTCTGATCGACGCCGGCGAGCTCGTTCCGGACGAGGTTGTGGAAGGCATGATCGAGAACAAGTTCAAGACCGTGACCGGAGTCTCCGGCTTCCTTCTTGACGGATTCCCTCGCACCATCGCCCAGGCCGAGGCTCTTGACAAGATGCTCGCTAAGAACGGCGAGGCTGTCACATCCGTTGTCTCCATCATGATCCCCGACACGATGATCATGGAGCGCATCAAGCACAGGGCCGCGATCGAAGGCCGCGCCGATGATGCCAGGGACGAGACAATCAACAACCGCATCAAGACCTACCACGAGAAGACCGAACCGCTTGTGGAGTACTACAAGAAGGCAGGCAAGTACGAGGAGATCGACGGCACCGGAACCATCGAGGAAGTCCGCGGAAGGATATTCACAATGATGGACAAGGCATAGTCAATGATGATTGGTTCTCTTTTGGTCACCGTTCTGCTCGCGGGTTCTCCGTTGAAGTTGAACGGTGATAATATTTCACAGATTGTCAATGAATTGACAACCGAGGAGAAGGCTGCCCTGCTGGTAGGCAGCGGAGCGAAAGCCTTCGACGGAGTCGGCTACACGACTCTCTACGTAAAGGGTTCCGCCGGAACAACCCACCCGATAGAAAGGCTGGGCATCCCGGCTATCGTGCTGGCGGACGGCCCTGCGGGAGTCAGGATTGACGACCGCCCATGCACCAAGTTCCCGATCGGAACCTCCCTCGCCTCCACCTGGAATCCATCGCTTGTCGAGGAGGTCGGCGGAGCCATAGGCAATGAGGTTCTCGAATATGGAGTCGATGTCCTGCTCGCCCCTGGCATCAACATCCAACGCAATCCTCTGTGCGGCAGAAACTTCGAATATTACTCCGAAGATCCTCTTCTGGCCGGCAGGGTCGCGGCTGGCTACATCCGCGGAATCCAGAGCCAAGGAGTCGGAACATCCATCAAGCATTTCGCCGCTAACAATCAGGAACTCAACAGGCTCTACCTTGACGCAAGGGTTCCCGTCCGGGCACTGCGCGAAATCTACCTGAGGAACTTCGAGATCGCCATCAAGGAGAGCGATCCGTGGACCGTCATGACATCGTACAACTATGTCAACGGGACATTGGCCGCAGAGAACCACGACCTGGCGACAGGAGTTCTTCGTGATGACTGGGGCTACAAAGGTGTGGTCATGACAGACTGGGCCGCGGGATTATATTCAGACAAGATGGTCGCAAGCGGCAACGACATGATCCAGCCGGGCAGCGACGAGCACTACAATCGTCTCGTCAACTCCATGACCGACGGCTCATTGCCTATGCCGGTGGTTGACACGGCAGTGGCGAGACTCCTGAGGCTCATCGTCAAATGTCCTCGGTTCAAAGGGTATGAATATTCCAATAAACCGAACCTCCGGCACAATGCGTCTGTGGCCCGGAAAGCCGCCGAGGAAGGAATCGTGCTGCTGAAGAACGATGCGGCTTCCCTGCCTTTGGCACCTGAGTCGAAGATCGCGCTGTTCGGAGTGACTTCCTACGAGTTCATCACCGGAGGCACAGGAGCCGGAAACGTCAACGGCTCATACGTTATAGACCTCAAGAAGGGGCTTTCCGACGCGGGATTCGGACTGGACAAAACGACAGACGACTTCTACAAAGACTGCCTTAAATACGAAAGGTTCAATACCCGCAGGATCAACAGCAAGTTCGACAAATGGTTCGTGGATGCCGAACGTCCGGCCGAGGCCATGCCGTCCAAAGCCGTGCTGGAGCAGGCCGCAAAGGAAGCCGACAAGGCCGTCATAACCATCGGTCGCATATTCGGTGAAGGCAAGGACAGACTCTACCAATTCAGTTATCTGCTGTCCGACGCCGAGATGCGGCTTATCAAGGGAGTCTCGACAGCGTTCCACAAGGAGGGCAAAAAGCTGATTGTCGTGCTGGATGTCGGCGGAATCGTGGACATGACCGCATGGCAGGACATGGCCGACGCAATCGTCATGAGCTGGCTTCCGGGATGCGAGGCCGGACATGCCATAGCCTCAGTGCTTTCCGGTAAGGAAACTCCGAGCGGAAGGCTTCCGATGAGCATTCCTGTAAGCTATTACGATGATCCGACATCCGAGACCATGCCTCAGCTCCTCACCGACAAACCGGTCAACTACTCGTTCCACCGTCCGGCTCCAGCCGGAGTCACGAAACGGTACGACATCGAGAACATCGACTACGTCAACTACCGTGAAGGCATCTACTGCGGCTACAGGTACTACACCACCAAGAAGATCCGCACCGCCTATCCGTTCGGCTTCGGCCTGAGTTACACGGACTTCAGGTACAGCGGAATGACCGTGGAGGACACCGGTGATGAATATGTCGTCAACCTGACCGTGGAGAACACCGGCAAATATTCCGGAAAGGAGGTCGTCCAGATCTACGTCAAAGCCCCCGGCAAGGACATGGACAAACCTGCCCGCGAGCTCAAAGGCTTCTCAAAGACGGATGTGATAGCCCCGGGAAAATCACAGACAGTAGAGATAAGGATCCCGAAGAATCTCCTCGCCTCATACGATGAGCAACGCTCCGGCTGGGCTACCGAGAAAGGAACATATTCCTTCATCGCGGCCAAAAACGCCGAGACACCGGTTCTTGCGAGGAAAATCAGGATAAAGGATGCCTCTTTCACCCCGACCGGCAACTACCTCCGCGCCGAGCCGCTCTTCATTGAGCGGTAAGGCAGCCGAGCGGCAACAAAACAACGCCACATACCGTGGAGCCTAATCGATTGGAAATCATCGAGATCCCAGAGCGTCCTTCCACCCATTGGAGGACGCTCTGTTATATCACTCATAGTGAAGTATTTATCCTCCACGGTCACGATTTATGAAAAGTCAAGTCAGGAAGAATTATCATTATCTCACGGCGAACAGGCTCCGCACTACCTTCGACCTGCTCATCATAACGCCAGAACACTTGGAACCTGACCTTGGCCTCGACCGGTGAATACCCTTTGGAAGCCATTTTGGCAAGTTTTTCACGGAACGAGGCCGAGAATTTCAAAAACGTCCTGCGGCAACCGTCGATCTCGGCGGACAGGTAGTCACCATCAAGCTCAAGTCTGGTTCCGGAATGCAGACTCTGCAACAGATTTTGGTTGCCTTTGAACATATCCAGCACGACATCCCGATGCGAAAGCTGCATCAGAACCTCCTCCGGTGAGCCATAGACCGAATCATCTCCAACCATCACGGCGCGGGACACTTCATCTGTGAATATGTCCGCATTGTCAAAATGCACCGATAGGTTGTTCTTAGCCCTGGTCATTCCGACATAGACCATCCGGCGCTCCTTGTCGGTCACATTATGTAGTCCCTTCAGAGAGATATACACGTTGTCATATTCACAACCTTTGGCTTTGTGTATGGTTGAGACGACTACCTCCGAATCCTTGGACCTCGTGAAATCCTCAAGTTGAGACTCCAGCAGAAAGTTCTCAAAATCAGTGATGTACTTACGGGTTGGATATTCATCATTAAAAGCGGCCAGACAGTTCTCAAGCAGATCAAGGCATCCACTGCCACTGAAACGGCGCCGCACGGCATCCGCCGCTTCAGCCCACGTCACATCATCGAGGCAGGCGGAGTCATATTTCCGGATGGCGTCAAGAAAACTTCTGAACTCGGCGAGGTCTGAAAGCTGGAATCCTTCTCGGGATTGAATCAGCCTGGCTTTCCGTCCGGACTTGTTAAGCAAAGCCGAGATCACCAAGGCATCGTCATTCGTGGCGGTAAGAATGCAGATGGTACCGGGATTATTGCCAGAAACGATCTCATTGACAATGGCCTGTTCATAGTCGGGAGTGGAATGACGGACCAAACGGATATTCCCTGGATCAATTCTCTTACCTACGATCGGATCGGACTTCAAACGTCCGGATATTCCTTTAACGTAGGAGTTCGCCAGAGATATGACCGTCTGGGAGCTTCTGAAATTCTCCAGCATATTATAGACAGACGCTCCATATTCAGTGATCAGGGATTTCATATTCCCGGAGTCTGATCCACGGAACTCGTAGATGTTCTGGTCATCGTCACCGACCGCTATGACCCTCATATCCTCATTGCAACGGATAAGTTCCTTGACCAGAGCGAATTCTTGCTCACCAAGGTCCTGTGCCTCGTCGATGACAAGGATTGACTTGGTTATCCGGCTCCTTTCAACCCTGCCTGAACGAATCTCCACGACAGCGTCGGCGACAATATGTTCGGAACCCTCGACCGTTCCCTTCCTGCCAAGAATGTCAAATGAATATGAATGAAAAGTCTTGATCTCGACATATTCGGCGGCGTTGCCGATCAGAGCCTTGAGCCGCTTCTTGAACTCCGTAGCCGCGGCCCTTGAGAATGTCAGCATCAGAAGCTGCTCGGACTTGACATCCTCCAGAAGGATCAAAGAGGCCAGCTTGCGCACGAGGACGTATGTCTTGCCGCTTCCAGGTCCGGCCGGAACCACGATGAACCTTGATTCGCTGTCATTGATTATGTCTGACTGTGTCCCGGTCAGACTTCCGAACAGCTCTTCGTACTTTTTCTCGCTGATGTTCCTGTCGATTCTTTTCGCCTCCTTAGAATCGAAATATTTCTTTATGAAAGCCTTGAAATCCAGCACAAAATAGTCGTGGACATATTCCATAGCCCGATTTTTGTCGGACACCATCATATTCGCATATTTTCCGATGATGTGGATCTGCTGGATCCGCTGCTTGTAGAAGTCGTCCAGATTGTGGTAGTCGTCCTTTTTGTAGCGGCACTTGCTGTCTTTGAGCCGTTCGATCTGCAACTTGTTGTACAAGACCATAAAGCCGCCTTCCAGGTTCAGGATTCCGGTCTTCGCGAGGAACAGGAGCGCCTCTTCGGCCATCCCGACATCAATCTTTTCCGGGAAAAGAGCGCTGTCGTTGTAGTCACCGACAAGTCCGGCCAACGAGAACCCGACCTTGACCTCGCCGTCCTCCTCTTTATTATTATCCTTGAAACGATAGACGATGAACGAAGCGATTGAGTTCCTGACAGCGATCTGCTTTTCCAGATCCGAGGCCGAAACCTTAGCCGCTATCTGAATATAATCGTCCGTGACCGGGCGCTTTTCGATGTAGTGCCTTATCGTCCAGAAAAACAGGATAGTACGGATGTCCTTCACGGAGGACCTTGCGATTCCGGAAGCGATCGCTTTCTCGTTTATCTCCTTCAGACTGAATTTCGTGCACTCGCCGATGACTGTCTCGACGAGGAATTTCTCCAACTGGATGTAATATTTGAATTTCCTGAGCTGGCCAAGCCGGAGGTAGGCCGTCATATCGTCGTCCTTGGCGAGGATTCCGGCCACACGCATTCTCTCCACGATACTGATCACCTTGCGGGTCTCGATGCCGAGCATATCCGAAAGATAGTCAACACGGGACTCCGCCTCGGCGGTCCCGGCGCGGGAACGGCTGCGCTCCGAGATCAATGACTTGATGATTCTTCTGGCGTCCAGTTTGTCATCCTCAGTGAAATCCGGGCATCGTTCTATCCGCTCCGAAGCCTCGTCCATATTCCTCGGGACAATGCTTGTCGCGAATATTCTCGGGCTGTTCATCCCGCGTCTCAGATAACCGGCGGTCTCCAGGGCGGCAATCGCGCTTTTCACCTTGGTCTCAACGTCCCGGATTTCCTCCCAACCTGCCTTGCGGGCTATCTCCGAAGCGGAGATGTGGATGCAGTCGTGCTTTGCCGTAAGTTTCTTGACAGCGCTCCAGACTTGGTTTATCTCACTCAGGGTGAGCTTCGTCTGATTCAGAAGTATGAAGTGTTTGTTAAGGTCATCGTCATTGTAAAGGACGTAGCATTCCGCCTGCGAGTTGACATCACGTCCCGCCCTTCCCGCTTCCTGAATATAATTCTCCAGCGAATCCGAAATCTCGTAGTGGACAACCAGACCGACATCGCTCTTGTCCACTCCCATCCCGAACGCTGATGTGGCCACGATTATCCTGACCTTGCCGCTCATAAAATCATCCTGGGCCTTGACCTTTGTGTTGACCTCCATCTGACCGTGGAAGGCCTCTGCGTCAAACCCGTCCTTGCCGAGCCTTTCAGCGATTTTCTCCGCGGCTTTGGTTCTGGTCACATAAACGATGGCCGGACATTTTGTGCCGTCAAGCAAGTTCCTAAGGGTCTGGTATTTATCCTCATCGGAAGCCCTGAACAGAACAGTATATCGAAGATTAGTGCGAGCGACATCAGTCGTGAAACGCTTCAAGGTTATCCCAAGCCTGTCCCGGAAATAGTCACAAATGTCGCTGATCACCTTAGGTTTAGCGGTCGCCGTGAAGCAGGAGACCGGAATCGGAGTGTCAAGGCCTTTACTCTCCTGAAGATGCTTGATGAACTCCCCGATGAACATATATTCAATCCGGAAGTCCTGCCCCCAAGCGGAGAAGCAATGCGCCTCGTCAATCACGATTCGGACCAAGGTTCTGGACATCAGAACCTTCTCGATGGTCTTGGAGCGGAGTTGTTCAGGGGCGATGTAAAGCAGCGAGGCCTCGCCGGACTCGACTCTCTCCAAAGCGTTGCGGCGTTCAATCGGAGACAGCAAGCCATTGATATAGACGGCTTCCGAGATTCCTTTCTTCTCCAGATTCTCCACCTGATCCTTCATCAGGGATTGGAGCGGTGAGATCACGACGGTCAGCCCTCTGACGGTCTCCCCTGCCATCAATGCCGGCAGTTGGAATGTCAGCGACTTCCCTCCGCCGGTCGGGAATATGGCAAGCAACGATTCACCTTTAATCGCTGCTTTTGCCGCATTCTCCTGCAGCGGCTCCCCTCCGAAAGTCCTGAAACGGTCGTAGCCGAACCATTTTTTCAATGAATATTCAGCATTCAGTTTTTGTGAGCAATACGCGCAGCGGGCATCGCCACAGTTCACGGCCCTTAAACCTCTTATCACATTCTCGACACTCGGATAGTTGTGAAGAATCCACGCCGGAGTTATGGAATTTCTGTCATCAGTGCTGATCAAGGCAGCCGCATAGGCGCATTCCACCTTGTGATCCCTAACAAAAGACTCGACATTTGAATGCTCGCAAATCTTGCCTTTAAATAACTCTCGGAAGATGTCCGCAGTGGATTTCCGGAAAAAGAACGGCTTCCTTGAGGGGACATATTCAATGCTTTTGAAGAATCCCGAGAAGTGGCTGTCCTCGCTCAGCAGATCATAGTACAGTTGTTGGAAATTCTTGTCCAAAGCGTTGAACGCTCTGACCTCATCCTCATAGAGAGATTGCGCCTTCAAGCTGTCATTCAACGGGTTATTCAGTTCTTCCGTAAGGATCTTGTCATCCTTGAGAAGTTTATGGTAAGGCTTCTGCGGGAAAAGCAGCGGCGAGAGATAAAGGGTGTCGATGAGGATATATTCCTTTCTAAGGAATGGTTTCAGGTACTTGATGTCGTGCCCGATAATATTATGCCCGCAAAGACAGCCGCAGTCAGAGACAAAGCCCGCAAACTCCGGAATCCTCGCAGAATGAAAGCTCAGTCCGTTTTTCACTCCCCCGATGTCCAGAATCCTGCCTTTGCCATCTATTTCAAGGTCAATGAAGGCGATTTTTGCCATAAAGTTGTCTTTCTTGCTTCAACTCATTGATTATTGGCACAAAAATAACATTAATTTGCAATAATTACACTAAAAACTCTGACACATGATATTCCTGGCATGGAGGCTAACACGGTAGTAATCAAGTAATCACCAATAGTTCCTCCTACCCGAAACAAGTTGGAGGACGAGCAGATAACTCCTTCATTCAAAGAAGATTAACCTCCACACTTCCCCTTTGTGTGTGTGTGTGTGTGTTTGTTTAACGATTTTCATAAATTATCCATCATTACAACCGGAAATCCTGTTCAAAAGAATATGCGAGCATAAGCCAAGGTTGTTGACTATCACATCATCAACTCAACCTCCGCAAGCAGACTGCTTGCAGTAAAACACATTATCTCAATGTAATTGCAACCCCCTGTCAATAATCGTTACAGTAAACCACGTGATGGTGTGAATGTGTCATGCACACACCACAGGAGCATTATAATGTTCTCCTACAAGCGATATTTAGCCTAGTTCACGCTTCTATAAGGATGATTGTTCCCTCACGAGCGACTTTAGGCCGAAATTCCGCTCTTAGAGTACGGTAGTTCTTCGTGGACATGAATTTATATGTCATTTTATATGGCTTTTGATCAGGATGCTACCTGAATCATCACTCAGTCAGAGACCTATGGATCAATGGGTCACATTGACAAAGATGCGACAAAAAAATCGGGAAATACTTTTCGATGGGTGATAATGGATTTCAGGCGGAGCACGACAGCTGAATAATAATAAATGTCCACCGAAACGGCATAATACCGGAGAAACTTTGTAATATCATCGGTTTGTCCGGGAAAGAGGACTTCTGCCGGACAAAACTCTGCCTTTGTAATGTCGCACTTGCTTTTTGACTCATTTTCGCTCATTATTTCAGAATAACCTTTCTTTCCCAAACTTTTACTATCTTTGTATGATTGAAGGCTTCGGGGAGGAACAGCGAGAAGAACACGATTAGAAAAAGGTGTTTTACAGCGCGCAATGGTGCCGCACAAAACCCGCACGGGAGTCTGCGCAATCATTTGACAAATTGATTTATAGAGTACTATGCCGGACAGCAATTTCATAGACTACGTGAAGATTTGGTGCGCTTCGGGGCACGGGGGTGCGGGATCGATGCATCTCTACAGGGCGAAGTATGTGCCTAAGGGGGGGCCGGACGGCGGAGACGGAGGCCGTGGGGGACATATCATCCTTCGGGCCAATCCGCAGTTCTGGACGCTTATCCACCTCAAGTACCGCAAGCACATCAAGGCAGAGGAAGGAGGACACGGAGAGGGCGGACTTCGCACCGGCAAGAACGGAGAGGACATCATTCTGGACGTGCCGGTGGGTACCGTGGCGAAGGACGCGGAGACCGGAGAGGTGCTGTTCGAGATGATGGAGCCGGGAGAGACGCGGATTCTCTGCAAGGGAGGACGTGGCGGTCTGGGCAACAACAACTTCAAGACAGCCACCAACCAGACTCCAAGGTATGCGCAGCCGGGAGAGGATGGGCAGGAAGGATGGTTCATCCTGGAGCTCAAGGTGCTGGCTGATGTGGGGCTTGTAGGCTTCCCTAACGCCGGAAAATCAACCTTGCTGGCGGCGATCACGGCGGCGAAACCTAAAATCGCCAACTACGCTTTCACGACGCTGGAGCCGAATCTTGGAATCGTACAATATTATGACGATCAGTCATTTGTAATGGCGGATATCCCTGGAATCATAGAAGGGGCGCACGAAGGAAGAGGCATAGGAATACGCTTCCTCCGCCACATCGAAAGGAACTCGGTGCTGCTCTTTATGGTCTCCGCGGAAGAGGACGACATCAAGGCAAGCTACGAGACCCTGCTCAACGAGCTTAAGGAATATAACCCCGAACTTCTGGACAAGGATCGGGTTCTGGCCATCACCAAATGCGACCTGATCGACAAGGACATCGAGAAAGAAATCGAGCCGTCGCTGCCTAAGGGAATTCCTCACGTGTTCATCTCATCGGTCAGCGGTGAGGGGATCAAGGACTTAAAGGATATGCTATGGTCAGCGCTTCACTCATAGGATTCCTGCACAGGATTGATCAGAACGCCACCCTGTTTCTGAACAGTTTCAGCACGCCGGCAACGGACCAGCTCTGGATGCTGATGTCGGACAAGACGGTGTGGATCCCGGCGTATGCGATCTGCGCATATTTCCTGTTCAGAAGGCTTGGATGGAAAAAGGCTCTGGTTGTGCTGGTTTCTGTCGGAATCGCGTTCGGGCTGTGTGACCAGTTCTCCACGATCGTAAAACATTCAGTCGATAGACTCAGGCCAAGCTACAGCGCGAGGATGCTCCTCGGAGGGCTGAACGTGCTGGAAGGCCGCGGAGGGTTCTACGGGTTCTTCTCGGCACACGCGGCGAACGCTTTCGCTCTTGCCATGTGCCTGATCATCGGATTCAGAAACGACCGCACACACACCTACAACGGCTTCTACAAGTTCGCGTTGACGTGGGCGGCACTGGTGGCTGTCAGCAGGATATTCGTCGGGAAGCATTATCTCGGTGATGTGATTGTCGGGACAATTGTCGGACTGACAATAGGTTACTTTGTCGGAATGCTTGCCAGATATGTCATCCAGACTCGCATCGACAAAGTACCTGTCACTGGGCTCACTATGATTTTTGACGAGAGGAAGTTTCCTATAACTCTGACAAAATCTTCTCCATCCGGATCCCGCGGGAACCTTTGATGAGGATTGTGTGGTTGGAGATTGGGTTTGACTTCAGCCAAGTAACCAGATCATCCGAGGTCGGGAACCATTTCGTATTTGAGGGGGACACTTCGCTGGTTGGCGAACATTGTCGAACCACAGGCTCAGCGCCCAAAGCGAACGGATGGCGAACCTGTCGAACCATCTGTTCCGAGTCAAGAGCTTTACGGAATTCTTCCCCTACGAGGCAGACAAGATCCAAATCCATCAATGCCAATTTCTTTAATATGGCAATATGCTCGGCGACAGACTCCGTGCCAAGTTCACGCATATCCCCTATCATTACGGCTTTATGTGCAGCCTGCACAGTGTCAAGGTTGTCAAGAGCGGCCGCCATACTCGTCGGATTGGCGTTGTAGGCATCCTCTATCAAAATGTTGCGATCTGTCTTTTCCAACTGCGAGCGGTTGTTTTTAGGAATATATTCACTCACGGCCTGGATTGCGTCTTCGAGGGACACTCCGAAATGGAGGCCTACAGCGATGGCGGCGGCTATGTTGTTGGCATTGTACGAACCGGCCAGGTGAGTTTCGAGGCACAGCAGGTTTTCGGTGCCTTCTTTCGTTTCGACAGGCTCAGCGACTGAGTCAGGAATGGCCATCCGGACAAAAGGATGGTCCGCATCGGACGGCAGAACCATAGCGTTCCAATAACCGATGCCATATTCAATGACCTTCAAGCCTTTACGCTCGGCGGCCATAGCGGCCAGATTCTCATCATCAGCATTCAGGAATATGCTTCCTCCGTGCTCGGAAATATAGTCGTACAATTTTCCCTTGGCCTTCTTCACGCCTTCAAAACTACCGAACCCAAGCAGGTGCGCCTTGCCGACATTCGTGATAAGACCATAGTCAGGCTCGCAGACCTTCACCAGTTTCTCGATGTCATCCGGATGATTCGCCCCCATCTCAATGACTGCAAGCTGCGTCTCGGAATTGATGTTCAGGACAGACAGAGGCACTCCGATGTCATTGTTCAGATTGCCTTGCGTGGACGTGACGTTGTACTTCACGGACAACACTCTCGTGATCAGTTCCTTGGTGGTGGTCTTGCCGTTGGTTCCGGTCAATCCTATGACAGTCAGACGTTTGCCATCCACAAAAGTGTTCTCACGATGGTGACGTGCGAGAGCCTGCAAGGCCTCCAGCGTGTCCGGCACGACAATCAGACGGGCATCTCCCGAAGCAGCCGCTGTCGAACCTTCATCCACCACGGCATAACGTGCCCCTGCCTCAAGAGCTTTGAGAGCATATTCATTACCATCGAAATTTTCGCCTTTCAGTCCGAAGAACATCTCGCCGCCGCTGATGGCACGGCTGTCCGTCGTCACACGCCCGCATTCCTTGAACGCGGCATATAGTCTCTGTATGTCCATATTCGTTTTCAATTCTCTATCTATAACTAAAATCCTCCCCACCCAAGGGGAGGAATCATATTCAAGAAAGATAATTCACTTCTTCCCCGTGCTGCCCCATCCACCTGCACCACGCTCGGTTTCAGAGAGAACTTCAACATCCTCCCACTCAACCCGCTCGTGGCGGGCGACAACCATCTGGGCGATGCGTTCGCCGGGAACAATCTCGAACGGCTCGTTGGATAGGTTGACCAGCGAAGTCTTCAGTTCCCCACGGTAATCCGCATCCACGGTCCCGGGGCTGTTGATCACGGTGATGCCGTGCTTCGTGGCAAGGCCGCTGCGAGGGCGGATCTGCGCCTCATAGCCAACAGGAAGCTCAATGAATATGCCCGTGGGCACCAGAACCCTTTCCAATGGCTTCAGCACAATCGGCTCGGTGATGTTCGCCCGAAGGTCCATCCCGGCCGACGCCTCAGTGGCGTAAGCCGGGTCGGGCCATTGGCTTTTGTTTACTATCTTGACTTTCAATGCATTCATATTCTCATGTCAGAATATTCATTAAAAAAAGTGCACCCTGTCATATTCATAGGGCACACCTTTATATTCATTAAGCGTTAGCTTCTTCAGACTCTTTCTTGTCCGGGATGATGAGGTTCAGGATAACTCCGACGACTGACGCGAGGCCGATGCCGGCGAGTGAGAACTTGCCGAAGCTGATGACAGCGCCGCCGATTCCGATGGTCAGGATGAGGGAGGCGATGATCAGGTTGCGGGTCTTGTTCATGTCAATCTGAGCCTTCACAAGGTTGCTGATTCCGACGGATGCGATGCTACCGAAAAGAAGGAGCATAATGCCACCGAGAACGGCTGTCGGGATGGTCTGGATCGCCGCGCCGACCTTTCCGACAAGGGAAATCAGAATAGCGGAAAGAGCGGCGATTCTCATACAAGCCGGGTCTGTCACCTTGGTGAGCGACACGGCGCCGGTCACTTCTGAATATGTCGTCACAGGAGCGCCGCCGAGGAATGCCGCGAGGGTGCAGGCAAGACCGTCGCCCAGCATCGTACGGTGAAGGCCAGGATCCTTGACGAAATCCTTACCGGCGATCTCGCTGATGGCATAGACATCACCAACGTGCTCGATGATCGGAGCGATGGCCACAGGAGCCATAAACACGATCGCCTGCCAGGAGAGGCTCATCTTCGAGAAATGCGGAAGCTGGAACCAAGGAGCGTTCGCGACTCCCGAGAAATCCATTGAGCTTCTGTAGAATATCACGGCCACGATGTAGCCGGCGAGTGCGCCGAACACAACCGGGATGAGCTTTATCATACCTTTACCCCAGCACGAGCAGATGATCGCCACAAAGAGCGACACGAGAGCCAGGATCCAGTTCTTGCTGGCCATATCGACTCCCGTTCCGGCCAAGGAAAGACCGATGAGGATGATGACCGGTCCGATCACGATCGGCGGGAATAGTTTCTTGATGAACTTGACACCGAACAACTTGACCAGAAAACTCATCAGAATGTACACAAGTCCCACAGCGACGAGCCCGCAGAACATTCCCGACAGTCCGTAGAGTTCGGTAGCCTTGATGATCGGGGCTATGAACGCGAAGCTGCTGCCGAGATAGATCGGAACCTTGCCTCCGGTGACGGCATGGAAAAGAAGAGTGCCGAGACCGGCCGCGAGGAGAGCGATAGCTGGATCGAATCCTACCAGAAGTGGAACCAGTACTGTGGAACCGAAAGCTACAAACATGAACTGAACTCCGACAATGGATCGTTTCAGTGGGGATAAGGTTTGTTGTGACATAAATATTAAGTTATTTAGAAGCTCGAATATACAAAACGGCGGCGATAATACCGAATATCACGTTAGGAAGCCAAAGTGCGACCACCGGAGGCAACGCTCCCGAATAGACGAACATCTGGCTGAACCGCATGAAGAGGATGTAGGTGAAACTGAGACCGATACCTATTCCTATGTTCAGGCCGATGCCTCCCCTTCGTTTTCTGGAGGAAAGGCTCACACCCATAAGGGTCAGGATGAAAGCCGAGAATGGTAATGCGAGACGGTTGTGTTTCTCGATGAGCGCGTACATCACGTTGGCGTCTCCCCTCATCTTCTGGGTGGCGATCAACTCATCAAGCTGTTCCGCGGGCAAGGTCTCGACTGTCTTCTTGTTGCGATAAAAATCAGTGACTGTCAGGTTCAGCACGGTGTCCAGCTCCGCACCGGTGGTCACACGGTCCTGAAGACCTTCCGTATATTCCCTTATGAAGTAATTCTTCAGTTTCCAGCCATTGAAAGTGCTGTCCCATACCGCCTTCTCGGCGGAAATCTTCTTGACGAGCTTGTTGTCCTCTATGTCTTCCAGACTGAATTCGTAGGCGGTGTTGTTCCATGAACTGAAAGATTCGACCGAGACGAACTTCCCTGGATCAATCTGATAATGTACATTACTGGAGGACAATGAGTTCCTGTGTTTTATATATTTTAGTTCAAAATTTATTCGCTTGACGTTCGCCCTCGGAATCACCCAGAGGTTGAGAGAAAGGGAAAGCGTGGCGATCAGCAAAGCGGAGACCATATACGGCACCATCATCCTCTTGTAGCTTACGCCGCAGGACAGAATGGCGATGATCTCGCTGTTGGCCGCCATTCTGGAGGTGAAGAATATGACCGTGATGAACACGAACAGCGGGCTGAACATATTCACAAAATACGGGACGAAGTTCACATAATAGTCGAAGACGATGGCGTGAAGAGGAGCCTTGTTCTCGACGAAATGGTTGATCTTCTCGCTGATGTCGAAGATTATGACGATTCCGATGATGAGAAGAAGGGCTATAAAGAAGGTCATTATGAACTTCTTTATGATGTACCAGTCTATCTTCTTCAGTCCCACGTTCATATTCCTAAAGTCTTGAGCTTATTCTTTTTACGGTCGTTTCCTTCCAAGAGGCGAAATCCCCCGCCTCGATGTGCAGACGCGCCTCTCTGACAAGGTCGAGGTAGAAGGCAAGATTGTGCTCGCTCGCTATCATCGCGGCGAACATCTCCTTCGCGATGAAAAGATGATGCAGGTATGCTCTTGAATATGTCCGGTCGACGAACGACGCTCCGTCCGGATCGATCGGCGAGAAATCCTCCGCCCACTTGGAATTGCGCATATTCATTATGCCGTTCCACGTGAAGAGCATTCCGTTGCGGCCGTTGCGGGTAGGCATCACGCAGTCGAACATATCCACTCCCCTCGCGATTCCCTCAAGGATGTTGGCAGGCGTGCCGACTCCCATCAGGTAGCGTGGCCTGTTGTCCGGCAGGAGCGGGCAGACGAGTTCCAGCATCTCGTACATCTTCTCGGTAGGCTCCCCTACCGCAAGTCCGCCGATCGCGAAACCGCCGACAGCCTCACTGTCTCCGACGAGGCTGACAGCGTGGTCAACCGCCCGTTTGCGGAGTTCCGGATAGACACAACCCTGGATGATCGGGAACATAACCTGATTGTACCCGTACAGAGGCTCGGTCTCACAGAAATGCTTGAAATAACGCTCAAGCCATCCCTGAGTCAGTTTAAGAGACTTGGCAGCGTACTTTTCGTCAGCGTCACCTGGACAGCACTCGTCAAGCGCCATCATTATGTCAGCGCCGATAACTCTCTGGGTGTCAACGTTATTCTCTGGTGTAAAAGTGTGCCTCGAACCATCAATGTGAGACTGGAAACGGCAACCCTCCTCGGTGATTTTTCTGATTTTGGTCAAAGAGAACACCTGGAATCCGCCGCTGTCCGTCAGGATCGGTCTGTCCCAGTTCTCAAACTTGTGAAGTCCGCCGACCTTTTTCAAGGTGTCGAGACCCGGCCTCAGATAGAGATGATAGGTGTTGCCAAGGATGATCTCGGCCTTCACATCCTCCTTCAAGTCCCTGTGATAGACCCCCTTGACGGAGCCTACCGTCCCGACAGGCATGAATATCGGAGTCCTCACCTCACCATGATCGGTGGTGAAAACGCCTGTCCTTGCCCTTGAGCCGGGATCCTTCGCTATCTCTCTGAAAACCATTCTTCCAAAATTTAACCCTCAAAGATAGTGATTTTTAGCCGAAAACTCGTACATTTGTTTGTTTTGACCATACGCATAATAACAAAAAACACAATAACGTTATGAGCAACAAGCACATCAGCCTCAGGCTGATCATTATGAACTTCCTCCAGTACGCCATCTGGGGAGCGTACCTGACATCTATGGGAAGTTTTCTCGGCAAGGCCGGGCTTGGTCCCCAGATCTGGCTTTTCTTCGCCACACAGGGATTCGTCTCCATATTTATGCCAGCCCTAATCGGCATCGTGGCCGACAGATGGATCCCCGCACAGAAGACACTGTCTCTCTGCCAACTCATCGCAGGTGTCTCGATGCTCGGCACCGGACTGTACGCGATGGGCAACGTCAACCTGACCGAAGGAGCGTATCTGGTCGGTCCGGACTTCAATTTCAGCATTTTCTACATCCTCTACACGATCAGCGTGGCGTTCTACATGCCGACAATCGCCCTTACCAACTCCGTGGCCTACGCAGGTCTTGAAGGAGCCGGCAAGGACACTGTCAAGGCGTTCCCGCCGATCCGTGTATTCGGAACGGTCGGATTCATCTGCACGATGCTGTTCGTGAACTTTATGAAGGATCCTTCCGGAATCCAGTACCAGCACAGCTACTTCCAGTTCTTCACCTCCGGAGCTCTCAGCCTGATTCTCGGGTTCTATGCGCTGAGTCTCCCGAACGTGCCTGTCAAGAAGGTCAGCGGCAGCAGCTTTATGGAAGCCACCGGTCTCAAGGCGTTCTCCTTGTTCAAGGACAGGCAGATGGCCGTGTTCTTCATTTTCTCGATGCTCCTCGGCGCGTCTCTCCAGATCACCAACGGCTACGCCAACTCGTTCATCTCCTCCTTTGCGGGAAGTCCTGAATATGCCGACGCCTGGGGCGCGCGCAACGCCAACGCCCTGATCTCGCTCAGCCAGATGTCCGAGACCCTATGCATCCTCCTCATCCCGTTCTTCATGAAGAGGTTCGGAATCAAAAAGGTGATGCTCATCGCGATGTTCGCCTGGGTTCTCAGATTCGGATTCTTCGGAATCGGCAACCCTGGCTCGGGAGTATGGCTGTTCATCCTCTCCTGCCTTGTGTACGGTGTGGCGTTCGACTTCTTCAACATCTCCGGATCCCTCTACGTGAACCGTAAGACCACCAAGGACATCCGCTCCAGCGCCCAGGGACTGTTTATGTTGATGACGAACGGTCTCGGAGCCTCAATCGGAACCTGGGCCGCCGGCAAGGTCGTGAACCATTACGTTTACAACGCCGCCCAGCCTGACTGGGCCACAGCCTGGTACGTGTTCGCCGGTTACGCTCTTCTTGTAGGCATCCTGTTCATATTCCTGTTCAAGGATCCCGGCAAGGACGAGGAGTGCGCCGAAGAGGCCTAAGGTTTCTTCACCGGCGGGCCTGTCTCGACCTTTGAGAGCCCGAACAAGCGGCTTTCCGACAAATAATATTTGATATCGTAGCAACGATATTCATTGTGATTCCTGACCTTGTGGTACGATGTGACACAGTCAAACCTGTAGCCCATCTGAGCAAGGTCAGGAATATTCATTGATGTGACACCATTCTCCAACAGGGACATCAGAATCCCGTGGTTGCGGTCAAGCGCCCCGATGGTTCTCAGCCGCAGCCCCTTCAGATGGCCGCTGTTGACATAGTGGTACCTGCTTTTGCAAGTGACGCAGCAAAACTTCATATCGCTGCGCCCGTAAGGAAGAACATCCCCACACTCCAGACATCTCCCCCTCGATTCGTCTTCCAAGTTCTTCATCGCTTATCTTTTATCGGCAGGCCTGCCTGCCATGGTAAATATGTTCAGAGGCTTGAGCGAGTGAACTTCACTGCCACCAACCTATGATTTCGGCAAATATGTCTTTCTTAAACGAGTTTTGAAAGAGGTGAAAAGAAATTTCATGAATATTTTTCTGTTTCTTATCACCAAGGTAAACGCATAGAAAAATTTTGTGGCCATAAAATAATTCTTTGTTATGCCTGATAAAATTTTATTCCCATAAGACAGATATCGTTTCCCCACTAAAAAAAATCATTTGCCGCTAATCCGGAGGCGGACAAATCAGCGGTTTGATAATATTCAGAAAAATCTCACGTGTATTTCTTTTTCATCCGTCCCCCGCCTGAAATACCATTATAACTTTGCGTCAGACAAAATTTCAAAACAACTTGAATTATGGAACAATTGAACAGACTTGAAATCCGAGGGAATGTCGGCAATGTCAACATTCTCAAGGTCGGGGAGACGCGGGTGGCGCATTTCTCCGTCGCGACCAACTTCGCCTACAAGGGAAGGAACGGTGAGCCGGTAATCGAGACCACATGGCACAATGTGACCGCATGGGAAGGAGTCAAGGGCATCTCGTCATTGGATGTCATCCAGAAAGGTTTTCCCGTCTATGTGACAGGCAGGCTCCGGTCTCAGAAATATACTTCCAGCGACGGAATAGAAAGAACAAGCATGGAAGTGATCGCCAACTCGGTTGAAGCCATTGATGAAAACATCTCCGCTCAATACATGAAGTAGGCCGCACGACTTTTTTCCCGGTGGTCACAGTGGGGATGAGACGTTGGGATGGGCGGCCATCGGGATTTTTGATTTACTTGAAATAGTGCTTTAGGTAAACAAAGAGCGTATGATTATATTATACCATAAATACTTATTTCATGTCAAATGAATTATTTTTTCAATAAATTGCAGAAAAATATTTGGATATAACAAAATAATGTGTACCTTTGCGTACACTTTCTGTCTAGCAGGCAAAGGCTGATTGGACGCCAAAGCGGAACTCCTTGGATTCAAGGCCGTGAGGCAGCAGAAATGCCAGGTGCGAACGCATCTCCATCAGAAAACCTTACCGCAAGCGGAAAGTTATTTTTTTATGCAATCGCACGCGCAGCAATCGCACGGGCACTGTGGCAGAAAAATAAAATCAGGAATTTTGGCAACGTGCAAAATTCCTGATTTTCTTTTTTTTTCTGCCACTGTGATCCACAGCAACTTATATTGCAAACTTCGGCAAGCTCAGTGACCGACTTTGGCAAATTTCATAGACAACTTATATTGTCGCGGAACATGTCAAAGCAACCGAACGATCACCTTATCGGTTTTTGTACATGTCATCATAGTAGCGGAGGTACTCCCCGCTGGTCACGTTGTCAAGCCATGGACCATTCTCAAGGTACCAGCGGACGGTCTTCTCGATACCTTCCGCGAACTGAAGGCTCGGCTCCCAACCAAGTTCATTCTTCAGCTTGGACGAATCGATGGCATAACGCATGTCATGTCCTTTCCTGTCGGTCACGAACGTGATGAGATCATCATCCGCTCCCTCCGGGCGGCCAAGCAACCTGTCCACAGTCTTGATAAGAACCTTGATCAGGTCAATGTTCTTCCACTCGTTGAAACCACCTATGTTATACGTCTCGGCAATCTTTCCCTTATGGAAAATCAAATCGATCGCCCGGGCGTGATCCTCGACATAGAGCCAGTCACGGACATTCTCCCCTTTTCCATAGACCGGAAGCGGACGACGCTGCCGGATGTTGTTGATGAACAGAGGAATCAGTTTTTCAGGGAACTGGTACGGACCGTAATTGTTCGAGCAGTTCGTCACGATCGTCGGCATCCCGTAGGTGTCATGATATGCCCTGAGAAAATGATCGCTTGAGGCTTTCGACGCTGAGTACGGACTGTGAGGCTGGTACTTGCAGTCCTCGGTGAAGAAAGTGTCACCGAACGGCCCCCCGCCACACTCATTGCCGGCAGGATCTCCCTCCGGCCTTGTCAACTCAAGAGCGCCATAAACCTCATCGGTGGAAATATGATAGAACCGCTTTCCTTCCCAACCTTTCGGCTCCCAAAACTCACGGGCGGCCTGAAGCAGAGTCAATGTGCCCAGGACATTTGTCTTAGCGAATATGAACGGATCCTTGATCGAGCGGTCAACATGGCTCTCGGCGGCAAGGTGTATGATGCCATCAACAGAATATTCAGAGATCACTTTGCGGACGGCCTCAAGGTCGCAGATGTCGGCCTTGACGAAAGTATAGTTCTGGCGATCCTCTATGTCCTTGAGATTGGCGAGATTGCCGGCATAGGTAAGCTTGTCAAGATTGATGATCCGGTAGTCCGGATACTTGTTGACAAACAGCCTCACCACGTGACTGCCTATGAAACCGGCCCCACCGGTTATCAGAATCGATCGTTTGTAGTTCATATTCAATTATTTCTTCTGCATTTTTCCTTCGTACAGGTCATCGTACGCCGCCCTCTTGCGGAAGATGTCGATCGCCGTGTAGATGGACGACATCATGGACTGCGGATCCGCCTCGTCACGCCCGGCCATCTCGTAGGCCGTGCCATGATCCGGAGAAGTCCTGACAATCGGAAGCCCTGCCGTGAAGTTCACGCCGTCCTCGAAGGCCAAAGCCTTGAACGGAGCCAGTCCCTGATCATGATACATGGCCAGAGTGGCGTCAAACTTCGCATAATGTCCGAGCCCGAAGAACCCGTCCGGAGAATAAGGTCCGAAAGCCATAAGCCCTTCAGCGTTGGCCGCTTTCACGGCAGGAAGGATTATCCTCTCCTCCTCGTCGCCAAGCAGGCCGCCGTCCCCGCAATGCGGATTCAGTCCCAGCACCGCGATCTTAGGCTCCACGATGCCGAAATCCCTCTTCAGCGACGCGGTCATCAGCCTCAATTTGTTCACGATCTTCTCCTGCGTGATCGACGCCGGAACATCCTTTAAAGGAATATGCCCGGTCACGACACTGATCCTGAGCTGGTCGGAGACCATGAACATCAGCACGTCATCAACTCCGAATTCCTTTTGGAGATATTCAGTATGCCCGGTGTTTCCGAAACCCTCGGCCACCATGGCCTTCTTGTTGATAGGAGCCGTCACCAGCACATCGATGTCACCGTTCTTGATGTCCTCCACAGCGCACTCAAGCGACCTGATGGCCGATTTAGCCGACTCCGGAGTGGACTGTCCCGGCTCGACGAACACATTGTCCGGAAGGCAGTTGACAATATTGATCTTCTTTGGCTTAGCATCCTTGGCGCTCTGGATCACATAAGTGTCCATCTGGTCAAGGTTATGGATCAGTTTACGGTAGAAACCGAAAATCTTTGACGAACCGTAGATCACCGGAGTGAACGAATCCAGAATTCTGGCGTCAGCCAACGACTTGATGATCACCTCATAGCCGATACCGTTGCCGTCACCCTGCGTGATACCGACAATCGGCTTTTTGTTATTCCTTTCCATATTTTCCTATTATTAAGTAAGCGGCCACGGCAAGTCCGGGACCTCCGTGAGCATATTCATTCACAAATTTAATCAAAATCAATGAGACTGCCTTCAGCTGCGGCGTTAAGTTCAAAGCCCTCATCGGCGGGAAGCGTCCTGCCCGCCGCCACCGCACCCGCCCCCGCAGCCACGGCAAGCCGGTCGCAACGTTCATTCTCGGGATGCCCGTTATGCCCCTTGAGCCAATGGAACGCCACCCTGTGCATCCGGTAAACATTCAAGAACCTCTTCCATAGGTCCGGATTCTTGACCTTCTTCCATCCTTTCCTCTCCCAATTCAGAAGCCAGCCCTCATTCACGGCCTTGACCACGTATGACGAATCACTATAGACCTCAACCTCTGCGTTCCGCCACTTAATCGCCTCCAACCCTTTGATCACAGCCAAAAGTTCCATCCTGTTGTTGGTCGTGCGGGCGAACCCTCCGCTCATCTCCTTCTCATGCCCGGCGCACTTGAGAACAACGCCGTATCCCCCCGGCCCCGGGTTGCCGCTTGACGCCCCGTCCGTGTAAAGGAATATCCTTGGTCTCGATGAATTTGTCTCCATAGAATACAAACTTACATAAAAATCCGCATTTTTCACGCCCGATAGCGCAAGAATCGTCAGGAAGGGGTCTATAAAGGGAATGATTACTGAACCTCGGATTTTGATAAAGGAATATTTCTGATTAAATTTGTGAATGGCGACCGACGTCGGTTTGACGGCCCGGGCCGAATTTGGAGACACCATGAATATTCTTGTGACAGGAGCCAACGGCCAGCTAGGGACCGAACTCCGGAACGTGACGGCAGGAAGCCGCAACAACTACATATTCTCAGACGTGACATCGCTGCCCGGAGTCGAGACGCTCAATCTTGACATCACGAACATAGACGCGGTCAGGATTGTCTGCGACTCGGAAAAGGTCGATGTAATCGTGAACTGCGCGGCCTACACGAATGTGGACAAGGCAGAGGACGAGCCTTCTATGGCTATGCTTCTGAACTGCACGGCGGCCGGTAATCTGGCCAAAGTCGCGGCGGAAAGAGACGCGGCGTTGATCCACATCTCCACGGACTACATCTTCCACGGGGATATTCCCATGCCATGCAAGGAGGATTGGCCGACAGATCCGCTTGGGGTCTATGGTTCCACCAAACTGGCCGGCGAAAAAGAGATCGAGAGATCCGGATGCAGGAGCGTGATCCTCAGAACCGCATGGCTATATTCACCTTACGGCAAGAACTTCGTGAAGACGATGCTTCGCCTGACGGAAGAGAGGGACTCGCTCAATGTCGTTTTCGACCAGATCGGCACTCCGACCTACGCCTATGACCTGGCCTCACTGATCACAAGAATCATCGAAGACGGCCAACTTGACAAGACAGGAATATACCATTTCTCCAACGAGGGCGCGGTCTCGTGGTACGATTTCGCAAAGGCGATCAGCGAGATCGGCGGAACGACCTGCGACATCCGGCCATGCCACACGGAGGAATATCCATCCAAAGCGCAGAGGCCACGTTTCTCGGTCCTGGACAAGACCAAGGTGAAAGAGACATTCAAAGTCACGATCCCCTACTGGAGAGACTCGCTGGCGGACTGCATCAAAAGAATCAAATAACACTGAATATAACCATGAAAGGAATCGTATTAGCCGGCGGAAGCGGCACTCGTCTCTACCCTATCACCAAGGGAGTCAGCAAACAGATGCTCCCTGTCTATGACAAGCCGATGGTCTATTACCCGATCTCGGTTCTGATGACAGCCGGAATCAAAGACATCCTCATCATCTCCACACCTACAGACCTACCAGGATTCCGAAGACTTCTGGGTGACGGGAGTGATTTCGGAGTGAATTTTGAATATGCGGAGCAACCTTCCCCGGACGGACTCGCGCAAGCATTCATCATAGGTAAGGACTTCATCGGCGAAGACTGCGCCTGTCTCGTGCTTGGAGACAACATATTCCAAGGCACAGGTTTCGGCGCTCAGCTGAGAGAGGCAGTGCGTACCGCCGAGGAGGAAGGGAAGGCGACCGTGTTCGGCTATCAGGTCAGCGATCCGCAGCGTTACGGTGTGGCCGAGTTTGACGCCGACGGAAACTGCCTCAGCATCGAGGAGAAACCGGCCGAGCCAAAGAGCGACTATGCGGTGACCGGACTCTACTTCTACCCGAACGAAGTGGTGGAAATCGCGCATAGGATCAAGCCGTCAGCCAGAGGCGAGCTGGAGATAACAACGGTGAACCAAGAGTTTCTTACTGCCGGAAAGCTGAAGGTCCAGAAACTCGGACGAGGTTTCGCATGGCTGGACACGGGCACTCACGAATCCCTTGCCGAGGCCTCGACCTACATCGAGGTCATCGAGAAACGTCAGGGGCTCAAGGTCGCCTGTCTGGAGGAAATAGCCTACAGAAAAGGCTGGATCACAGCCGAAAGGCTTCGTGAGCTGGCCAAGCCGATGATCAAGAACCAGTACGGCCAGTACCTCATCAAGGTAGCGGAAGAATAAAAGCGACCGTATTTCAATGAATATCACAATGGTAGAAACAGCATGAACATCATCACAACCGAAATCGAAGGCCTCCTCATCATAGAGCCAAGAATATTTCAGGACAGCAGAGGGTATTTCTTCGAATCGTTCAACCAGAGGGAGTTCGAGGAGAAGATCGGTCCGGTGATGTTCGTTCAGGACAACGAGAGCAAATCCTGCTATGGAGTAGTCAGAGGACTGCATTTCCAGAAAGGGGCGCATTCGCAAAGCAAACTGGTCAGGGTAGTGAAAGGCAAGGTCCTGGATGTGGCTGTGGATCTTAGGCCAGGCTCAAAGACTTTCGGGAAACACGTGTCGGTCGAGCTTTCCGAAGACAACCACAGGCAGTTTTTCATTCCCAAAGGGTTCGCACACGGATTCAGCGTCCTGAGCGACGAGGTGATCTTCCAGTACAAGTGCGACAGTCTCTATTGTCCGGAGTCGGAAGGAGCGGTCGCATGGGATGATCCGGATTTGGAAATCGACTGGATGGTCCCCAAAGACAAGATCATCCTCTCCGAGAAAGACAAACGCCATCCGAAACTGAGAGATTGCCGGCCGGAAGATCTGCCGTAAGCGCACTGTATTAAATGGTCACTTAAAATCGATTACGAGATCTTGCTGTAATCCTTGATGTTGTACTTATCTTTGCGTAGTTCGCGGGCAAGAAGTTCGTTTACAGGAAGTTCGAGAGTCTGGTCATGGGCCAGCACATGCTCGGCATAACTTCTCGCGTCCGCCAGCAAGGCTCCGTCATGAGCCAATGAGGCGATGTTCAGCTCGATCGGAAGGCCGCTCTGCTGGGTTCCCTCCAGATCACCCGGCCCACGCATCTTCATGTCCTCCTCCGCCAGATCGAAACCGTTCTCCGTGGCGCACATGAGTTCAAGCCTCTTACGGGACTCCTTGCTGACCTTGTTGCCGTGCATCAGCACACAATAGGATTTCTCGCATCCCCGTCCGACACGTCCGCGGAGCTGGTGCAGCTGCGCGAGACCGAACCGCTCCGCGCTCTCGATCACCATCACGGAGGCGTTAGGGACATCGACGCCGACCTCGATCACGGTCGTGGACACAAGGATATTCGCACGCCCCGCCGAGAAAGCATCCATGTTGAACTGTTTAACCTCGCTGGTCTGTTGTCCGTGCACGATGGCGACCTTGTAAGGCGGAAACGGGAATCTGGAGACGATATTCTCATAACCAGCTTCAAGGTTCTGATAGTCAACCTTTTCACTCTCGAATATCAAGGGATAGACAACAAACACCTGACGTCCGGCGGCGATCTCTTTCTTCATGAAATTGTAAAGCTGCGGACGCTTGCCCTCCCCTATCAGCATAGTCTGGATCGGCTTTCTGCCCGGCGGCATCTCATCGATGACCGAGACATCCAAGTCACCATAGAATGTCATCGCCAACGTCCTTGGAATCGGAGTGGCGGTCATGACAAGCACATGAGGCGGCACACCGGAAGCTCCTTTGGCCCAAAGCCTTGCCCTCTGTTCCACACCGAAGCGGTGCTGCTCATCTATGATGGCGAGGCCGAGGTTTTTGAATATCACAGTGTCCTCTATCAAGGCATGCGTGCCGATTACTATTCCCACAGAGCCGTCAGCCAAACCTTCCAGAATCGGTCTGCGGGCCGCCTTTCCGGTCGATCCGATCAATAGTTCGCAACGTACTCCGGTCGGCGCCAAGTATTTGGAGATATTGGCGTAATGTTGCTGGGCAAGAACCTCTGTGGGCGCCATGATGCAAGCCTGATAGCCGTTCCCCACTGCGATCAGAGCGGAAAGCACAGCGACCATTGTCTTGCCAGAACCCACATCCCCTTGAAGAAGCCGGTTCATCTGTCGGCCGCTCATCATGTCCGAACGGATTTCCTTTATCACGCGCTTCTGGGCACCTGTAAGTTCGTATGGCAAAGCACTGTAGCAAGCATTGAAAGCCGTGCCGACCTTAGGCATAGGAATCCCGACGGCGGAACGGCTGCGGACATATTTCTGCTTTAACAAAGACAGCTGCAACAGGAAAAGTTCCTCCCATTTGAGACGGTACCTGGCCTTCTCAAGAGCGTTCTGGTCGGACGGGAAATGGACATTCCTGATAGCGAACCTCAACGGGGCAAGGCCTTTTTCCCTGAGAATATATTCAGGCAAGGTCTCACCTACATCTCCGATCGCAAGATCGATCGCCTCGGCCATCAGCCTGTTCATCACCTTGCCGGTAACCCCACCATTGCGAAGCTTGTCGGTAGAGTTATATACTCCCGTGAGGACTCCTGAAAAGCTGGTGGCACCTTGTGCGGGAGGATTGTCTATCTCGGGATGAACTATGTTGAAACGTCCGTTGAACTGGTTAGGCTTGCCGAAAAACAGAAAAAAAGAACCTGGTTTCAGCCGTTCTGAGGTGTACTTGACACCCCTGAAAAAGACCAGTTCCATCATCCCGCTCTGGTCCTTTACCATGACACTCAGCTTCTTGCCCGTCATCTGTACGCTGACCACCTGGGCGAGGATCTGGACATAGGCGCTCGTGGACTGGATGTCGGCGATTCTCTGGATGGTGCTTCGGTCAATATAACGGAACGGAAAGGTGCGAAGAAGGTCTCCGACAGTGGACACATCCAACTCCGATTTCAAGAGCGAGGCCCTTTTCGGCCCCACTCCCGGAAGAAACTGCACCTCTGTGTCCAACTTGTTCCTGATCATGGTGCGAAGATAAGAAGAGGGTGGATAAAAAACAACTTAATCCACCATCCTTCACATCATTTCTTTTTGAGCGTGGCGTTGAACGAGATGACATAGGAGCCGCCGAAATGGCCGCTTGAGATCTCGGTGCGAACCGGAGTGACATATTCGGATTTCGGCCCGAACTCACCGCCGTTCGCCTGACCGTCGATGTCGGTGAATGACATGTAGAATTTATCCACGCGGGGGATCGACATGAATTTGGAATATTCACCTTCCTGATCAGTATAGAGGGTGTCGGCGCGATAGATGACATCGGTACTGTAATCGGCTATGACCCGGATTCCGTTGATTGGCTTTCCATCCTCATCTGAGACCTTGCCCATGATCTGATAGTTGGCTATCGGCTGCCCGTCAGATGAGAAATCGAACTTGTCTTCAGGATCATCAACCATACACGAGACAAAGATCGGAGCCACCAGAAATGGCAGCGCCAACGTCTTTACAAACATATTCATTCCAACTTTCATCATTTCAACCGCAAATCTGCTTAGTAACCTTCAAAAAATAAGTTACATGGGATGAGACTATTTATCTCCTACCGTTTACCAAATCCCCAAAATCAAATCCCTTGCTTGGAACAAGAGCGATTTTCAAGTGCAAAGATGTGAAAAATTTCAAAACAACAAGCCAAATCAGGGTTAAATTACTTTTTGTTTGCTATATTTGATGTGCCGAAAAGAAGCACAACGCAATGGTTTCAGAATTGATCGGGAAATATATCTGGCTCGTTCAAAGCCTCATCGCCGCAGGTGGTGGCGGTCTGACCTTCAAGGAACTTAATGTGAAGTATTCGGGAAGGTTCGGCCAGTCATATTCCAGAAGGACATTCAACAACCACAGGCTCGCGGTGGCGGATCTTTTCGGGATCGACATCGAATGCGACAGGAGCACGAGCCGCTATCTCATCCCGTACAGCGGCGATGTCCTGGACAACGACGAAAGCATCGGATGGCTTGTCAACACATTCACGGTCAACAATCTGCTTTCACTGGGAAAGGAACGTCTCTCCGGCAGGGTAAGCGTGGAGGAGATACCATCCGGGCAAAAGTACCTCACGGCGATAATGCAGGCGATGGAAGATGGGAAAGAGCTGGAGATCGCCTATGGGAAATACACCTCCGACTCTTCGGAGAACCTTCATATTCAGCCGTTAGCGGTCAAAGAGCATGAGAAGAGATGGTACCTTGTGGCTTTTTGCCACGAAAGGGCCTTGGCTGAGACAGGAAACCACGACATGAGTGCTTGGAGGGTATATGGCCTTGACCGGATCACCTCGCTGAAAGTGACAGACGTGCCTTTCAAGATGCCTAAAGACTTCGACGTGGAGAGAATATTCAGCCAAAGTTATGGAATATATTTCCCGAGGCCCGGGCAGAAGCCGGTCACGATCCGTTTCAAGGTGACAGACGAGGAGGCAAGATATCTTCGGGATCTGCCCGTCCACCGGTCGCAGGTAGAGGAAGGCGCGGCCAAGGGAGGCGGAAGAATATTCAGGATCCGTGTCATTCCGAACCGTAACCTGACGATGGAGTTCTGCCGCCACGCCGGAAGGCTGGAGGTGCTCGAGCCGGAATCCGTAAGACAGGAAGTCAGGGAAGAACTTGAGAAAGCGTATAAACAATACTTATAATATTTATGATAAACAATGGAAAGGCCGCCCTCGTGGCGGCGGCACTGATTACAATGATGAGTTGTACACAGAAAAACGAAACACAGGCGGACAACGGGTACATAGGCCCGTCCGACATCAAGATCGAGGACGGAAGGATGACTCCGGAAGCGCTTCTGTCACTTGGTCGCCTGTCAGATCCGCAACTGTCTCCGGACGGACATTGGATCCTCTACGGAGTCAGCTACACTTCCATCGAGGAAAACCGCTCGTGCAGGAACCTGTTTCTTGGCGAGGTTATCAAGAATGATGACGGATCGCTTTCATTCGGGGACAAGATCCAATTGACAGCCGAAGGCAAGAGCGTAAGCAACGCCCGCTGGAGTCTGGACGGAAAGTCCATCTACTACCTTCAGGGCGGTCAGCTTTACAATGCCGCCATCTCTATCGTTGACGGAAAGGCCTCACTCTCAGCAAAGAAGCAGCTTAGCGATGTGAAAGCCGGAATCGGAGAGTTCTCCCTCAGTCCGGACCAGACACAGGTTCTCTACACCAGCACCATTCCGGGAGCGGTGAAGACGCCTAAGGATTTCGACGAGAAACTGGACAAGGCGCAGGCCTACGTCACGGAAGACCTTATGTACCGCCACTGGGACCATTGGACGACCGAAAGGCCGCAGACATACGTGGCACCGCTCGGCGCCAAGGTCACAGAAGACAATTCAATGAATATACTCGCGGAGGGAGCGGGCAGGTACGAACTGCCACTGGAGCCTATGAGCGGCATCGAGCAGCTTTGCTGGAGTCCTGACGGACACTATGTGGCTTATTCCTGCAAAAAGGTTGAGACGGGTCGTGAATATGCCTTCTCAACAGACACGGAGATCTACATCTACAGCATCCTGACAGGCGAGACCGTCCAGATTCCGATGGCCGGCGGCTATGACACTGATCCGGTCTGGAGCCCGGACGGGAAGCAGATCGCCTGGCTGAGCATGGAGCGCAACGGATACGAGGCCGACAAGGTTCGCCTTATGGTCGCCGAGCTGGCTGACGCGGAGGCTTCCTCCGATGGACAATCCGCCATCCCTCACATAAATGGAATCCGTGACCTCACCGCTGATTTCAAGTACAACGCAGGCGGCCCTGTCTGGGCGGCGGACTCCAAGAGCATCTATTTCAATTCCCTGATCGAGGGACTTCAAGCAATCTGCAACGTGAAGGTGGCCGACTCCGAAATCAAGAGAATCACTCCGGACGATGCATGGTACGATTTCAACTCTCCGTTCGCCATCGTTGACAGCACCCTGCTCGCAAGTTACTGTTCGATGGAGTTCCCTACCGAACTCGTGGCCGTGAACGAGACTGACGGATCGGTCAGCAGGATCACCGATGAGAACGGAGGCATCATCGGCCAATTGACAGCCTACGAGACGCGTGAACGCTGGATCAAGACCACTGACGGGAAGAAGATGCTCACCTGGGTACTCTATCCTCCCAAGTTCGATTCTACAAAGGTGTATCCTGCCATCGAGATATTCCTTGGCGGACCTCAAGGTACTTTGAGCCAGGGCTGGAGCTACCGCTGGAACTACCGTCTCATGGCCAACCAAGGCTACATCGTGATTCTTCCCAACCGCCGAGGCACGACCGCGTTCGGTCAGGAATGGTGCGAGCAGATCAGCGGCGACTACATCGGTCAGAATATGCAGGACTACCTCAGCGCGGCCAAGGAGCTCAAGGCTGAACCTTATGTCGGCAAACTTGCTGGCTGTGGAGCCTCCTACGGCGGATTCAGCGTCTATTACATGGCCGGAATCCACGGCAATGTCTATGACTGCTTCATCGCTCACGCCGGAATCTTCGACGAGAAGTACATGTACTACGAGACAGAGGAACTTTGGTTCGCGAACTTCGACAACGGCGGACTTTCTGAATATTCCTACACCGCCGGCGAGAAGGGTCCGCGCGGCGACGGCAAGACATTCGGCGGCATCCAGCAGGCCGGCTCGCCGTGGAGCGACGCCGCCAAGGCCAGGCGCCATTACGCCAACTCTCCTGACGTGAACGTGGCCAAGTGGCACACTCCGATCCTCTGCATCCACGGCATGATGGACTACCGCATCCCTTACGATCAGGGTATGGCCGCGTTCAACACCGCCCAGATGATGGGAGTTCCGTCCAAGCTGATCGTGTTCCCGGAGGAGAACCACTGGATTCTCCAGCCGCAGAACGCGCTGTTCTGGCACCGCAGCTACTTCGACTGGCTTGACCGCTGGTGTAAGTAGATCAGGTTTTAACCAACTAATGAGAGAGGTCTCCCCAAAAGGCAGGCCTCTCTTTCTTTTGCTGTCATATTCCTTTTAGAAGGAAACGCTCAACCCGGCCAGCACAAGGCCTTGCATTCCAGCCCCGGCCTCCACAAAACCACGGAATCGCTCTCCTCCGAACTGCACTCCGGCAAGGGTGACCTGCGCGGCCCAATACGGGTCGAACGAATGCGAGTCCGCCTCCTCGTCGTAATCGTCCAGCAGCGTGACTCCGGCCGCAAGCTTTGAGTACATGGCGACATGCGGTTTTCTGAACCAGAAAGCCTTCGCCGCAGGCATCACAGCGAATCCGCTATAGTCAGCGTTGCCGACCTTCACGTTGTCCTTGTTCAGTTCATCTGCGGTGCCACCGAACCAAGAGACTGCCGCCCCCACGGAAAAAGTCTTGTTGAGGACTCTGTAATATTCAAGATTGACAGACCCGTATGACCGGAAGTTGTCAAAACGGGCGTAACCGGCCGTGAAAGCCGTGGCGAAAACCCCGCCGGCCACATGAGCCACATCCACAACTGTGACCCTGCCGTAGCCAAGCGTTATTTCATTACGAGATTCCGGTGTCTGAGCCGACACCAACGGAACAAAAGCAAAAATCGCAGCCGCGAGAGAGATTAGAATTCTTTTCATAATATGAGCGGTTGATTCATATCCAATGAGATATGAAAGTTTATTCCTACTTGTACCCCCGTTGGGAATCGAACCCAAATCGTCGGAACCGGAATCCGAAATTCTATCCATTAGACTACAGGGGCATCATTCTTGCGGTTTCACGCAATCAGATTACAAAAATAACAAATAAATGGCAAAACAAGAATTTTTGACAAATCTTTGGCAAATCTTTCGCGGAAAGATATTTTTTGTGCGGAAAAATATGTTTTTTAAGGCCATAAAAGAGCCTTTAATATTCGGATAATCCAATAATAAATCTTATTTTTGCGTATTATGAAAAAAGCATACGTATTTCCCGGTCAGGGTTCCCAGTTCCCAGGTATGGCGAAAGCGCTTTACGAGGGAAACGCCAAAGGCAAGGAATTGCTCGAGAAGGCGAATGACATACTTGGATTCAGAATCACTGACATAATGTTTGAGGGCACGCCGGATGACCTCAAGGCAACACGCGTCACACAACCGGCAATATTCCTGCACTCCGTCGTTCTGGCGAAGTGCTACGAAGGATTCAGACCTGATATGGTCGCAGGGCATTCTCTTGGTGAATTTTCCGCACTTGCCGCCGCGGAAGCCATCAGTTTCGAGGATGCCCTTCGTCTTGTCTATATCCGTGCCACCCAGATGCAGCTCTGCTGCGAGAAGGTGCCGGGGACGATGGCCGCCATCGTCGGGCTGCCGGACGAGAAGGTCGAGGAGATCTGCTCCTCATGCGATGGCATCGTGATCCCGGCCAACTACAACTGCGGAGGCCAGGTCGTGATCTCCGGCGAGAAGACCGCCGTGGAGCAGGCCTGTGAGAAAGCCAAGGCCGAAGGTGCGAAGAGAGCTCTTCCTCTCGCCGTCAGCGGAGCGTTCCACTCCCCTCTTATGGAGCCGGCGCGCATCGAGCTCGGAAGGGCGATCGAGGAGACCAGGATCGTGGAACCTATCTGCCCGATCTACCAGAACGTCAGCGCACAGGCCGTCACAGACCCGCAGACCATCAAGAAGAACCTCCTCGCCCAGCTCACCTCACCGGTGAGATGGACCCAGTCTGTCAGGAATATGCTCGCGGACGGAGCGGACTACTTCATGGAGATCGGCCCGGGTACTGTCCTGCAAGGCTTGGTGAAGAGAATTTCGGCCGGAACCGAAGGAATCACCATCGATGGTTTGACTACAATCTAATATATTAACATAACGTTAACGATATGGCTAAAGAAAAGAAATTCATCACTTGTGATGGTAACACTGCCGTGGCGAACGTCGCTTATCTTTTCAGCGAGAACGCCTGCATCTACCCTATCACACCATCCTCTCCGATGGCAGAGAACATTGACGAATGGGCTGCCCACGGGAAAAAGAACCTCTGGGGCGAGACAGTAAGTGTCACAGAGTTGGAAAGTGAGGCCGGTGCCTCCGGAGCAGTGCACGGCTCCCTCCAGGCCGGTGTCCTCACCACGACCTACACAGCTTCACAGGGTCTTCTCCTTATGATCCCTAACATGTACAAGATCGCCGGAGAAATGCTTCCGGCTGTCTTCCATGTCTCAGCCCGCGCGCTTGCATCACATGCCCTCTCCATCTTCGGAGACCATCAGGACGTGATGGCCTGCCGCCAGACAGGCTTCGCACTCCTCGCTTCCGGTTCAGTTCAGGAGGCTCAGGACCTCGCCGCCGTGGCTCACCTCTCAGCGATCAAGTCCAGCATTCCTTTCCTCCACTTCTTCGACGGATTCCGCACATCGCACGAGATCCAGAAGATCGAGGCTCTCGACGAGGAAGAGCTCAAGAATATGGTCAGCAAGAAGTCCCTCAAGGCTTTCCGTGACAGGGCACTCAATCCTGACGCTCCTGTCACCCGTGGTACCGCCCAGAACGGAGACGTTTACTTCCAAGCCGTGGAGTCAAGGAACAACTACTACAACGCCGTTCCGGACATCGTCGCCCGCTACATGGGTGAGATCAGCGAGATGACCGGTCGCGAGTACCGTCCGTTCACCTACTACGGAGCCGCGGACGCCGAGAACATCATCGTCGCCATGGGATCCGTGACCGAGACCATCAAGGAGACAATCGACTACCTCGCGAAGAAGGGCAGAAAGTACGGTCTTGTCACCGTTCACCTCTACAGGCCTTTCGCTGAGAAATATTTCCTGAAAGTCCTTCCTAAGACTGTCAAGAGAATCGCCGTCCTTGACAGGACCAAGGAGCCGGGAGCTCTCGGAGAGCCTCTCTACCTTGACGTGAAGGCCCTGTTCCAGGGACAGAGCAACTCTCCGCTGATCATCGGCGGACGCTACGGACTGTCCTCAAAGGACACCACTCCTGCCCAGATCGTCGCCGTTTACGACAACCTTGAGCTCAACGAGCCTAAGAACGACTTCACCATCGGCATCGTCGATGACGTGACATTCAAGTCCCTCTCGATCAAGAGCGAGGTTTCCATCGTGAAGCCAGGCACGACCGAGTGCAAGTTCTACGGACTCGGATCCGACGGCACCGTCGGCGCCAACAAGAACACCATCAAGATCATCGGAAGCCACACGCAGAAATATTGCCAGGCCTACTTCGACTATGACTCGAAGAAGTCCGGCGGCTACACCTGCTCTCACCTCCGCTTCGGAGACAAGCCGATCAAGGCTCCATATCTTGTCAGCACCCCTGACTTCGTGGCCTGCCACGTTCCTTCCTACCTGAGCAAGTATGACGTGCTCAAGGGTATCAAGGAGAAAGGAACCCTCCTCCTCAACTCACTCTGGGACGAGGAAGAGACCGTCAAGAGGATCCCTGACAACGTGAAGGCTGTCATCGGCAAGAAGAAGATCAAGCTCTACATCATCAACGCCACCAAGATCGCCGCTGAGATCGGACTCGGCAACAGGACCAACACGATCCTCCAGTCCGCTTTCTTCAAGATCACCGGCATCATCCCTTACGAGGACGCCGTCAAGTACATGAAGGACGCGATCGTGAAGAGCTACGGCAACAAGGGCGAGAATGTGGTGAACATGAACTTCGCCGCCGTTGACCGTGGCGGTGAATATACCGAAGTCGCCATCCCTGCCGAGTGGGCGAAGATCTCGGCCAGGTTCGAGACCCCTAACAAGGATCGCCTCGCTCCTGCTTTCGTGAAGGACATCGCCGACGTTGTGAACTCCCAGAACGGAGACTCACTCCCTGTCAGCGCCTTCCTGCCTTACGCCGACGGCACGATGCCGGCCGGCACGTCAGCCTACGAGAAGCGCGGAGTCGCCGTCATGGTTCCAAGCTGGGATCCAGACAAGTGTATCCAGTGCAACTCCTGCGCGTTCGTCTGCCCTCACGCCGCCATCCGTCCGTTCCTGCTCACAGCCGAAGAGGCCGAGAAGGCTCCTGCCGGACTCAAGAAGGCACAGGGCAAGGCCGTTCTGAAGGAATATTCATTCGCCCTTTCAGTCTCTGTGGATGACTGTACAGGTTGCGGCAACTGCGTGGATGTCTGCCCTGCGAAGGAGAAGGCCCTCACAATGGTTTCCGCCCTCGACCAGCACTCTGAGCAGGACAACTTCAACTGGCTCGCCACCAAGGTAGGCTACAAGGACACTGTTGTCAACAAGGCAGCCAATGTCAAGAACTCCCAGTTCGCACAGCCTCTGTTCGAGTTCAGCGGTGCCTGCGCCGGTTGCGGTGAGACCCCTTACATCAAGAACATCACACAGCTCTTCGGTGACAGGATGATGATCGCCAACGCCACAGGTTGCTCTTCAATCTACGGAGCGTCATTCCCTGCTTCTCCTTATTGCACCAACGCCCAAGGTCATGGCCCGGCTTGGCAGAACTCCCTGTTCGAGGACAACGCCGAGTTCGGTCTCGGAATGAAGATCGGCTCCGACCGCGCCCGCGAGACGGTGGCCAACCTCATGACCGCCGCCCTCGACTGCGACAAGTGCCCGGATGAAGTAAAGGCACTGTTCAGGCAGTGGCTTGAGAACAAGGAGAACGGTGAGATCACCCGCGAGGTGGCTGACAAGGTCATTCCTCTCATGGAGAAGACCGACTGCCCTCACTGCAAGAAACTTCTTGACTACAAGCACTTCATCCCTGCCCGCAGCCAGTGGATCTTCGGTGGTGACGGCTGGGCCTACGACATCGGCTACGGCGGACTCGACCACGTCCTCGCCTCCGGCAAGAATGTGAACGTGCTCGTTCTCGACACCGAGGTTTACTCCAACACCGGTGGACAGAGCTCCAAGTCAACCCCTGCCGGCGCGATCGCCAAGTTCGCCGCCTCAGGCAAGAAGATCCGCAAGAAGGATCTCGGCATGATGGCCATCAGCTATGGCTATGTCTATGTCGCACAGGTGGCCATGGGTGCAAGCCCTGCACAGTACCTCAACGCCATAAAGGAGGCTGAGGCCTACGACGGTCCATCCCTGATCATCGCCTACGCTCCGTGCATCAACCACGGTCTGAAGGCTGGTATGGGTCTGAGCCAGAAGGAGGAGAAACTTGCCGTTGACTGCGGTTACTGGCACCTGTACAGGTACAACCCTACTCTTGAGGCTGAAGGAAAGAATCCGTTCACTCTCGACTCCAAGGAGCCAGACTGGACCAAGTTCCAGGACTTCCTCAAGGGAGAGGTTCGTTTCGCATCCCTTTACAAGCTGTTCCCTGACAGAGCCCAGGAGCTCCTGAGCCTCACCGAGGAATTCGCCAAAGTACGTTACGGCACCTACACCCGCCTCGCCGGCAAGTAGTGTACCGCTGACATATTCAAAGAAAGAGTGGCTGGTCATTCCGGTCACTCTTTTATTTTTTGCTGTGCCAATGAATATCCCCGCTCCGCGACAAGTCCTCACTTCGCCGAAAATCGGTACACCAAAACCCTATTCCCTGTACCAACCCACCGTTTCACCACCGTTGGTACACCAGAAGCCCCTCTCCTGTACAAAGTTCTCTCCGCAAAATCAATTTATTATGAATATCACGAGAGATCCGCTTTTCGCTCCGAACCAACTCGAAATGTAAAACCGTTATAGTGAATCGAGGGAAATATCAACTCCATCCATACTGTATTCATATTCACAGACTCTTGCTCTCAGCTCATCAGAAAGAATGGAGGCGAAATCGGCTTTTTCATCTTTATGGATGGGGATTATGACTTTTGGGTTGACCTGCTCGCAGAGTCGTGCCAAATCCTGTTTGGAGGCATGACCGGATGTGTGAAGGTCTTCTTTGACAAAGCATCCTCTTTCCCGGAACTGTTCTACAAAGTCATACAGTTTCTGGTTAAAAGCTGTATTTCCTTCACGCTTATCTATGTACCCGTGATATTGGGAATATACCAGACACGTTTCTTCCGGCTTGCACCAAGGCAGAATCTTCTCCAGATAAGACTGGAACTTTTCGCTGCATCTCAATAGCATCACAAAGCCATGGCAACGCATCATATTGTCCATCCTTTCAACTGAAGGGCTATAGCTACATATATCGTCTATATTGAAATGATATAACAGTTTTTCGTTTTCGGCATATTTGTCAATGAGGCAGAGGATGTCTTTCTGCTAAGTGTCCACGATAAAGGGCTGTCGCACAGACTCTTTGTTAGCGCTGTAAATGGACTCAAGGCGGTCTGCATCCGTGGAAGAGCAGATGATGAATGTGTTCTTATATTGCCGGAGAACCTCCTTGAATTCTTTCTTCAGGACGTATTCCGGGAGAATGGATTTGGTGTTATTATCTACGTTGGTACCTTCGGTAATGAGAATATCGACATTTCCGGCAATATGAAATTTATCTATGACCTTGTAGATGCCGTTTCCCATATATCCGTGCCCTCGAAAGTCTCCTGTGTGAAGAATCGTCTTTCCGTCACATTTGATTTTGAGCATATACGAATCGGCGGAAGAATGACTGACCTGAAAAGGCGTGACTGTGATGTCATCAATTGTAATGGGACGCCCTTTCCGGTATTCCTTGACTTAACCGACATTCCACTATTCATATCAGGTAATTAAGTTTTATTTGGAAATCTCAAGATTTGTTAACATATTTGTTGACAATATGACAACTGGGCAATACATATCAAGCCTTTCGAAAGCAAAAGGGCTCACACAATCTGACGTGGCCAGACAAATTGGGCTGTCACGGCAGATTCTTAGTTACATAATCTCAGGGAAACGTGAGATGACACTCCCACAAGCCTTGAGACTGGAATCGTTATTCTCACTCAAGCAAGGGACTCTCGTACGTATGCAGGATGGCGAGCGTATCAAGAACCACACTGAATCCATACGCAAATCCCTATGTTCCAAATTATTGGCCAACAAAGCGTTTTGGTCACATTCAAACGTCACGGAAGAAACGATCTCTGACGAGGATCTGATTGAGAAGACATTCATCCATTTGGATATGGATGACATCTCTCTGCTCTTCGAGATTTTCACCAGAAAGTTCATCCGGCAAGTCTGGGAAGACAGGATGGCCGGACAGGGGGCGTATCTATATTCATTGAATATGATGATCGCGCAATATTACTTTAACATAAAGAATCCAAAGGACTTCCTTCACAGGAAAGAAATCGGCCACATAAAAACTATGACCCACTATGCGTAATGGCCTCACACCTTCCATCAACAATATTATTGAAGCCGTGTCCACCCTAAACTCCATCAAGGATTATGTACTTTGCGGTGGCACATCACTCGCCATTCAACTCGGTCACAGGCAAAGCGAGGATTTGGATTTTATGGCTTGGCGAGTGTCCAAAGACAGGAAGCCAGAAGTTGATTGGCCAACGATTTCCAAGGAGTTAGAAGAGAAAGTGGGGCATATAGACAATATGGACTTACTAGGCTTCGACCAAGTCATTTTCCTCGTTCGCGGAGTAAAGATCTCTTTCTACGTAAGCGACAAACTTGCACCAGCGATGACAACGCTTGTCTATCTTGGAAATATCAAGCTGGCCTCCATTGAAGCCATACTGGCAATGAAATTGGAAGTAATGCTGCGAAGGATGAAATTCCGGGACTATTATGATGTTTACAGCATAATAAAAAACGGAGGAGACATCACACTTGGGATAGATTCAGCCATCAAATATTCACAGTTCAGACTCAAAAGGAAAAGCATCGTGACAATGCTTCTGTCCGGCCAATTCAGCAAAGACACAAACTTCGGACAATTCAATCCGGTTTATGATGTCACGGAAGAGCAGATGAGGAATTTCCTGCTTCTAAAAATGCAGGAGGCAGGAATATAGGTACGCTTAAACCCATTTCCCTGTACCGATCTGCCACTTCATTGCGTTTGGTACACCAGAAGCCTTATTCCAGTACCAACCTGTCGCATTGCCGAATACCAGAAGTTCGTCCCTTGTACGAAATCGTTAGCCTCAACGGAGCTTGCTACACTGGTGCCCCCAAAACCACCACCGTCATATCATCCACATCCAGAACGCCACGCTCAATTAGAGACCTGACGTGCGTTTTGAATGTGGATTCTTTCTCGGCGGCCTTCAACAACGGCTCCAGGACATCCGCCTGAAAATCGAACCTGATAGCTTCCGCGGTACGCAGAAGTGCCGAATTGCCGGACCGCCTCAACGCCTCTTCGGCCAGTTCCTCGCCGAACCGTCCGCAGTTCGCAAGCTCGTACATCATCAGCACATAATGCGACAGAGCGTCACTCGCGGCGAACACCACCGAATCCCCATCCAGATGGAACGCCCCGCAGCGGAAGCCCTCCTCCACCAACGGATCCTTGCAGCTCACAAGCATCGGCGGCCTGCTGAAATCCGCCAGCCTCGTGAAACTATGCTCCAGTGATTTGCTTTTCCGCTTATAATGGAACACGACGCTGTCACCATAAGCCACCCAACGGCAATAATGAAACACGACGCTGCCACAATAAGCCACCCAACGGCACTCCTCATCCGACACCCGCCAAGCGGCGGCGACCGTCGCGCACGCACCCTCATTATAGAACTTATTCAGGAATATTCCATCCCCCGCCTTCGCGACAGCCTCATATTCATTGTAGAAAGTCTCCCAAATGCCGTCAACCCACGCATCGAACTCCACGAATGAAGTGATCGCCCGCTTTCTTGGAATATGCCGGAGCAGGTACTTTGACCACTCTCTCGCAAAGAGGCCGCAACCGCCCGCCCCGTCCGACACAGCGATCAGATTGTCCGACTTGCAGAACGAGTCCTCGTTGGGAATATTATCATTCAACTTCGGGATGCTGACTCCGTAACTCATAACTGATTCGCAAGTGTGCTTGACAACGTTCCGATCTTCATCATCTTAACCAGACGCTCCATCCCGGCATTGACTCCCATCGCCCTGTAGCGGATGTCCGTCTGACGGTCTCCGAATATGCCCCTGATCTGCTCGTTGTAGTTCAGCGGCAGCAGGCTGGACATATTGAACAGCTTCTCCCCGTACCCGTTGCCGTTCAGCTCGCCGGCCGTGGCCGGGAAAACGACCGACTCCGAATGCCCGGGCACGATGTGGATATTGAAGAACAGCACATTACCATCATTGGTGAACATCGATTTCAGTTGGTTGGACAGCTGGAGCATCTCATCGTCCGTCACTCCATTATATTCACCGTCCGTGATGTTGATGATGGTCGGCGGGTAGCAGTCCTTGTCGTGGTGATCCTTCATCCAATTGTCGAGCAGTCCCTCGGCGCGCCTCAACGCCTTGTCCATTCTTGTCCAGTTCCCGTCGTGCCGCGCTGTCATCCACTGCTTTCTCTCAACCTCTTTGACCGTGATTCCCTTTCTGGTCCGGACCTCCTCCTTCACCAGCCTCTTCTGGAACGGATTGTCCCGGATCTCCTCCGGACTGACGAAATCACGTCCCTCCAACGCCCCGTTCCACGCGCTGTAAGCCTCTGTCCCATAGCCGATAACAGCGATGTCGAAATAATGTCTGGTCTCGTTGTTCTTCACGCATCGCTCCACAAGCTCGTTGATCTGCGAATTGACAATCCTCGCCACTGCCTCCGACAAAGTCATATCCTCCCCGTTGAAAGTGGTCAGCCGCTTCATCGAAATGCTCTGATCCACAAGGAATATGAACGCGGTAGGATGCACGCGGTCAACCCTCGCCGTGTAGGCGTTCTTGCTCTGCATCATCTGCGGATGGCTTGGAATAGGGATTCCGAAATTGCCGATGTTGCGGATATATTTCAACGGAATGAAGTTCTTCACCAGCACCTCCGCCTGATAGAACGGCTGCTCGTCAGCGTCGAGGTCGAAATGCTTGCGCGCCTTGACCGTCTTGAAATGAATATTCCTGAAATCGTCCAAGCCACCTCCGACCTGCGCCCCGTTGCGTGTGGCGTTACGGTCCGAGAATATGGTGTCCTCATCATAAATCACCTCCGGATCGATCTCCAGAATGACCGGATTGGAGATCCTGTTCTCGTTCATCGCCACGTACATCATCGGATGCTGCTCCGTGAAGCTGACGCGGACATAACGCTCAAGCCCGTCCCTCTCGTCCAGCGACCACGATGTAGAGCCCGGCCCGCCACCGCCCGGTTTCGGAATGGATATTCCACGCTCCTCACAATCCTTCCACGAATATAATCCCCCGTTCTTGATGATGCTCTCAAGGTTGTCCCTGTCAGTGAAATGATAGAGTTTTGTTATCCTGTTCTGCGAAAGGATTGCCTCGAATTCTTTCCAGTTACTTCTTTTTCCCATAATTATATTGGTTATTCTTGTCAAAATAGTTTCAGGTCATCCTGATTCACAGGTTCTTTGTCCCCGTACGGGTATATTCCTTCGGCATACGCTTTGACCAGAAAAGCGTGTGACAGCGGCTTCCTCGGATCGTCCACATCGCAGTTGGTCTCGTAGTCCAGCAGCACGATCGTCTTGGTCTTGCTTGCCTCACGAAGCCTTTCGATAATCCGCGGCACCTTGTTCTCCAAAACCCATTTATATGTCGGCAGATAGATCTGCTTACGGGCCTCGACATAGCCCAGCAACTCCTTCCCGTACACTCCCTTCCTATGCCCCAACGGCCTTCCGAACCGCCGGACAGTCCGTTTGAGGTTCTTCATTGTGTCATTGAGAAACAGCGATGTGTCCACATCCGCCCCTTCAAACACCTTCAGCCCCTGCCAGACCGCCTCCACACAAGTAGCCGTGAACCCCTCGCTGAACGGCACCGGAATCCCCCCGTGCGGATAGAACGGACTCAGCTTCACCAAATCATCCCCCGCGTGACTCGTCACATCCGCGATCACCGCCCCCGGATATCTCCGCAGGATCGTCTCGGGTTTCTTACGTTTTGATTCGATAACTATCATAATGCGGAAAAATTATTCCAACTTTTTTCAAATATACAATGTCCATACTTTGCCGTCAGTTCTTTTTTAACACTTTCAAGCAAATAATCACATCCCGAGAAAGCGTAATTTTCGATTTCTGTCACACTATTTGGTATCGTTATACTTTCCAGACCAGTACAACCTTCGAAAGCACATTGTCCGATTTCCGTTAGGCCATCCGGTAATGCGATGCTTGTCAAACCAGTACAGCCTTTGAAAGCACCATCCCAAATCTTCTTCACACTATTCGGTATCATTATACTTTCCAGACCAGTACAACCTCTGAAAGCATTCCATCTGATTTCCGTTACGCTATCCGGTAATACGATGCTTGTCAAACCAGTACAGCCTTCGAAAGCACATTGTCCGATTTCCGTCAGGCCATCCGGTAATGCGATTCTTGTCAAACCAGTACAGCCTTCGAAAGCACCATCCCCAATCTTCTTCACGCTATCGGGTATCATTATACCTTCCAGACCAGTACAACCTCTGAAAACATTCCATCCGATTTCCGTTAGGCTATTCGGTAATACGATGCTTGTCAAGCCAGTACAGCCTTCGAAAGCACCACATCTGATTTCCGTCACACTATCTGGTATCACTATGTATGCCAGACCAGTGCAGCATCTGAATTCATTCCATCCGATTTCCGCCACACCATATAGTAATGCAATGCTTATCAGGCTACTGCAGTCTTCGAAAGCACCAGTCCCAATCTTCTTCACACTATCGGGTATCTCTATATATGCCAAACCAGTGCAGCCAGCAAAAGCTTTATGCCCGATCTCCGTCACGCTATCTGGTATCACTACGCTTGTCAGGCCAGTGCAGCCTCTGAAGGCACCATCCCCAATCTTCTTCACACTATCGGGTATCTCTATATATGCCAAACCAGTGCAGCCAGCAAAAGCGTCACGCCCGATCTCCGTCATACTATACGGTATCACCACGCTTGTAAGGCCAATGCAGCCTCTGAAAGCACCTTCCTTGATCTCTGTTATACTATCCGCTAACCCTACGTTCATCAGGCCTTTGCAACCAGCAAAAGCAAAACGCCCAATTATCTTCACGCCGTCCGGCATCGCTACGCTTGTCAGACCAGTGCAGCCAGCGAAAGCACCACGCCCGATTACCGTTATACTATTCGGTATTACAATGCTTGTCAAACCGGAGCAGCCCTCGAAAGCAGAATCGGCAATTTCAATCATATTATCAGGAATCAGCAAATGAGTAAGGCTTTTACACCCCTTAAAAGTGCTGTTACTGATTCTCATAACGCCATTAGGTATCTCTATACTTTCAAGACTTTGACACCCCTCAAAGGCATATGCACCGATTCTTGTAGTACTTGCAGGTATAACAACACTCGTAAGAGCACGACATCCTCGAAAAGCAGAGTATCCTATTCTTGTACACCCATCAGGTATCACCAATCTCGTCATATATTCACATGCAATAAAATGCGTAAAACGAGAACGACTATAACCACAAAAAGCATAATTGCTAATAGTAACAATCCCTTTTCGCACATAGTATTCACCTTTCAAACTAAAATTGGCCTTTAAAAGTCGTTTCCAGTCTTTGCTATATTTGACACCTAATTCATCCTCTACTGCTACATCTAGGTCTTCTTTTGTAACTTTGGTTGAAAATGGATTTGAGGCATATTCTGGTTTAGTGGATATTTCATTCTTAATATTTTCAGGCAAATTACACCCCCCAAAAGCATCTCGCCCTATCGTTATTACGCTGTTGGGAATCTCAACATTTACCAAACTTGAACATTCACTGAAAGCATATGCTCCAATTTTCAACACACCATTAGGAATCATTATGCTTGTCAAGCCTGTGCATCCACTGAAAGTCCATCCACCAATTTCAGTCACACTTTTAGAAATATCTATATTTGTCAGGCCAGTACACCAACTGAAAGCATAAGCACCAATTTCAGTCACGCTATCTGGTATCTTTATGCTTGTTAAGCCATAGCACCCACTGAACGCATTCTTACCGATTACTGTTACTCCGTTCGATATCTTAACGCTTTCTATATCATCGCAATGAGAGAAAGCACTGTCCCCAATTTCTATTACACTACCAGGTATCTCAATGCTTGTCAAACCAGAACGACCAAAATACTCTCCTGATTCGTCCATAGAGCCAAAAGCCATATAGCCAATTTTTGTCACACTACTAGGAATCACTACGTTTTTCAGCATTGAACACCCACTGAAAGCGTAATCACAAATGCAGACAGAACCTTTTCGAATATGATATTCACCTTTAATATGTTCAGGAGCTTTTAGAAGTCGTTTTCTGTCTTTACTGTACTTGACTCCATATTCATCCTCAATGGCTTCGACTAAATCTTCTTCTGTTACTTCAGTGGAAATATCTACTACCGGAACATATTCCGGTTCAGAAACGGAGAAGAGCCGGAACGAGACCATCGAGAGGGTCTTCGTGGCGTGGGCGAGGAGGAAGAGGGACAGGAGGGTGTTCAGCTCGGAGTCGGTCATCAGGGGTTGCAAAGCTGTCAGAAGCTTGCTCTGGCTCAGGTCACGGTAATCGTCGGCCGAGAAAAGCAGACGGTCGGAGGAACCATATTCATCAAAAAGAGACGGGGACAGGGAGATCGCTTTCAGGGAGAGGGCCATGCTGGCTAAGGCGAAATCGTCTATCGTCTCGTCAAAATCTTCTTTCGTCCTTTGCGGGTGGCTGAAATCCTTCGTGCCGATTGTCGGCGAGGTCTGGCCTTTCATTGCCGGGACGAACATTCCGTCATAGTCTATCAGCGTGAGTGAGCCGTCGGGACGGACCATTATGTTGTCCGGCTTGATGTCGCCGTGAGCAAATGGCTGTGAACGGAGCCAGGCAGCCATCTTGCAGAAACGGTAGCACAGCATCGACATCGCATAGTTGTCGTAAAGGTTCTCCGCAATGTAACGATCCATTGTCTCGCCCTCTATCCAGTCCATCAAAAGGACAGGGAACTCGTGATCATCACCATCACAATCAACGAAGAGTTCCTTTTCCAAATACTTTACAGATGTGACATAGGTGGAATCCACCGACTCCAGCTCATCCGCGATCTGGCGGTAGGCCTCCGCCCTCCCCTCCTGATCCTCTGTGAAGCACTTGAGAGCATATTCCTTACCCGTGCTCTCATCCTTCATCTTGAACACCACCGCGAACGCCCCGCTGCTCCGCATCGGCTCACCGTGGTCATCCTGCACCGACACAAGGTGCGACAGCTGGTCAAGATTGCCCGCCGGGTCCTGCATCGCACGGACATATTCTGATATTAATGGATATTGCATATTCGTCATCAGTTTCAGTCTTATTCAATAGTTCTTTTCCGCCGCTTCCCGCCATCCTCAAAACTTCCACGCTAAGATAATAACATTTCAGCGCAATTGATTCTTTAAGTGGTCACCGTATATCATTTTTCTTGCCGAAATCATAAAGCGGATGACATTTTATTTCCAAAAAGCATTATATTTGCATTGTTTTAGAAATATATTGCCGTGGTGAGTTATTTAGAGTTTAGGGAAAAGTTGTTGCCTGAAGGATGTTTTTCCGTTCATCAGGCAAGGGCGTTTTTCCCTTTATTCGACAGGAATAATCTGACCAGATGGGCACGGAAGGGGATGTTGATAAAATTACGGCAGGGATGGTACGCTTTTCCGGAGCTGTTGCAGCGTCCTGATTTCTCACGCTATGTGGCCTGCCGCATCTATCGTCCGTCATACATCAGCCTGCACACGGCGTTGAGCATGTACGGGATGATTCCGGAGGCGGTCACGAGCATCACGTCAATCTCGACATTGAAAACGGCACGGTTTGAAAACAAGTTCGGGCAATATTCCTATCAAAATGTCAAGCCTGAACTATTCTTCGGCTATAAGCCTGTGGAGCTTCCAATCAACACAGCCTTGATTAATGCCCCGAAACAGACTTGGCTGTTGGCGCAACCCGAAAAAGCTTTGCTGGATCTGCTCTATCTCTATCCGTTTTACGACAACAACACTGAGTTGGAACAGCTCCGCCTGGATGAAGCATATATGACTGAAGAATTGGATATTGAAAGACTCAAAGAATATCAATATAGAATCAGCAGCAAGGCACTGGACAGCAGAATCAAGAAACTATTAAGAATATACGATTTATGATTGACTTGAATTACATTAACAGTTATTTTCCGTCTCAGATAGCATCAAACGCCGCCTTTCAGAAGCATATTCTCAAGGAATATATTCAACTGATGGTGCTTGACCATCTTGCCACAACGCCATACATCAGCAAACTGGCATTCATTGGTGGCACAAACCTACGCCTCATCAAAGGAATAGACAGGTTCTCGGAAAATCTCGACTTCGACTGCAAGGACCTCACGGAGCAGAAATTTGTTGAAATGACTGACGGCGTGATCACTTTTTTGAGACACAGTGGTCTGAATGTTGAGACTCGTGACAAGGCAAATTCCAAGTTGACCGCTTTCAGAAGGAACATATTCTTTCCTGAATTTCTCTTTGAACTTGGATTGACAGGTCATAGAGAGGAGCGTTTCCTATTGAAGATTGAGGCGCAGAACCAAGGTGTCGCATACCCGATTGAGATGCGGCATGTACAGCGATGTGGATTTTTCTTCTCACTACCGGTTCCACCGGATTCCGTATTGCTCGGTATGAAGTTCTCAGCCTTGCTCGCAAGGGCAAAAGGCCGTGACTTCTATGATTGTATGTTTTTGATGCAACAGACCAAGCCTTCGTATGAGTTTCTGAAGGAAAGAGCCGGAATATCAAACACTGATGATTTGAAAAAAGCCATCACGGACAAGTTAGCCACAATTGACCTGAATGTGAAAAAGCGTGATTTCGAGCACCTGCTGTTCAACACAGATTCCGCTGACAGGATACTCCTTTTTCCCGAATTCGTAGAAGGCAATTTGTGAACAATGCGTCACATCTTAGCGAAATTATCAAGGGGAAGAGGTCAATCACTAAGCCAGTGGCCGACAAGTTAGAAGTAATTCTTGGCATACCATCAATAGAGTGGGTGAACCTTCAGACCAGATTTGATTACGACACACAAAAGAATGAAGAAAGGCAGATAGCTGAACAGGTATGTTCACCAATTTTAACCCACGTTCCCTAAAAGCGGGAATATGACAGAAATACGCTCGTGAATAGATTATTGTCCCTCTAAAAGCGTGATTTACGCAAATTAACGCCTGTTGAGGAGCATCATTAGTTCGTTTAAGTTAGGACATTCCACTATTCATATCAGGTAATTAAGTTTATTTGGAAATCTCAAGGTTTGTTAACATATTCGTTAACATACTTGTTGACAAATATGAGAATGGGACAATACATATCAAGCCTTTCGGTAGCAAAAGGGCTCACACCTTCCATCAACAATATTATTGAAGCCGTGTCCACCATAAACTCCATCCTATCTATGATGTCACGGAAGAGCAAATGAGGAATTTCCTGCTTCTGAAAATCAGGAAACAGGAATATAAACATTATTACAATATGCTTTCATCCCAAAGCTGGACAGAAGCATCTGGATGGCATATTACCGTGAAAAACTTGTACCTTGGGCTTCGAGTTTTTCAGCCAGATATGGCTTCTTTGGGCACAGACACATTGTGTGGCTGAACGGGTTTTGTAAAAGTACTTAATATTCCGCGCTACGGAGATGACACAATATAGCAACTACTTCGTTGCCAAAGAGGCCGCCGCCACGATGGATCGGTTCGCAATAAAGCAAACGGAAGAGGCGCAGATACGCATCGTTGTCTTCCGGATGTTTCTGAATATGACGGATCATCGTATTTGCACAGATATTCCTGATTTTCAAATAATAGGCGTTGGGAATTTCGGAATCATTCGAGCAGCCGAACCACCCGAACTGGGCTTCTGCACGCCAATTCTCCCAGACCTCAAGGAGGTAGCGGGAATATATTCTTGACTCTATGAGAGCCCCGAGGGTGTCCACGCAATCTACCGGCTGTACGTGCGAAAGTTCTATCGCATAGACACACTTGGTGTCGAAATCCATCGGGGCTTTCATCCGCGCCTCTATCTCTCCGACAGGATCTTTGATCTGAACGGCTGCACTGTCAAAATAGGCCCTTGCGTCACGGAAACGCTTTATGTCCGGAACAAACGCCGACTTGTCATAGTAAGCATCCTCATTCGCGAAAGCTTTGCCGATCTTGGCCGTATCTATTGGCATCCCGGAAGCGAAAGCGGCTGATTTATAAGCATCCACCAATTCACCTAAATGCTTGCTCACATCATTGAAATCAGGGGTCTTGTACAGCATATTCAAAAGCGCTGAGGCCGCATCTCTGACACGTTTGTCAGGGAACACCTTCTGCAACACGCTCATTGACGGTCTCATCTCTCCAGTCAACATTGTCGAGCCCGGCGTTTCCACAGCCGTGGTGTCAAAGGAATAGTTATTACGGTCATATCGCACGCGAAGCTCATAAAGCGAAGAGCAGTAATAGAGGAACGCCGTCCTGTCGAACCAATCCTTGACCGAAAGGGCAAAATCATCCTTCCGGACATCCTCATCCAAATCAAGGAATATCTCATCGGCGAACCTGCTCTCCAGAATGTCTAAATCAAGGCTACATCCACCGCCATCGAGCGAATCAACAGAATAACGGCAGATTTCACTGAGTTTGTCCAAATATTCACTTCCGGTAACTGTGGCCTTTCCGGAATACTTTTGAATGGTGCTGTCAGCAAGGACTGTGTTTGAACCTTCATCCTCAGCCCGTGAGCCGCCCTTCTTCCCTTGGCAGCCCACGGTCAGGATGAGAATCGCCAGCACGATGGCCGACACGTGAATAGTTTTGTTCATATAATGGTGTATCTTTTTTGTTTTCATAACATATCCGATATTTTCAACGATGCAAAGTTCCGGAATATAATGCCGGTTTCAAAATCAGTTTTATGAAACAACTGGAATGATGTACGAAATAAGAGCGATCTTCATTTCATACAATATTCATTGATTTTCGTACAAATCCGTGGCCCGTCCGCCAGCATTCCCCCTTTCGCTCCGCAGCTGGTTCCCTTATGCGGCGAGGTGCGGTGACGGCGAGCGGGCATATTCATAAAATATTTATGTATTTTTTGAAAAGATTATTGTTTTTCATAAATTTATTAATATATTTGCAAAAGAAGCGGTGCGGAAAGGAATCCGGCCGCCTAACTAAAAACTAATAGATATGATTACCTGGTGGACATCACTTAGTACGGCAATGCAGGTCCTTTGGGCCATCACGCTCTCGGCATCGCTGATTTTCGTCATTCAGACTGTTATGACATTCCTCGGACTGGGAGACCACGACGCTGATTTCGATCTCGACACTTCGGACGGATCGTTCGACGCGGATCCTTCGATGAATTTGCTGACGTTCCGCAACCTGGTCAACTTCTGCATGGGATTCGGATGGACGGCGGTGCTGATGCACGAGAAGATTCAGTCCAACGCGTTGCTGATCATCGTCTCCGTAATTGTCGGCATACTTCTGGTCACGGTTGTTATGTGGATATTCAAATGGCTCAGCGGAATGCAGCAGACGGGGAATATCGATGTGCATAAGTCCGCTGTCGGCTGCGAGGGGAAGGTTTACCTCACGATTCCGGGCGAGCGCAAGGGCGAAGGCAAGGTCCAGATCACCATCAACAACGCCGTCAGGGAATATGACGCAGTCACAGACGGGGAGACAATCCCGACCGGCAAGGCCATCAAGGTCACCGAAGTCATCAATGACTACACCCTACTGGTTGAGGAGCTGACTCCGACCATCATCTAACCAACCGAAGCCATTTCTAACCTGACCGAATATATTAAAGGAATATTATAAACCCATTAAAGATTTTGAATATGGAACTATCACTGATCCTCATCGTCGTCGCAGTCATATTCGTGACTTTTTCGGCGATTCTCAAGCGCTACCGCCGCTGCCCTTCCGACAAGGTTATGGTCATCTACGGTAAGACAGGCAAGAACAAGAGCGGATCAATCTCATCCGCGCGATGCATCCACGGTGGTGCGGCGTTCGTCTGGCCTGTGTTCCAGGACTATGCGTTCCTTGACCTCAAGCCGATCTCGATCGAGTGCAACCTTACCAACGCGCTTTCCAAGCAGAACATCCGTGTGGATGTGCCTTGCCGGTTCACGGTTGGTATCTCCACCGAGCCGGACAGTATGACTAACGCAGCCGAGAGGCTTCTCGGACTCTCCATCGACAACATCCAGAACATCGCGACCGACATCCTTTTCGGACAGCTTCGTCTGGTGATCGCCACGATGGACATCGAGGAGATCAACTCTGACCGTGACAAATTCCTCGTTGCCGTCAGCCAGAACGTGGAGGCTGAGCTCCGAAAGATCGGCCTCAAGCTCATCAACGTGAACGTGACCGACATCCGTGACGAGTCCGGCTACATCGAGGCTCTCGGTAAGGAAGCCGCCGCCAAGGCCATCAACGACGCCAAGAAGAGCGTGGCCGAGCAGAACCGCTACGGTGAGATCGGTAAGGCCGAGGCCGACAGGGACAAGGACATCAGAATCGCTGAGACCCAGAGAGATACCCGTATCAAGACTGCCGCGGCAAACGCCCTCGCCGTGCAGGGAGAGAACACTTCCAAGATCGACATCGCAAACTCTGACGCCCAGCGCCGCGAGAAGGAGGCCGAGGCCGCGCGTATAGCGGTCGCAGCCGAGAAGGTTCAGGCAGCGAAGGCCCTCCAGGAGGCCTACCAGAGCGAGCGTGACGCCGAGCTTGCCCGTGCCGAGAGGGAGAGGGCTACCCAGCAGGCCAACATCGTCGTTCCTGCCCAGATCGACAAGGAGAAGCTCATCATCGAGGCTGAGGCCGAGGCCGAGAAGGTCCGCAGGCTGGCCAAGGGAGAGGCTGACGCGATATTCGCAAAGATGGACGCTCAGGCCCGTGGTACCCTTGAGATCCTCTCAAAGCAGGCCGACGGTTTCAACGAGATGGTCAAGGCCGCTGCCGGCGATCCTCAGAAGGCTGTGCTTATGCTTATCGCGGACAAACTGCCTGAACTCGTCAAGACTCAGGTCGAGGCTGTCAAGGGCATAAAGATCGACAAGGTGACCGTATGGGACGGCAACGGAGACGGCAAGAACGGCAAGACATCGACCGCGAATTTCATTTCCGGTCTGATGGGCTCAGTACCTCCGCTTCAGGATTTGTTCAATATGGCCGGAATGAATCTGCCCGAATATCTTAAAGGCAAGGAGACCAAGCCGGAGGAGCAGCCTCAGGAAGAAACCGCTGAAGAATAATCATTATGCCAATAGTAGTAAATGTCGATGTGATGCTGGCTCGGCGGAAGATGACTTCCGCCGAACTGGCTGACAAGATCGGGCTTTCGGCGGTCAACCTGTCGATTCTGAAGACCGGAAAGGCCAAGGGTGTCCGATTCAGCACACTCGACGCGCTCTGCAAGGCATTGGAATGTCAGCCTGGAGATTTGCTTGAGTTCAGGGAAAACGCCGAGTGAACACCACTAATCAAATAGTTATCTTTCAAGGAGCGGTCATAAAAAGCCGCTCCTTTTCGTTATATTTGCAGACATATTCATAAAAAGGACACTAAAGACAGATAATATGAAAAGAACATTTCTTCTGGCCGCTATGGTGGCGGCGGTTGTCTGCGCAGGGACGGATGCTTCGGCGCAGAAAAAGGCGAAGAAAAGCCAGCTGGTCCTTGACGGAACGGTGGTGAATGTCAATCCGTTGGCAAGGACTTCCCCTGTCGAGGAAAAACTGAAGGCCAAGAACACGCCGGGCATTGAATATGCTCCCACAAAAACCGTTTACCTCTATCCGAAGGGACAGGGAGTGGACCAAGGGATAGTCGAGAACGGTGTGGCTGTGACCCAAGGGCCGCTAGTCTCAAACGGTCTGGAAGGAGCGGAGGTGGCCGGCGGCTGGGGATTCGTCTCCAATGTGACGGACAGCGCGCGTATTGACATATTCTTGCCTGAAAAACCGAACGGACAGATGGTCATCGCTTGTCCAGGCGGTGGGTACGCCGGCCTTTCAACTTGGAACGAAGGATCTTATGTGGCAAAATGGCTGAATGACAGAAATGTCGCCTGTGCTGTTCTGAAGTATCGTCTGCCAAACGGGCATCGTGAGGTTCCGCTTCAGGATGTGCAGAACGCATTCCGTTATTGCAGGCATCATTCAGAGGACTGGGGAATAAAGCAGATCGGTGTGATGGGATTCTCGGCTGGAGGACATCTCGCCAGCACTGCCGAGACTATGTACGTTGACTCCACGACAAGGCCGGACTTCGCGGTACTCCTCTACCCTGTTATCCTGATGGACGAGAATGCCACACACAAAGGATCGGTTGACAATCTTCTCGGCGGCGAAGCGTCGTGGACCGACAGGGAGGACAAACCTTTCGGCCAATGGTACAATGGCTTGAATGAATATGATGGGCTGAAGAGAATGTACACCACCTATCGTGATGTCACCCCTACCACTCCCCCGACTTTCATCGGCGTCAGCACCTACGACAAGACCGTACCGGTTGTAAGTTCCGTGAAATTCTATCAGGCTCTCGTCAGAAACAAGGTCCCTGCTGAGCTTCATATTTATCCGAAAGGAGGTCACGGCTGGGGATTCACTGATCTGAGCATCGGCCTTGACCCAAAGGTCTGCAAGGACAATCTGGGATCGTGCAGGCCTGAGTTCTCAGCGGCTCTGGAAAGATGGCTCGGCCAGCAGCTTGAAAGCGTGAACGGCAAGAAGGAGTTGCCTAAAGTCGCCAGAGAGCAGTTCACATGCAAGCCGGACAAGGTTGTCTATCTGTACCCGGAAGGACAGAATGTTGATAAGGGAATCGAGGGCATAACACTCGGCCCTGGAGAGTCCAACGGCTGCACTAAGTCGGAGGAACTGACCAAGGATATGAATCTGAAATTCACCGGTGACAGCGCGAGGTTCGAACTTTATCTGGCAAAGAATCCGAACGGCAAGATGGTCATCATCTGCCCAGGCGGAGCCTATTGGTTCACAGCTTACGTGCACGAGGGACAATACGCCGCGGAATGGCTTAACAGTCAGGGCATCAGTGCAGCCGTGCTCAAGTACCGTCTGCCATACGGCCACTGGAACGTGCCGCTGAACGATGTGCAGAACGTGTTCCGTTATTGCCGCCACTACGCTCCGGAGTGGGGCGTGAAGCAGATCGGTGTGATGGGATTCTCAGCCGGTGGACATCTCGCGGCCACTGCATCCACGCAGTATATCGATGCAGAGACCAGGCCGGACTTCTCAATCCTTGTCTATCCGGTGATCTCCTCCGAGCCTGGAGTCGGTCACGAAGGCAGTTTCAACAACCTCATAGGAACGGAGAAAGGCTGGTACAACAGGAAAGGTAAGGATTTCGAAAGCTGGGATACCGGCAAGAAGAAATTCGAGGCCCTCAAGGAAAGATATTCATTGGACAAGCAGGTCAGCGCGGACACGCCGAAGACATTCATCATATTCAGTTCCAACGACTATGGTGTTCCGCCGGAGAACGAGGTCCGCTATTTCAACGCCCTCGTGAAGAACGGTGTCCCTTGCGAGATGCACGCCTTCCCTGGCGGCGGCCACGGCTACGGCTTCCGCAACGCCAAGTACTGCAACGACCCTATTCAGGAATACAGGAACGACTTCCTCAGCGCTATGGCCCGCTTCCTTAAGGAGTTGTAACACATAATAAAACTATCACAAGCCCCTATGGCGGTTTTGCAAACGTTCGCAAAATTGTCGTAGGGGCGTTTTTTAGGGGGTATTTACCAAAAAAATTTACGTTTCTTATGATTCGTATATGTTTCTTTTCGTTTTTTACGTTCACTATGCCGATATTGCGCTGGATTCGGGAACAGATCCCGAACCAATTTGACATCATTAAAAACTACTTCAACTATGGAGAACTCCGAGACAACAAAGGTCGGCATACAAGACGCGACCGGCTGTTCTTCTATGGATCAAGACTTGTGACAAGGCAGATCAAACGTGGAGATGAAGACTATGTTCTGGCCCCGGTCAAGGTTATCTGCATTATGAATTACGAGGACGAGCATCCGAATTCCCCTGATGACAAGATCCTCTATCATTATCGTACTCAGGAAATCGAAACCGGAGAGCCTTTTGGTGGCCAAATGTCGTTCTTTCTTCTTGAATTGCCAAGAGTTATGCGATACAATGATGAATATGACAGTCCCATCGCAGGATGGTGCAGGATATTCAGAAATTTCACTATATTTGCCAAATCGAGGTCTGAAAAAGATGCCGTGTTCAATAAATTGGAAAGAGCGATGCGCGTCAGCGGCCTTGACGACAAGGAGATTGACAACTATTTCAGTGATATGATGACAGAAAAAGAAATGCGCCCGTACATCAAGGGTGCCGAGCAGCAAGGTTACCGCAAAGGCTTTAAGGAAGGTTCCGAACAAGGCAAGGCGGAGGTCGCAAAGTCATTGTTGTCTTTGGGCTTACCCACTGATCAGATCAAGATTGCCACGGGGCTGTCTTCTGAACAGATTGAGGCCTTGAGGTAAAATTAGGATTTGAATATTTTATTAACGACAAAGAGGGCGACTGATTAAGTCGTCCTCTTTGTCGTTAATCCGGACGGAATGTCCGGGAATATATTCATTACTCGGCTTCGGTGGTCTCGCCTGGCATCATCACAACCTCGACGAAGTTGCCGGAGTTGTAGAGTCTGGCGGCGGCGTCACGGATGGACTCCTTGGTCAGGCCACCTACCGCGGCCTCCCACTCCTTGTCGTAGTCGTAGCCGCCGCGGAAGTAGCGGAGCAGGTCTGACAGCCAGTAGGAGTTGTTGATCCGGCTCTCAGGGACATTCTTCTTGAAATGCTCGACTGTCCTTGTAAATTGCTCATCGGTCGGGCCTTCCTCGGCGAGTTTCCTGAAACCGTCCTGAGCCAGAGCCCTGAGCTTCTCGGCAAGGGCTGGCTTGCAGTTGAAGTAAACCTGAAGAAGATACCTCCCGTTAGGATCCTTGCGTGCATTAGCCACGGTGGACGCACCATAAGTACCGCCTTCGTCCTCACGGAGAGTGTCGGTGTAGATCTGGTCGAGGATGTAGCTGACAGCGCTGGCAAGAGTCTGCTCCTTGACGGTGAACGGACGGTAGTCGCTATAGACCTGAAGGACGGTTGTCAGCGGAGTCTCCATCTTCTGGTCGAAGACATCCACGACCTTGCCCTTGACAAGCTGCGGCTGCACATCAGCCCACTTGGCGGCTTTCTTGCCCTTTGGAAGAGATCCGATATATTTCTCTACCAAAGGTTTGAGGGTGTCAAGATTGACATCACCGACAATCACCATTGTGGCACCGGCAGCATCGGCGAAGAGCCTGCGATAGTTCTTCTCGATGGTCTGGAGGTTGACCTTCTCAAGTTTCTCCATAGAAAGCACCTCATTTCTTGGGTTGTCGTTGTAGAGAACCTTGTTGAATCTCTTCTGGAAAGCGAAGTTAGGTGTGTTCACGAGATTAGGAAGAACGGCCTTGATCTGGGCGATGGCGTTGTCAAATTCCTCCTGATCGAAGCGAGGCTCCATAAACTCAAGGTAGAGAAGCTGGAACGCTGTCTCAAGATCCTTCACGGAAGAGTTTCCGGAGATTCCGTTATAAAGATCATCTATGAAAGGACTGACACTCACCATCTTTCCGGAAAGCATCTTGGAAAGTTCTGTTCCCTTGAATTTTGACAAACCTTGAGCGTTCTGGAACACACTGTAGATGCTGCCGTCGAATGAAGGAAGATCCTCGGTAGCGATAAGACTTTCGCCACCGTTCTTGTAGAGCGAGAACAGGATCTGATCCTTCTTGTAGTCTGTAGGCAGCACAACGACCTTCACGCCATTGGAAAGAGTCCATTCTGTCGCGCCATAGAGTGTCGTTTTGGTTTTCTTCACCTTTGCGCCCACCAATGAGGAAGGATCCATAAGCGGCTCACTGGCCTTTTCCTCAGCCGGTGCCTCGATCTCGGATTTCTTCACATCCTCGACCACCTGAAGCAACTGCTCTGCGGTAGGTGTGGCGATGCCTTCCTTCTCAGGACCGCTGTAGATGACTACGAGACTGTTCTCTCCGGTGAAAGCCTGTGCAAGGACCTGGTTCATCACCTGTGCGTTAAGTTGAGCCAATATGGCCTTCACCAACTCAAGCTTGGTGGCCGGCTCCATATACGCATAGTTACCAAAGAAGTTGTTGATCAGAGGGTTGACGAACTCGCTGTTCTTTCTGGTCTCGGCGCTGTTGGCCGCCTTCTCATAAACAGCGATGATCTTGTCCTTAGCCCTGCCTACCTCGGCTTCAGTCAAGCCGTATCTCTTCATTCTTTCAAGCTCGGTCACGAAAGCCTTGAATCCGCCAAGAATGTTGTCTTCCTTCAAGGCGACATTGGCATCAGCGCCTTCGATGACCTCGCAAAGTTTCCCGAAACCGAAACTACCGTAGAGGTATGGCGCGTCAGCCTTGGAGGTGATGTCATCAAAACGCTCGCTCATTACGGACTGAACAACGCTTTCTATCAGATCCATCATAAGACCAGCGGAAGTGGAATTGAGAGCCTCGTCCCTTGCCTCGCTTTCCCAAACCATCTCAACGGACGATGAAGTGGTCTCAGGATCAGTGATGACAGCCACACGCGGCTCGGTGAACTCCTTGAACTGAATCTTCTCCTTAGCCTTAGGGTTGACGGCGGCCGGAATGTCAGCGAATATCGACTTGATCTTTCCCTCGACAGCGTCCACGTCAACATCACCCACAACGATGACTGCCTGCATATCAGGACGATACCACGTCTTGTAGAAGTTCACAAGGCTCTCAGGCTTGAATGTCTCAAGGTTCTCCTTGCTGCCGATCAAGGTGCAGGTGGCGTACTTGGTGTCACCGTAGAGGTAAGGAAGGGACTTCTCGAAAGTCCTCCAGCCGGCGTTCCTGCGTGAGCGCCTCTCCTCAATGATCACCGGACGCTCCTTGTCAATCTCGGCAGGATCGTTCGTCACGAAATGCGAGTAGTCGTGCAGGATCAGAAGACAGGTGTCCACGACCGACTCCCTCACCAAAGGAATATTATTGAGCATGTAGGTGGTCTGGTCAATGCCTGTGGCGGCGTTGACATTGCCTCCGAAAGAAGCCCCGATGCTCTGAAGCCAGTTCAGGATGCCCTTGTCAGGGAAATTCTTCGTGCCGTTGAAGCACATGTGCTCAAGGAAGTGCGCGAGACCGTCCTGGTCAGGGGTCTCCTGAATGGCTCCTACATTGGTGGCGAGATAGAACTCAGCCCTGCCGGCCGGCTTGTCATTGTGTCTGATGTAATAGGTCAGACCGTTCTCCAGCTTGCCGACCTTGACCGCAGGGTCATTCGGCAACTGCTGCATCTGAGCCTGAGCGATGAACGCCGAAGCGGACAGTACAAAGGCAGAGACGAAAATCAAAAATTTTTTCATAATCAACTCTATATTAGGATTATTATTGTTCATCGGAATATTCAAGGACATCCCCCGGCTGGCAGTCCAGAGCCCGGCAGATCGCCTCCAGCGTGGAGAATCTGACGGCCTTGGCCTTCCCCGTCTTGAGGATGGAGAGGTTCGCCGGAGTGATCCCGACCTTCTCGGCAAGCGCTGCGGAAGACATCTTTCTCTTCGCCAGCATCACATCAACATTGACTATTATAGACATATCATTCAATTTTCAACACAACAAACTTACATCAAAATATTCGTTATTCCAAATATAATATTCGATTTTCGATAATTAATTATTGAATATATCGACATCGGTAAAAATTGGGGCAAAAAACGTTATATTTGCAAGGTGAAAAGCAAAATAACTATGTTAGAGGATTTCAAGTTGAAGGTCTTTATGGCCGTGGCCGAAAACGGCAGCTTCACCATCGCGGCGAAGGCGCTTGGCGTTACCCAACCAGCCGTGAGCCAAAACATAGCCGAACTTGAAAGGAACATGGGAGCGGAGCTTTTCACCAGAGGCCGCGGCTCGGTGACCCTGACAGCGGCCGGAATCATTTTCAAGGAATATGCGGAAAAGATCCTCTACTGGTACTCCGCCGCAGGACAACTGTTCGGCCCCACAGGCAAGATCACCGCAAACAAACCCGTCAGAATCTCCGCCGACGGCTTCATCGCCAGCCATATTCTACCCAAAGCACTTTCTAAACTCCTGGCCTTCAATCCGTCCCTGACTTTCTCCATCCGCAGCGAATCTTCCGGAAATAATTCAGACATAAGGATTTACGCCCAAAGGCACGTGACAGAGCCATCGTTCGAAGACATCGGCACGTTCTTGTTCAGCGTGACGGCATCGGCGGTAAGCTCCAATCCGGCATATTCAAAAACGACAGACCTGAAAGACCTTCCGCAGAGCGCCAGGCTTGCGGTTCCGAAGATATATTCAGAGATTTTGCCGCTTGATTTGAAGGCGCGCGTGGCAGTCGTGTCGGATTCTGCCGAAGCCATCGTGAAGTTGGTCGCAGATTCCCCAGACATCATCGGCCTGCTCCCCCATCCTGCCACACGCCAGGACCTCATCACGCTTCCCGTCTCTCTTCCTGACCTCACCCTTGACGTTCATTTAGAAGCCCTCGAACCATCCAATCACATCGCAACAGCACTCCACCGCATTCTTTGTGACCAGTATCCGGCTTAAAAACCAACCTAATACGTTCCTGATCCATTGATTCTATCGAGAGTCTTCCTTGCCTTTGAGGATCAAGGCGACTAGGTCTTCGACATCCTCGTTTGCGATCTCCAAATCAAATTCCTCAGGATCATAGGTCTCTCCTTCCTGAAGTCCGAGCCATTCCTCGTATGAGGCCTTCTCCTCCGGGTCATCAACCTTCCCGGACAGGATGTCAAGCATTTGCGCATAGCCCCACACACCCCCGACATCTTCCGGTGGGCAGGCTCCTTTGCCTGATGTCACACATATATCCTCGCCCCGGAGAGGCTCGTCACTGACCGATGAGACCCTGACATTGTGGATCCAGCCATCTCCGAAATCATATTCAAAAGAGATTGTGCTGCCTTTTTGCGGCAGAACATCCGCGACGGTGACGGTCATCTCGTCTATAGCTCTGCCACCATAACCAAAATCGAAACTTTCTTCAATGTTGTCTCTGGAAGTATATTCCACTCCGCCTTTGGTGAATTGTGAGAGATGATAACCAGCCCAACCGAATGCGGTGATAAGTATCTTTCCAAGGTTCCCCAACCAAAGGTTTGACGGCACTTTTATCCGTCTGAACACCTTGACAGGACATTGTTCGATGGAAGCGTATAATATGTAAGTCTTCGATGGTTTGTTTGAGTCCACCAGCCGGTCGGCCTTTGATTTTTTCTTGCCTTTGGCTCCTCCGGCATTTCCAGCCCCTTGGCTATTCTTAGTGTTTGAAGTGGCCGTCTCACTGGCACCCACAGTTGAATATGCCGCTGTCTTAGCCTGCATCATTTCGAAGAACGAAACCATAAATGAGATTTCCGCCTCCGAGATTCCCGGGTAATCTTTCCTGATCACCTCTTTGAGTTCGTCAAGTTCCTTATCAGTCATTGAAACCGCAGTATTTTTCGCAAGGTAGTCATTTTATCCGGAATCCAGATGAGATGCCGCCAAAAATCTGCATGGGTATATTCAAACTTCCGTCCCACTTTACCAACTACGGATATGAGGTGGAAAAGACTCCTAAAGAAATAGATTTGTTCCAAGTCCCAAATCTTCAATAACTTTTCATAAATATGCAAAGACAAAGGTGACGACGATTATGACTAATGCCGAAATACAAGAACTCATCAAGAAAGACGAAACACGAACTCTCGAACTGAAAAAGTCCACGGGAGAGTTGAAGCGTGATTGATGTGCTTCGCTTTTTTCCAAAAAGCAAGGTGCGGACTATTCAACACATCAATAAAACTGGACATCTTAAGATCACCTATAACAGAGGGGAAAGACGGACATAATGTCAATTTGCCGTCTGGAGTAAGACAGTAGCTCGCATATCCGGCAGCGCATATGTTCTTATCGTCCGTCACAACAACCTCTCCATAGTTCTCAACTTCCGAGCCTACATAAGATGTTAGATCTTCCGCAGAGCGCCAGGCTTGCGGTTCCGTAGATATATTCAGAGATCCTGCCATTGTACCTGAAGGCCCGCATGGCTGTCGTGTCGAATTCAGCCGAGACCATCGTGAAGCTGGTGATGAACTCCCCTGACATCATCGGACTGCTCCCGCGTCCTGCCGTACCGCTGGATCTCACCATTATTCCCGTCACTCTTCCGAGCCTCACTCTTGACGTGCATCTTGAGGCCCGGAAGCCCCCAATCCTCTCGCCTCCGTCCTCCGCCGGATCCTCTGCGACCAATTTCCGGCATGAGGACTCACTCACGACACCAGTTTTGCAGATCTAAGAAAAATGACTATCTTGACAAAAACACGATTGATGGAAACCAATAAATACTGTAAGGCACTGTTCGCCGCCACAAGTTCTGTCCTGCTGGTCATAACCGCTTTGACAATCACGCCAATTCGCGCGGACGCTCAGGTTTTTGACAAGCCTGTCGTATATGGTGTAGATGACATTATCACTGACGACGAGTACCCTGCGGCGGTTCATAATTTTATGTTCAAGTACCATAATGCCATTATATCTTCCAAGTACAAGCCGAAAAGATTGAGTCGGATTACGGAATCTTATGCAGAGGCCTGCACTCGCGAACCGTCATGGAAACTGTATTGTTCCGCATACTACGGCCGCTGCCTGATGGCTGGGTACAACCCTGATCACCTCAAGGCGCGCGGTGCAAAAATACTCGAAGACGCATTAAGCGATCCATCTGAGTCACAGCTTACAGTTCCTGACCGTCTCACATTCATCATTGACCTTGCTAATGCCTACTTGTACGGTGATGGTGTGGAAAATAATGACGCAAAAGCTTTCGACCTGTACCGCCAGGCCCAGAATATCAGCCCTATATTCAATGGCATAATAGCGACCTGCTATCTTGTAGGTATTGGAACTCCGGTTGATGTGGACAAAGCTTGTTACTACTATGCATTGAATTATGATGACCCTGAACTGAATATCATACGATGCAAGGAAAGAAACTATGAAAGGATATATGCAGTATCCTACAACAGGATAAACGATGTATCAGCAGATATTCAGACAGGTTATTATGAAGCCTTACGTTCAATTTTCAAGCATGATTATGACAAGGCTAAAGAACTGCTGGACAAGAACTGCATTCTCGGTCATACTCCATCAATGTATGCGTTGGCCGGTGTGTATGAGGAGACTGGTGATGACAAATCTGCAACAGAACTTTACCGTCAGGCGATGTCCGCCGGATACCTGCCGGGGGAATTTGTTTACGACATGAAACAGATGTACCAAGGCGTGAACAATCTCTCGATTTTTGAAAGCCGCGGGGAGTCAAAAGCATTTCCTGCCTTTGAAGAGCTTGCGGACAAAGGCTATCTCCCGGCAGCGGAGATGTGCTCATTGTATGATTCCGGGACATTCTCCAAGAAATCAAATGTCGGAGCCGCAATCGTCAACGGCCTGGCTAAAGGCATAGCAGCGACCATGATTGCCGCCAATGAAATTATGGATTCCGGGCTGTTGGACACAGGCAGCGGCATCCAGAATGAGCAATGTGTGGCTGCCATAGGCGGTTCGGGACAAAACAACCATCCGAACTACAGCACATCCGGGAATTCCACTCAAAAAAACGGGATGACACGGGAATATGAGTATGTAAAGACTGTATCAGGCATCTACGAGCCGGAGCAAACCGCGGCAAAGCTTCATATTTACCGCAGCCGCGACAACGGTGACTTCCGAGCCTCTACCGTGTACAACACAAAAGGACTGGACAGAGCCGCGACTTATAGAATCAACAGCGGTTGGAAGGTTTTCTATGAGGAACGATATTCCAACTATATCTCCTACTACGGACTCTGCACTTATTTCAATTATTAGTCACCTGATAAGCCCACCATGCGGATCACATGCTTTCGCAATGCCCGACACACAAATCGAGTAGGAGGAAAACGAAGTGGTTTTCTTCCTACTTTCGTTTTCCGACCTCTCACACCACCGTACGTGCGGTTCCGCATACGGCGGTTCCTTATCTTACGTGCAATTTGACATAGTAGTCCATCAAACAAGGATAGCCGGCGACACCTTCGTGAGACTGGCGACGGATTCCCCCTGACATCAACGGCCCACCTCCCTACCAGAAGGATGCTTCAAGGCGGCTTTCTGCGGCATGTGGAAGGTTAAGTTTTTTTTACGAAACGCTTTCAGTCCAAAGCTGGCCAGAAGCATCTGGAAGGCACTTTGGCGTGAAAAACTTGTGACTTTGGCTTCAAGTTTTTCAGCCCGACACGGTCTCAGCGGGCATAGGTAGGCTATGTGGCTGAAGGTGTTTTGCAAAATGGTGTTCTGCAAAATGGTGTTCTGTAAAATGGTGTTTTGTAAAATACTGACAGGGAGCGGGTAAAAAATATTACCTGGTAGTACGCACAAAAAAGAGGACAACTGTGAGTTGCAGTCGTCCTCTCTGGGATCTTGCTATGTCCGATTACTCTGCCGGGTGGATGGCGCCCATCGGGCAGGCGTCAGCGCAAGTGCCGCAGTCGATGCAGGCGTTTGGATCGATGGTGTAAACGTCACCCTCGTGGATAGCGCCCTGAGGGCACTCGCCTGCGCAAGTTCCGCAAGCTACGCAATCAGTTTCTGAAATCTTGTAAGCCATAATTCACTAAAATAAAATTGTTTTCCTTTTGTCTGCCTCCGGATTGCCGGAAACATTATGCAAATATAAATCTTAAAAATCATAATATCAAACCCCATACCACAAAAACGATGAGGGCGATCCCGACTTTTATCGCTTTTGCCTTGAAGAAGGAGGATTTGCTGTCGGCAAGAAGAGGGAGGGATGCGTGGCCGTCCTGCACGATGGAATTGGCAAGCAGGACGGGGAACGGGATTACACCGCTGGCGAACAGGGTCACAAAGACCAGATGCGGACCCGACTCAGGAATCAGGCCGACCACAATCGCAAGCAGAATCATCAGCGCGGTGTTGTCGCTGATCCACGCGGAGATGTCGATGAAATTGAACAGGAATCCGATGACCAGGAGCACCCCGAAAGTCCAGGCGAATATGCTCGGAAGATGCTTGCGGACAATATGCTCCCAAAGATGCTCCTCGACGAAGTGGTCGGAGGCGAAAAGCAGCGCCCCCAACACTACAAGACTTAGAGCACCGAAAAGCCAGAAAGTCCACTCCTCGTCAAAAACGGCAAGTCCCTCTGCCTCACCTCCTTCCTCCAGGAGGCCAAGCAGCAGGGCGGCTATGAATATCACAACCCCAAAGAACATTAATATTCTTGTCCTGCCGAAATGTCTTCCTTCCTTGTGATGATGTCCGTCCTGATGCTCGCATCCGTCTCCGTGAAGTTCAAAGGAATCCTCAAGACGGGTTGGCAACGGCTTGTCACCGGACGAGAATCTGTCGATCAGCAGTCCCGTCACAACGGCCAGCACAAAAAGGATAAGGAACAGCAAAGCGGCCTTGCCTGGGAACAAAGCCAGCATCATAAACGACTCATCCCCGGCCGTTGCGATCATCATAGCGACCAACGCGCCGAAACTCAGCATCCTGTGCGTGTAGAGCGACACTGCTGCGAAACCTCCGACACAACCGGGTACCGAACCGAGCAAAGCGGAGACGAGGACCTGGGCGAAACCTGATTTCTTGAGGGATCTGAATATCCTGCCGTCCGACTCCACATTGAAAGACTCGATGATCATCATCATGACGACCACCAAGCCGGAGATCAGGACAGCGCCACGCAAAGCGTCAAGTAAAACGGAAATGATCATGGTCTGTTACGCTGTCACCCAGCCGGTGAGATAAAGGTTGATGATAGGACGGAGAGGTGAGTTCGTGGTCAAGGTCAAGACTATCAGGCACTCCCCTGCCGGGAATCCCTTCGTGTCGAAAGTCACCTTCAGGTCACCTTTGCCGCCTGCGGGAACATCCGCGAAAGCCTGCGCCTTCACGTGCGAGCTCTCTGAATCCACCTTATATATTCTTAAAGGAGATTTGCCTTTGTTGGTGAAATGGAATGTGCAGTCCACATTCGCCCCGGCCTTGACCTTGCCGAAGGAGAATGTGCTCTCGTCCGCTATCGGATTGGAGCCCTCGTTACGCTCTTTGTCCGTGAGCGATGAGAAATTCTCTTTCGTGTACGTGAATATTCCTATGCGGCTCTTGCCGGCTCCGAGTTCAGGATTAGGGTCAGCCACGATGGCCTCGGCACCGGCCGCCACCGGCTCTTTCTCCGCCGACTTCGAGACAACCGCCTTGTACTGGCGGCCGTCCACCAGCGGAGTCGCATAGTAATAGTTCTTCCCCCAATGGTTTCTGTCTGCTGTGACCGTGTAGTTCAGTTTGGCAGTGGACTGCGCCGGAACGGGGTTCGGCGACACCTTTACCGAGAGTCCCTCACTGACATCGGAGAAACTGACCGACAACGGCTTGTTTCCGAGATTGGCCACCAGAACCGTTCCGCTCTTTTGCTGTCCTTGAGACATATTTCCACCCTTAATGTCCACTTTCTTGAAGGCCAGATTGCCGAAACGGATCGGATAAAGTTCCCCCAAAGAGAGCTGCTTGTCGTGGGTGACGCCTCTGAGCCTCAGGACGACAGGCTGCTTCAAACCAGAGAAATATGCGGTCAGAGACTTGTCGAACGGATAGCCTCCCTTCTCGTCATTCTTGAAGGTGGCCTTGATGGTTCCGGTCTCCCCCGAAGCGATTGGCTTCCTGGTCCATTCCACATTCGTGCATCCGCAGGAAGATACGACATTATAGATCAGCAACGCTTTGTCACCCACATTCTTGACCGTGAATGTGGCCGTCACAGGGCCGTCCGACACCAGGATGTCCCCGAAATCGTGCACGGTCTTGTCCAGCTGGACGACTCCGCCGAATGTGTTGTCCTTGCCGGAGCCTTGGGCGGCGATGACACCGCTGGCGGACACAAGCAAAAGCACCGCGACGGCAATATGCTTGAATATATTCATAAATCACGCTGTTTAATTGTTTGACGAGCCCTCGCATCAAGGAGACTTTCAAACAAACGCTTCATAATATTCATAAGGAATGCAAATTCCTTTCCATTGGCAAATTTACCATTTAATAGGTACTTTTTCAAGTCCAAGTAATCCAATCGCAGGAAATAGTTCTGAAATCGCCGTCAACATTCGAGGGCATCTGATGGGACAGAGAGTTCCAAGAGGCAAGAGGGACAAGAAGGACGGAGGAGGAGAATATTTATTTTTTAATGCGTGCCAAATTTTGTAATTTTGTACGATTATGCGATTAAGATAAATGGCGAACATAGAACAGAACTACGACTACACTGACGACAACATACGGACCCTGGAAGGTGTCGAACACATCCGCCGGCGTCCGGGAATGTACATCGGAAGACTTGGCAACGGCTCCAACCCGGGAGACGGCATTTATGTGCTGCTCAAGGAGATCGTGGACAACTGCATCGACGAGTTCTCCGCCGGATTCGGCAAGCAGGTCCTCATCAACATCGAGGACAGGCAGGTCTCCATCAGGGACTTCGGACGAGGCATTCCGCTCAACTCCGTCATCAAGGCCACCAGCCAGCTGAACACCGGAGGAAAGTTCGACGACAAGGCTTTCAAGAAGTCCGTCGGACTCAACGGTGTGGGTACCAAGGCGGTGAACGCCCTGTCAGAGAGTTTCTACGTGGAGTCGTTCCGAGGAGGAGAGAGTTCCTGGGCCCGCTACGAGCGTGGACAGCTTGTGGACAGCGGCAGGAAGGAGAAGGTCAGTGAAAAGAACGGTACACTTGTCGTGTTCACCCCGGACAGTGCAATGTTCGGAGGCTTTGAGTTCCATATGGACTATGTGGAGACGATGGTCAAGAACTACTCCTACCTGAAGAAAGGTCTGGCGATAGTCCTGAACGGAGTCACCTACAAGTCCGAGAACGGCCTTCTGGACCTTGTGAACGACAATCTTTCCGAGACCCCGCGCTATGCTCCGATCCATCTTGTGGGCGAGGACATCGAGGTCGTCTTGACCCACGGCAACTCCTACGGCGAGAACATCGCGTCGTTCGTAAACGGCCAGAACACCCGTGACGGAGGAACCCATCTGGCCGCTTTCCGTGAGGCCATCGCCAAGACACTCAAGGATTTCTTCAAGAAGAACTACGCTCCTGAGGACTGCCGTCAAGGCATAATAGGAGCGATCAGCATACAGATTCAGGAGCCGAACTTCGAGGGTCAGACGAAGACCAAGCTCGGTTCCACCTATATGTGGGAAAAGGAGAAGACGGACGGGAACGGCAAGAAGGTGCAGAATCCGGATGGCTCCATAGAGATCGACCGAGGGCCAACCATCCGATCGTACGTCAATGACTTCATCGCCAAAAATCTGGACAACTACCTGAGAATCAACAAGGACATTGTTCCGATCATCGAGAACAAAATCAAGGAGTCCCAGGCGGAGCGCGAGGAAATCGCCGGGATCCAGAAGAAGACCAGGGAAAGAAACAAAAAGGCGAATGTCTATAACCGCAAGCTGCGCGACTGCCGCTTCCACTTCTGTGACAAGCTGCCTAAAGGCAAGCAGGATCTCGCGGAGCAGACAAGCATATTCATCACGGAGGGTGACTCCGCGAGCGGTACCATCACCAAGGTGAGGAAAGCCGAATACCAGGCGGTGTTCAGTCTTCGCGGCAAGCCGATCAACTGCTACAAGGAGAGCCGCAAGAAGGTGGCCGAGAACGAGGAGCTGAACCTGCTGGTCTCAGCCCTGGGAGTCGAGGACGACCTTGACAACCTGCGCTACAACAACATCATCGTGGCGACCGATGCCGATGATGACGGCATGCACATCAGGATGCTCGTGCTGACCTTCTTCATGAAGTATTACCCGGATCTTATCCGCCGCGGACACGTACATATTCTTCAGACTCCGCTTTTCAGGGTGGCCAACAAGAAGGAGAGGCGCTACTGCTACTCTCCGGAGGAGAAGGAGGCGGCCATCAAGGAGTTGAAAACCTCTGTGCAGATCACCCGCTTCAAGGGTCTGGGAGAGATCTCGTCGGACGAGTTCGTGGATTTCATCGGAGAGAATATGAGGCTGGACCTCGTGAAGCTCTCCGACGAGGAATCCATCGCGGACATTATGGAGTTCTATATGGGCGACAATACGATAGACCGCCAGAACTTCATCAGGGCGAACCTGCGTTCCGAAGAGGAACTTGAAGACGTAAACATCTAATATTCATTGATTATGTCACGTTGGGCTAAATTTTGCGGATGGCTGCTGAAGAAGATGGGCTGGACCACGGTAGGTGGCCCCGCGCCGGAAAGCAAATGCATCATTCTCGGTGTGCCACACACTTCCGTGTGGGACTTTGTGGTCTCCTACCTTTTCTACACGCAGTTCGACCGGACGGCGCACGTTATGATCAAGAAGGAGTTTTTCTTCTGGCCGGTCGGGGTGTTCCTCCGCAAGGTCGGCTGCATTCCTGTGGACAGGGGCAGCGCCGCCGCGATGGTAAAGGGCCTCATCGAGGAGATGGAGAAAGTGGATCAGTTCCACCTCGCCATCGCCCCCGAGGGAACCAGAAAAGCCGTGAAGAAATGGAAGACCGGCTACCACCTCATCGCAAGAGAGGTCGGATGCCCTGTCTATATGGGATTTTTTGACTGGAAGACCAAGCGCGTCGGCATCGGCGAGAAGGTTGAGCTGACGGATGACGCGCGCGCAGACACCGACAGAATCCAGACGATCTACGAAACAATGCACTTCGAGGGCAAGCACCCGGAGGGCTATATCACTCATTAAGAATAGTTTATTATGCCAATTTTCAGCCAAAACAGGGAGAATTATGTCACGACCCTGGCCAAGCTATTTGAATATGCCACCGACAACTACGCCAAGCGGCCGCTCTCGCGGTTCGTCGAAGGTGGGCAGGAATATACCTACGACAGCTTCAAGCACAAGTGTCTGGAGCTTTCACACCGGTTCAACAGATTCGGGATCAGCGCAAGGGACAAGGTAGCCATACTTTCCAACAACATGCCCAACTGGACGGTTGCGATGTTCTCGTGCGTGCCTTTCGGACGTGTGACCGTGCCAATCCTGCCGGATTCGTCGGAAAGCGAGGTCACAAACATCATCAATCACTCGGAATGCAAGGCCATCTTCGTGTCCAAGAGACTCCTTAAGAAACTCAGTCAGGAGGTGATCGACAAACTGACCCTCGTGATCGACATAGAGACGTTCGACTTCATCAAGAAGGACGACAAGGCTTTCACCTGCGAGGGTCACGGTGTTGATCCACAGGCCGACGATCTTGCGTCAATCATCTACACATCAGGCACTTCCGGAAAGGCCAAAGGCGTGATGCTCAGCCACCGCAACTTTTGCCAGAACATCATCGCGGCCTACCACGCCCAGAAGGCCGGGAAGCACGACCGCTGGCTCTCCATCCTGCCGATGTCGCACACCTACGAGATGGCGTTCAGCGTGCTTTACCCGCTGTACGTCGGAGGCTGCGTCTATTATATTCAAAAACCGCCCACACCGAGCATCCTGATGCAGACGATGAAGAAGGTCAAGCCGACCATCATGTGCTCCGTGCCGCTGATCATCGAGAAGGTCTACAAGAACAGCGTGGTTCCGACGGTGGAGAAGAGCCGCGTGCTTTCCTGGATGAAGGGACACACGCCGAGACTCCTATACTGGCTCATCGGGAAGAAACTCTACGCGTCCTTCGGTGGCAAGCTGAAGTTCTTCGGAATCGGCGGCTCGAAGCTGGACTCAACCGTGGAGGATTTCCTCAACAAGGCCGGATTCCCCTATGCGATCGGCTACGGCCTGACTGAGACGGCTCCGCTGATCACGAACGCCTGCGTGGGCAAGACAGTGGTCGGGTCGATCGGCGTGCCGGCCTACAACGTGGAGGTCAAACTCCAGAACGTGAACCCGGAGACGGGCGAGGGCGAGATTGTCGCCAAGGGTGACAACGTGATGCTGGGCTACTACCGCGACCCGGAAAGGACCCGCTCCGTGCTGACCGACGACGGCTGGTTCCGCACCAACGACCTTGCCTGCAAGGATTCCAAAGGACGCTATTACATCAAGGGAAGGCTCGGGAACATGATCGTGGGGCCTTCCGGCGAGAACATCTACCCGGAGGAGATCGAACAGGTGATCAACACGTTCAACGGTGTGAATGAGTCCCTTGTGGTCGAGAGGAACGGCAAGCTGGTTGCCCTCGTCAAGTTCGACGACAACGTCCTTGACTGGAACCAGGAGCGCGAGGACAAGTTCTTCGACAACCTCCAGTCAATGAAGGAGGCTGTTCTTGAATATGTCAACAAGCACGTCAGCAAGCAGTCCAAGATCGGCGAGGTCGAGGCGATGAAAGAGGAGTTCGACAAGACCGCCACGCACAAGATCCGCCGCTTCAAGTACAAGGAAGGGGCGCAGAAAACTGGCGAAGGCGCTTCACAGGACTCTGAAAACAAACCCGAAGACAAGGCCTCTTCTCAGAAATAGCCTTTGAGAAAGGACATCACATAGAAACCGGATCCTTACCAATTCCGCTCGCGGTAAGGATTCGGTTTGTCGATTACAGGAAGGCCGGAGTCATTCTCGACCTTGACACAGTCGTGGATGCTGATCTCAGCGTCCGGCTTCCACTTTGAGAAATCATTGTCTTTGATGGTCACATCGCCGCAGAACTGCACGTCGATCACGGGCTGCCCAGGGAACAGCGGCGCATAAGACTTGGAATCAATGAATATGTTGTCAGAGATGTCGAGCGTTCCGACGCTTCTGGCATAGATGATCTGGCTGTCAAAGGTTTCCACGATGTTGCCGGTGAAAGTCACGCTGTTGTGGTAGTGGAAGTCGTTGCCCCTTGTCTTGGTCGGGATCTCGGGATCGATCTGGAGGATGGCCTGCGGGCCGTTCGCGCCGATGGCCAGATCCGTGAACTTGTTGTTTCTAATCACGATGTTCTTTGTCCTTCCGGACTCGTACCAGAAGTTGGCGTCGCCGCTGACACAGATTCCGGACATCTGCGAGGCGAAATCACAGTCCTCCACAAGCACGTCGCCATAGGTCGAGAGCAGAAGGCTTCTGGCCCTGTTGTAGCGAACGGTGCAGTTCCGGATCGTGACATCCGCTCCTCTGGAGATGTTCTCAAGGGCTATGTTCATCGGATCCGCGACTCCGCCAAGATCGAAATCGGTCTCTATGATGTAGGCCTTGAGGTCGGACTTGTCGATGCTCCTGATCCTGCCGGAGCCGACCGGACGAAGATTGGACTTGTCCACAAAGCTGATCACGTCACCCTCGTCGGCGAACTGGTCCCCCACCTGCTGGAAATGGCCGAAATGAGCCCGTAAAGTATTAGATGACAGCACAGAATCCACAAGCATGTAGATGCCGTGGATGTTCGCGGCATCGTCAAGCATACTCTCAAACAGGCTGTTCTCTATCGTAATCTTTCCGTTGCAGCTGACAAAGTGGGTCGCGTCAGCGGAAGTGGTGACCATCCTCGGAGAACCTTCGTGAGCGGCCGTCGAGAAACCTTTCACCGTGATATTCTCTGAATATTCAGCGATCAGTCCCATCCCGCCGCTCCGGTAGATGTGGACATCCTCTATGTTTATATTCTTTGATGACAGCACTGCCATCGCCGGGAAACGTCTGTTAAGTCCTGTAGGCCCTTTGTCGTCCCAAACGCTTCCGACCGGAGGAACGTCCCTCGCACTGAGGCGTGTGAATTCGATGATGCCTTCACCTATCTCCCGTGCTCCCATCTCACCGGACCAATAGCCGTGGTCGTAAGCGCATGTGTCGAAGAACGGCCTGTGGGTCTTCGGGTCAAACAGAATGCTCTCCCCCATCGGATACTCCCAGTCATAGCCTCCGAAGAAAAGCCTGTCGCCTTCGATACGGTACTTGGTGTCCGGGAAGACCTTGACAGTGAAGCTTCTGCTGACCGGATCGCTGGAGAGAACCGTCCCTTCGAAAGTCCAAGGATAGTCGTAATCGACCGACACACCCTTGATGGTGACATTGGACGACCCCTTGACGGCGAACGGCACCATGCACCCGTGGAACATGAAGTCGGAGCCGTTGCCTTCGATCGTGACATTCCTCATGTCCTTGATCAGGAAGGCTATGCGCTTGTCACCGCTGTCGTTGTTCGAGAGCGTCAGGAACTCCCGCGCCCCCTGCTCCGGGTAGAACGGATATAGCCCTTTTCCGAAACGGATTTTAAGATTGCCCTCAGGATGTGACTTCAGGATTTCAACAACAATCGGAGTGTAGTCCTCGACATTAGGATCGAAAGGAACCTCAACTGTTTTCACGGAGCACGCCGTGACCGCAATGCAGATAGCGGCAGCCACAATCACGGAAATCTTACGCACGATATTCATTATCTCATACAATTTTCCGTAAACTTACGAAAAACATTCTGAAGTTCCACGTCCGACCAATGCTAAGACATCATATTCCTACAGCAAAATTCCCTTCTGGAATATTCTCGGGTGAGAATAGCCACTCTTCACACCCCAAACAACGAATATCTGACCCTACGGGTGCAATATAACCGATATTTCACCCGATAGCCTCAAAAAACCGAGCATCAAAAATCAAATAACATAACACTGAAACAGAATCATTTTATTATATTTAAGGTAAATTTGATATCGAAAAATCTATGGATAGATTAAAAATGCATACACAAGACATCGTGGATGTCAATGTTGGGAAAATTGGAAAGTTGTTTCCGAATTGTCTGACAGAGAGGGTTGGGGAAAATGGCAGACTGGAACACGCTATTGATTTTGACAAACTTAGGGTAGAATTGTCAAAGGACATTGTCGAGGGGACCCAGGAGAGGTATCAGTTCACATGGCCGGGGAAGCGTGAGGCTATGCGGATCGCCAACACTCCGAGCAATATGACTCTCCGGCCGGACAGAGAGAGCAGCGTGGACTTCGACAACACCGGGAATCTCTACATTGAGGGTGACAACCTTGAGGTGCTCAAACTTCTTCGGGAGGACTATCTTGGAAAGGTCAAGATGATCTACATCGATCCGCCGTACAACACTGGCAACGACTTTGTCTATGAGGATGACTTCAGCCAGACCGCCGGCGAGTTCAGAGACAAGAGCGGGATGTTCGATGAAGACGGGAATATGATCCTGCAGAACTACGAGGTCAACTCCGAAAGCAACGGCAGGTTCCACACGGACTGGCTGAACATGATCTACCCAAGGCTGAAAGTTGCCAGAGATTTGCTGACAGAGGACGGTGTTATATTCATTTCGATTGATGACAATGAGGTGGAGAATCTTCGGAAGGTTTGCGATGAGGTGTTTGGGGAAAGAAATTTCATCGCGCAACTGATATGGGAAAGAGCATTCTCTCCAAAGAATGATGCACGCTTTGTATCCAACAGCCACGATTATGTCTTAATGTTCACAAGGAATATTGACAGCTTTGTAATTGGCCGTTTGGACAGAACAGCTGAAGCAAATGCCAGATATTCAAATCCGGATAATGATCCTCGTGGAGTGTGGATGTCAAGTGACATTTCTGTTAAGACATACAATGCCGCGTGCGATTACCCTATAACAACCCCGTCAGGAAAAATTATAGAGCCTCCAGCAGGACGCTGCTGGAGTCTCTCGAAAAAAGCATTTTTCGAGAGACTCCAGGATAACAGAATATGGTTCGGTCCTAATGGGGACAACACACCCCGTATAAAACGTTTTTTATCAGAACTGAAATTTGACGGGATGGCTCCTACGTCTATCCTGTTTTACAAGGATGTAGGGCATAGTCAAGAAGGAGCACAAGAGGTAGTGTCGTTATTTGGAGACAAAGGAGTATTTGATGGTCCTAAACCCGTTCGCCTGCTTCAACGTCTGATCACTCTTGCCAATTTGAAGGATGATTCCATAGTTCTGGATTTCTTCTCCGGAAGCGCCACTACAGCTCACGCATTGATGAAAACCAATTTAGAAAAGGGTACTGACAGAAAATTCATTCTTGTGCAACTACCAGAGAAAGTTAGCGACAAGAAAAAGGATCAGGGTTACGGTACTATCTGCGAAATCGGCAAGGAACGCATCCGCAGAGCAGGGAAGAAGATTCTGGAGGAGCTGGCGACCAAGAAAGCCGAGAATGGATTGTTTGACAAAGAGTCCGAACCGACACGCCTCGATGTGGGTTTCCGTGTCCTGAAGCTTGACACATCAAATATGCAGGATGTCTATTACACTCCTGAGGATTCTTCCGCCGCCACACTCTTCGATGATAACGTGAAGCCTGACCGCACACCGGAAGACCTCCTCTTCCAGGTGATGCTTGAGTACAACCTTCCACTCTCCGCAAAAATCGAGAGGAAAACCATTGCCGGTAAGGAAGTGTTCAGCGTGAATGATGATTACTTGATCGCCTGCTTCGATGAGAACGTAAACGAGACCGTGATCACAGAAGTCGCCAAACGCAAGCCGCTCTATTTCATTATGCGCGACAGTTCCCTCTCCTCCGACCAGGTCGCAGATAACTTCGAGCAGATTTTCAACGCCTACAGCAAAGACACCATCAGAAGAATTTTGTAATTTAACGGATTATGAAAACAATAGAAGATTACAGAACTCTTCCGGAAGGTCAGACTTTTGACAGGAAAAGTGCACGAATAGAGCCTAAAGCATTGGCAGTCATTATGGTTGCAATGGCCAATGCCGATGGTGGAACCATTGCTATCGGTATTGAAGACGATGGAAGTGTGTCAGGCATAGATAGGTATAGCACCCATATTAACGACTTGTTACGTGTACCGTTTGATTATTGCATACCTTCCATAAATGTGCATCCGCAAAGAATCGCGTGTACAGACAAGGAAGGAAAAGAAAATCATATTCTGATACTCGATGTTGAGCAAAGCTCCTCTATGCACTCAACAACAGCTGATGATTCTTACTATAGGGTTGGTGACAAATCAAAAAAGTTGTCCTTCGATGACAGAATGCAGATAATGTTGGCTAAGGGAGTCCAATACTTTGAAGATTATCCTGTTCCTCGTGCGACTGTTGACGATATTGACTTGGACTTCGTTTCAAGTTATTGTAAAAGGATTGGTTATAAGAGAGATGCTTTATCATTTTTGCGTTCAAATGGAGATTATATTATCGTAAAGGATGGGAAAGAACAAGTAAGTGGGGCTGCTATCCTCCTCTTCGGCAAGAATCCACAGCGTTTCTTTCAACGTGCCCACATACGGTTTATCAGATATGATGGCAACGAGGAGAAAGTTGGCCGCGAAATGAATGTTGTCAAAGACGTTACATTCAAAGGAAGGATCCTCGAAATGACTCAATCTGCCATAGCTTATGTAAAGACGCAAATAAAAGAGAGGACTTATCTTGCCTCAAACGCTCTGTTCGTGACAAAACCCGAATATCCGGAATTTTGTTGGACTGAACTAATCGTGAATGCGGTTGCACATAGAGACTATTCCATCCTCGGGACGGACATTCAAGTAAAGTTGTTTGACAATCATTTCACGGTGGAAAGCCCAGGAATCCTTCCCGGAAGAGTCCGGCTGCATAATATGCGGACAACTCATTTCTCACGAAATCCTAAGATTGCCTCATTTATGAAAGAATATGAATTCATTCGTGAGTTTGGGGAGGGTATTGACAGAATGTATAGGGAATTGGAAGAAGGCGGATGGCCAAATCCTATTTTCAAACAGGATGATTTTATGTTCAGGGTCAGCCTCATAGCGAATCCACTTGTGTCAAGTGATCCAAATGATCCAAATGATCCAAATGCGATCCAAATTGATTTGAATAGTCAATTATTATTTCTCATAAAGTCAAATCCATCAATTTCCAGAAAGGAATTATCTGATAGACTAAATATTAGTGACCGTAGAGCCAGAGAGATACTTAAAGATTTGCAGGAATCTGGGGTACTGAAACGCCAAGGGACAACACGAGGTATTTGGATTATATTGAAATAATCAGAAAAGAAGATGAAATTCAACTTCAAGATACAACAGTACCAGACGGACGCCGTGGAAAGCACAGTGGCGGTTTTTGCCGGACAGCCAACACAAGGAGGATTCTTATACCGCAGGGATTTAGGAAAGAATGATGCCGGAAGGATCACTTATGAAGATGACTATGCCGGCTTCAGAAACGCCGACGTAGAACTGTCCGACCAGAATATGCTTGCCAACATCCGTAATATTCAGGAATCCAATAGTATTCCTCTGTCCAAGGCTCTATCGCACGATCTCGGAAAAGTCGGCCTTGACATAGAAATGGAAACCGGAACCGGAAAGACATACGTTTACATCAAAACGATGTTCGAGCTGAACAGGCGTTACGGTTGGAGCAAGTTCATTGTCGTAGTGCCGAGCATCGCTATCAGAGAGGGTGTAGCCAAGAGTTTCAAGATGCTTGAGGATCATTTTATGGAGTATTATGGCAAAAAGGCAAGATATTTCATTTATAATAGTTCCAACCTTCAGCAACTCGACTCTTTTTCAAGCGATGCCAGCATCAATGTTATGATCATCAACACCCAGGCATTCGCGTCGTCACTGAAAGAGGGGGCAAAGAACAAGGAAAGCCGCATCATATATTCTGAAAGAGATGATTTCGGAAGCAGGAAGCCAATTGATGTGATCGCCGCCAACAGGCCGATCATCATTATGGACGAACCTCAGAAGATGGAAGGCACCGCCACGCAGACAGCGTTGAGGAGATTCAAGCCATTGTTTGTACTGTATTATTCCGCTACGCATAAGACCAACCATAACTGCATCTACGCTCTTGACGCGCTTGATGCCTACAAACAGAAACTTGTCAAGAAAATCCAGGTGAAAGGCTTCGAGGTGAAGAATCTGAAAGGGACAAGTTCCTACCTGTACCTTGACAGCATTATCCTGTCGAAGAACAAGCCGCCGGTGGCGAAGATTGAACTGGAGGTCAAAGGAGCGGCCGGAATAAGGAAGGAATCCCGAAAGTTTGATCTCCACGACAGCCTACATGCGGTGTCAGGGCTTCGCGAATACGAAGGGTTCACCATTTCCGATATCAACGCCTACAATGATTCAGTCTCTTTCTCCAATGGTGTCACTCTCCACAAAGGTGAAGTCTATGGTGACAGCAGCCAGGAGACTATGCAAAGAGTACAGATCCGCGAGACTATAGCCTCACACTTTGAGAAGGAAAAGGAACTGTTCAGCAAAGGAATCAAGACTCTGTCACTCTTCTTCCTTGACGAAGTGGCGAATTACAAAAGCTACAATGAGGCCGGTGAGGAAGTCAAAGGGAAATTCTGGAATATCTTTGAGGAGGAATATACTAACTATCTGAATGAGAACATTTCACTCTTCGATGATTCTTATCAACAGTATCTTAGGCGTTTTGATGTCTCACAGGTGCACAGAGGTTATTTTTCCATTGACAAGAAGACCGGGCACAGCATTGACAGTGAGACAAAGAGAGGCAGTGATATGTCCGATGACATCTCAGCATACGATCTGATCCTTAAGAACAAGGAGCGGCTGTTGAGTTTTGAGGAACCTTGCCGGTTCATATTCTCACACTCCGCGCTCCGTGAAGGATGGGACAATCCAAATGTGTTCCAGATCTGCACACTCCGTCACGCGAACTCGGCGGTAGCCAAGAGACAGGAAGTCGGACGTGGCCTGCGTATATGCGTGAATCAGCAGGGTAACAGGATGGACTATCAGGAACTCGGTGAGGATATTCAAGAGGTTAACAAACTGACCGTCATTGCCAACGAAAGTTACACGGATTTCGTGGGCGGACTTCAGAAAGAGACCAAGGAATCGCTTCGTGAAAGGCCGACAAAAGCGGACATCACATTCTTTGAAGGGAAAGTTGTCACCCGTGCTGACGGAGGCAAACAGACTCTTAACGGACAGGATGCGATGATGATTGTCGGATATCTTCTTGGATGCCAGTATATTGATGCGAATAACAACATCACCCGGAAATACAAGGATGATCAGAAAAAAGGAGCCTTTCAACCGATGTTCCCTGCTCTTCTGCCTGTGGAAAAAGAGATACACAAACTGATTCAGTCCATCTACGATGAAAAAGTAGAACTTACGAATATGGTTGAGAACGGTTACGCCACGAAGACTCCGGACAACGCTCTAAATTCCAATTTCGGCAGGAAAGAGTTCCAGAAACTTTGGAAACTGATTAACCATAAGTACGTCTATACCGTTCACTATGACAGTAAGGAACTTATTGATCACGCCATACGCTCAATTGACTCAAATCTGTTCGTCTCGGAGCTAAAGTACGTGATGACCATTGGAAATCAAAAGGACGTGGACAGTTTCGATGGAGAACAGACCACGACAAAAAGCATAACGACCGTCAGCACATCAACCGTTCCATACGATCTTGTCGGTGAAATCGCAAAGAGGAGCACACTGACCAGAAAGACCGCCGCGGCGATTCTCCGTGGTCTCTGTCCAAAGAAACTGTCATTGTTCCGGAACAATCCGGAAGAGTTCATCACCAAGGTCAGCAAGTTGATAAAGGAGGAGAAGGCGACAATCATTGTGGAGCATATCCAGTATGACAAACTTGAGGAGACCTACAACAGTGACATATTCACAAAAGAGAAACGCAGTCAGGACGTAGGCAAGGCATACAGGGCGGCAAAGAGCATTCAAGACTATGTCTTCACTGACGGCATCGCTGACGACAACAATGAGAAAAAGTTCGCAAGATCACTTGACCAGGCCACTGAGGTCTGCGTCTATGCGAAGCTTCCACGTGGTTTCCAGATTCCGACTCCTGTCGGAAATTACTCACCGGATTGGGCGATAGCGTTCAACGAGGGAACAGTGAAGCACGTTTTCTTCATCGCAGAGACCAAAGGGGATATGAGCACTATGGAACTCAGGCCGATTGAGACGGCAAAGATAAACTGCGCCAGAGCTCTTTTCAATAACTTGAGTGGTGCCGATGTCCGTTACGACTGTGTTAAGAGCTACGATGACCTTCTCACAGTTATGCAGAAATAGTGGTTGAATACCGCCCTATACGCTGAGCGATGAAATGACAAGCTACAGCGAGGACAAGGCCGAGAATGGCGAAGAGCATCATTTCCCACCAGGGCCAGACGAGGGATAAGGAATATGCCGCGTACGCGATGAGAGGGACGGAGATAATGCTGGTCACAAGTCCAGGAACATAGCCTTTGAGGGTTACAGCGCGCACGATGTTGATCAGGGTGCACACTGAATATGCCATAAAGATTGTCGCCCAGATGCGTTCGGTCCATAAGCCGCCTACGAACAATGCGGTGGTTGAGAGGAGAACAGCAAGGAAACCAACAACAGCGGCAATGACTAACGCTGACATATTCATTCCGGAAAGGCGGAAGAGGATATTCACTAAACTTTGGTGCGCCTCATCCGAGGAAGCGCTATGATGTGATGCCCACCGTCTGGCGGTAAACACCACCTCTAACGCATGGCAAAGGGAAACAGCAAGGATCGGGAGAACTATATACAGTATCGAAAGTGCGCTCATATTCGTTGTTTGTTACATTTCAGCAATATAGAGGCTCAGCCTGATTTCTATGGCTGAGTCCATAGGCATGATTCACTTCAAGATGGTTTGTCATTTGAACAGCAGCGGGACGAACCGGCTGAGGTAGATGCGCCAGTTGCGCCAGATGTGGCCGCCGTCGGACTCTACGTAGGAATAGTCATAACCAGCGTCATCGAGTTTCTTGCGGAAGTCGGAGTTGGCCTGGTAGAGAAAGTCATCCTTTCCGATGCCGATCCAGAAAAGTGATGGTTTGGTGGCGAAAAGCCTCGCCAGTTTGCCGTCAAAGTCCTCATAGACAGGAGAGTCCTTTTCCGGGAATATGGCGGCGGAGAACAGGCCTATGTACGAGAATGTGCCGGGATATTCCTTTGAGATGTGGAGGGAATGGAACCCGCCCATCGACAGTCCGGCTATCGCTCGTCCCTCCTTTTTGCGGATTGTACGATAGTGGGAGTCAACATATTCAATGATTTCAGGGAAGGAGGTTTCGTAGGTGCCGTCCATTGTCTTCGGAAGGTTGAACTGTGGCTGGACGAGGCCGTTGGAAGTCTCGCCCGGGGCGGCCTCCTGCGAGGCGTTGCCGTTCGGCATCACCACGATCATCGGCTTCGCCTTGCCTTGCGCGATGAGGTTGTCAAGGATTTGGGAGGCGCGGCCGAGCTCCATCCACGCCTGCTCGTCCCCACCCATTCCGTGCAAAAGATAAAGCACAGGGTATCTGATCCTGCCGCTTTCCTCATAGCCGGCCGGAGTATAGACCGTCATCCTGCGCCTCATTCCAAGCGAAGGGCTGCCATACCAAACCTTTGACACCGTCCCGTGCGGCACGTCACTGACTTTGTAAAGGTCAGCCTGTCCGCCGCCGACAATGGATATGCTCGTGACCGTGGCCACATCCCTTATCTGATAGACATTCGACGGGTCGTTCATACGCTGGCCGTTCACTATGAAGGAGTAGCTGTAAAGCTCCGGCTCAAGAGGGGCGCTGGTATATTCCCAGACACCGTTCTGATTCTGTGTCAGTTCAGCGATGCCCGGAACCTCGAACTCGCCGTTCGGAGTGCTGATTTTCTGTGGCGGCAGAAAGTCGCCGGTCACCTGGACCCTTATGACATTAGAGCCGGAGTACCTGAAAGTCACCGTGTTGTCTTCATTGATTTGAGGGGACACCACCTGCGCCCCGCTCCAAAGCGCCTGCTGCGCGGAAGCGTCCGGAGCCATGGCGGACGCGAGCATAACCATTGCCGCCAGACAAAACAATTTATGAATATGTTGTCTCATAATATGACCTAATGTTTAGAAGCTGTTTATACGGTAGGTTCGACACTTCGGCAGCTCAGTGCACCGCAGGCTCACCAACCATATAACGTCAGAATATCAAGATAAAACACAGAGCGGCGAACGCGGCTCCGGCGATCGGGCCGAGGACAGGAACCCAGCTGTAGTTCCAGCCGCTGTCACGCTTAGGGCTCTTGAAAGGAAGAACGGCATGGGCGATACGCGGGGCAAGATCCCTTGCCGGATTGATCGCGTAGCCTGTCGCACCTCCAAGGGACATACCGATCGCCATAATGAGCATTGTGACAGGGAACGAGCCGCTCGCGCCAAGGCCGACTTCCGAGGTGTTGCCACTAACGGAGAACATCAGGATGCAGAACACCAGCAGCCAGGTTCCGACGAACTCGCAGAAGAAGTTCCTCGCCGGATTGTAGATGGCCGGCATCGTGCAGAATGTACCGAGTTTCGTGTCCGGATCGTCCGTAGCATCAAAATGGTCTTTATAGAAAGCCCAAACAAGGGCGGCGCCGCAGAAGCCACCGAGCATCTGGGCGATGATGTAGCCAAGAGCCGAAGCCCAAGGGAACGAGCCCGCCACCGCCAGACCGATTGCCACGGCAGGATTGAGATGCGCACCTGAATATGGTCCCGCAATGAAAACTCCGCACATCACGGCAAAGCCCCACGCCAAGGTTATCACTACCCAACCGGCGCCCTTGCCTTTGGATTTCTCAAGACTGGAGCAGGCGCAGACTCCGTCACCCATAAGGATTAGTACAAGTGTGCCGAGAAACTCGGCGAAATATGGATTCATAATATTCACTACTTCTTGGTTAATGTTCGTCCGATAGCGTCGGCCCATCCGGCTTTGGCCGCCTTGACGGCATCCTCATCCATCGAAGGAGTGAAGACGCTGTCTGCCTCCCATTGCTTCTTCACATCATCAAGGCTCTCCCAGAAGCCGACAGCCAGCCCGGCAAGGTAAGCCGCACCGAGAGCCGTCGTCTCGGTCACTTTAGGCCTTATGACTTTGGCGCCAAGGATGTCGGACTGGAACTGCATCATAAGGTTGTTGCGGGACGCGCCGCCATCCACTTTTAATTCCCCGAGATGGATTCCGGAATCCTTCTCCATAGCCGAGACAATGTCCATTGTCTGGAATGCGATGCCTTCAAGAGCCGCTCTGGCGATGTGTGCCGCCGTGGTTCCACGGGTTATTCCGAATATCCCGCCTTTAGCATACTGATCCCAGTACGGAGCACCAAGTCCCGTCAACGCAGGCACCATATAGACTCCACCATTGTCCGGTACAGAGGCCGCAAGAGTCTCAACCTCAGATGAACTCTTGATGATTCCAAGGCCGTCACGAAGCCATTGAACGACAGAGCCGGCAACGAATATAGACCCTTCAAGGGCATAGTTCACCTTGTCGCCGATCTTCCACGCGATGGTGGCGAGAAGGTTGTTCTTAGACATTATCGGCTTCTCACCTGTGTTCATCAGCAAGAAACAACCTGTGCCGTAAGTGTTCTTGACGGATCCCGGCTCGGTGCACATCTGACCGAACAGGGCGGCCTGCTGGTCACCGGCTATTCCCGCGACAGGAACGTTTCCGCCTAAAAGATCAGTCTCTCCATAAACTTCCGATGAGGATTTGACCTGCGGCATCATCGATGCGGGAATATTCATAAGATCAAGAAGTTCTTCATCCCATTCCAGTGTGTTGATGTTGAACAGCATCGTACGGGAGGCGTTGCTCACGTCCGTGATGTGTTCGTGTCCGCCGGTCAGGTTCCACACCAGCCAACTGTCCACTGTACCGAAGCGAAGCTTTCCCTGCTCGGCACGCTCACGGGCTCCCGGTACATTCTCAAGGATCCAGCGTATCTTCGTTCCGGAGAAATAAGCGTCGATGATGAGGCCGGTCTTGCGGCGGATCATATCCGTCACTCCCACGGCCTTGAGCGAGTCGCAATATTCAGAAGTCCTTCTATCCTGCCACACGATGGCATTATAAACAGGTTTTCCTGTCTCGGCGTCCCACACGATAGTGGTCTCGCGCTGGTTGGTGATTCCGATGGCGGCGATGTCCGCTCCCCCAAGTCCAAGCGATGTGACCGCCTCAGTCATCATCGCATATTCGGTGGCCCAGATCTCCATCGGATCGTGCTCCACCATCCCCGGCTTCGGGAAATGCTGTGTGAATTCCTTCTGGCGAACAGCCATAGCCTCGCCCCTCTTATTGAAAACAATGGCTCTTGACGAGCTCGTGCCCTGATCCAGGGCGATGATGTATTCTTTCATATTCAAGAACTAATCTTCATTAACGTGTTAATAATCCTGGTCACGCCTGCCTGGAAAGCAAGCAGACAAACGATTCCATCATGGCAGTTTGTCCAAACAAAAGTAAAAAAAATTTCCTTTCAACTCCAACCTTTCCTCTAAAGGTTAATGAATATGCTAATGAATATTCAAGTGCCGGAATATTCCGCCTCCATTGCCCTTCGCATCTATGAATATGCCATCATTCTTTGAACTCGCACTCCTGGGTAACACTTCACCCACAAAACGTTGCCGAAAAGAGCATGAAATACCTCTTAAGCAACAAAAACGCCATAAATCGTTACCGTTCAGAGACGTCTCTCACACGGCTATAATTGATAAAATCCTATTAATAAATAAGTTACAAAACGTTGCTCTCCTGCCATGACTAGCAATAATTTGTAACACATTGTTAGTCAATCGAGACTGTTTCTCAAAGATAAGTACCACCTCGTCGAGAACATTTTGCGATATATATGCCCCCGTCAGAGATAAAAAGCAATGCGACGGAAGCAATTTTGTGCAACTCTGCGCTTTCTGGGCCCCGAGCGTTGCCCGAGAAGGTTAAGAAGAGATCCGTGGCAACATTTTAACGTGATTTCGTTGCTAAAGAGAGACGAAAAAAGACCGCAGGAAATCTGCGGTCTAAAATATTGTCAGCCAAAATCGGCTTCACATAAACTTGGGATTAGGCCTCGGCCTCAACGGTTACCTTTACGGTGGCCTTGACAGCCTTGTAGCACTTGACAGTGCCTTCGTACTCGCCTACGGTCTTGATCTCACCGAGGGTGATGTTCTTCTTGTCAACCTCTACACCAGCGGCCTTGAGAGCCTCTTCGATCTGAGCTGTAGTGACAGAACCGTAGATCTTGCCGGACTCGCTGACCTTTACGGCCACCTTGACAGGTGTGGCCTCGATCTTGGCTGCGAGAGCCTCGGCGTCAGCGATAAGCTTGGCCTCTTTGTGAGCCCTCTGGCGCTTTGTCTCCTCAAGCTGCTTAAGAGCGGACTGAGTGGCGGCGCAAGCGAATCCCTGAGGGATAAGGTAGTTGCGGCCGTAACCTGACTTTACCTCTACCACATCTCCGGCCTCGCCGAGATTGGCAACTTCTTTCTTCAAAATGATCTTCATAATCTCGCTCTCCTATTATTTAAGAAGGTCAGTTACATAAGGAAGCAGAGCAAGGGAACGAGCCCTCTTCACTGCCTGAGCGACTTTCCTCTGGAACTTCAGAGAAGTACCGGTGATACGGCGAGGGAGAATCTTACCCTGCTCGTTGAGGAACTTCTTAAGGAACTCAGCGTCCTTGTAATCAACATACTTGATACCTGCCTTCTTGAAACGGCAGTACTTCTTCTTCCTAACCTCTACTGTAGGAGGATTGAGATAGCGGATTCCTGCGTTCTGTGCGTCATTCTGTGCCATAATTCATTCCTCCTTGATTATGCGTTTTCCTCTGTTTTCTCTTCAGCGGCTACCGGAGCCTCGGCAGGAGTCTCCTCAGCCTTAGGAGCGGCAGGCTTGTTCCTGTTCTCCCTTCTCTTCGCGGCGTAAGCCTCGGCGTGCTTGTCAAGAGCCACGGTAAGGAACCTGATGATCCTCTCATCACGGAAATACTGGGTCTCAAGGGTGGCGATGAAGCTTGGCTCAGCCTTGAACTGGATAAGATAATAGAATCCTGAGGTCTTGTGCTGGATTGGATATGCCAGCTGACGAAGTCCCCAGTCCTCCTCGTACACTACCTCGCCACCATTGTCGGCGATCAGTTTTGTGTACTTGGCAACCGCTTCCTTCATCTGTTGTTCAGACAAAACGGGAGTTGCGATGAAAACGGTCTCGTACTGTTTTAACATTTGACTTAATTGTTTAATAATAAATAAATTGCAGTCCTTTCGGGGACGTATGCCAACCCAAAAGGACTGCAAATATAGTCAATTATCTCAACTTTCGCAAATTAGAGGTCAAGACAAATTACTTTTCAGGAATATTCTCAAGCACGGCGACGAGGAACTTCCAGGTCTCGGCGACGGAAGCGATGTTCACGCGCTCGTCCGGAGAGTGAGGATAGAGGATGGTAGGTCCTATGGAAACCATCTCCCAGTTCGGATACTTGGCTCCCATAATGGCGCACTCAAGTCCTCCGTGGGTGGCCGTGATCTTGAGTTCCTTTCCGAAGAGGCTCTTGAAGGTGTCCTCCAGAACCTTGATCATCGGAGTGCCGAGTTTCGGAGCCCAACCGCTGTAAGCGCCTGATGTCGAATATTTCGCGCCGGCGAGCTCAAATACGTAACGGATCGAGTCGGCGAGATACATCTTGGCCGCGTCGATCGAGCTGCGGGTCAAGGAGTGAACCGTGAGATGTCCCTTCTGGGTGCGGACGATAGCCATATTGGTAGAGGTCTCGGTCAGGCCAGGAAGAGTGTCGCTCATCCTCTGGACTCCGTGAGGGCAGGCAAGGATGGCCTTGACAGCCTTGCCGATCACCTTAGGGCTGATGTAACGGGCAGCCGGAGCGCTCTGCTTCTCATAGATGAGAATCATCTCCGGGTCTGAGTACTGGTACTCGAACTTGGACTCCTCGAACTTCTTCTCAACGAGAGCCTTGACCTTACGGGAGTCCGCTGACGGGACGAGAATCTCGGCCTCGGCCTCGAACGGGATGGCGTTGCGGAGGGATCCACCGGTGATGGACGCGACCTTCACGTCATATTCAGAGATTACGGCTTCGAGAAGACGGCAGATGATCTTGTTGGCGTTGCCCCTGAAGAGGGAAATGTCCATTCCGGAGTGTCCGCCCTTGAGTCCCTTGACGGTGATCTTGTAGCCGACGAATCCTTCAGGAGTCTTATATGTTCTGTAAGCGAAGTCAGCCGCGCCGTCAACTCCACCGGCGCAACCGGTGCAAAGCTCGCCTTCCTCCTCAGAGTCAAGGTTCAGAAGAATGTCTCCCTTTAATATTCCGGCCTTGAGCGAGTTGGCTCCGGTCATGCCGGTCTCCTCATCGTAGGTGATGAGAGCCTCAAGCGGGCCGTGCCTCAAAGTCTTGTCCTGAAGAACGGAAAGAGCGAGAGCGACTCCGATTCCGTTGTCGGCTCCGAGGGTAGTTCCCTTCGCGGTCACCCACTCCCCGTCTATCTCGGTCTCGATAGGATCAGTGAGGAAGTCGTGCTTCGTGTCAGCGGTCTTCTGCGGAACCATGTCCATGTGGGCCTGCATTATCACTCCCTTGCGGTTCTCGTAGCCTGGAGTGGCCGGAACTGTGAATATGATGTTGCCGGTGTCGTCCTTCTTCACGTCAACACCGTGTTCTTTTCCCCAGCCCAGGAGATAGTCCTGAACCTTGCCTTCGTGCTTTGAAGGACGAGGAACCCTTGTCAGGCCGTAGAAGTTCTCCCAAACGGCCTTTGGCTGCAAATCTTTAATTGTCATAGCGTTATTCTATTAATATGTGAATATGTATTCTTTAATGTTTGCTGAATATTTTTTCCGGATTACTTTGAAAGCGGGAAATAGCCCTCGGTCCCGAGCTGGTAGATGGCCATCCTGTCCTGAAGGAACGAGGTCACTCCATCGGAAAGACGGACTGTGCAGATGGCCGGAATCCTGTAGATGGCCACATTCGACTTTGCTTGGGCACCCTTGCCGGAAGCCTCTCCGATCGGCTGAGGGACAATCTCCAAAAGGTAAGGTTTTCCGGACATATTGTCTGCCGAGACGATTCCGTCTGTATCTGAGATTCTGAACGCCACGTAGGTCTGAGACTTTCTGTTCTTTACAGGAACGACATCGCATTTGAGTTTCTGGGTCTGGAAATCGCTGTAGCCGATGAACATGGACATATATTCCTTCTCCAGAGCGGAGATTTCCTTGAGGGCCGCCCCCATAGCCTCACCACTGTAAGTGGCGTCGGTGTCGCCTGTGACGATCTGAACCCTTTTCTGACGAAGATTGAATATCATGTCGGCTGCCTCCTTGGCCCTCTGCTCAAGGGACTTCTGGACAACCATATTCTGCTGCACGGCGATGCGGTTGTAGGAAGCGTCCTCCTTGACTCCACGGTAAAGCGTGGCGGCCTCGGATGTAAGGTTGGAGCTTACACCCTTTCCGTTGAAATCAGCCCCGGCCTGCGTGGTGAACCTCCACTCGGCGCTCTCGCCGAAACTTCCGTCATTGACCGCGATAAGTCCCTGGGAGGTAAGCGAAAGGAAAGACTGCGTGGCCTTGTCCGGATTGACATAGTAGCGGAAATTCTGGTCGGCCTCGATGTACGGGGTCATACGGACCGTGCTGAGCGTGCAGGTGGTCTGGTCTGCCTGACGGGCGTCAACGCCAAGATATTTCTGGGCGTACTTGGCGTAAGGGCCTGCATAGAAATATTCACGGACGGCCTCCACCTCGATCGTGATGGTGGTCTGAGGAAGGGCGTAGGAAACGGTTCCTACGGGATCCTGGGCCGAGATTCTTCCCTCTGGCAGCAAAGCGGCGGCCAGACAGAGAAGCGATACTGTGCGGTAATTCTTCATATTCATAAAATTTTTGTCATTTCCATCTTTTGTGCGTCCAGAGGTAGTTCTCCGGGTGTTTTTCCAGATCGGCCTGAAGCAGGCTGTAATATTCCTGCATTATCGAGTGAGGGGTCATCGTCGAGGCGTCGCGGCATATTTCCTTGAAGGTCCATTCGTAGTGGCCTCGGGAGACCGGAATCAGGCTCATATAGAAGACGCTGTAGTGCAGTTTGTGGGCGATCGACGCGCCGCCGAGCATCGTCCGGGTCGGCTGGTGCATAAAGTCCACAACGTCATTCACCGTAGAGTTCCGGTAAGGGCACTGGTCGGTCGGGATTATGTAGATTTTCTTGTCCTCCTTGTGAGACAAGGCGAAACGCAGGAGGTTCACGGAACTGACGTAACCGGTGTAGCCGTAACGCAGAACCGGAGCGCAGCGGTTGACCCGCATTATCTCGTCCCACATCTTGCTGCTCAAAGGCTTATAAACGGCGATGATGTCATTTGCCTCCATCTTTGACCGCTCAGAGTCCGGCCTGTAGTCGTAAGTCAGGCAGCCACCGGTTAGTTCCCAGTTGCCGAAATGGCTGTTCAAGACAACAACCCCGGGGCTCTCGGCAAGCGCGGCCTCCACGGTGTCCAGGTTGGTATATTCAACCAGACGTTTCCTGTGCAGCCTTTCAGGATTGCGGCATCCGCCGAACCAGATGGTCTCGGCTATCACCTCGCCGAAATGCTTGTAGAAGGCATTGGAGATTTGCTTCAGTTCCTTGTATTTCTTGTCAGGGAAAGCGCGGGAGAGGTTGATCATCACGACATCACGCCGATAGTGCATCACATCACGCAGCAGCCAGGCAAAGAAGCCCGCCCACGCGTAATGGAATCCCAGCGGAAGCGCCGAGATCACCCTCAGAAGTCCTTGCATCAGTTTCGTCAAAATCTTCATCTTTCTACAATCTGTCGCACATCAGGCAAATATAATGAAAGAGGAGGTCAATATGAAATTTAATTGAGGTCAGGACCCCATCATATTTCCAACCATTCCACCTCGCCGCCCCAGATTGACAGGAAACGCAAGAAGTCCGCGCCTGAGATCACGACGCTGGCCGTGTTCTCGCAAGGGTGGAAACTTATCTTGTCGGCGGTACGCAACGTGCTGTCAATGTAATATTTGACACGGTGACCGTTCGGGAAGAGTTCCTTGGGATCCGCATCCTTCGGATCGATGTCATTGATAAGTCCGAAGGCCGACACCGACCCAGGATGCAGATCAAGGCATCGAACCATCCTTTCCTCCGACGCGAAAGACAGTTTTCCCTGCTTCAACGTATGCTCCAGGCTATGGATGTCGAGCGTCTTATGGCATTCCATACTCACAAGGTAGTGCCTGTTCCCCTTATGGTTCCGCAGAAAAAGGTTCTTGCAATGCGTCGCGTCAGGAATGTTCCCCCAATACGCCAGACACTCCTCCACCGAGCACAATGCCGGATGCTCGTACAACTTATATTCAATATAATTGGCCTTAAGGAAGTTCAGCACTTTGCTCCTCAGCCGGCCACGTTCCAATTCATCGATTTCCATCTGCGTTTCTGTTTTGGGTGTAAATTTAGGCAATTTTTCGGTTATGGGAACGAGAACTCAGAAACGGCGTACCTGGATTCCTCGTATTTCCGAATCTTTCGCCTGACTATTTCATTATCAAATATTGAAGCTGATTTTATGAATATTCTGCATAAAGCTCCTAAAAAATCACTATTTTTGTTATTTCGGAAACCTCGGAAAAATAATGTAATTACACAAAAATTAATATGAGACATCTTTGGGTGCCGAACATAACAGTAAACTAATGAATACAGCGCAATACAACCATCTGTTCTCTTTCATCTGGAACATCGCGAATGATGTTCTGGTACACGCGTTCGAGAAAGGAGATTACAAGAAAATCATAATGCCGATGACGGTTCTCCGCCGTCTTGATATTCTGCTGGAGCCGACAAAAGACGCGGTTCTGGAACGCAAAAAGGCCTTGGATGCTGCCGGCATTTCCAATCAGGAACCAGTTCTATTTCAGACCACTGGCTACCCTTTCTGCAACACATCACATTTTACGATGAAGAAACTGAAGGCCGAAGTTGATCCTAAGCGCCTGAAGATGAACTTTATCGAATACCTTAACGGCTACAGTAAAGACGTTCAGGACATCATAGACAAATTCCGTCTTCGTCAGCAAGTGGATAACCTTACTGATGCAGAGCGTCTTGGTTCGATTATAGACAAGTTCACCGACAGCACCATCAACCTCAGCATCAAGCCAGTCTTGGACGAAAAAGGAAATGAAATTCTTCCAGCCCTCGACAATCATATGATGGGAACCCTCTTTGAGGAACTTCTTCGTAAGTTCAACGAGGAAAACAACGTCACCGAAGCCGGAGAGCACTTCACACCAAGAGACTACGTGAAGCTGTTGGCTGACCTCGCCATACTCCCTGTGGCAGACCAGATTGAAGATAGCACCTACAGCATTTACGATGGAGCCTGCGGTACCGGCGGCATCCTGACCATCAGCGAAGAGGAAATGAAGCGGATGGCAAAAGAACGGGGTCGAAAAATCAACATCAACATTTTCGGGCAGGAACTTCAGCCGGAAACATTCGCCACCTGCAAAGCCGACCTTATGATTTCCGGCGAATGCCGTTCTTTCAGCTACATTCTCAACGGTTCATCACGCCAGTACATAGCATTCGGTTCCACAATTTCGGAAGACGGTCACAAAGGTGAGACATATGACTTCTGCATTTCGAATCCCCCGTTCGGCACTCCTTGGAAAGAGGACCTGAAGAAATGGGGACTTGCCGATAGTGAGAAAAAGAAAATATCCGACCCTCGTTTTAAGTTCGTCTATGATGATAATCCGGATTTCAATGTGATTCCAGGCATCGGTGACCCGCAGATGCTCTTCCTTGCGAACAATGTAAGCCGTATGAAGCACGGTACAAAACTGGGTACACGCATTGTCGAGGTTCATAACGGATCGTCGCTCTTCACCGGCGATGCCGGTGGCGGAGAAAGCAATCTGCGCAGATTCATCATTGAGAATGATATGCTGGAAGCCATCATCGCGATGCCGGAGAAAGACTTCTACAATACAGGCATCGGCACTTACATCTGGATTGTCACCAACCGTAAAGAGGCTCGCAGGAAAGGCAAAGTCCAACTCATCGATGCCACAGCCATCAAAACGCCTTTGCGCAAGAATCTCGGAGAGAAGAACTGCGAGACCAACGATGATGACCGCAAGAAGATCCTCGATCTGCTTATGGCGTTCGAAGAGAATGAATATAGCAAAATCTTCCCCAACGAAGAATTCGGTTACTGGGAAGTCGAGCTCTTCAAGCCGGCAAAAGACGAAAGCGGCAATGTCATCAAGGACAAGAAGGGCAAAGCAAAGATGGCTAAAGTCAAAGGCGAGGTGGAGCAGATTCCATTTACCTATCCCGGTGGCATTGAAGCATTTCACAAGAACGAAGTTCTCCCCTACGAGCCGGAAGAAGTCTTCGGAGAACCGACGATCGGATATGAACTGAGTTTTACGAAATACTTCTATAAACCCGTGCAGCTCCGTTCCATTGCGGAAATAACTGCCGACATACGGGACATCGAAAAGAGCACAGAAGGACTTCTTAATGAAATATTGGAAAGATAATGCAGACATATCTTGACTTCAACCAGTACATCCGGCAAGGAGAACCCGCCCAAAAAGACAGGGCGGAGGCTTGGCGCGTCGCAATAGGACTGCAGGCTGTGGATGGGCTGAAGACATCCGAATACCTTCAGCAGACAGCACGCAGGAACATCGAAGGCGACATAACCATAGATGAAGCCCGTGAACTCCTGAAGCAATACTATATCTCCAAGACCACGCATAATTCAGGAGATGCGGACAATGAAGAAGCGGACAAAGTCTCGGTAAACATCACTAAAATCCTGTCCTCCGGGACATTCGATTTCAGCGCGAACGGTATCATATCTCTGCACCGAAGAATTTTTGACGGAGTATTCAAACACGCCGGGCGGATTCGCGACTATGACATCTCGAAGAAAGAATGGGTGCTGGAAGGCGCGTCCGTCAGCTACCTGAACTGGGAGGATCTGCACCAGGCCTTGGAATATGACATCGAACAGGAACGCTCATTCTCCTACAAAGGAATCTCCAGAGATGAAATGATCGCCCACCTGACGGGGTTTGTCTCAGGGATTTGGCAAATCCACGCATTCTGCGAAGGAAACACGCGCACCACCGCCGTCTTTACCATTCAATACCTCCGCTCCGTAGGCTTCGACATCAACAATGACCTTTTCGCAGACCATTCCTGGTATTTCCGAAATGCTCTGGTGCGGGCAAACTATAAGAATCTTGTGAAAGGCATCGACTATTCCCCGGTCTATCTTGAGCGCTTCTTCCGCAACCTGCTCCTCGGCGAACATTGGGACCTGAGGAACCGCTACCTCCACATCAATCCCTCTCCAGAGTGGAGCGTACAGCCGAACTTGGATTTCGGGGCAGGACAAGTTCAGGACAAGCTCGGGACAAGTTCAGGACAAGTACGGGACAAGTTCCACACGGATAATCCGAACATCGAGGTCCTGATCCGCACTATAGGGGACAAGGAGTTGTCCGTGAAAGAGATGATGGAGAGCATCGGGCTGAAAGGACGGGACAATTTCCTGAAAGTCTATCTTTCTCCGTCAATAGGCGACGGTTTCATACGAGCGCTGTATCCTGATTCGCCGAGGCATCCCCGCCAGAAATACCTTCTGACAACCAAAGGAATGATGCTTTTACGAGCTCTTGCTGAAAAGGAGGACAAAGTATGAAGAGGTACGAGAAGTATAAGCCAACCGGCATCCAATGGTTGCCGGAAATTCCGGAACATTGGAATATCGAAAGCTTTGGAAAACATTTCTCTTTTGGCAAAGGGCTCCCTATAACGAAAGCGGATTTGACAAAGGAAGGAATAGCCGTTATTAGTTATGGGCAGGTTCATTCCAAATTAAATCTGGGAGTAACTTTAAGCGATTCACTAATCAGATATGTATCCAATAGATGGTTAGACACCAATCCACAGAATCTTCTAAGAAAATGTGATTTTGTTTTCGCAGACACGTCAGAAGACATTGCGGGTGCTGGAAACTATGCATTTAATGATTACAGTAAGCCACTATTCGCCGGGTACCACATCGTAATCGCTCGACCGACAATGGTAGAAAATTCCCGCTATTGGGCATACCTTTTCCAATCCAACTGTTGGAAAAGTCAAGTTCAATCTCTTGTTAACGGTGTCAAAGTTTATAGCATAAATAAATCAATATTAAAGAAAACGGCTATATTAATTCCCTCTATTGCCGAACAAGAGAAGATAGTCGCCCACCTTGATAAAAGAATAACTTTAATTGAAAATTGTAAATGCCAGAGAGAGAGAGAGTTACAAACTCTCAACGAATTAAAGCAAGCAGAAATCGCCTCCGTAGTCACGCAAGGTCTCAACCCCGATGTCCCGATGAAGGACAGCGGTATTCCGTGGATAGGACAGATACCTGTCCATTGGGACATGAAGTATCTTTTCCAAGTCGCTCACGAACATTATATATCAAACAAGGACATACATCATCAGAACCTTCTATCCCTAAGTTACGGAAAGATTGTCCATAAAGATATAAACACTACGGAAGGGCTGCTCCCAGCATCTTTTGACACCTACCAAATCATTGAACCTGGGAATATTGTTTTCCGCTTTACTGATTTGCAAAACGACCACAAAAGTTTAAGGGTTGGCTTATCAAAGGAAACTGGGATTATCACTTCAGCCTATATAGCGGTTGAAGTTGATACAATATATATATTACCTGAGTATTTCTATTATACACTTCACTCATTCGACATTAAGAAATTGTTTTATAGTATGGGCGGCGGATTACGACAAAGCCTCAACTATAATGGTATCCGAAAACTATATTTGCCGATTCCTCCTCTCGAAGAACAAAAAGCAATCGTATCTTTCGTTGATAATAAAATCAAAAAAATTGAGGTTATGATTCAATCTTTAGAGTCAGAGATCGACCGTCTTACTGAATATAAACAGCGTCTGATATCCGATGTTGTAACCGGACAGATAGATGTCAGAGGCGAGCAAATCCAATAGCCTATGCCGCACACGGATATGACAGAAAAAGGTCTTGAGACCATAATGGTGGAATACCTCCGTAACCATAACGGTTACGAACAGGGGCAGTCCGCGGACTTTGACCGGGAATACACTCTCGATCCGGGTCGTGTCGAACGTTTCATCCGTTCCACGCAGCCAGATAAAGTGGAGCAGACTATGTGCTTTGGCCCAGAAAGCCAAAGACGCAATTTCTTTCGCCGTCTGTCCGACAAAATCGCAGCTGACGGAATCACGAATGTGCTACGCAAAGGATTCCGTTTCAACGGACTTCTGTTCGACTTATACTACCCTATTCCATCAGAACTGAATCCGTCAGCAATAGACTTTTACCAGAGGAACATCTTCAGTGTCACACGTCAGCTTCACCATTCCGCAGAAAACACCCTTGACGCTCTCGATGTCTGCATATTCATCAACGGTTTCCCTATAATCACAGCTGAACTTAAGAATCATTACACAGGGCAGACTGTTAAAAATGCCATAAAACAATATCAAGATGACCGTCCGGCCACAGACCCTCTCTTTGCACCTCGTCGCTGCGCGGTCCATTTTGCTATTGATGACGAGCAGATAATGATGTGCTCCGAGCTGAAAGGCAAGGACAGCTGGTTCTTGCCGTTCAACAAAGGGGTAAACGGAGGTGCAGGAAACCCGTGGAGAGAATCCAAGATTCTCACGGAATACCTTTGGCAGGAAGTTCTGACAAAAGACTCTCTCGCAGACATTCTGGAAAATTATGCACAAGTAATAGAAAAAGAAGAAGAGGGCAAGCCGAAACCGGTAAAGCGAGTTATATGGCCACGCTATCACCAGCTTGATTGTGTCCGCAAGCTCCTTTTCGAGACTCGCTCCAATCCAATCGGTCAGCGCTTTCTGATTCAGCATAGTGCCGGTTCCGGCAAGAGCAACACCATCACGTGGCTTGCATATCAGCTCGTGACACTTGTCGAGGATGACGAGAATATCGTGGATTCTGTCATAGTGGTTACGGACCGCATCAATCTTGACAAACAGATACGTGGCAACATCACCGCTTTCAAACGTCTCTCCAACATAGTCGCCTGGGCAGAGGACTCGGCATCATTAAAAGAAGCCTTGCAAGGTGGCAAGAAAATAATAATCACCACCATCCACAAGTTTCAGTTCATTCTGGACACCATCGGCGGTTCATTGGGAAACATGAATTTCGCCATCATCATTGATGAAGCACACAGTTCCCAGAATGGAGCGATGTCCGCCGATATGAACATCGTGGTTTCCGGCAACTCTGAGAACGAGGAAGAAGACATAGAAGACCGCATCCTGAAAATCATCAAAGGGCGCAAGATGGCTCCGAATGTCAATTATTACGCCTTCACCGCCACACCGAAGAACAAAACCCTGGAGATGTTCGGGACTCCTGTCCAGCATCCGGATGGTCAAACAGGACACATCCCGTTCCACGAGTACACAATGAAGCAGGCCATAGAGGAAGGCTTCATTATGGATGTACTGCGTAACTATACTCCATATAAGAGCTATTATAAGATTATTAAATCAATAGAGGCCGATCCCGAATTTGACAAGAATCAGGCATCCAAGAAAATGCGAGGATTCGTGGAGCGTCAGCCTCAGACTATCAAGGAAAAATCCCTTATCATCGTCAATCATTTCCTCGACAAAGTCATCGGCGCGCATAAAGTCGGCGGTCAGGCGCGTGCAATGGTCGTAACCTCCAGCATCATCCGCGCCATTGAGTTTTACTATGCCATAACAAAGCAGCTGGAAGAAATGCACAGCCCATATAAAGCCATCGTCGCTTTCTCAGGAGAAAAGGAATATTGTGGAAAGATGGTTACAGAAGCGATAATAAACGGGTTCCCGTCATCTGAAATCGAAAAGAAGATAGAAAAAGACCCGTATCGTATCCTTGTCGTGGCCAACAAATTTCAGACCGGTTATGATCAGCCGCTTCTGCACACAATGTATGTTGACAAACAGCTTTCCGATGTAAAGGCCGTGCAGACCTTATCGCGTCTCAACCGTTGTCATCCAAAGAAAAAGGACACATTCATCCTGGACTTCGCCAATGACCCGGAGGACATTCAGCGTGCATTTCAGACATATTATAAAGGCACATCGCTCTCACACGAGACAGACCCGAACAAACTCAACGACCTCATCGAAATTGTAGAAGATGCCAATATCTACACTGATGAAGATGTCTTAGAGTTCAACAAACTCTATTGGACATCCGCGCCACGTGAGGACCTTGATGCAATAATCAACCGTTGTGTTGCCAGATTCAAAGACGAACTCTCCGGAGAACAACAAATAAAGTGTAAAAGCGCCATCAAGAGTTATGTACGTACTTATCCTTTCCTCGCTGCTGTGATGCCGTTCATCAGCCAGGAATGGGAAAAGCTCTACCATTTCTACTATTATCTGGGAACGAAACTGCCGAAACTGGCAATCGATGACTGGACCGAAGGCCTTATCGAATCCATAGACTTCGACAAATACCGTATTGTCGAACAGGAAGAGGTTAATTTGTCACTCTCTGACTCGAACGCCGAAATTGACCCGGTGCCGGTAACTATTGGCGGAGGCAAGCCAGAGCCTCAGATGGAATCTCTTTCAAAAATAATCGAGGACTTCAACACTCTCTACGGAGGCATCGAATGGGAGCACGCTGACACCGTCCGCGCGCAGATCCAACAGCTCCCGGCCCTTCTTGCGAAAAGCGAATCATTTGTCAATGCTGTCCATAATTCTGACAGCGACACGGCCCAGCTCCAATGCAATACCGACCTGTTCCAGATAGTCATCAATATGATGGCCGAAAACACCGAATTTGCCCGTAACTACCTCGACAACGAGACCTTCCGCAATTTCGTCAACTCCCGCGTCTTCCAGCAAGCCAGCACGATGGTATAATTCACAAAAGTAATACTAGGTGGAATTGGCTCTCTAGGAGGTTTATGGGGATTCATTAGTTTAATTATTAATATTGTAAAGACTTTTAAGAAGTCAACCACCGAGTTCCACGTAACCCTCTGGAATCTCAACTACGGCACCGATGTCGTAAAAGATGTCGCTAACGACGCATCCGATGCCACAAAAAGGTTCGTAAAAGGGTTCGTAAAAGAACCACCACAGTTCACAAAAGAGTTCGTAAAAGCCCAAAGACGCATATATAAGTTGATTTCAACGAACCCTCAAATCAACATCACGGCTATTGCAGAGAATTTAGGTGTATCTACCAGACAAGTCCAGAAGTACTTGAGAAGGCTCACTGAATTACACCTCATCGCCCGTGAAGGCGGACGCAAAAACGGCATCTGGAAGATTCTCGACAAAGACTACGATGATTTCACATCATAGGTATGGATGGCAAATACCGAGGGATAAGCTGTCATTGACTGCCCGTTTGATTATACGGCTACGAACAGATCCTGACATTGGCTATGCGCGGCCTGCGATGTTCACATAATTGCCATAGAGTCGGCCTACGACATAAATTTGGTGAGTTGAGGAGTTTTGCGTATATTAGTAACTTGTTATGCGAGCAGGAAGAGAGAGAGATGGATTTTGGACGCACGTATGACAGCCAAACGGAGAGCCAAGCGGGGCATAGAATGAAATATTAATAACACAAATAATTTAAAAGTAAACAACATTGTATGAAAGGACATCCTAAAGGACTGATTTCAGCGGCGCTGAGCAACATGGGCGAGCGCTTCGGGTACTACATTATGAATGCGGTTCTCACACTCTTCCTTTGTTCGAAGTTCGGGCTGAGCGACGAGACGGGAGGGCTCATCTACTCATTCTTCTATGCGGGAATATACATTCTCAGCCTTGTGGGAGGTATCATCGCCGACCGCACGCAGAACTACAAGGGAACCATCCAGAAAGGTCTCATCATTATGGCGTTGGGCTATGTGGTTCTCTCCGTTCCGATCCTCGCGACACCTGAGAACAAGGCGTGGCTGCTGCCGCTGACCTGCTTCGCTCTCTTCCTGATCGCGTTCGGCAACGGTCTGTTCAAGGGCAACCTCCAGGCGATCGTCGGACAGATGTACGACAATTTCGAGGCCGAGGCCGCCAAGCAGGGTCCCGAGGCTCTCAAAGAGGCACAGGGAAAGCGCGACTCCGGTTTCCAGATCTTCTACGTGTTCATCAACATCGGAGGCCTCGTGGCTCCGTTCGTGGCTCCTCTTCTGAGAAGCTGGTGGCTGAAAGTCAACGGATTCATCTACAACTCACAGCTCCCTAGACTCTGCCATGAGTTCATCAGCAACGGCACCACCTCGCAGAACTTCCTCGACGAGGCAGCCAAGGCCGGTGCCGATCCTGCTGTCCTTGCACAGGGCGGTGAGGCCATCGGACAGTTCTGCACAAACTATCTGGACGTGTTCAACGCCGGTATCCACTATTCCTTCATCGCCTCCGTCGTGGCCATGATGATCTCTCTTGTGATATTCCTTGCCAACAAGAAGAAATTCCCTACTCCTGCCAAGAAGGCAGCCTCCGCCAATGCCGGCTACACCGCCGAGGAGAAGGCCACCATGGCAAAGGAGATCAAGCAGAGGATGTACGCCCTGTTCGCGGTTCTCGGCGTTGTGATCTTCTTCTGGCTCGCGTTCCACCAGAACGGACAGTCCCTCTCGCTCTTCGCGCGTGACTTCGTCAACACGGACAAGATCGCTCCGGAAATATGGCAGGCGGTCAATCCGTTCTTCGTGATCGTGCTGACCCCGATCATCATGTGGATCTTCGGCGCGCTCGGGAAGAGAGGCAAGCAGATCTCGACCCCTCGCAAGATCGCCTACGGAATGGGAATCGCGGCGACCGCCTATCTGTTCCTCGCGATATTCTCAGGCGTGATGGGTTACCCTTCAGCCACCGATTTCAGAGGTATGGAAGTCGCCCAGCAGGCCACGATGAAGGCCGGACCTTGGGTTCTTATAGCGACCTATTTCTTCCTCACGGTAGCGGAACTCTTCATCTCTCCTCTGGGTCTCTCGTTCGTGTCGAAGGTCGCCCCGAAGCACCTTCTCGGACTTTGCCAGGGACTCTGGCTCGGCGCCACCGCGGTGGGCAACCTCTTCTTGTGGATCGGCCCTCTGATGTACAACAAGATGCCTCTGTGGGCCTGCTGGAGCGTGTTCCTCTGCATGTGCCTCCTGGCAATGGGCGTTATGCTCGGCATGGTCAAGTGGCTTGAGAAAGTAACAAAGTAACATAGTATGTTCAAAAACCAACCGAAAGGTTTATTCGCGCTCGCCCTCGCCAACACGGGCGAGCGCTTCGGCTACTACACGATGCTGGCCATCTTCATGCTGTTCCTCCAGGCTAAGTTCGGATGGGAGCAGTCAACGGCCAGCCAGGTATATTCAATCTTCCTCGCGGCGGTCTATTTTATGCCGGTCGTGGGAGGATGGCTCGCGGACAAAATCGGATTCGGAAAATGCGTCGTGACGGGCATCTGCGTGATGTTCATCGGTTATCTGGTACTGGCAGTCCCTACAGCGGCCAACGGGTTTGGAGTCACCATGATGCTCGCGGCCCTGCTGCTCATCGCTGTCGGAACAGGTCTATTCAAGGGGAACCTTCAGGTTCTGGTCGGCAACCTTTACGATGATCCACGGTACGCATCCAAACGGGACAGCGCGTTCAGCCTGTTCTATATGGCCATCAACATCGGTTCGATGTTCGCTCCTGCCGCCGCCACCGCCATCACAAACAAGTTCCTGGCAAAGGCGGGGCTCATATACAAGGCTGCGATTCCGGCGTTGGCCCACCAGCAGATGGCCGGCACGATCACTCCGGAGGGAGCCGAGCAACTGAACGGGCTTATGGCGATGATGCCGGACGCAAACGCGGCCGGAATGGGGCTCGACCAGTTCTGTCCGTACTACATCGACAAGCTTTCTGCTTCTTACAATATGGGATTCGCGGTGGCGTGCATCTCACTCGTGGTCTCGATAGCGATCTATTTCGCGACAAAGAGCTGGTTCAAGCACGCTGACGTCAACGCCAAACAGGCCAAGACCTCCGGAGGCAATTACGTGGAACTCACTCCGAAACAGACCAAGGAGCGTATCGTGGCCCTGTGCCTCGTGTTTGCTGTGGTTATCTTCTTCTGGATGGCGTTCCACCAGAACGGCCAGTCGCTGACCTGGTTCGCACGCGACTACACGCAAAGCACTGCCGAGGGCTGGAGCAGAATCGGATTCAACATCTGGGCGCTGGCTCTTATCGCCACGTCGGTCTACACCCTTTTCGGAATATTCCAGTCTGAGAAGACTTCCGGCAAGGTAGGCTGCGGAGTCGTGACTGCCGTCCTTTGGTGCGGAGCGTATGCGATATTCAGAGGCCTTCCTAACCCTCTGGAGATTCAGCCACAGCTCTTCCAGCAGTTCAATCCGTTCTTCGTGGTAGCCCTCACTCCAGTGTCTATGGCCATATTCAGTGCCCTCGCCGCGAAAAAGACCGCCAAGCATCCTGAGGGAATGGAGCCTTCCGCTCCGAAAAAGATCGGTATCGGAATGCTTGTGGCGGCCTGCGGCTATCTGGTGATGATCTTCGCCTCCATTGGCCAGCCTTCACCGGCTTCGCTCAACGGCACGGTAGCTCCGGATCCAGTGGTGCCGATGTACCTGATCGGAACCTACCTGATCCTGACTTTCGCCGAGCTTCTGCTCAGCCCGATGGGCATCTCGTTCGTGTCGAAGGTGGCGCCTCCTAAGTACAAAGGTCTTATGATGGGTCTGTGGTTCGCGGCGACCGCTGTCGGCAACTACCTCAGTTCCATCCCTGGACTGCTTTGGAAAAAGGTTTCCCTCACGGCCAACTGGAGCATTCTGATGGGACTTTGCATCGCCGCCGGTGTGGTGATGTTCGCGCTGCTTAAGAAACTGGAGGCGGCGACGAAGGATTAAAACAAAATACTTCAGGCTCGGCAAAAATGACTTCTAAATGACAGAAGAGACAAGACAAACTTTGATCCTGTGGGCTGAGACCTACAACGACCCTCAGTACTTCCAGGAAGATCCGATAGCTTTCCCGACCTTGTTCGCGCAGCGTTTCAAGGCCGGGAAACGCTCATTGGCCGACGTGGAAATCGCGGCGGTCTTCGCGGCGCATTTCGCCTGGGGCCGCAGGGCGATGATCATCAGGGACTGCGGGAGACTTTTCGAGGAAATGGACTGGAAGCCTTATGAATATGTGATGCGCGGCAAGTGGCGGGACGACGGCACCAGCATCCACCGCACGATCAAATGGAGCGAGGTGGCTGGAATATGCTCCCGTCTGAAAAGCGCCTATGAGGCAAGCCCATCCCTCGAATCTCTGTCCCAGGACGAGTTCAGGACGAATATCTTCGGCCAGAAATCCGACCTCAAGGCTCCGAACAAGAAGATCAATATGATGAGGCGGTGGATGGTCAGGAACGATGGCAAGGTGGATTTGGGGATATGGAAGGACACGGATCCAGCCTATCTTCTCATCCCGTTGGATGTGCACGTCTATGACGAGGCGATTGCGCTCGGGCTCACGACCAGAAAGCAGAAGGACATCACGACCGTACGGGAGATCACCGACTGCTTCGCGGACATATTCCCCGGCGATCCTTGCAAAGGGGACTTCTCCCTCTTCGGCTACGGTGTGACACATCCAAAGCCGACCAAAACAAAATAACGAATATATTCGTATAATAATAAATGTGGCCGACAGTTTGCAATATTCGCAAATGATTGTCCGCCTTTGGGAATTGATATATGCCAAGACTTTTCATCATAGCCGGTTGCAACGGTTCCGGGAAGACCACGGCGTCCTACGCGCTTCTGCCGGGGATGCTGGAATGCAGCGAATTCGTGAACTCCGATGAGTTCGCGAAAAGCCTTTCGCCGTTCCATCCGGAAAGCGCCTACGTCGCCGCCAGCCGCTATATGCTGATGAAGATGAGGTTCCTGCTCCAGAGGAAGGCCGATTTCTGCATCGAGACCACGCTCGCCACACGTTTTCTTCTCAAGGTGATAAAGGACGCGAAGGAAGCCGGGTACTATGTCACGATTCTGTACTTATGGCTGAACTCTCCGGATCTTGCAGTCGCAAGAGTGGCCGCAAGGGTGGCCACCGGAGGGCATAACATCAAGGAAGAGACCATCCGGAGGCGCTACAATGTCGGACTCCACTATCTTTTCCGGGACTTTATGCCGATCTGCGACAGATGGCTTCTCCTTGACAACTCGAAAGTGCCGTTCTCAATTGTGGCCGAGGCGTCGGAGGACGGAAAGATAATCCGGGAGCCGGAGAAGTTCAGCAAGATCCAGGCGATCAACGAAGAATATGAAAAACATCTGGAAGAAGAAAAAAGGAAACTAAAGAATGTACAAGGATAAGAATTTCTATCTCAACCTGTTCCAGGTCAGCGAAGCACAATTGGAAAGGCTTGCGGCCGATGGTCTGAAAGGAGGCGGAAGCTACTGCGACCTGTTCTTCGAGAACACGTCCTACAACGATCTGCTGCTGCGGGACGGAATCGTCTCCTCAGGCGGATTCCACATCGACTACGGTGTCGGAATCAGGGTTCTGAAAGGAGACAAGACCGGCTATGCCTACTCCGAAAGCACGGATTCCCGCTCGATGGCCGAGGCGGCCCTGGCCGCCTCCAAGATAGCGGAAGGCGGCACCGGAACAGCGTCTGCGATTTGCTGCAGAACCGTCACAGCGCCTAAGGACAGATATTCTTATGAATATGATTGGAGATCATCCGACGCGACGCGGCTTGTCCCGTGGCTGGAAAAATTGAAGGAGAAGATTGCCGCGAAAGACTCCAGAATAGTGAAGATTATCGTCTCGTTCTCCGGACAAGTAAGCGATATCCTGATGTTCAACTCCTTGGGAGAATTGACATTCGAGACAAGGCCGATGGGAATCCTGTCAGCCTCAGTCGTGTTCAGCCAGGACGGCAAGATCGAGAGCAAAAACACCTCCAGGGCGTACCGAGCGGGCACAGAGATGCTTACGGAATCGCTTCTGGACGAGATCGCGGACAGCATTGAGGCGGGGATAGACGACCGTTTCGTGGCCAAACGCCCGAAAGGCGGGCAGATGCCTGTCGTGATGGGTGCCGGAGCTTCGGGGATATTGCTTCACGAGGCTATGGGACACGCTTTCGAGGCGGATTTCAACAGGAAAGGCCAGTCAGTCTTCTCAGAGAAAATGGGACAGAAAATCTGCGACGAAAGCATCTCGATCGTGGATGACGGCACGATTCCGTTCAATAGAGGTTCCATCAATTTCGACGACGAGGGCGTTCCGGGACAAAAGACATATATGGTAAAGGACGGGATTCTGACCTCATACCTGCACGACAGGATCAGCGCCGGATTCTACGGGGGCTCCCCTACCGGCAACGGACGGCGGGAATCATTCCGTTACGCTCCTATCCCGAGAATGAGGGCGACATATATGGAAAGCGGCAAGGCCGACAAGGAAAGCATCATCGCATCCGTGAAGAAAGGAATATATGTGGATCAGTTCAGCAACGGTGAGGTTCAGATCGGTGAAGGAGATTTCACGTTCTTTGTCAAGAGCGGATTCCTGATCGAGAACGGACGGCTGACCCAGCCGGTCAAGGACATAAACATCATCGGTAACGGGCCGCAAGCATTGGCCGACATTGTGGCCGTGGGGAATGACCTGAAGATTGACGAGGGGGCCTGGACGTGCGGAAAGGGACAGAGTTGCCCGGTCTCCTGCGGAATCCCTACCGTGCTGATCAACAAGCTTACAGTTGGAGGAGAATAAGATGGAAGAGATAAACGGAATGTTGACTGCGGAGGAGATTCTCGTCGCGGAGAAATGTCTGGAGAAGTCTCTGGCACTTGGAGCGGACAAGGTGCGCATCACGCTGAACAAGAGCCTGATGGAGCTGTTCGGAACCCTTAACGGAGAACTTGACAAGGTCTCGCACTGTCTGGACAGATCGATCAGCGTCTGCCTTTTCGTGGACGGAAAATTTGGCAGTTTCTCCACCAACCGGCTGGTGGAAAGCGAATTGGATGATTTCCTGAAAAAGGCGATCGCAACGGTCAGGATGCTTGCGGAAGACCCTTGCAGAGACTTGCCGGATCCGTCCAGAACGGCGAAAAACGCCGTGACCGGCAAGGAACTCGGACTTTATGACGAGACTTATCCGGCTCTGACATCGGACGAAAGACTAAGGATGGCGATCGACGCGAGCATATTCAAAATGCACTGTGACGAAGGACTCATCTCGGAGGAGGGGGAATATTCAGATTCCATCTTCGACTCGCTTGTGCTTGATTCCAACGAACTTAGATGCCGCCACACCGAGACTTCATTTGAATATGGGGTCGAGGTGACCGTGCAGGATGCGGACGGGAACAGGTTCAGCAGTTACTGGTGGGACGCCACACCGATGCTCAAGGATCTGAATATCAAGGACTGCGGTGAGATAGCGTTCAAGCGGGCGATGTCACAGATAGGCCCGGTCAAGATCGAGAGCGGGAAATATTCGATGGTCATTGAAAGCGAGGTGGCATCGAGGCTTGTGACGCCTGTGCTGAACGCTCTGGGAGGATATTCATTGCAGCAGAAGAATTCGTTTATGCTGGATTCGCTGGGGAAGAAGATGTTTCCGGAGTGGCTGAATATATGGGACAGGCCGGTGAGCGTCGGGGAGACGGGGTCGAGGCTGTTTGATTCTGAAGGGGTTGCGACCGCGGAGATGCCGATTGTTGAGAACGGGGTTGTGAAGGAATATTTCGTCAATACTTATATGTCGAGGAAGATGGGGGTCGAGGCTACGGTTGAGGACGCTACGAGACCGGTGGTTTTGCCTTGTTTCGCGCCATCGGTCGCTGAGCCTGTCGAAGCGACCTGCGGCAAGGAGGAACTGATGCGTATAGTCGGCGAAGGCATCCTTGTCACCGGCTTCAACGGCGGCAACAGCAACTCAGCCACCGGCGACTTCTCCTTCGGAGTCGAAGGCTTCCTTTTCAAGGACGGAAAGATCGTCCATCCGGTAAGGGAGATGCTCATAACCGGCAATCTCCTCACCCTTTGGAACAATCTTTTGGCCGCCGGAAACGATGCGAGGTTCTGTAAGTCAAAACTTATTCCTACCTTAGCGTTCGGAAATGTTGATTTCAGCGCGTGACGCGGAATCGTCAGCAGTTCATAACAAACAGAAAATAAATTCATTAACAATAAGACATCATTATGAAAGTACAGAAAAACAATGTGGTCGAGCTGACCTACGAACTGATTGTGGACGGAAAACTCGCCGACAAGGCGACGCAGGAGCGTCCGCTTGGCTACATTCACGGGACACATATGCTTCTTCCTAAATTCGAGAGCGAGGTCGAGGGCAAGGAGCCGGGCGACGAGTTCGCGTTCACCCTCACTCCGGAGGAAGGCTACGGCACATTCGATGCCAGCCGTCTCTTCGAGCTGCCTAAGGCCGCTTTTGAGATCGACGGGAAAGTTCGCGAGGATCTTCTCGTCGTAGGCCAGATCATCCCTATGCTCAGCAACACTGGCCAGGTCGTACAGGGAACCGTTCACGAGGTCAAGCCAGACACCGTTGTGATGGACTTCAACCACCCGATGGCCGGCAAGACCCTCAACTTCACCGGCAAGGTGGTCAGCGTCAGGGAAGCTACGGAGAAAGAGCTCAAGGAAGGCCTCCACGGCGAGTTCCTCCCACAGGAAGAGCACGAGTGCCACTGCCACAAGGGCGAGGGCGGCTGCCACGGCGAAGGTCACAAGGATGGCGAGTGCTGCCACGGCGAAGGTCACAAGGATGGCGAATGCTGCCACGGAGAAGGCAAGAAGGACGGCGAATGCTGCCACGGCAACGGCGACTGCCACAAAGAGTAATAAAGGAAGATGCGCACGGCGGTTGTCATACTGAACTGGAACACAAAGGAATATCTTGAGCGTTTCCTGCCTGGTCTGCTGGCCTCGGCCACGGACGGGACGGAGATCATGGTCGCTGACAGCGCATCCACGGACGGTTCGATGGAGATGCTGTCCGAGAAGTTCCCGACAGTGCGGCAGATCCGCCTGGACAAGAACTACGGCTTCACCGGTGGCTACAACAGGGCCTTCAAGGCTGTATGCGAGCTGCCGGACGCCGGAGATCTTGAATATTTCGTGCTCATAAACTCTGACATCGAGGTTCCCCAAGATTGGTTGAAACCGCTCACCGACTGGATGGACAGCCACCCGGACTGCGCCGCCTGCGCCCCGAAACTCCATTCGTGGTACGAAAAAGACTTCTTTGAATATGCAGGAGCGGCCGGCGGAATGCTGGATCGTTTCGGCTATCCGTTCTGCCGCGGAAGGGTTCTCAAGAGAGTTGAGAAGGACAACGGCCAGTACGATTCTCCGGCCAAGGTCTTCTGGGCCACAGGAGCCTGCCTGATGGTCCGCAAGACGGAATATTCAAAAATGGGAGGGTTGGACGACAGGTTCTTCGCCCATATGGAGGAGATAGACCTCTGCTGGCGACTTCAGTTGGAGGGAAAGAACATATTCGTTGTGCCTCAGTCGGTTGTGTGGCATCTCGGAGGCGGCACACTGCCGAACGACTCCCCGTGGAAACTGAAACTGAACTACCGGAACAATCTGCTGATGCTCCAGAACAACCTCGCGAAGACATATTCATTGCAGGAAGTGAGGGAGCTGACGCCGGAAAAGGCTGCCGTCAAGGCTTGCAGACGCGCCCGAGGCACCATATTCCTAAGAATGTGCTTGGACGGCTGCTCCGCGCTTGTCTATCTGCTGACAGGCAAGATAGACTGCTTCAAGGCGGTTTGGGAGGCGCACAAGGAGTTCCGGCGACTGGAGGTCAGGCCAGATGTCAAGGCGATTCAGGAATATGCCGACACACACCGCAGGATTGATGTTCCGGCGCTTTTCCCGGAGTGGATCGTGCCGCTTGCTATGCTCAAGGGGAACGGAATTTTTGAATATTTAAGAAAGTTGATATGAAAATCGTCATTCAGGGAGCCGGCGAGGTAGGTTCGCATCTGGCGAAGATGCTTAGTCTTGAGGCCAATGACATAACCGTCATTGACGATGATCCGCAGAGGCTTGCCAACATCAGCTCGATAGCCGACGTGATCGCCATCGAAGGAGCGCCATCCTCGCTGAGGGTGATGCGCGAGGCCGACGTGCAGGACGCTGATCTGTTCATCTCCGTCGTGCCTTTCGTGCCACAGGATGTGAACATCGTGAGCGCGCTGCTCGCCAAAAATCTCGGAGCTAAGAAAGTTACAGCCCGAATTGACGACAACGACTTTCTCTCGGCCGAGAACAAGCTGCTGTTCAAGCAGATGGGCATCGAGTTGATGTTCTATCCCGAGAGGCTTGCGGCCGATGAGATATTCGATCTGCTGAAGCACTCGTCCTCGACCGAGTCGATGGATTTCGCCCGTGGAAAGCTTCAGGTCGAGGTGTTCAAACTGGAGGAGGACTCCCCTCTTCTGGAGATGAAGCTCGCTGAGTTCGCCGCCATAGCGACAAGTGACGAGTTGCAGTTCCGTGTGATCGCTATCTCACGCGGTGGCAAGACCATTATGCCGAAGTACGACACCAAGTTTATGTTCAATGACTTGGTCTTCATCATAGCCACCCGCGAAGGTATGGCATTTCTGATGAAGTTCCTCGGCAAGAGCAACATAGAGATCGACAAGGTGATGATCCTCGGCGGATCGGACATCGCCGAGCTGGTCGCCGCAAGGCTCAGCCAGAAAATCAGTTCCGTGAAGATTCTGGAGCGGGACAAGGAGCGTGGAATGATTCTGTCGGAAAGGCTGCCGGACAATGTGATCATCGTCATCGGTGACGGCAGGAACTCCGACCTGCTTCTGGAGGAAGGGATCAAGGACTACGACGCATTTCTGGCCCTGACCGGCAACGACGAGGCCAATGTGCTGGCCTGCGTGGTGGCGAAGAAATTCGGCGTTGACAGGACCATCGCCGAGGTCGAGAACATCGAGTACATCCACCTTGCCGAGGAGATGGGCGTGGACTCGGTCATCAACAAGAAACTGATCACCGCCGGCCGCCTGTTCAAGTTCACCCTAAGCGGCAAGGCCCGCCTGGTCAAGTATATGAGCGGCACGGACGCGGAGGTTCTTGAATATACCGTCGCCCCGAACAGTGCCATCACGAAAGGCACCCTGAAAGACATCTCGTTCCCGAAAGACGCCGTGATCGGCGGCCTCATCCGAGGCAGCGAATCCTACATCGCGATCGGATCCACCCGCATAGAGCCCTACGACCGAGTCGTCGTCTTCGCCCTCCCGCACACCGTCAAGGACATCGACAGGCTGTTCAGGTAGATTAACTCTCAGAAAACAATTGAGTTTTTCTGTTGCCTTCCAACCATCTATTTGATACTGATGAAGGTGAGGAGAATCACAGGGAGGTAGTCTTTCCGGCTGGACTGGAGGGCTTTGCGGACGAAACGGATGTTGTTGTCAACCTTGTCTTCGGAGATATTCAACAACTCGGCGACCTCCTTGTATTTCAGGCCTTCCACATTGCTGAGGAGGAACGAGCGGCGTTTTTCCTCAGGCAGTCCGTCGAGGCATTTCTGGAAGATTGTGATGATCTCATCGGTGAACACGTCCGACAGGTCGTTCTCCTCGGCCAAACGGTAATAGACCGGGTTCTCTTCCTTGTCAACCTCACGGGACTTCAACTCATTTCCTGTTTTCCGCAATGGGGCACCCATTTTAGCAGTTGGCCGAGATGATGTCAAGCAACTCGGTGACTTCTGGCTCCTCTTTGGTGTGCTGGAGCACTGACTTTCGCTTGTTGTCGTATGGATTGATGTAATCGATCTGATATATTTTCTCCGCGAGGAAGCGGGCCCTGTCCAAGGTGATCCTAGTACCGGCAGTTTTCAGGATGCGCTCCAACTCCAGCATGATCGTGTACGCCACGAAACATATGCAGACGTGGGCCTCAATCCTATTGAAGAGCCTATGATACATCGGACGGATGTCAAGGTCCGTCTTGCAGAGGCGGAAGGCGCGTTCTATCATGAAGAGGTATCCATATTCCTCTATCACCCTGTCATCCGTGAGCGTGCTGTTTGTTGTGTAGCCCTTGTAGCCGTCCAGGCGCTCGTCCCTGGCGACCTTGTCGTAGTCTATCCCGACCGTGGCGTCCCCCGTCATAGTGAGGAAGCGGTTGTAACCGCGGTTGTTCAGCTTGTCCTTGGTGATCCTGCCCGTCCTGAAGCGCTTCTCAAGCCGCTTGAGGCCCCTCTCGCGTGGCTGTAGGGCCGATTGCTGGACTAAAAGTCAAAAACTGCGGAAAATAGGAAGAAAAATATTTCTGTTTTTTAAGACGATTTTTCTGTTTCTTATGTTTTGAATATGTTTCTTTTCGTTTTTTACGTTTTTTGTCCATATTATTGCGGTTCAAATATTTAACACCTAAATATATGGACTTCTTTAAAGACAAAAATGAGCTCGCCCCGTTCGTCAACCTGCGGAGCGACGTCGGATTCACAGGTATGCGGAAACCTGCCGCCGTAAGGCGGTAAGGCGCTGCATACCGAGCCTACAGACAAATCTGCAGCAGGTGCGTCCGGAAATCTACGCCAAGTTGGAGGAACAGTGCGCCGTAAAGCTGCCCGTTCAGGATGGAGAGATATTCTCTTTCCCGGCGCTCGACGCGATGATTGAGAACAACGCATGGGTGTGCCCGATCATGCCCGAGAAACAGGTCATTTTTTTTAGGATTACTTTAACGCATATTTAGGGGGTATCATCCGAAAATATTTCTGTTTTTTATAATCCGCATACGTTTCTTTTCATTATTTACGTTTTTAGTGCATATTATTGCGGTTCAAATATTCATTTAAAATTTGAACTATGTATTTCAATGAAAAGAGACAAGGACTCGCTCCGTTCGTGAACCTGAGGAGCGATGTCGGATTCAAGGCGGTGTTCGCCGACAAAAACAACAAGGACATCCTAATCGGGGTGCTGAACATGATCCTACCCTCAGAGGCCAGAATCGATGACATCACCGAATATTCCGACCGCGAGCAGCGGCGGGATGTACCCTATGGGAAAAAGACAGTGCTGGATCTGGTCTGCCGTGACAAATCAGGCAGAACTTTTGTTGTGGAGATGCAGGCCGCCGAGGAGGACAACTTCTTCGAAAGGTGCGTCTATTACGCGTCGGGGCTCTACCATCTTGAACTGTCGGACGGGGAACGATACAAGGGACTACGTCCGGTCTATGTGGTGTCGTTCCTGAACTACCGAAGACGGTGCTCGACCTGGTCTGTGTGGACAAGGACGACAGGACGTTCATCGTCGAGATGCAGGCAGCGGAAGAGGACTACTTCTTCGAAAGGTGCGTCTATTACGCATCAGGACTCTATCACCTGGAGCTGTCGGACGGGGAACGGTACAAGGGGCTGCGTCCTGTCTATGTGGTGTCGTTCCTGAACTACAAAACAACAAGGACATCCTCATCGGAGTGCTGAACCAGATCCTACCGCCAGAAGCAAGGATCGAGGACATCAAGGAATATTCAGACCGCGAGCAGCGGAGGGATGTCTCCTACGGGAAGAAGACGGTGCTCGACCTGGTCTGTGTGGACAAGGACGACAGGACGTTCATCGTGGAGATGCAGGCCTCGGAGGAGGACAGCTTCTTCGAGAGGTGCGTCTATTACGCGTCAGGGCTGTACCATTTGGAACTGTCGGAGGGGGATCTGTACGGGAAGCTCCACCCGGTCTATGTGGTCTCCTTCCTGAACTATCGCCTGAGGCACGACGACGAGTCGCTCTGGGACACCGACCACCTCATCTCCTACTGGCAGTTCACGGAAAAACGCACCGGAATGGTTGCGAATCAGACAATTAGTGTTATCTTTGTGGAGATGACACTGTTCACCAAGACGCTGGAGGAGTGCGTGACGGAGTTCGACAGGCTGTTCTACATATTCAGGAACAGTGAGGGCTTCCAAAGGGTCCCCGAATGGATCGAGGAGGCCGGAGGAATTTCCAGACGGCTCGCCGAGGCGTGCGAGGTCGCGGCGTTCGACAAGGATAAGAAACTTAAATACGAAATTGACAAGATGAACGAGTGGGACATTCTGGCGCAGCGGGAATTCGCCGAGCGCAAGGGCTTCGAGGCGGGATACGCCGATGGCGAGGCCAAGGGAATCGCTGACGGGACAGCAAAAGGAAAGGCTGAAGGAAAGGCTGAAGGAAAGGCAGAGGTAGCCAAAGCTATGCTTCTTGGCGGAATGGCCAAGGAACTCGTGATGCGGTTCTGCGGACTTACAAAGGAACAAGTTGATAATCTGGCCGACGAGTTAGCGTAAAGTCAACATTGATTCGATTGTTGACCAAGTAGTCACAGTCTTCTTCACAATCATAATGTGGAATCACACCCATTGATTCAGTGCGAGTTACGAAAGGCTGCCGGTCATTTTCAGAGGGCAGCCTTTACGAACATATTCATTTACAACACATTACAATTCACGCCTCCATAGCCTGATTCTATTGAGGATGGTGCAGAAAGTGACAGATGGAGGGCACAAGCCAGCAAGTCCCTTGCACGACTCTTTCGATTTGTAGGTACAGGAGATGTCAGACGGAGAGCTCAAGCCAGCGGGTTTCCTTGGTGTCGAGTTCCGAGGAGACCTCAGCGAAACGGGTGGTGACCTTCTGGAGCTCGGCGGGGTCGGTGAGGCCGCCATTCATCTTGGACTCCAGGTCGGACTTCTCGGCGGTGAGGGACTCGATGTCTTTCTCAAGTTGCTCAAGCTCACGCTGTTCCTTATAGCTTAGCTTGCGGGGAGCATCGGGACGGGAAGGCTTGGATGAAGCACCGGCGTCAAGCGGAGACGAGGCTGAAAGTGAGCCGGCAACAGCGGCGGACTTAGAGGCACGTTCCTCCTCACGGGCCTTGGCGCGTTTCTCGGCCTCATAGTCCTTGATGAACTCACGATACTGGCTGTAGCTGCCGATGAAGTCCTTGACCTCACCATCGCCGCAGAAGACAAACAGATGGTCCACCAAGCGGTCCAGAAAATGACGGTCGTGGGAGACAAGGATCAAAGTGCCCTTGAACTCTTTCAGATACTCTTCAAGAATATTTATGGTCACGATGTCCAGATCGTTCGTCGGCTCGTCCATTATCAGCAGGTTCGGCTGCCTCATCAGGATGGTCAGCAGGTAGAGGCGGCGTTTCTCTCCTCCGGAAAGCTTGCTGATGCGGTTGTTCAGCATATCGTGCGGGAAGAGGAACTGGCTCAACAGATGAGTGTCGTTCACGGTCTCCAGAACAGTCTGGTTCTCATCGAACTGCATTCCGCTCTGGCGGTAGTAGCCGATCTTCAGAGACTCTCCCCTCTCGATCACGCCGGTGGTTCTACAAAGCTCACCTACCGTGGTTCGGCCAGGCTCACCAACCGTGGAAGAACCAGAATCCGACTGATCCATATTCCCGATCAGAAGATTGATGAACGTGGTCTTGCCGACACCGTTCTTGCCGACGATGCCGACCTTCTCGTAGCGCTGGAAGTTGTACGTGAAATGGCTAAGGTAGCAGTCTCCGCCATAGTAGAAACTGACATCCTTGCAGTTGATGATCTTGGTTCCGAGCCTGGAGGCAGGCCCCATCTCGCCGAGGCTCACGCTGTCGGTCCTGTAAACCTGCTCGGCCCTGTCCTTCAGCTCGTAGAAAGCGTTCTTGCGGTACTTGGCCTTGCCGGTCCTGGCGCACGGACTGGCGTGCATCCATTCCAGCTCACGGCGCAGAAGATTCTTGATCTTGTCCGTCTCGGCATTGTAGTTTTCGATGCGTTCCTGCCTCTTCTCCAGATAGTTCTGATAGTCGCCTTTATAAATATATACGGCTCCGTGATCCATCTCCATCACGGTGTTAGCCACGGAATCCAGAAAATAACGGTCATGGGTCACCATCAGAAGCGTGCATCGGGCGTGAGACAGATAGTTCTCCAGAAACTCGATGCCGTCGATGTCCAGATGGTTGGTCGGCTCGTCCATCACGAAGAAGTCCGCCTCGCTGGCAAGCATCACGATGATGGCGGCACGCTTGATTTCCCCGCCCGAAAGCACCTTCATCTTACGGTCATATTCAGACATCCCGAAGGAGGTCAGAAGGCGGCGGACGCGCTGTTCATATTCAGCAAGATGTTCAGGATCAAGATTCTTCGTCCACTGTTCGCTGTCCCGCATAATCTGATCCCACACGGTGGATTCGGGATCATATTCATACTCCTGCTCAAGGAACGCGATGCGGATGTCCTTGAGGAATATGATCTTGCCGCCGGAGTCGGAGCTGTCCTTGCCGGCCAGAATGCGCAGAAGGCTGGTCTTACCGGTGCCGTTCGGGGCGATCAGGGCGATCTTGTCGCCCTCGTTGATGTTGAAGCCGATGTGCTCAAACAGGACTTTCGGCCCGTATGACTTGGAGATGTTCTCTATCTGAAGGTAACTTGGCATATTCGTAGTAAAATGTAACCGTCAACAAAATCTTCTAAAACAACCAGCCCCGCTTTCCTGCCGCCTGCAAAATTAGCGATTAATCGCCGAATATTCGCTCTTCTGCCCCTCAAAATCTTCCCAGCCTCCGTCCGCATCTTGAAGTAATTTCACAAAACACGTTCAGCCGAAGTGGCAGCGGAAGGCGGTAAAACAATGAATATGCTGAATAACTCGTGGTAAATCCTCTGAGTTTTTCAACATATTCATTAATAGGCAACGCTCTAAGGCACATTGGCATGAACGTGATTTGTAAGATGCAGCGGCCATCTGCGATAGCCGCCGAAGGCCTTGGAACATCCGAAGCTCCGGAACATCCGAAGCATCCGAAGAGAATCATTACGTATTTTTGTTTGTGTTTTCAGAGTAATTTCATATCTTTGACGTGATTATGAACCAGATCCATCAGGAGTACACGATGGAAAGGAGACCGGAAATCCTTCCCTGGCGAGGGTCATTCCGGCTTATGACGACAAGAGAACCCTACTTTCGGAAGAAAACTAACAACCAAAGAATATGAATAAATACATCATCACCATCATCGTAGCCCTTATGGCTTTCGGCATCGGCGCCAAGGCGCAGACCGTGTATTCATGTCAGTACAAAAGCGAGGCGGACGTGAAAGTCCATGTCACCAAATACAAGTCCGAGGCGGATCTTGTCGTCTACAAATGCAAGTACAAGAGCGAGGCCGAGGGCAACAAGGGGCTTTGGTTTTTTGTTAAATACAAGAGCGAGGCGAAAAAGAAGTTGTTTTTCGTGAACTACAAGAGCGAGGCCGACATTGTGATTTATTTTACTGACTACAAGAGCGAGGCCGGATGGAGGAACAATAGCAAAAAACATCTGATGTACTGACGTTTAGAAAGTACGACTTGTCATTGATCGCGGCTCTGGTGGCCGCGGTCGGTGTTTCAGCCCAGAGCCACATCCGGCATTGGCGAGCGGCCGCACAAAATATTCGCGCCACGCAGTAGTTCTCAGAGATAGACCAAAGAGTTTTTCCACCAACATTCCCGTCAGCATTCATCCTCAAGCGGGATTTCTTTTGCGCGGAGGGGAGAAGAATCACGTTTTTTGTGTAAGTTTGCAGTCCCAACGGAGAAGGCGATGCGGCTGGAGGCCTTCCCGTCATGTGCGGGGATGGAAAAGCGAATAGGGATGTTGAATATTCACGAAAATTAAATAATTGAGAATATGAGGTTTACGAATAGGATTCTGATGATGGCACTGCTGGTGGCGGGTCTTTTTGCGGTGTCTGTCGACGGGTTCTGCTGGGGGCAGAAGGGGCATGATGTCACTTGCGCTGTCGCGCAGCGGCATCTTACCCGAAAGGCGGCAAGGAAGATTGACGAAATACTTGACGGGAAGACCATTGTGTACTGGGCGAATTGGATGGACAATGCCAGCCACACTCCTGAATACAGGTACACCAGCTCGTGGCATTACAGGAACACTGACGAGGGCGAGACTTTCAGCGGAGCTCCCCTTAACGAGAACGGCGATGTCGTCCGCGCCGTCAACGAGCAGATAGCGGCGTTGAAAAGCGGGAAGCTTGACAAGGAGGAGCAGGCGCTCTCATTGAAGTTCCTGGTCCACCTTATGGGCGACCTGCATTGTCCGATGCACATGGGACACAGGTCGGACCGCGGCGGCAACAGATGGCAGGTGCAATTCTTCAACAACGGTACGAACCTTCATTCCATCTGGGACACCGGAATCATCGAGAGCGCCCACAAATGGACATATTCGGAATGGGCCGAGCAGATTGACACCAACCCTCGGGCCGAGAACAGAAAGATGGCGGAAGGGACTCCTGAATCCTGGGGAGAGGAGACCTACGGGATCTGCAGGACAATCTACGCCTCGACTCCTGTCGGCTCAAAACTGTCCTATGACTACGTGGGCGAATGGACCGGGACGGTGGAAGTCCAGCTTCTACGCGGCGGCCTGCGGCTTGCCGCTGTCCTGAACGACATTTTCGGATAGCCCGGAGGAGCATCAGAAACCGAAATAGTTCCGGGCGTTGTTGTAGGAGATGTCGCGGACCATACGGGCGACAATGTCAATCTCGGATGCCGGAATCTTGCCGGCCTCGACATCGGTGCCGATGATGTCGCAGAGAATGCGGCGGAAATATTCGTGGCGCGGGTAGCTGATAAAGCTGCGGGAGTCGGTCAGCATTCCAACAAAACGGCTGAGGAGGCCGAGAGAGGACAAGGTGTCCATCTGACGGCGCATTCCATTCTCCTGATCGAGGAACCACCAGCCGGAGCCGAACTGCATCTTGCCGGGAACCGTGCCGTCGTTGAAATTGTACGCCATCGTGGTCATTACCTCATTGTCCTTCGGATTGAGGCAATAGAGAATGGTCTTCGCAAGGTTGCCGGTCATGTCCAAGACATCGAAGAATCTGTTTCCGGCCACGGCTATTGGCTTGTCATTCATCGAATCACAACCTGCGTCAGGTCCGACACCATTGAATAGCCTCGTACAGTTGTTGCGCAAAGGCCCTACGTGGAACTGCTGCGTCCACCCGGACTCCGCGTCCATCACGGCAAGGTCGTACAGGACGGCACTCTTGTACTTGACAGCGTCATATTCATCAACAGGCATTCCTGAAAGGGTGGTTTTGAATATTCTTTCAATCTCGCTTTCATCATATTCCTCAGCATAGAATGTGTCGAGACCGTGGTCCGAAAGGCGGCAGCCCATCGACCCGAAGAAGTCGTGACGCTTGCGAAGGGCCTCGATCAATGATGAATATGACCGTATCTCGATTCCGGCAGCCTCGGAGAGTCTCCCAAGATATTCATTGAATGACTTGACATCCTCGATTCCCATCACCTTGTCAGGCCTCCAGGTAGGCAGCACCTTGGTGCCGAACGGATGCTCAGCGATCTGTTTGTGCCAACGCAGGTCATCCGCCGGGTCATCGGTCGTGCAGACCACCTCCACGTTGAACTTGCGGATAAGCGCCTGGCCGCGGAACTCCGGAGTAGCCAGCTTGGCGTTGCACTCTTCGAAGATCTCACGGGCTGTCTCCGGCTTCAGGATTTTGTCTATTCCGAAAACACGGCTCAGTTCCAAATGCGACCAGTGGTAAAGCGGATTACGCATCAGGTAAGGCATTGTCGCCGCCCATTTCTCGAACTTCTCCCAAGAGGACTTGTCTCCGGTGATATATTCCTCCGGCACTCCGTTCGCCCTCATCGCGCGCCATTTGTAGTGGTCGCCGCTGTGGCCGTCCACCAGCCAAAGCTGCGTGATGTCGCGGAACCGGATATTCTCGGCGATCTCCCGTGGTGAAAGATGGCAGTGATAGTCTATTATCGGCAGTTTCTCGGCCTCGCCGTGGAACAACTGACGTGCCGTCTCATTGGACAGCATAAAGTTTTCGTTGATGAATGCGCTCATTGTCTGTTCTTTAACATTTGGATGTTCTTTCGGTCCGGAAGACTTGTAGCCTAAGTCATTCCTTCGTCAGAACCTGGCTTGACAAAGTTAACAATGGTAACGCTAATTCGCAACATAAATATGGTCTGACATTATGTCAGCGATTATGTAATTGGCAGATAATTTGATACCTTTGCAGTCGCTTTGGATGGTCCGGTGACTGTCCAGAGCGTGGATTGTTTTGATTATAAGGAGTATCAGATATGAGCAAAAAGAACAAGGAAGTAAATAATAAAGAGCAGGAAGAGCCTAAGCAGGCCGGCAAGACTGCCGAATCGGCGGAAAACAAAGCCGGAAACGAGCAGAAAGGCAAGGAAGAGGCTCCGGAGGTTGACGAGGAGGCCAAGAAGATTGAGCAGAAACTCAACACTCTTCTGAAAGAAAACGAGGAGCTTAAGGCCAGCGTGGCAAAGGAGAAGGATGACTACATCCGCCTGATGGCCGATTTCGAGAACTTCCGCAGACATTCCGCGGAGGCAAAGCTTGAGCTTGTCTCGTCAGCGGCGGCTGACACGATCAAGGGTCTGCTTCCGGTGCTGGATGACTGCGAGAGGGCGATGAAGATGCTGGAGGAGAACTCGGCCGATGAAGTGGCCAAGGAAGGCACAGCGTTGATATTCAACAAACTGATGGGATATCTTAAAACCAAGGGACTTGAGGTGATCAAGGCCAAGGGCGAGAAGTTCGATACGGACTTCCACGAGGCTGTGGCCCAGTTCCCGGTTCCGGAGGAAGACAAGAAAGGCTTGGTGTATGATGTCGTCCAGACGGGCTACACCCTTTCCGGAAAGGTCATCCGCTACGCCAAGGTTGTTGTCGGAATATAGGAGATAGACGAATATGGCAGAAAAAAGAGATTACTACGAGGTGTTGGGGGTCGCGAAGACAGCCAGCGCCGATGAGATAAAGAAAGCCTACAGGGTTGCCGCGATGAAGTGGCATCCTGACCGTTGGGTGGACGGCACCGAGGCTGAGAAGAAGACCGCCGAGGAGAAATTCAAGGAAGCTTCGGAGGCATATTCAGTGCTCAGCGACCCTGACAAAAAGGCAAAATATGACCAGTTCGGATTCGCTGGTGTGGACGGCCAGTCTGGGCCGGACTTCAGCGGAGGGTTCGGAAACCTGAACGACATCCTGAACGACCTGTTCGGAGGAGGCTTCAGCGGATTCACCGGCTTCGGTGGATTCGGCGGAGGTCAGGGACGCACTCAGCAGCAAAGGGTTATGAAAGGCCGTGACATCCGTACAAGGATTCGTCTTACCCTTGAGGAGATCGCCAGCGGAGCGGAGAAAGAGATCACAATCGAGCGCAACAGACCTTGTCCTGACTGCGGAGGACGCGGAACCAAGAACGCTTCCGATGTCAAGACCTGCCCGACCTGCAACGGCACAGGACAGACACAGCGTGTGGTCAACTCGCTGTTCGGAAGGACGGTGACATATTCAACCTGCCCGCAATGCGGCGGCGAAGGGAAAGTCATCAGCAATCCTTGCCGTACCTGTGGCGGCACTGGTTTAGTCCGCAGACGCGAGACCGTGAAGGTCAAGATCCCGGTGGGTGTCGAGGATGGTATGCAACTGACAATCAGAGGCGAAGGGCACGCCGCCCCTCACAACGGTGTGAACGGTGACCTGCTCGTTATCATCGAGGAAATTCCTCACTCATCATTGAAACGCGACGGCAAGAACCTGTTTTATTCTACAGTGATTTCCGTTACCGACGCCATCTTGGGAACCGAGATCACGGTACCTTGTCTGGATGGGTCATACAAAGTGAAAGTCGATCCCGGCACCCAATCCGGCACCGTGATGAAGCTTCGCGGAAAGGGACTCCCTGCCGTGAGCGGGTACGGAAGCGGAACAGGAGACCTCTACGTGAAGATTCTGGTCTGGATTCCAAAGAGACTCTCCTCTGTTGAGAGGAACGCCCTGGAGAATATGAGGACAAGCCGTTCGTTCACCCCGGATCCTTCCCGTGACGACAAGGCGTTGTTCGACAAGATGAAGAACATTTTCTAAATGAGAGGCAAACTAATAATCGGCGTAATGGCCTTCCTGTGCGTTTCGTGCGGGAGGGCTGTTTCCGTTCTTGACAGCGACTTCAAACTGGATCACGTGCTGGAGGTCGAAGGCCGCCAGGGGGTCGCCACCGACGGGGATTTCTACTATGTTTCCGGATCCACCGCACTCTATAAATATGATATGGAGGGCAATCTGGTCGCCAGGAACGAAGCCCCGTTCAAAGACCTTCAACTGGAATGCAACCACATCGGCGACATCGACGAATATGACGGAGAGATCTTCGCCGGTTGCGAATATTTCCTTGACGGTGTCGGCAAGAACATCCAGACCGCCATCTACGATGCGAAGACCCTTGAATATAAGCGTTCAATCCCTTGGGTTCCGGAATCCGGCCAGGTCGAATGCTGCGGCCTCACCGTTGACCGTGACCGCAAGGAGGTCTGGATGGCCGACTGGGTACAAGGCTCGGAACTTTACTGCTACGACCTCAAGACCGGGAAGTACCTCAGGAATCTGACACTCTCCCCCGCCCCGAGACTCCAGCAGGGTATCTACTGCGTGGACGGGCAGATGCTCGTCTCCTGCGATGACGGTGACGCCGAGAAAGACGAGCCTGACAACCTTTACAAGGTAGATCTGGAGACAGGTGAGGTAACGTTGTTCCGCACGATGGACGATTTCATCCTGACCGGTGAGATAGAGGGGCTTACGATGAATCCCAAGAACGGTAATCTCATCGTGATGTCCAACAGAGGCGCAAGGATCATCCTCGGCATGCCGAAGGGCTTTTACCCAGGCTACGACCGGGAGATCCACAACATCTACATTTACACACCAGAAAATAACAACGAACGATAATGGCAAAAGTAATCACATTCGGCGAGATCATGCTCAGGCTCTCCACCCCGGGCTACCTGAGATTCTCGCAGGCAAAACAATTCGAGGCCACTTTCGGAGGCGGTGAGGCCAATGTGGCCGTGTCTCTGGCCAATTTCGGAATAGACACGGAATTCGTCACCAGATTCCCCGATAACGACATAGCGCGAAGCTGCATCCGCGACCTTCACTCCTACGGGGTAGGCACGAAGCACTGCGTCTTCGGCGGAGAGCGCCTGGGAATATATTTCCTTGAGACCGGTGCAGTGGCACGTCCAAGCAAGGTAGTTTACGACCGTGCATATTCATCAATCTCAACCATCCAGCCGGGAATGATCGATTGGGAGAAGGTCTTCGAGGGAGCGGACTGGTTCCATTGGACCGGTATCACTCCGGCGATCAGCCAGAGTGCGGCGGATGTCTGCCTTGAGGCGGTAAAGGCCGCGAACAGACTTGGAATATTCGTGTCCTGCGACCTCAACTACAGGAAGAACCTTTGGAAATATGGCAAGACCGCGGCTGAGGTTATGCCGGCCCTCGTGGAAGGCTGCGACCTCATCCTTGGCAACGAGGAGGACGCCGAGAAGGAGTTCGGTATCAAGCCGGAGGGATTCAACGCCGAACAGACGGATGGAGCCATTGACCAGAGTCGTTTTGAGAGCGTCTGCAGACAGCTTATGGCAAGGTTCCCGCGCTGCAAGAAGGTGGCCATCACCCTGCGCGGCTCGATCAACGCCAACCACAATACCTGGGGCGGGGTAATATTCAATGGAGAGAGACTCTTCCAGTCCCGCCGCTATGACATCACACACATCGTTGACCGTGTCGGCGGAGGAGACTCGTTTATGGGCGGACTCATCTATGGCCTCCTGACCTACAAGGATGACCAGCAGGCGATTGACTTCGCCGCGGCGGCATCTGCGCTGAAGCACACCATTTTCGGTGACTTCAACCAGGTCAGCGTCAAGGAAGTGGAGAATCTTATGAAAGGAAACGGCTCAGGCCGCGTGTCAAGATAATTTTACGGATATGTCAAAATACAGAAAGCTTGAGACCTTGACGGCGATGAAAGAGACGGGAATAGTCCCGGTCTTCTTCAACAATAATGTGGAAATCGCCCAAAACGTTGTCAAGGCCTGCTATGAAGGCGGCATCAGGGCCTTTGAGTTCACAAACCGCGGAGACTTCGCGATCGAGGTTTTCAAGGAGTTGTCCAAGTTCGTTTTGGCCGAGTGCCCCGGGCTTATCCTCGGTGCGGGAACCATTCTGGACACTCCAACGGCAGCTCTATACATTCAGATGGGCGCGAACTTCATCGTGTCACCGTCTCTGAACCCGGAGGTCGCCAGACTGTGCAACAGACACGGGATTCCTTACACCCCTGGATGCGGAAGCGTCACCGAGATCTGCAACGCGCAGGAACTCGGCTGTGACCTCGTGAAGGTCTTCCCTGCCGGAAGCGTAGGCGGACCGAAGTTCGTAAAGGACGTTCTCGCACCTCTGCCTTGGTCTATGATCATGGCCACAGGAAGTGTGGAGCCGACCGAGGAGAATCTCTCGGCCTGGGCCAAATCCGGAGTCACCTGCGTCGGGATGGGCTCTAAACTGTTCCCGAAAGAGATGATCGCGGCCGGAGAATGGTCAAAAATCACCGATTTGTGCAGATCAGCGCTGAAATTTTTCAAATAATCTCAAAAAGTTTTTGGAATTAAGAAAATATTCGTACATTTGCAGTCCGAAAAAACAAGAGCAACCGCTTACGGGTCGTTATCAAATGTGCGTAATGTTGCCACAAAATTTATTGAGAGATGGATTTGATTAAAGTTGTAGAACAGGCTTTCGCTAACGAGAAAGTCGCTACGTATCCAAAATTCAAGGCCGGTGACACAGTTACCGTAACCTACAGAATTAAGGAAGGTGACAAGGATAGACTCCAGAAGTTCAGAGGCGTGGTTATCCAGCTTAGAGGTGCTACTCCTCAGACAAAGACCTTCACAGTCCGCAAGATTTCAGGAGGTATCGGAGTTGAGAGGATTTTCCCGATTCAGTCACCATTCATTGACAGCATTGAACTGAACAAGGTCGGCAAGGTTCGCAGGGCAAGAATCTTCTATCTGCGTCAGCTTTCCGGTAAGAAGGCAAGAATCAAGGAAAAGAAGCTTGCCATAGTTAAGGAAGAGCAAGCATAGTCCTTGTAGAGATAAAGTCGGAGCGGGTCTCCGACAAACTGGTCCCCTAGCTCAACTGAATAGAGCATTTGACTACGGATCAAAAGGTTACAGGTTTGAATCCTGTGGGGATCACAAAGATGCGAGGCTATTGAACACAATCAATAAGTCTCGCATTTGTTTTGCGGAATTAGCTCAGTTGGTAGAGCGTTGGCTTCCCAAGCCGAAGGTCACGAGTTCGAGCCTCGCATTCCGCTCCAGATTAAGGTCAAGGAGACAGTCCTTGACCTTTTTTGTTTTCTATACGTTGTAACTCTCGGCCAATGTAAGACTTTGCAAGAGGCCAATAGCGAAAGGAAACGCACAAAATTCTATCCATCAATAAATTACAGCAACAAAAATATCCACTCAAAACACTTTTGTAAAACTTTTTCAAGGTAAATTTGCTGTCGCAAGCTATTAAAACAACGTATTACGATCAGCTAACATAACATTCACTGCAATGAAAAAGAGAAAAACGGCGATGCTCGCATATTCATTGGGAATCATCCTCTGTGCGGCAAGTATTGCATCCTGTGGGAAAAGCCCCCTGGCAAATTCTTTCGACTACCGGGATTTTGAGAATGCGCCTACTCTGTCGCTGTCAGAAGTATTCGAGCCGATAAGATTCATCCCCCTTAAGACGGACGAGGCCTACAATCTTTCAAACATCCTTAAGGTGTGTATGTCGGAGGATTCCTTTTATCTTCTGACCGTCAATCCTTTGGGAATATTCCGTTTCGCGCTTGACGGCTCTCTGATCTCAACAATATCTGTGGAGGGTCGCGCCGAGGGTGAATATCTGATTCCGACGGACATCGCTTACAGCAAAGCGGACAATGTCTTGTATGTCGCGGACATCGCCAAGGGAATAATGAAGTTTTCCAGTGATGGCACATATCTTTCAACTATCTCTACGACTACAAAGTACAAAAACAGGCAATTTGTGGTGTCCGATTCCGGATCAATAATCGAGAATGTGTTGAACATCATTGGGAATGAGCGTGATGCAATAGTTGAACTAAGCCAGGAAGGTGACACACTCAGTTATATTCCGAATACTTTCTTCTTTGACTGCGAGAGCCCATTCGCGCTTCCGAACCATCATTCCCTACGGAAGTACGCCGATGAGATATTGTACAATCCGGCGTGTAGCGACACTATCTATTCGTACAAAGCTGGACGGTTGACCCCGAAATATTCATTCTTCTTCCCTCACTCTGTCACAAAGGAAGACTTGAGGGACTTCAACAGCAATGTCTCCGACACGCAGTTTATCGTGGAATATGCTGAAGACAACAAGAATCTCTATCTCAGCATCTTCGACAGGAGCTGGGATTATAAACACTTTGTCCTAAAAAAGACTGACGGAATCATTTACAAGGGAGATTTCAGACTCTCTGACAGTTTTGGCACAGAATTCAGCCCGAAATGGCAATGCGAGGGTTGGTTGATTGATGTTCTTGATCCTTCGACTATCAACTATGCATACTACAGGGACATCACCGATGAGGCCCGTCAGAAAGCATACCCCTACCTGTCATCCGTTGGCGTGGATGGAATCACTGCCGAATCG
>FR893178.1:57769-98834 GCA_000433355.1 Alistipes sp. CAG:435 | reverse complement strand
AACGACTATGAGTAAAGAAAATTATCAATCAGGCAAAATCCCGGCATCCTCACCGAAGAACCAGCCGGTTCCGACACTGCCTCCACCTGCGCCGCCATCGGAGTTGAATGATGTTCCGGTTAAAAGATGAATATGCACAGGCCGATGAGAAGAACCAGTCCTAACGCTATTCCGGCTAAGGTCATAGTCAACCCGACCCGATAGGCGGAACACATCCTTCTCCTCAGCTCGGTATTCTTCTTATGCCTCTCATCAAGATCCACGAGATATGCAAGTTTCCGGAAGTGTGCCTGTTCGCCTTTGGGATATCCGTCCAGCCAGTCCAAGGCTTCCTCGGATAGCAACACACTCGGTTCGCCTCCTTCAGGATAAACCGTGACATTGTACAGGACGCCAAACCACATCTGTGCGGCGGGAACAGATAATGCCACTATGCCGTAAGCGGTCATCAGCATCACGAGCAAAGATCCTTCTTGACTGGCCAATGTTCCGACAAGGATGCCGATGAGGGAAACGATGGCAGCCAGATACCATCCCAAAAAAGTCTGAACCTGCTGCTGGGTCTTGGCTATGGCATCGAAGTCGTTCCTGAGTGCGGCCCTCGCCTCTTCATAAGCCAGATCCACAAGTTTGGGAGGAAACTCTTTTGAGTCTATTTCGAAATACTTTCTCATATAGATCTTTTCTGCAAACATAACAAAATTTTGTAAACATTAAAAGATTAATGCAAAACGATAAGCATATTGGTGGAAGGAAAACGTCCGGAAGGAGCCGTGGCGTGCGCCAAATTTGCGCCAAACGACCCGGTTCGCCTGCCCTGGACGGCTTTCAGTTGGGGGTAAGAATCCCCGAAAATGCCCGTGAAATGTCCTTCCCCCGCTACTAACACGGACATTGAGTAATCAGTGCCCGTTTTTTTTGAATATATTTGTACTGTAATATTCATACAGGCTATGAGAAGTGTCATAATGAAAGATTTGGCTGTCTGCGCGTTGTGCGTTGTGACGGCGTTTTCGGCTTCGGCGCAGAGTGCCGGGGATGATCCGGTGGCTGATTCAAAGGCGGTTGTCGTTTCGGGCAACGCAAGGTTTACGGTGCTGGAGAGCCGGCTGGTGCGAATGGAGTGGGCCGCGGACGGAAAGTTCGAGGACAGAGCCACCCTTGGCGTTGTCAACAGGAAACTGCCGGTCCCGGCCTATACTGTCAAAAAATCAGGCAAGAAGCTGACAATCAGGACATCGGATCTGACCCTGACATATTCGGGAAACGGGAAATTCGATGAGAACAATCTGAAGGTGACGTTCCGTATGGCGGATCCGGCTTCAAAGAAAGGTGTCAGGGCGGTGACTTGGCATCCGGGGATGGATGATAGCGGCAATTTGCTCGGAACGACGAGGACGCTGGACGGTTGCGACGGTGCCAAGACCAAGGAACCTTACGACAAGGGAGTCATCTCGCGGGACGGATGGGCGATCATCGACGAGTCTGACAGACAGGTGTTTGTGCCGGTTGATTCCGATTGGAAATATTGGATTGCCGAACGTGACTCGACTGATCGTCAAGACCTTTACCTGTTCGCCTACGGTCACGACTACAAGGCCGCCGTCTCAGACTTCACCAGAATCGGAGGTCGTATTCCTATGCCGCCGAAATATGCCCTTGGCTACTGGTGGTGCCGTTTCTGGCAGTATTCGGACTTCGAGTTCGTGGGGCTTGGAAAGGAGATCCGCTCGCTGGACATCCCGATCGACGTGATGGTTCTGGATATGGATTGGCACGAGACCTGGTCGCTGAGGAGGTACAAGGCACCTAAGGACGAGTTTGGCCAGAGGATCGGCTGGACTGGCTACACATGGCAGAAGAAACTTTTCCCTAATCCGGCCAACTGCCTGCAGGATCTTCACAATCTTGGGCTTAAAACCACGCTGAACCTGCATCCGGCTTCCGGAATCCAACCTTACGAGGAGCCTTACGACCGCTTTGTCAAGGACTATCTTTCAAGGACGAATGAATATGACGGCCCGAAGGGGTACATCAATCCGGACGGAAGCAAGGCCCCCGTGCCGTTCCGGATGGACGACATTAACTGGGCGAACGCTTATTTCAATTCCGTGATACGCCCGTTCGAGCGTCAGGGAGTCGATTTCTGGTGGCTCGACTGGCAGCAATGGAAGTTCAGCAAGTATGTTCCCGGACTCAACAACACATTCTGGCTCAACTATACCTTCTTCAACGATATGGTCCGCCAGTCTGCTGATCAAGGAATATATGCCCGCCGTCCGATGATATACCATCGCTGGGGAGGCATCGGCAGCCACCGCTACCAGATCGGCTTCTCCGGAGACTGTCTGGCTTCGTGGCAGGTGCTCGGTTATCTGCCATATTTCACCTCTACCGCATCCAATGTGGGCTACGGCTATTGGGGACACGACATCGGAGGGCATCTCCAGCCTAAGGGAGTCAAGGCGACCGATCCGGAGCTTTACACCAGATGGCTCCAGTCAGGAGTGTTCACCCCTATATTCAAGACTCATTCGACGAAGGATCTGACGATGGAGAAGCGGTTCTGGGTGTTCCCGGATCATTTTGACGCGATGCGCGCCGCTGTCAGACTTCGCTACGACCTCTCGCCGTACATCTACGGTACAGCCCGCGAGGCCTACGACACCGGCATCTCGATGTGCCGTCCGCTTTATTATGAATATCCCGAAACTCCTCAGGCCTACGATTTTAAACAGGAGTATCTCTTTGGCAATGATATACTTGCGACTGTTGTCTGCGAGCCGGCCGATTCCGTCACTGGGCTGGCAAAGCGTGTGATGTGGTTCCCGGAGGGAAGTGACTGGTACGATGTGGCCACAGGAACGCTGTTCAAAGGAGGTCAGGTGGATACTTTGAGATATACCATCAACGAGAACCCTTACTACATCAAGGCCGGTGCCGTCATTCCGATGGCCTCGGACAAGATCAAATCACTTCAGGAGAAGGACAACACGTTGAAACTTTTTGTGGCTCCGGGCGATGGCGAAAGCACTGCCTCTGTCTATGAGGACGATGGCGCCACACAGGCCTATAGCACTGAATATGCCACCACTAAGGTCACCAAGGTTTCGGATGCATCTTCGTTGAGGCTCACCATTGCTCCTCGTCAGGGGAATTATCGTGGAATCGCCCCTGAACATCGCGTGCAGGTTGTCCTCGCAGGTGTTTTCGCACCGGAGAAGGTGACTGTGAACGGAGTGGAGGTGCCATATTCCCGCTTCGCCGCCCACGATGCTGAAGTCTCCGGAAAAGATGCTGTGTGGGGCTATGAGGGAGCCGATCTCTCGGCGGTCATATTCCTTCCTGAGACACTTGCCTCCGAGGAACTTGTCATCGAATGTTCTTTCAATGAATATTCCGCCTCGCACCGCGATCTTCTGAACGGCAAGAAAGGCTTGATGCACAGGATGATGGACATCACTCCGGAGACAAAACTGGTCTTCGGGAAATATGTCGATGCCTATATGATGCTTCCTGATCCGTTCCTCGCCTTGTCTCAATGCGCCAGCTTTATAAATGAGGAACCTCACAACGTGGGGAAATATCTGGAGAAGATTGACACAGCGACGCTTATCGCTGATTTTGCCAATTATGAGAATATCCCGGCTGATTTTGTCGCCAAGGTCAAGGCGCAGGTTGGTGTGGAATAGTGATTATATTCAAGAATATGGAAGACAACAATAGAAAACTATACCCGTTGAGGTTTGTGGATGAAGGTGCGGATGTGCCTTGGGGACACGTCAGCTATCAGATCGCCGACCTCGGGTTCAAGGATTCGATGATCGATAACGGCTGGTTCGGTGGCAACACTCTGAGCGAGCTGATGGGAACCTATCTGGAAAGGGTAGTCGGGGATGATGTGTTCGAGTTCTATGGACTGCAGTTCCCTGTGATGGTGAAGGTTATGGATGTGACCGCTTGGCAGCCCCTTCAGATGAACGCCGCTGATGACATTGCGGCTGAACGTTATGACTCGTTCGGCAAGACTGCCCTTTGGTACGTTCAGGAGGCCGCTCCGGGAGCTGAATTGCTTTTGGGTTTCAATCGGGACATTGATCCGGCCGAGTTTTACGCAAGATGTCAGGACGGGACGGTAAAGGATGTCCTGAACATCGTCAAGCCGCGCAAGGGTGAGGCTTTCTTGATCAAGCCGGGAACCGTCTTCGCCGCCGGACCGGGACTCAAGATTGTCGAGATCGCCGAGAGTTCCGAACTCGTGTTCAATCTCCATAATTGGGGTGTAGAGCTACCAGACTCAGAGGAATTGCTGCTTGAGGAGGCCTTCGATCTCATTGATTTCAAGAAATATATCCCTGAATCTGTCACTGGAGACAAGCTGGCCGTATGTCCGGAATTCGTTGTGACGAAGCTTGACTTGAAGGACGGACTGCACATATTCTCGGAGCAGCCAGGCGGTTTCGCAGTCTATTATTGCGCTTCCGGGGAGGCTTCGGTGCAGATTCAAGTCGAGAATGACCGAGGCTCCAAGAGTGTGGAGTCATATTCATTGAAGTCAGGACATTCGATTCTTGTCCCGTCTGAGGTTAACGACTTCTTCCTCATCCCGGCAGCCCGTGGGACGGTTCTACTGGAAGCTCTTGTGGAAAAGCGTCTTGTTAAGGATTCGTACACGGATCAGGAAGTCGAACCAAGCTCCTTTGTCGAGGCCGAGGCCCCGGATCCGCATATTCGTGAATGGAATAGTTAGGTTATGGCAGACACAGAAAGAATAGATAAGGTCCTTTGGGCCATAAGAGTGTTCAAGACCCGCACCGAGGCCACGGATGCCTGCAAAGGAGGCAAGGTCAAAATCGGTGGAGTGAATGCCAAGCCTTCCAGAATGTTGAAGGTCGGAGAGATTGTTGAAATCCGCAAGGGAGCCGTGCAGTATTCGTACAGAATCAAGCAGCTGACCGACCATCGCCTCGGCGCGAAACTGGTCTCGGACTATGCGGAGAACCTTACCCCGCAATCCGAAATCGACAAACTCAAGGCTCCCGTCGAGACCTTCTTCCTCCGCCGTGATCCGGGTGCCGGCCGCCCGACCAAGAAAGACCGCCGTGCTATGGAGGAAGCCTGGGACGAGATCGACTACTCCAACGACCTCGGAGACATTCCTGATGACATCGCCGAGCGTTTCGGTCTCACCGACGAGGATTTGTAACCAGTGCTGCGTAAATAGTTGATTTAGAATAAAATAAAGAATCGTCTTTAGCTGTTTCCAACTGAAGGCGATTCTTTAATATGCTAATTGTCAGTGGATTACCCTCCACCGGTTTCGGGAGCTACTTGCCGAAGTAGCGGGTGAGGAGACCGTAGAAACCGGCGCCGTGACGGGCCTCGTCCTTGGCCATCTCGTGAACGGTGTCGTGGATGGCGTCGTAGCCGAGCTGCTTGGCTCTTGTGGCGATGGCGAGCTTGCCTTCGCAGGCACCGGCCTCGGCCTGATAACGCTTCTCAAGGTTGGTCTTGGTGTCCCAGACTACGTCTCCGAGAAGCTCGGCGAACTTGGCGGCGTGCTCAGCTTCCTCGAAAGCGTACCTTTTGAACGCCTCGGCGATCTCCGGATAGCCCTCACGCTCGGCCTGACGGCTCATCGCGAGATACATTCCGACCTCCGTGCACTCACCGTTGAAATGATCCTTGAGACCCTGGACAACTTCCTTGTCCTCTACACGGCCGTCACCGATGTGGTGCTCGCAGGCCCACTGAGGCTTGCCGCCCTCATCCTTGATCTCTACGAACTTGCTCGCAGGGGCGTGGCACTGCGGGCACTCTGCAGGAGGGTTCTCGCCTTCGTAAACATAACCGCAAACCAAACATCTGAATTTCTTTTTCATAACAAAATCTTTTAAAGTCAAACAAAATGAAATAAAACGATAAAGCATCGTTTGATTTCACAAAGTTAATGCCAATATTTGAATTTACAAAATAGAATTATTAAAAATTAGAAAATATTTGAAAAAACTTTGAAAAAATCCCGCTTGTGAAGAGTTTTGGCACAAACGAGGTTTATCTTTGCAGTGAAAAATATATTTGTTATATTCGTTAGAAAGAAAACCGCGTTGGCTTTTGACGGATTAATTAGCCATCAGGAGTATGGAGCGTATTGACGACGATTGAATTGTTTACAGAAGAATATAAACTATAACCGATATGATACCATTCCTTAGACAAGTGGCGGATCATTATATGGCAAGGGGCGGGATTTCCGGCCTGTGCTTCATATTTCCGAACAGGCGCAGCCAGGTATTCTTCACTAAGTACCTCGGCGAGGCCGTGAAGGAGGTCGGGACCCCGATTGTGGCTCCGAAGATGCTGACGATCAATGATTTCTTTTTTAGAATATCGGGGGACAAGCCGGCGGACAGGGTGAACCTGCTGTTGGATCTGTACGAATGCTACAAGGATCTTAACCCTAAGCATGAGACTCTGGACGAGTTCATCTTCTGGGGAGACGTGATCTTGGGGGATTTCGATGATGTGGACAAATATCTGGTCGATCCGGCGAAGCTGTTCGCCAACATAGCTGAGTTCAAGGAGATTCAGGATTCATATTCATACCTCACCGAGAACCAGCGGAAGGCGATCGAGAGCTTCATCAGCCATTTCAGCAGCGATGGGCGGCTGACGGTGAACCTGAACTCGGACAATCCGAATGTGAAGGAGCGCTTCCTGCAGATCTGGAATATTCTTCTGCCGCTTTACAATGATTTCCGGAAGAGGCTTTCCGGCAAAGGGCTGGCGTACGAGGGAATGGTTTACCGAAGCCTGGCGGCGCGGCTTGACTCGGAGTCGGCGGTGGATGTGCTGAAAGCCGCGTTCGGAGATGTGGATGAATATGTCTTCGTGGGTCTCAACGCCTTGAACGAGTGCGAGAAAAAGGTCATGAGGCGGATGCGGGACGCCGGAATCGCGGAGTTCTGCTGGGACTATTCAGGAGAGATGGTGAGAAATCCGCTTAACAAGTCCTCCTTCTTCATGTCCAGGAATGTCCAGGATTTCCCGCAGGCTTTCGAGATGGATTTGGAAGGACTGAAAATCCCTGAGATTGAGGTGATAAGCGTCCCGTCCTCGGTAGGCCAGACAAAACTGATTCCGTCTGTTGTCAAGGATGAGAGATGCGCGGTCGTGCTTCCGGACGAGGCCTTGCTGATTCCTGTGTTGAACTCCATCCCGGAGGAGATCAAGGACATAAACGTCACTATGGGCTATCCGATGAGGAACAGCGCGTTCTTTGATTTCATGACTTTGGTCTCGGCCATGCAGATGCATCTGAGGAAGAAAGACGGGAAATGGTTCTATTACCACAATCAGGTCTGGTCATTGTTCTCTTCAAGCATATTCAGAAAGGTGACTCAAGGGGACGCGGCTGTGAGGAACAGAATCAAGGCGATCAAGGATGGCATGAAGTACTACATCCCCCAGGAGGATCTTTCCGGGGTTCCGGTCTTTGATCTGTTGTTCAGGCCGGCGGTGACTGATCCGAAAGCTGCATCCAAGGAACAGATTTCGGCTTTCGCTGACTACCAGAAGACCTTGATCAAAGGACTTGCTCCAAAGCTGGCCGCGGATTCTTCCATGGCAATCGAGCTCGAGTTCGCGAAGGCCACATACAATGCTATCAGCCAATTGCAGACGGCCGGTCTTGAGGTCCTTCCGATGACTTATGTGCGGCTTCTCGACCAGCTTCTCGGCCCGGTGTCCATTCCGTTCAACGGGGAGCCTCTGAAAGGTCTCCAGATCATGGGGCCGTTGGAGACCAGAGCATTGGACTTCAAGCAAGTTATGATCCTGTCCTGCAACGAGGGCATGTTTCCGAGGCGGAGCGTCAGCTCGTCATTCATCCCGCCGGAGCTCCGCAAGGGCTTCGGTCTGCCGACTTACGAGTTTCAGGACGCTGTCTGGGCGTACTATTTCTACCGTCTCATCCAAAGGGCGGAGAAGGTGACGTTGGTTTATGATTCCAGGACCGAAGGCATGAAGAACGGGGAGGAAAGCCGTTACATCAAACAGCTTGAGTATCATTTCGGAGTGCCGATAAAACGCGGTTTTGTCAAGGCGAACGCCGCCGGAGATTTCTCTCCTAAGGAGATAGTTAAGACTGAGGCCGATGTAGAGGCCGTAAGGCATGCCAGACTTTCGGCCTCGGCGCTGAAGAATTACCTTGACTGTCCGGCGAAATTCTATTATGCCACGGTCAAGAGACTCCGCAGGCAGAACGAGGTCTCCGAGGATCTGGACGCCGGAATGCTGGGCGATGTCTATCACGGCACGATGCAGAGGCTCTATTCACCGGAAATGGCCGGAGGAAAAAAAGTGACTGACGAATATCTTGCCGGACTTCTGCGCAAACGTTCCGCGATAAAGGAGATAGTGAGGGGGTTGATTCTTGAACAGCTTCATTCCATGGAAGTTACGGGGCGCGATCTGGTTGTGCAGGATGTGATTGTGGAATATGTCATAAAAACACTTGACAGGGATCGGGAACTTCTTAAAACATCCGGATATGACGGGTTTGAGATTCTGGGACTGGAAAAGGAATTCCTTCATGACATAGACGGTTTCCATTTCGTGGGCTATGTTGACAGGATGGACAGCCTGCGCCCGGGAGAGATCAGGATTATTGACTACAAGACCGGAAAGGTTGAGGACAAGGATGTCAACATCACCGATGACAACGCCGAAGGGATTGTGGAGGCTCTGTTCGGACCAGGTAACGCGGGACGTCCTAAGATCGCTTTCCAGCTTTACCTCTATGATGTTTTCTGCAGGGAGTCCAAGAATTATAACGGGCAGAGGATGGTCAATGTCATCTACCCCCCGGCTAACCTGTTCACGGAGCCGGTCAAGGAAGTCCCTGTCAGTGAGACGTTCATGAGGCTCACCGAGGAAAAGCTCCACGGCCTCCTTTCAGAGATCGCTTCGGTTGATGTGCCGTTCAGGCGAACGGATGATGAGGACACATGCGCGATTTGTGATTTCAGAATGATTTGCGGGAGGTAAGCATTGTAATGATGAAGATGAGAATAAGGAGGATAAGAAGATGATACGGATAATGAAAGCTTCGGCCGGTTCGGGTAAGACCTTCAATCTGGCCAAGACATACATAAGACTGTTGCTGACGGACGAGGAAAGATATTCCTACAGACATATTCTAGCGGTGACATTCACCAACAAGGCGACCGACGAGATGAAAAGCAGGATTCTGAAAGAATTGCATCTGCTTGCGGTGTCTCCTAAGGATTCGCCTTATTATGAGGAACTTGTCCTGGCGTTTGAGTCGGAGGACGGACTCCGTCAAAGGGCTCGGACTGTATTGTGTGATATACTGCACGACTACGGAGCGTTTGCCGTCAGCACGATCGACCGCTTTTTCCAGCAGACCCTCAAGGCCTTCTCCCGGGAAATCGGGCAGTTCGCCACCTATCAGGTGGAACTGGACCGGGAGTCGCTTGTCTCCGAGAGCGTTGACAGGGTTCTGGACTCCCTTTCGGATGACAACAAAGATCTTCTCGAATGGCTGACACAGAGCGTGATGGATGATCTGGAGAAAGGCAAGCGCTACAATCTGGAGAACAACCTGAAGACTGTCGCGATGACTCTGAAATCGGATGAGCACAGGGCTGCTGTCGAGGAATATGGCATTGACGAGGAGAAGGAATATTCAAAGGAGAATCTGGCGAGGATGAAGAAGGCGCTTGCAGGTGTGATGGCTTCGTTCGTCAAGGAGGTGAAGGAAGCCGCCAAGGCGTTTGTCAGCGCGGCCGGAGAAGAGGGCCTGGCAAACGAGGATTTTTCAAGGAAGTGCTTCAATTCTGTCTATGTCTGCGCTGCGTCGGACCCTAAGGAAGTGCCGGCTTACCCGTCTGCGACCATATTCAAGAACAGCGAGGATTTCAGCAAGTGGTTCAGAAAGGCGGATTTTAAGAGGTATGAGCCGTTGGAGGGACGGTTGATGCCGCTGCTTCAGAGGTACTGCGGGATATTTACGGAAAAGTATAAGGTATATTCAACGGCCTCCAAAATCTCTTTGATTCTGAATGAATTGGGTATCGCCGGAGACCTTGATCGGGAGTTCCGTGCTCTGATGAAGGAGAAGAACGTGCTGAGTCTGGACGATTCCAATGTGATTCTGAGGAATATAATCGACGGCACGGACGCTCCGTTCATCTACGAGAAGCTGGGAGTGCGTTTCGAGCATTTCCTCTTGGATGAGTTCCAGGACACCTCCCGGATTCAGTGGGACAATTTCAGACCGCTCATCGAGAATAGTGTCGCGCAGGGGAAGGAGAATCTGCTTGTCGGCGATGTGAAGCAGAGCATCTACCGCTGGCGCGGTTCCGACTGGCGGATGATGGCGCGCGAGGTTCAGGGAGAATTTACTCAGTGCGGTGTGGAAACACTTGACAGCAACTACCGAAGCCTCAGGAATATAGTCGAATTCAACAATGGATTCTTTGAATATGCTTCCTCGGTTCTCGATGGGATGTCGGGTGAGGAATCGGACTTCAAGGTCCATGACATATATTCGGACGCGGGGCAGCTTGTGAAGTCGAAGGATGTCGCTGGCGGAAGTGTCGAGGTCGTTTTCTGCGACAAGGAGGATGAGATGCAGGAGATTCTCGATGCTGTGAACAAAGTGCATGAGGCCGGGGCGAGATACGGCGAGATCACTGTTCTGGTCAGGAGCAACAGGCATGGCTCTGAAGTGGCCATGTTCCTGATGGACAACGGGATCAGTGTGATTTCCGATGATTCGCTGCATTTGAAATCCTCCGCTGTGGCCCGTCAGGTCGTGTCGCTTCTGTCTTCGGTAGGGAATGAGGACGACACCATCGGTTCTTTCCTTGCGGGGGAACTGGACATCAATGTCGCCGAGTTGTCGTGCCTGTCTTTGGCCGACCTCTGCGAGCAGCTTCTGCGCATTCTCAAGGCCAGGGATCCAGAACTGTTTGAGTCTGAGACCCAGTATGTTCAGGCTTTGATGGACTTCGTGCAGGATTATGTGTCAGTAAACGGGAACGCCATAGATGGATTCCTGAAAGCCTGGCAGGAGGCAGATCCTAAGATCAGTTCGCCTTCGGATCCGGAATCTGTCAGGGTCATGACGATCCACAAGTCGAAAGGGCTTGAGTTCCAGCATGTGATATTTCCGTTCGCCGAGGAGATCGGGCTTTTCCGCAGCGAGAAGCATTGGACACGGCCTTCGGTGGAGGGAACCGAGCTTGAGGGAATCACCGACGGGGTCTATAACGTGTCGTTGAGGAAGCCGTCGAACGAGGATTCGCTGTTCCGGGAAGGGAGTCAGAAAGAGATGCAGTTCCAGCTTGTGGACAACATCAACACGTTCTATGTGGCTTTGACGAGGCCGGTCAAGGGATTGACTGTCATCGCATCCAATCCGCCGGAGAAGATCACTGGAGCCATCGTGCCGGTCGCTTCGACAGGCTCAGCGGCCGAAGTGGTCCCGCCATGCGACTTCACGGATTTCTCACAGATTCTATATGCCTATCTGTGCGGTTACGGGGAGCCATCGGGCTATGTCAAAGAAGAGTCCGAAAGCAAGATCGTCTTCTCGAAAGGCGACATTTACGACTACTCCACCCTGGAACGGAAGGCGGACACCATCTCCGAACTGATGCCCGGTTACCCGTCATACCCTCTTAACCCGTCTGCCGAAGACGATGACACTGACGTCCGCGAGCGCGGAAGGCTCAAGTACAGCGCCGACTCCATAGATTTTTTCTGCGATGAAGCCAGAAACGAGGCCAGACTCAATGGCACTGTGCTGCACGGTATCCTTTCAGAGGTTGTCACATTGTCTGATTTGCCCGATGCCGTCCGGCATGCCTTCGATGCCGGTGAGATTGATGCCGGACAGGAAGAAGAGTATCTGGATATCCTTACACAAAGAACCTCCGCGCATCCGGAGTGGTTCCCATCGGAGGACACGGAAGTCCTGAACGAGACACAGCTGATTGACACTGACGGTCAGGTCTACCGCCCGGACAGGGTGCTGATCAAGGACGGGAAGGTGACGGTCATCGACTATAAGTTCGGCGAGAAAAACCGTCGGTACCACCGGCAGGTCGCCCGTTACGCTGACATCTACCGCCGGATGGGATATTCGGAGATTACTCCTATAATCTGGTATGTACTTACCGATGAGGTGGAATAATTTTCGTATATTTGTCTTTTGACACAAAATGAAAATTATTATGGAAGCTAACGACAACTCTATAAAACTCTACTACAACACGGAGAGGGAGAAACTTCAGATGCCTGAATATGGCCGCATCGTCTTGAATATGGTCGAGCAGGTCAAGGCAATTCCGGACAGGGCGAAACGAAGCGAGCAGGCCCGTGTGGTAGTCAGGGTGATGGAGACCCTGAACCCTCAGGTCCACACGCAGGAGAACTACGAACAGAAGCTCTGGGATCACCTTTACATGATCGCGGGATATGATCTGGACATCGATTCCCCGTATCCGGCTCCACATCCTGAGGCGATGGACGTGCCTCCGATGAATATCCCGATTGACAAGACTCCTGTGCGGGCCAGCCATTATGGGCGTAATATCGAGAGCATCATTGACTTGATCGCCGGAGAGCCGGAAGGAGAGGTCAAACGCTCCATGCTGCGCTCGCTGGCCATCTACATGAGGCAGCAGTACTTGATCTGGAACAAAGACAGCGTGGCCGATGAGACCATATTCGCTGACATTGAGAAACTTTCCGGCTATAGGATTCAGGTTCCCGCCGATCTGGAACTTACAAAGATTTCATTTGATTCCAATTTCTCGCGTCCGGGGCTGAATCTGGGCATGGGACAGAACCGCAGGAACAACAAGAAAGGCAATCGTAAGAACAGAAAATAATGCTCGGGTTCTGGAGGAATATGGATGACGGGGACAAGGTACGGCTGACGAAGATGACCGGAATCCTTGTCGCGTTGCTGGCAGTGTTCACATTGCTGGCGACCGTTTCCTATTTCTTCACCTGGAAAGCGGATCAGAGTTCATTGTCTTCCGCAGTCGGTGACATTTCGGTCGAGGTGAGCAACATGGCCGGAAAGATGGGATACCGGTGGGCCGACCTGCTTGTCCGTAGATGGTTCGGACTTGGCAGCCTGGCTTTTGTGGTGATCCTTTTCGCCGTTTCCGTCCGTTTGCTGCTGCATAGGTGGCGTTATTCGATGGTCAAGACAACACTTCTGACTGTCACGGGGGCGATGCTATCGTCTTTCATTCTGGCATTTGTCTCAGATTTGTCGGGACTTGGCAACGCTTTCGGCGGAGGACTCGGAGGAGAGTGCGGAGAGTCTGTCGTGAAGTGGGCCTCGGTGGTTTTCGGGAATATTCTTACAGGTTTCATGCTGGCTTTTCTGGTGATTGTCTGGCTTGTTCTGGCTTCCAGAAAGTTCTCGGATTGGCTGATGTCTCTGGGAAAGAAACCGGTGGCTGAGCCTGTGGTTCGACAGGGCTCACCAACCATCGAAGCCACCGAGCCGGCGGTTAGGACGGGTTCATCGGTAACAGGCACAACTGGCGTGGCGGAGGCCTCGGCTTTGCGTGCTCAGGATTCGACTCTTCGACAGGCTCAGGGAGCGGAAAGGGAAACACCACAACCGGTGGCTGAGCCTCCTGAAAAATCCATGGAAGTGGTCAAAGGCAGCAAATTGTCCACTGAAATCAAGAAGGAACTCCCGAGAATCAATGTCCGTGACGAACTGCCTGATTATAAATTCCCTTCGCTGGAGCTTCTGGATTCATATTCGTCAAGCCGCAACGAGGTTTCCGACGAGGAACTGGCCAGGAACAACGCCAGAATCCGCAACGCTCTGGAAAACTATCGCATCCAGATCAACGATGTCAAGGCCATCGTGGGCCCTACGGTGACCCTTTACAAGGTCTATCCCGCGCCTGGTGTAAAGATTTCCGAGATAAAGAAACTTCAGGAAGACCTTGGCATGCATCTTCATGCGAGGGGAGTCCGTGTCGTGACTCTGACGGACTCTGTCGGCATTGAGGTCGCCAACGACCACCCTTCGATCGTCCCGATGCGCGCCGTGCTCAACGACGAGACCTTCCGTTCCAGCAAGGCCGAGCTTCCGGTCGCCATCGGTTACACCATCCAGCAGAAGGTCAAGGTCTTTGATCTGGCGGATGCCCCGCACCTTTTGGTGGCTGGAGCGACCAAACAGGGTAAGTCCGTGGGACTCAACGCCATAGTGACATCGTTGCTGTACGCGAAGCATCCGTCCGAACTGAAACTGGTGTTCATCGACCCTAAGATGGTCGAGTTCTCGGCCTACGCCCATCTTCTGAAGCATTATCTGGCTGTCCTTCCTTGCAATGACGAGCGGGAGGAGAGGGACAACGCCATAGTGAAGAAGGCCGACAAGGCTGACAAGATACTCCGCTCGCTGTGCATCGAGATGGATCAGAGGTATGAGCTTTTGAGCAAGGCCTCTGTGCCTAACATAAAGACTTACAACGAGAAGTACCGCAACCGGAAGCTCCGTCCGGACGAGGGACACCGTTTTCTGCCGTACATCGTCACAATCATCGATGAATATGCCGACCTTACGATGTCGGTGGGTGGCAGCGGTGACGCCAAGGCTGTGTCCCGCAGCATCACCACGTCCATCATCAGGCTTGCCCAGAAGGGGCGTGCCGCCGGTCTGCACGTCGTGCTTGCCACACAGAGGCCGTCCGTGGATGTAATCACGGGACTCATCAAGACGAACTTCCCGACCAGAATCGCTTTCAGAGTTGTGTCCAGAACAGACTCTTCTACCATCCTTGACTCTCCGGGAGCCGAGAAACTGATTGGAAAGGGAGATATGCTCTATTATGCCGGAGTCGAGATGGAACGCGTCCAGTGCGCCTACATTGACAGCGAGGAGATCAACAGGCTCAATGAATACATCGGTTCGCAGGAAGGCCACAATAAGAGCTTCAACACTCCGTTTTACCTGCCTCCTGTCGATGACGACACGGAAGAAGGATCTGGTGGCATGGTTGACATGACAAAACTAGACGAACGTTTTGAGGAGGCCGCCAAGTTGGTTGTTATGAGCCAGAGAGGCTCCACTTCCGACCTTCAGAGACGTCTCGGGATGGGATACGCCAAGGCCGGCCGTGTCATGGATCAGTTGGAGGCCGCCGGGATTGTAGGCCCTCAGGAAGGCTCCAAGCCACGTCAGGTTCTTGTCTCGAGTCTTGATGAGCTGGATCAGATCATAGCCGCCTACAAGAATCAGTAATCCACCGAAAGGCATGACTTGTGCATACGCAGGAAAAATCATGAAGACAATCACAAGAATACTCATCACACTCATGGCCGCGCTTCTTGTGCTGCCGGAAGTTTCGTTCGCCAAGAGCAAGACGTTGGACACTTTTGTCAGCAAGGTCTCCTCCTCGCTGGTTTCGTTTGACTATTCGTTCACGATGCCGACCAAGAAAGCCAAGATGACCGGGAACGGAAGTGTGAAGGTTCAGGGAACCTCATTCATAGTAGACGGAAACGGGCTTGAGATCTGGTGTGACGGGAGGACCCGTTGGACGATAGACAGAATCTCTGAAGAAGCTTTGGTTGAGTCTGTTGACGATTCGTATGATAGCTATGCCACAAATCCGGCCTTGATGATAGCCTCGATAGACAACGCTTTCAGGGAGGAATCTTTCGGAAGTTCAAAGTTCGGAGGAAAGGCCGTGGACGCGTCTGTCCTCACTCCGGCCAATAAAGGGAAAGGTTCAATGGACATCGCCGGACTGAAACTCTTTTTCAAGAGCGGTACAACAATTCTCATTGGAGCCGAAGTCACTCTTAATGATGGCTCGGTGTCAGAATTCACGATAACGAATCTCAAGTTCGAAGGGGCGGGAAAATCAAAAGAGTCTTTCCGTTTCAACGAAAAGACTCTTGACTCTTCCTATGTCGTCACGGATCTGCGCTGAGCGATCCGATTCATCACTAATCCTTTACGCATCTGACGGAGGCGCGGAATGATTCCTTGTCGCCGGAGCCGAACTGGACGTCATTCTGTTTTACGAATATGTACCTGTAGTGTCCAAAGTCGGAATCCGGATCGGACACCCAGAATGCGGCGTAGTTGTCAATTCCTGTGAATTTGGCGGAACTCCCCGAGTCAACGGCATAGCCGACAGGCAAGGCCGAGAATCCTGCCTTGTTGGTGATTTTTACCTGTGGCCAATATTCCCACATCCTCGTACCAAGGAATTTCGCGTCAACCATCATTCCACCGGCCACTCCGCTGAAAGTCTCTTTCTCTGAGAATTTTGTCCCCTTTGTGGCAAGCGCCTCAGCCATTTCCACAAACTCTGCGTCAGAAGGCAGATGCCATCCTTCCGGACATGCAGCTACCGCTTCGTTCCAAGAATAGAAGCGACCGAATATCGCATCCATGGCCTTACTGTTTTCGTAAGGAACGCCTGAACCGGAATAATAGAGGTTGTTCTTCATCCACGTCTTACCGTTGAAAGTGGTTGTGTAGTAGGTACTCTCGTCCCTTGGGTCAACGAATATCGGATCCTTGCTGGAATATGCCCCGGCCACAGTCGAGTCAAGCGCAGCGTCAACCACGCTGAACGAGGTCGTGTTCGTCTTTGTATAGTAACCGTCCGCGAACGCCACGCAGTAAACCGTGAATGTACCGACCTTGGACGGAACGGTGAACTTGAAAGTTCCGTCGCCAGTCTTGTCGGTTTCTGTCTTGGTCGTGTCCTTCGCTGAATCCCACGATACAGTCCAATAGTAACCTACATCCTCGGCCAATCCTGTGCCTGGGTGAGTGATTCCGCTTGGGGTCAGGCTGAAGGCATCGCCCTTACGGACATAGGTCGGCACGGATGAGGAGAAGGTCAGCGTTCCGCTGACGTAGTCTTTCGTGGATGTGCTGTCTTTATCCTTTTTGCAGGAAGGCAGGGCGAGCATCGCCGCGGACAATCCTATTAAAATAATGTTCCTGATCTTCATCTTTCTCGATTGAAAATACAAATATCGCATAAAAAACGCAAAAACGGTATGCATTGAGCAAAAACTAGTCCAATGATGTCCCAAAATTGAATCGAAATGCCTATAATTGCAGAAATGAAAGTGATTATAGGAATATTCAGAAGCTTAGCTCTGTGCTTCGTTGTGCTTATGGCCGTGGTTTCCTGTGGCCGTAAGGCGGATTATCAGGAATTGACGGGCTATGCCCAAGGAGGGACATATTCAGTGAAATTCAACCACAGCGGCGTCAAGACCGGCATAAGCGAGATAAGAAAGTCGGTGGATTCCATCCTGACGCTGGTTGACACCACCTTGTCCGGTTACAACAAAGGATCGCAGCTGAGCCGCTTCAACGCCGGCGTGCCGGTGGTTCCCAATGAGATGTTCAGGGAGATATTCACCATCTCGAAAAGGCTCTATGATGAGACCGGCGGAGCGCTGGATATGGCTTCCGGGCCGCTCTATGATGCCTGGGGATTCGGCTTCACGAACGATTCGCTGCCGTCTGCCGCAGTCGTGGACAGTCTCAAGGCTGTCTGCGGGATGGATAAATTTGACGGGAATATGTCCCCGTTGATTCCGGGAATATGCCCGAAATTGAATTTCAACGCCATCGCGCAAGGCTACACCTGTGACAAGATCGCAGAATATCTTCACTCGCTAGGGGTCAGGGATATGCTTGTGAACATCGGAGAGATCTACAGCGAGGGCCTGAACCCTTCCGGCAAGCCTTGGACAATCGGAGTTGACAGACCTGAGGACGGGAATATGGAGCTTGGCGGCAAAGGTCTTGTGGGAATATGGCGGGGAGACGGAAGCGGCCGCGGTGTGGTCACCTCCGGTAATTACCGTAAGTTCTATGTGAAGGATGGACGGAAATATTCACACACCATAGATCCGAGAACAGGGTATCCCGTGAACCATACTCTGCTTAGCGCCACGATTGTGGCCCCGGACGCGACCCTGGCCGATGCCTATGCCACATATTGTATGGTGATCGGTTTGGACGAGGCTAAGATATTCATTGAGTCTTCAGATGGATTGGAGGGCTATCTGGTCTATGCCGACGGAGATTCAATGTCGGAATGGGCGTCTTCTGGCTTCAATCTTGTAAGGGATAGCCGATAGATTTTTGTGGAATGACTAGACTGTTCAAAGATTCATCGTTTGTCATGGCCGCCGCGATCACGGTGGTCACTGGCTGTAGTACCATCAGCAGGACCGAGAAGCAATTGTCCAAGGTTGATTCGTTTGATTCTCCGGACATCCCGGCGATAGGGGAGCGTCCTCCTCTGCGGCCTCGTCAGACCGGTCTGGCATATTCCCCGAACACTCTGATCATTTATTATGACGAGGGTGTCGGAAAGGGACCGCTCAAAAAGGCGGCAGTTAAGTACGGTGCCGATGTCGTCTATGACTACGGCATCATCAACGCGCTGACAATCCGCATTCCTGAAGGGAAGACCCTTGAGGAGGCCACAAAGTATTTCAGGAAGGTGAAAGGTGTGGTAGAGGTCTCAAAGAACGCTAATTACCTCATTGACTGATAGGCAGTTCCCGACTGTGAACCCGCCTGATTTTGTCCGCTCCAATGAGTTGAGGTGCGCTCCTGAACCGAGCGCCTCTCCGAGGTCTCTGGCCAGTGCCCTGATGTAGGTTCCCTTGCTGCATTTGATCCGGATCATCGCCAACGGAAGGTGCAGGGCGGATGTGTCCACAACGTTTATCCGTGGATTTGGTCTCAGCCCTTCATCCGATAATTCCGGCCCGCTTTCTTTCCCGTTCGGGAAGAAGGAGATTAATTCCATTCCGGAGATGTTGATGATCTGTTTGTTAAGAGTCTCTGCCACAGTGTGGTCGAAATCCGTCATCACGTCAGTCTTCTCCTTGTGAGCCTCGCGGTACTGCTTCCTTGCCAGCTCGTAGGCTCTGACCCCGTCAACGGACTTGGCTGAGAAGAGGGGAGCGATCTGCTCCTGTTCGCCAAGAAACCGAGGCAGAACTTCTCTGACAGATTCTTCCGTGACACCTTCAACGGGATATTCCTGATCAATGGCCTTCTCCAGGTCGTAGGAAGGTGTGGTGGCACCGAACGAGACTCCGGCGAGATATTCCTTGCCCTCCTTTTGAAGGGTCTCGGCCAGTTTGGTGGCCTTGCCGATGCAGACGAGAAGCACTCCGGTCGCAAGCGGGTCGAGGGTGCCGGCGTGGCCGACCTTCAGGTTCTTCTTGTGGAAGTGTCTGCACGCCGCCCATTTGACCTTGCGGATGACATCGGCGGAAGTCCATCTGTAGGGCTTGTCGATGGGAATGATGATTCCTTCCGGGTAATCCTCAATGCTCTCAGAGAGTCTGGAGTTGCCCGAAAGGAACTGTTTGTCCGCTATCAACGCTTTTATTTCCAATGGTTTTTCCTGCGGCATTCCTTATTGGCAAATAGGAATCTTCTCGATGCGGCGCTCGTGTCTGCCTCCCTCGAACTCGGTCTCCAACCACTTGTTGACGATTGACGTGACCATCTGGTAAGAGATGAACCGGGCCGGCATCACAATCACGTTAGCCTTGTTGTGAGCCTTCGCAAGTCGCGCGATCTCAGTGCCCCAGCAAAGGGCGGCGCGCACTTTCTGATGCTTGTTCAGAGTGATCGCCATGCCATTGCCTGAACCGCAGAAAGCCACTCCGAGATCTACCTCGCCATTGTCTATGGCGGTGCCGAGCGGATGAGCGAAGTCGGAGTAGTCGCAGCTCTCCGCTGAATGTGTTCCATAATCGATGACCTCGTAGCCCTTCTTCCTGAGCAGAGCCGAGATCTTTCCCTTGTACTCGAATCCAGCGTGGTCGCTGGCAACACCAATTTTCATAATATATTCCTGAATTAAATTATTTTCTTCTTGCTCACCGTCGTGATGAACTCCTTGAGGTAGAACGGCTCGAAATAGGCCACATCCTCGAACCTCTTGGCCTCCAATGCATCAATGGCCGGATGCATCATCGAGGCGGCTTTCGGGCAGCATTGGATGAAGCGGGCGTTCGGGCTGGTCAGGGTGTCCTTGCATTTGTCGGCACCATCACCGATGAACAGCACCGGGCCTTCGGCGAGCTGATCCTTGAATGAATCCGCGTCGATTATCTGAGCCACGGTCGGAGAGATTTGTTTCCCGTCAGGCGTGAATATTCCCGTGTAAACCTCCATCCTGCGGGCGTCGATCATCGGGATGATGTAGCGGCAGCCATCCGGGAGCATATTCCCGTCCAAAGCCTGCCAGACGAGTGTGTCGAGAGTGCCGACGGAGATCATCGGGATGCCGGCCCCGAAGCAGAGGCCTTTGGCTGTTGAGACCCCGACGCGCAGCCCGGTGTAGGAACCCGGTCCCTTGCTGACGGCCACAGCGTCACAGTCGGACACTTTCAGACCTTTTTCGGAAAGCATCTCGCTGACGAACAGCGCTGTCTTTGAGGCGTGCGCCCTTGGCTCGTCGCTGATCCTTTCACAGACGACCTTCCCGTCCTCCACAAGGGCGGTGGAGCAAAGGGAAGTGGAAGTCTCTATTAGAATGATTCTGCTCATTATTTATTGAATATCAATTCTTTCATATAAGGGAAAAAGACATCGGCGAAATCCTTGATCGGTGTGTAGAAAAGCGACTCGCTGATCGTCTTCGAACAGTCGATCTCCAGCGCCGTGGTGACGGAGTCGAAAAGGAGGATGAAAAGCCCTATGACGAGAACCACTTTCAACAGGGCGAAAACCACTCCGAGAAGTTTGTTCAGCCACCCGAGCATCACGATCTTCACAATGCCCTCCAGCATTTTTCCGGCTAAGGTGAGGGCGAAGAAAACTCCTATCAGGATGATCGTGAAGGCGATCGCCTGAAGCACGGCAGGGGAGACATCCATCACCGGCTTGAGCCACTCGACCACCACATTGGAGAAATGGAATGACATCCATGCGCCAAGCACCAAAGCCACCAGAGCGGCCACCTGGGCGATGAATCCCTTGGACAGGCCACGGAATATGGCTGGAACACAGCACAGAAGAATTATGATGTCTATTATATTCATTAATCACCTATTTGATAAAAAACGCGGAAATCACTATCTTTGCAGACTTAATTGCATAGGAAGCGAACCGATGGTTTTTCCGATGCAAAAATAGAAAGAAAATTATGACATTCAAAGAGTACAAAGGCCTTGATCTGGTTTCTGTCGGGAATGAGGTTCTCGACAGATGGAAAAAGAATCACGCGTTCGAGAAATCCCTTGAGGTCAGGGAAGGGGCACCAGAGTTCATATTCTTCGAGGGTCCGCCTTCCGCGAACGGCAAGCCGGGAATCCACCACGTAATGGCGCGCTCCATCAAGGATGCCATCTGCCGCTTCAAGACCCAGTCCGGGTACAAGGTGAACCGCCGCGCCGGATGGGACACCCACGGACTCCCTGTGGAGATCGGCGTGGAGAAGAAGCTTGGAATACACAAGGATGACATCGGAACGAAGATTTCCGTTGAGGAATACAACAAGACCTGCCGCAGCGAGGTGATGAAGTACACGGCGGAATGGGTGAATATGACCGAGCGTGTCGGCTACTGGGTCGATATGAACGATCCGTACATCACCTATGACAACCGCTACATCGAGACCTTGTGGTACCTTTTGAAGAAGATTTACGACAAGGGGCTGCTCTACAAAGGGTACTCCATCCAGCCATATTCGCCTTCCGACGGCACAGGCCTCAGCTCGCACGAGCTGAACCAGCCGGGCTGCTACAAGGACGTGACCGACACGACGGCCACGGTGCAGTTCGAGGTCATCAAGGACGGAAAGTCGCAGCCGCTCTTCGGGACGGAGGCCTTCCCGGTATATTTCCTCGCATGGACGACAACCCCGTGGACCCTTCCTTCAAACACAGCGCTCTGCGTGGGGCCGAAGTATGAATATGTCCGTGTCCTCTCTTTCAACCCATACACGGGAAAGGAGGCCATCTACGTGCTGGCCAAGGACTTGGTGGGCGCGTGGTTCAATCCTAAGGCCGCCGACATTCCGCTTGAGAACTACAAGCCAGGCGACAAGCTCGTTCCTTACAAGGTGCTTGGCGGTTCGTTCAAGGGCATTGACCTTGTCGGAATCCGCTACAAGCAGCTGATTCCTTGGTTCCAGCCGATCGAGGAAGGGGAGCCGTTCAGGGTGATCTCCGGAGACTATGTCACGACCGAGGACGGTACCGGAGTCGTTCACATCGCTCCTACCTTCGGTGCGGATGACAAGAAAGTCGCCGCCAACTACGGTGTGCCGGGAATGATGGTTCTTGACAAGGACGGCAAACGGCAGGCCCAGGTGGACCACGACGGACGCTTCTACCCGATCGAAGACCTTGATCCTGAATATGTCCGCACACACGTGGACCCTTCTTATAAGGAATATTCCGGCCGCTATGTGAAGAATGCTTTTGATGACTCTCTTCCGGCTGACGCTCCGACCCTCGACATCGACCTTTGCATGATGATGAAGATGGACGGCAGGGCGTTCAGGATCCAGAAGCAGACCCACAGCTATCCTCACAGCTGGAGAACCGACAAACCTGTCCTCTATTATCCTCTCGACGCCTGGTTCATCAAGACCACGGCTGTCAAGGACGAGATGGTCGCTCTGAACAAGACGATCACCTGGAAGCCGGAGTCCACCGGTACGGGACGTTTCGGCCAGTGGCTTGAGAATATCCAGGACTGGAACCTCAGCCGCAGCCGTTTCTGGGGCACACCGCTTCCGATCTGGCGCACCGAGGACGGAAAGGAGGAGATCTGCATCGGCACGATCGCACAGCTCTACACCGAGATCGACAAGGCTGTGGAAGCCGGATTCATGACAAGCAATCCGTTTAAGGACAATGGTTTTGATCCTGAGGACATGAGCAAGGAGAACTACGACAGGATTGATCTCCACAGGCCTTATGTCGATAACATATTCCTTGTCAGTCCTTCCGGAAAGAAGATGACCCGTGAGACAGACCTTATCGATGTTTGGTTCGACTCCGGCGCGATGCCTTACGCTCAGGAAGGTCTCCGTGGACTGGATTCTCCGAAGTTTGGCTGCACGGCAGACTTCATCGCCGAGGGCGTTGACCAGACCAGAGGCTGGTTTTACACGCTTCATGCCATCCACACCATGATCAGCGGGACTCCTGCCTACAAGACCGTGATCTCCAACGGTTTGGTTCTGGACAAGAACGGCAACAAGATGAGCAAGCGCCTCGGCAACGCCGTGGATCCGTTCGAGGAACTGGACAAGTACGGTGCCGATGCCCTCAGGTGGTATATGCTGACCAACGCCCAGCCTTGGGACAACCTGAAGTTTGACGAGGCCGGTGTGGACGAGGTCCGCAGGAAATTCTTTGGAACGCTTTACAACACATATTCATTCTTCGCCCTCTATGCCAATGTGGACGGCTTCGACCCTAAGGCCGCGAAGGTGGAATATTCAAAGAGGCCGGAGATCGACCGTTGGATCATCTCGCTGCTCAATACCTTGAAGAAGAAGGTTGTGGCGGCTTATGAGGATTATGACATCACAACCGCAGGGCGTCTGATCCAGGACTTCGTGTGCGATGACCTTAGCAACTGGTATGTGCGTTTGAACAGGAAACGTTTCTGGGGTGGAAAGATGGACGAGGACAAGCTCGCCGCCTACCAGACCCTTTACGAGGTGCTGGTGGATGTCGCTGTGCTCGGCGCTCCGATCGCTCCGTTCTATATGGACCGTCTCTATCTGGACCTCGTTCCGGACGGCTCTGAGTCGGTTCATTATGTGAATATGCCGGCTTGCGACGAGGCGGTCATCGACTCAGATCTGGAGGAGAGGATGAATCTGGCCCAGAAGGCCACCTCAATGGTGCTCGCGCTTCGCCGCAAGGTTTCCATCAAGGTCCGTCAGCCGCTTCAGAAGCTCATCATCCCTGTGATCTCGGCAAAGGTCAGGGAGCAGCTTGAACAGGTCAAGTCCATCATCCTCAATGAGGTGAATGTGAAGGAGGCCGAGTTTATTTCCGACACCACCGGCATCATCACCAAGAAGATCAAGCCGAACTTCAAGACCCTCGGAAAGGTTTACGGCAAGCAGATGAAAGAGATCGCCGGAGCTTTCGGCGGATTCGATCAGGCTACCATCTCGGCCATTCAGAACGCCGAGGCCGCCGGGTTGGCATATTCAGTGGAACTTCCTTCGGGAGCCGTTGAGCTTAGGCCTGGCGACTATGAGATCTCGTCCGAGGACATGCCAGGCTGGCTTGTCGCCACTGAAGGTCAGCTGACCATCGCCCTTGATATTCAGATCTCGGAAGAGTTGAAGAGGGAAGGCGTGGCCCGCGAGCTTATCAACAGGATCCAGAACCTCAGGAAGGACAGCGGATTCGAGGTGACCGACAAGATCGGTGTGGCTATATTCGCCGATGGTGCCGCCTATGACGACATCGCCGCCGCTCTTGAAGGCTACAAGGATTATATCGCCGCCCAGACACTCGCACTTTCTGTCACACTTGGCAAGGATGCTCCGGAAGGAGCGGCTGATGTCGAGTGGGACGAGGGTTCGGTCAAGATGGTGCTGTCGCGATAGTTTTTAGACCTAAATACAATTTACACTATGTCAGAGTTAATCAAAGACAACGCGGTTTCCGCCGAGACGACGAAGGTGCGTTACAGTGATGAGGAACTTGAAGAGTTCCGCACTATCATCAATGATATGCTTGACAAGGCCCGGAAAGAGTATAACACCCTGCGAAGGGTGATTATGCACAACGGCAGCAACGACATCGAGGACACCACACCGTCGTTCAAGACGGTCGAGGACGATGGCGCCTACCAGCTTTCCAAGGAGGAGGCCAGCCAGCTCGCGCAGAGGCAGTACAAGTTCATCCAGAACCTTGAGGCCGCACTTGTGCGCATCGAGAACAAGACTTATGGAATATGCCGTGAGACAGGAAAGCTTATTCCGAAGGAGAGGCTGCGTTTGGTGCCTCATGCCACGCTTACTGTAGAAGCCAAGGAGATGCTTGCTAAAAAAGGACAGAACTAGTGAAGGTTTCCAAGGGTAAGAAACTCCTGATTCTGGGAGTCATACTTGTCGTCATTGACCAGGTCATCAAGATCCTGGTCAAGACGAACATGCAGATAGGTGAGCATTTCAGCGTCATCGGAAACTGGTTCCAGATTTTCTTCATCGAGAACGAGGGAATGGCTTTCGGAATGAAGTTCGGTGGCGCCGTCGGCAAGTTCCTGCTGTCATTCTTCAGGATCGCTCTTTCTGGCGCTCTCTGCTGGTGGATAGCTTCGCTTGTGCGTAAATCGGTGGATTCTGAAGGGAAGTCGGCACTTCTGCCGGATGGCAAGCCCGTGGTTCCGACCGGAGTCCTTGTCGGCCTGACGTTGATCACCGCCGGCGCTTTCGGCAACATCATCGACAGCCTTTTCTACGGAGTGATCTTTGACTATGCCCCGCTGATGTTCGGCCGCGTGGTGGATATGTTCTACTTCCCGCTCATTGACACAATCTGGCCGTCTTGGGTACCATTTGTGGGAGGAGACCGCCTTTTGTTCTTCGCTCCTGTCTTCAATTTCGCCGACAGCTGCGTCACGGTTGGCGCTTTCTATCTGATCCTTTTCCAGAACCGTTTCTTCACCCGTGCGGAGGAGAAACCGGATGAGAAAAAATGATTCTGCCGGTCGCTGACTCCCGCGGCACATTGAGTCTGTCAAGTGCCGAGCGGTATGTCTCCGATGACTGAATATGCCCGGAACAATATCATAATTGAGTTTTTTGCAAAATTGTTTCCGCATATTTTGCTGAACGGAAAATTTTATTTACCTTTGCACTCCCTCAATCGAGGGAATAAGTCTGGAGAGGTGGTAGAGTGGTCGATTACGGCAGTCTTGAAAACTGTTGAGCTGCGAGGCTCCGGGGGTTCGAATCCCTCCCTCTCCGCTAGAAATAACATGAAAGAGGCTGACTCAAAAGGTCAGCTTTTTTTCATTTATCTTCCTGCCCGGTCGCTGAGTGACAGCCTTTGAGGGCAAGGAAAGAGATGCCGTTGATGTGGCAGTATCTCCTTCTGAATGTTCATTTGTCCACCTCGTGGAATCACAATGTGCTGAAAAACAGTTGTTTGGTTAAATACTTTGTCTATGGATGCGTTGCTGGAATCCGAGATATTCCATCTAATTTTGCGTAAACAAAATATTAAGAAATATGAAGGATTTGATTGCATGCTGCGGATTGGACTGTGAGAATTGCGATGCACGCAAGGCCACGGTGAACAATGATGACGCGCTTAGGAAAAAGACTGCCAAGCAATGGGCCGAGGCGAATGACGCCCCTATCAAGCCCGAGCATATCAACTGTATGGGATGCCGGACGGAGGGCGTGAAGTATCTCTATTGCGGCGATCTTTGTCCGGTACGCAAGTGCGTGAGTGAAAAAGGTTACGACACATGCGCAGACTGTGCGGAGATCGACGCTTGCGAGGTGGTCGCACAAGTCTTCAAGAATGCGCCTGAGGCCCGTGGCAATCTTAAGACAGAACGCCTGGCGACAGAATTGTATAAGGCTTTGGGCGTGCTTGGCATACCATGGCTATCAATGCTGTACTTCTAATCGTATGGTTTTTGCAGGAGCGTGAACGGACATATTTATTGGATAATTATGAGAGGAACAGTAGTGATTTTGACTGTATTCGCGTTTTCCTGCGCTGTAATGACCGCACAGGACAAGACGGTGGTCAAGGGAGAGTTAGGACCGGAAGGTGCGCCTAAGGAAGTGGACTTCTTTTACCGGAGCGGCGAGAGTGTGAGTGTTCCGGTTGAGAACGGACGTTTCCGTGTGGAACTACCGACTGACGTTACCCGGTCATACGATGTAGGCATGGGGCGCCATGTCAAGGTGACCATCGTGCCTGAAGGCGGCACCTTGACCATCAGCAGGCGGCCTGACGGACGTTGTACGGTCAGCAGCGACAAGGTTAATTCATTGACCGTGGCGCTGGACTCTCTGATGTCGTTCCGCCGGAGAAACTATAAGGACAGCACATTGATGATCAATGAATATAAAAGGGTTATCCATGCCAATCGTGACAACGCTGTGGGTTACATGGCATTGTTCTTCTTGACGAATTTCGGTAACACGGATCCTAAGACGCGGTTTGAGCTTGCGGGGACATTGGCCCCGAATATGCTGGCGGAGCCAAGAACAGCCAAACTGAAAAGGGACATAGAGGCGGTCTATAATACTTCTGTAGGAATGAGGTTCCAAGACTTTGAGGGAATTGACATGGCTGGAAACACGGTTCGGCTTTCAGATTATGCCGGCAAAGGAAAATATATTCTGTTGGATTTCTGGTCGACCAGTTGCGGTCCTTGCCGCCGTGCGTTCCCGCATATCATGGAATTGTACGAGGAGTTTGGAGGAAATAGGTTTGATGTCATTGGTGTCCCCCTCTGGGAGGAGGCAGGTCAGTCGAAGGAGACGGTCAGGGAAAAAAGCTTGACTTGGAAGAATATCCTTGGTACGGAGGAATCGGCCGCGGAACTCTATGGCGTGACCTTTGTGCCTACGTACCTGCTGCTCGCTCCTGACGGAACAATACTCGCTCGCGCTGACTTGTCAGAGATAGAGCGGATGATCAGAGAATCAGTCAGATGATGCGTGACATTATCTGATGAATTTTTGTATATGACTTAAAAACATTACATTTGTGAATATAAGTGCGACGGCATGTGCCTGTTCGCGGAAATTGAAACGTAGTGTATTTGAAGACTATATTAAGAATCATTCTTGTCTCCGCTGGAGTCGCGCTATGTGGTTGCGGTGACTTTGAATCCACTGAATCTGAGGTGATTCCATCCTCGGTGAATGTCGTTTTCGCTGTCGGGAACACCCCGAGGACGAGAACGGAATACGATGTGGAGACCAAACGCTTTGTGTGGAATGATGGCGACAAGATTGCTGTCTGGGCAAAATCCCCGGACGGATCATACGCTTTGGATAATCAGGCGTTCCGTTTGATGGCGGTTGCCTCTGACAAGTCCGAGGCCTATTTCACGGCCACCCTTCAGTCCCCGATGGCTGAAGGAACATATTCATACTATATGACTTACCCTCTTCCGGAATCGATGGGTGGCATGACCGCCACATTCACTGTTCCGTCTGTTCAGGATGGCACGGCTTCGGATGGAGTGGACATAATAGTGGCGGAACCGATCTCCGGACCGGCCTTGGAGCCGGTTAAGGAGGCGGCACCTATCGTGTCCGATGATGTGCTGAATGTCAGAATGAGACATCTGCTGCATTTCCTGAGGTTCTATATTCCTGAAGGGAATAACTTGCTGGGGGAGCCTGTGAAGAGAATCGAGTTCACGATGCCGCGGGCGGTGGCCGGCAATGTTTCGGTGGACGTCACGGATGCTTCCACCGCCAGTCTTGGCGATGGCGTGAACGGGATGACATTGGAATTAACGAAACCTATCGACGCGTCGGCTGACGGGATGGAATCGGCTGTCGCCGGTATATTCCCTTCCCAGACCGCTTATTCGGCGGGAGATTTGATGACGGTGTCGATATATTCGGAGAACAAATGGGCCTCGTTGAGCCCTATGTCTTTGGAAGGCAGGACTTTCGCCGCTGGGCATCTGACCCCGGTGCCGCTGAGACCGGCCGAGGTCAAGCGGCTTTATAAGCTGAGGTTCACACTGGCGTCCAACAATCTTGGCGAGGATCCGTATAACATAAGGATCGCTCTGCCGGCCGGGGTGAACTGGCCTGGGAGCGCGTCCAACGTGCTGGGGCTTGACGGAACTCATAACGGACTGATAAAGACTGGTGACACATTTATCGTCGAGACTAAGGATGAGGCGGAGTTCAGGGCGTTGTCCTCCCAGCCGTTGACTGTAAGTTACGAGTCGGAAAGCGCGTTGGTGACGGAAAGTCTTGCTCTCGGGGACTTGACTTCGGTCTCAAGCGCGGCTTGCTCTCTGAATTGTCCTTATCTGTTCTTCGAGGATTTCAGCGGGGTCGGGGACATTAGTTCATACGATAAACACGAAACATCCAATCCGGGGTCGAGAAAACCGGAGACATTCCTGAATGGATGGAGTGCCGCCAGAGTGGGGACCATGGCTGGAAAATCAATCAGGATAGCATGTCGCCGGGAAACTTCGGCGAACTATCCGGCGAGGGCGGACTCTCCGTTCCTGTCATGCCTCAAAAAGAATCATACTGTCAGCCTTGAAGTCGCGTTTGACTATTCTATGGATAGGCAAAATGGAGGTATAGGACCTGTTGATGTCTCTCAGACTATGCATATCGGTTACATCACTACGGAAGAGAGTCTGAAGAGCGGGGACGACACCGGTGTCTATCCGGCAAGTTACACGTCTGACGAGACAGGCGGGTCATACCTGAATGTCAACAAGCAATATAGTGTCACGCTGGACAACGTAAGCGCGCCGCTGCGGTTGAGCTGGAGAACCACACCGGAGAATAAGGCGGGGCTTAACAACAACACCTGCTGGCTCTACATAGACAACATAAAAGTTAAGATCGCAAAATAATTAATGATATGAAAATTGACAGAATCGCTCTTGGAATATTGACACTGGCCCTTATGTCGGTGTCCTGCTCCGAGCAACAGACAAGTCAGGGCGGACACGTCTCGTTTTCCTTGAACCCTGACGGTCAGGTGGCCGTGGTGTCGAGGAGCAACGTGTCCGACTACACAACACTTCCGGATGCCGGGAAGTTCACGATCGCCCTTACAAACAGCAACGGTGACGAGATCTATGCCGGAACACTTGAAGGCTATGACGCTTCCACGGCCCTGAAGACAGGAAACTATTCGGTGAAGGCGAATTATGGCTCAGTCGCTGACGAGGGCTTTGGAAAGCCTTGCTTCTCAGGAGAGACATCGTTCTCGATTGTCGGCGGCGGCACCGCTTCGGTGACTATCCCGGTCTCTCTGACGAATGCTATCGTGAAGGTCGAGTGCACAGAGACCTTCGATGCGTATTATACGGATTATTCCTTCTCGGTGAAGACAGGTGGCGGAACCGTGATAGATTTTCCTAAGGGGGAGACAAGAGCCGCGTTTGTCGATGCCTACATGATCTCTGTGTCAGGTACGTTGACAAGTCAGAGTGGCAAGACACAGGAATTTTCCAAGGAGTACAGATCCCTTTCTCCGAAAACCTGCTACACTATCAAGTTCGATGTGTCCAATGTGGGAGGAAACTCTATTTCCATCTCCTTTGATGATACGATTGAAGATGTTGAACTGACGGAAGTTGAACTTAACGACTGACAAGATGAAAAAGATTTTTTACATATTTCTGGCCGCCGTCATGGTTTTGGCGGTGTCCTGCAAGAAGGACAATTTCAATTACGGCAAAGGGGACAGGACCGGCACGCTTTCGTTTGACGGCCTTTCCATAGAGGTCTCTGACGAGGTTCACAAGGTCACGACCAAGGCTGAGGCCGCCGGTGATGACTACACGCTGTTCCTTTATGACAATGCCGGCAAACTTGTCTGGCAGAAGACCTATCAGGAGGTGCGCGGCGGTGGCGATGTCTCTCTTCCGGAGGGTGACTATAGCCTGGAAGCCCGCTCGACCAGCGCTGATGTTCCAAACGCCAAGTTCAACGCTCCGGTCTATGGCGCCACAAAGGACTTCGCGATCAAGGCTGGAGTGACCACGACGCTCGGTTCAATCACCTGCAAGCTTCTTCAGGCTGTTGTCAGCGTTGGATACAACGAGGATTTCCTGAAGTCGGTCACTGGTGACGGGGCCGCTACCGTGGAGTTGGCGGCAGGTTATCCTTTGGAGTATAAACTGGAATATTCAAACGGCAATCCGACATACGACCACCGCATGGGTTATTTCGCGGTGAATGGCAATGATGCCACTATCGCTTTGGTATTCAAAGGCTCCATTGGCGGCAAGACCCAAAGGATGCGCGCGACCATCACCAATGTGAAAGCTCAGGACTGGCACGTGGTCACCATCATAAAGAAAGTCGATGCCTCCGGCAACGCTTCTTTCACTGTTGAGATCGATGGCTTGGTCGAGGATGCCGAATTGAATGGTGACGTGACCGCTGAAGAGCCTGGTGACGGCAACGATCCTAACGCTCCGATCGGGGACGGAGGAATCGAACTTATCAGTACAAGCATTTACGACATAACAAAGACTGTCACTGTGCCGGAGACCGGGGCATTCCCGCTCACGATGACAGCCAAGATTCCTAACGGCGTGCGTAAGTTCACAGTTGACATCGCTTCCACCAACGCTGACTTCATCAATTCCGTGAACTCGGTCGGTGGAACCACACTTGATCTGATCAATCCTTCTGAGGCGGCGATGGGTGTTTTTGACATCGTTCCGTTCCCTCACGGCGCGGAATTGTCGGGCAAGACGGAGATTGAATTTGACCTTTCCGACGCGCAGGCTCCGCTTCTGGCGTTCAAGGGCACGCACACATTCACGATGAATGTTATTGACAACAAGGGCTGCCGCAAGAGCATCCCGATCAGTCTTGAGGTACTTTAGGAGGAATGAATATGAGAAATAAACTCACAATCATAACATTGTCTCTTTCGGCGCTCGCGTTTGGAGCCTGTGCCAACTATGGTGAGACTCCGGCCGCCAAAGGAGTGTTCAGTCTTGATGTAAGGATGGGTGAGCCTGTGTCCAGGGCCGTCATGAGCCAGGAGGAACTTCTTTCCTCCGCGAAGGTAAGCATCTATAAGGGTGACTTCTCCGGCAAGGTCCGTGAATATGAATATTCACAGATGCCACAGGCCATCTATCTGCCGGCTGATGATTATCGCGTTGACGTTATCGCCGGAGAGGCTGTCAAGGAGAATCCTGCGGCGGCGTCTTGGGAGCAGAAAAGTTACAAGGGATCTTCCGATGTGACTGTCAAGGCCGGAACATCCAGCAGCGTGACCGTTACAGCGAAGGTTTCCAATGTCATCTCCAAGGTTGCTTTCGACCAGACTGTCGCGGATGCTTTTCAAAGTGGCTACACTTGTGAGGTCAGCCTTGCCGATACTGACGGACGGTTGGTCTATGACGCTTCCAACAGCGGCTCGGACGGTTTTTTCATTCCTTCCGGTTTCGAGCCTTCGCTTTACTGGAATTTCTCCGGGACGTTGAAGAAGGATGGGAGCACATTCACAAAGTCGGGTGAGATCAAGTCTGTCGAGGAAGGCAAGAGGTATAGGCTGAACCTTAAATATACGGAGAAAGACGGTCTTCTGGCCTTCGACCTTCTGGTGGATGATTCTACGAACAACATTTACGATGACATCATCTTCGAGGGGACCTCGACGGGAATCGCCCAGTCATCCAGATATGAGATCTGGGCCGGACACTTCACGGCCCATGCCGATGTCGATGAGGCTCAGTACGACAAGGATAAGGTTCGCTTTGAGGTACGTGAGAAAGGTACTCAGGACTGGACTCCGGTGACAGCCGTAAGGGATTCTGAAGGCACATTCAGCGCGGAGATCAAAGGTTTGGCTCCTTCCACGGTTTACGAGTATCGTCTCGTGCTCACATCCCTTGAGTCAGGTGAGGAGGAGATTCTTGCCGCACCGTCGGATGTGACAACCGAGAATGCGGTGCCTGTGCCTAACGGAGGGTTCGAGACTACATCCAATGATGAAAGCGGCAAGTACAAGTCTTTCTACGATCCTTCATCATCGGATCCTACTCTGCAAAAACAATGGTGGGGTAATGGCAACAAGGGCGCGACCCTTGTCGGTTCTGGTTCCGTGATCTGTTATCCTGACGCTTCTGACTACAAGGAAGGGACGCAGTCCGTGTGTCTCCAGTCACGTTGGGTTGTCGTTAAGTTCGCCGCTGGAAACCTTTTCAGCGGGCATTTTGGAGACCTTATCGGAACCACTGGAGGAACTGTTTACTTCGGAAGGCCGTTCACCGCAAGGCCTACAGCGTTGAGGTTATGGGTGAAATATTCCGGAGGTGTCATCAACCGTGAGTCCGGCAATGTCCCTTCTGACGGAAAGAAGGGTAACTATGACAAGGCATCCATAAGAATCGCTTTGGGCACATGGGATTACAAGCGTTATGGCGGAGACGCGGACAGTCCGGTAATGATAAACACCACTGACGTGAGCACATTCGTGGATTTCTCCACGGACAAATCCACAATCGCTTTCGGTGAGAGGCTCATCACCTCAGACGATTCCAATCCGGCCAAGGACTGGATCCAGATGACGATTCCTCTCGAGTACAGCAGCCTGACGACATACCCGACGCACATCATCATCAGCTGCGCGGCCAGCATGTACGGAGACTACTTCACCGGGTATGACAACAGCAAACTCTGGCTTGACGGAATGGAACTCCTCTACGAATAATGACAAGATATTCATTCATAATACTTTCAGTCCTCCTCATGGCCCTTGGCTCGTTCAATGCCGAGGGACAGAGGATGGATCGGGGTATTGACCTGTCATCGCAGCCTTGCTTCATTAAAAAAGGTACATGGATGGTGGGCGGTGGAGCCAGTTATATGCTTCACAACAACGATAACTCCCGTCTGTTGGTGGTCAACGGCATAAAATCCACAGGCTACACCCTTTCTGTCAGCCCGGCGTTCTGCTACATGTTCAAGGACAATATGGGAGTCGGAGTCAGGGTCGGGTACAGAAGGAATATGTTCCAGCTGGATTCCGCGAAGTTGAATTTCAAGGACATCGACATGGAGATGGCTGATTTCCACAAGATCAGCCATGCGTTTGAGATTCAGGGAATAGGACGATATTATATTCCTGTGGGATCGTTGAAGCGGCTCGGATTGTTCAACGAGTTGCAGCTGTCATATTCATACGGCCAGGGAAAGGTGCTGGACGGACACGGCGACAAGGTGAACGCAACGTATGAGACGTCCAACGCTTTGGGAATCAATGTGTGTCCCGGATTCATGGCATTTGTCACCGATAAGCTCGCCATAGACGTGAGTGTGAACATGATGGGACTCCATTTTGATTGGACGGACCAAAGCCACAACCGAGTGGCGGAGGGGAACAGAAGTTTTACATTCATTAATTTCAAGGTGAATCTGCTGGCTGTCGGATTCAGCCTTTACTATTATTTGTGATCCGGTGAAAAAGATAGCGTTGATACTTTCCGTCTTTCTTTCCGCGCTTAACCTTATGGCCGCGGAGAGGGATAGTCTGTCCGTCTCTGAAAAACGTGGCCCGGACAGGTTGTTCATGCCTAAGGGAGACTTTTCCGCTGGTGTACAGTTCTTCTATGCGGACTTGTCCAGCACTGACAGTGAATATCTTATGCTGCTTCAGCATTTGGATGCCAACGGCACTATGATGACGTTGTCGCCTTTCCTCGACTACACTTATAAGGACAATAGGTCAGTCGGGGTGAGGGCGAAATATTCATCTGCGAAAGGAGGTGTCTCCAACGCTGATCTCTCGATGCTCAGCGATGATCTGGCGGTCTCTTTGAATGACATACAGGCGGATTCTCGTACGGTCCAGGCCGAGGTCTTTCATAGAGCCTACGCCTCTTTGGACAAGCGTGGCAGGATAGGAGTGTTCACCGATGTGTCTCTGGGATATTCCTACACCCGCACCTCATTCTCCTACAACGAGGAGAGCCTCGACAGTTACGCCGCGGCGAACAGGGTAAAGATCGCTGTCCATCCGGGTCTGATGATCTTCGTGACCAACAGCATAAGCACGCACGTGGCGATCGGCATCGGCGGAGCTACCTACAACCACATCGACTACTACAAGAACGGAGAGATTGTGGGCACGAGGGATTTCTCCAAGGTTCGTTTCATGCTTGACGTGCTTGATATTTCTTTCGGACTAAGTTTCCATATTTAGGCTATGAACAGATTTTTCTTGATAATATTGACGATAGTCTCTTTGCCGGTTGTCTCGTGCATCCGGAACGACATCCCTTACCCGGAGATAGACGCCGCCATCACAAGTCTGGACGCGGACGGCGCCAAGTCGGTGAGTATCAGCACCGATATCCATGAGGTGGTGCTTACGCTTGAGGAGACCGTGGACATCAGCAAGGTCAATATCCGCAAGGTTTCGTTCAATGATGAGGCGGTCGCCGCTTCCGATCCTATTGTCGGCACGAAAGATCTGTCCAAACCGCTTACGGTGACACTTTCCGCCTACGAGAACGAGCGCTCTTGGGCGATCAAGGCTGAACAGCCGATAGAACGTTACTTTTCCCTTTCCGGCCAGATCGGTGGCGCGGTGATTGATGCCACGAACAGGCGTGTCGTGGCTCAGGTGCCATCCGGAATCGATCTTACCGGCATGAGTGTGTCTTCCATAAAACTGGGGCCTGAGGGACAGACAACATATTCTCCGGCAATCTCCTCGTTGAGAAACTTTGAGGATCCTGTCGAGCTTAACGTCTCCTATAGGGATGTCAATGAGGTTTGGACACTGTTCGTGGAGGAGGTAGAGGCTGCTGTCTCGATCTCTAAACCGGATGTTTGGACAGGTGTCGCATGGCTCCGTGCCAGCGGAATCGAAGGTCGTGACAACGGCTTCCGCATCAGAAAGGCCGGTGATTCCGAATGGAATGAGGTCGGTGGAGTCTCCTCTGACGGCGGATCTTTTTCGGCTGCCGCCGAGGGCCTTGCACCTTTGACTGAATATGAGTGTGTCGCCTACAGTGGCGATGAGACTTCCGAGATCGTGAGGTTCACAACCGAGGCTGCTGTCCAGTTGCCTAATTCGGGTTTCGAGACGTTCTCTAACGCAGAGTCTGACAAATATTATTCGTTCTATGATCCCGCGTCTCCGGTCCCTGTGCTCCAGACCGAATGGTGGGGGAGCGGCAACAAGGGATCGACAACCGTCGGATCAAAATTCGCCATCACCAAACCGGATGACACCGAAAAGGTTGAAGGAAAATATTCATTGAAGATGGAGTCGCAGTATGTGGTCATCAAGTTCGCCGCCGGCAACATCTTTTCCGGTGAATATGGCGGGAATGTCGGCACTGCGGGCGGAAAGGTCCGCATGGGACGTCCGTTCACCCTGCGCCCTCGGAAACTGACCGTCTGGCTGAAGTACAAGAGCGGCAAGATCCAGCAGAGGACTCTTGGCGGTTACCCTGACGATGATGTCGTCAAGGTCGGGGACAATGACCGCGGAATAGTGTGGGTCGCTTTGGGCACATGGGATTGCCGTAAATATGGCGGAACCGAGAGCTGTCCTGTTGAAGTCAACACGACGGACAAGTCCTCGTTCTTCGATCCTGCCGGCCAGGATGTCATCGCCTATGGAAGATTCGTCACTGATCATGACATGGAATGGACCAAGGTGGAGATTCCTCTTGAATATGTGTCCACATCACGCCGCCCGACACACATAATAGTCTCCTGCGCGGCCAGCATGCTGGGTGACTATTTCACGGGCAGTCCGGATTCCATCTTGTGGATAGATGACATGCGTCTGGAGTATTAGAAGTTGTTTTGAATTGTTTGAAATGTTCTTTGAGGTGAAAAATTCTTCATTTTCTTCCCGCTTCTTCAGTCAGATAGCACCGCTATCTTCCTTGGAAGAAGCGGTCGAGACTGAAGTTTTTCACTCTCAAACCTTCAAACAAACAATTCAAAACAACTTCTTAGAATAAAAGAGAAAGAAGGTGACTTTGAGGCCACCTTCTTTCTCTTTACTATATTTCGTCTTTGACGTTGTATTTGTTCCTTTCCGGAGCATTGCGGGAGACCATCTCGCAGATGAAACCGGCGAGGAAGAGCATCACACCGATGATCACGGCAAGGATGGCGAGGTAGAACAGAGGCTGGTCGGTGACGGCTCTGAAATGGACGCCCTGGGCCTGGTGGACAAGTTTCGCGACGATCACCCATATCGTCATCACGAAGCCTATCAGGAACATCAGCAGGCCGGAGAAGCCGAAGAAATGCATCGGCTTCTTGCCGAATGTGCTAAGGAACCACAATGAGAGAAGGTCGAGGAATCCGTTGACGAACCTCTCAAGGCCGAACTTGCTCTTGCCGTACTTCCTTTTCTGATGGTGGACCGGCTTCTCGGTGATTTTGCCGAAGCCGGCGTTCTTCGCGAGGTAAGGAATATACCTGTGCATCTCGCCGTACACCTCTATGTTCTTGACCACCTCGTTCTTGTAGGCCTTGAGGCCGCAGTTCATATCGTGTAGCTTGATGCCGGTGATCCAGCGGGCAGTGGCGTTGTAAAGCTTGGAAGGCAGGTTCTTGGTCAGTTTGTTGTCCTGGCGGTGCTGTTTCCAGCCGGAGACCACATCATAACCCTCCTCGGTGACCATCCGGTACATCTCCGGGATCTCTTCCGGGGAGTCCTGCAGGTCCGCGTCCATCGTGACGACCACACGTCCCTCGGCCTTGGCGAAACCTTCGTAAAGGGCGGCGGACTTGCCGTAGTTGCGGCGGAAGGATATTCCTTTGATCCGCTCGTCGCCTTTTGCGAGTTCCTGGATCTTCGCCCACGAGCCGTCGGTGCTGCCGTCGTCGATGAAGAGGACTTCATATTCATAGCCATTGGCGTTCATCACGCTTCTGATCCACGCCAGAAGCTCCGGAAGTGACTCCTCCTCGTTCAGGAGAGGAACTATTATCGAAAGGTCTTTTGAATATTCCATAATGCTATTGAAGGTTGTTGCTCTCGTCGTCTGAATCGCGCTCGCCGAACGGGTTGACCGGGAAAAGCCTTCTGGCGAAGGTTGTCGAAAGGATCCAGCCCCAGAGGTAGCAGTAGATCAGCGAGGAGAAGAAAGTTATCACCGGAAGTTTGGAGATCATCTTCTCCATCGCGGCCATCGTGTTGGAATCCATCATGTTCTGGTAGGTGTTCTGCACCGCATGGATTGTCTGGGTCATCATTTCCGGGTTGATGACGAGAATCTGCAGGATGGAGAATCCGGCGACCACTATGGAGGAAAACAACGCGACTTTAAGGCCGTAACGCTGAAGTCTGGCGTAGTCGGTCTGGACGGTGTTGAAGAACCTCAGCATCAGTACTCTGAACAAATAGATGCAGGTTACGATCTTGACTATCTTGAGCGCGCCGCCAAGCAAGTCGGCAAACATCCCCTCACCACCGAGCAGTGCCGGCAGCATCGGCAGGTAGTCGAGAATTATAGTGGCCGTTCCCATAACAAGTCCGGCCAAAGCGGCGCTGTTCCAGGAAACACTGGACGAAAACTCTTTCTTCATCGTTCTATCTCTTTAATATTTATGCAAAAATAGCAAAATATTTCGTATCTTTGCCCCTTGGCTAATAATATGGCTGGCCAAGTTCAAGTACTTGGTCTGTAAATACTGGTCAGACCAATTTATTTTAGTTTTTTGTATGATTAACATTACATTTCCTGACGGTAGTGTCAGGGCCTTCGAGAAAGGCGTTACAGGTTATGAGATAGCCAAGAGCATCAGCCCGAGGCTTGCGGAGGAAGTTTTGGCGGTGGCCGTGAAGCCTGCGACCGACACGACTGTCGGCAAGGGAGTCACCTACGACCTCAACCGTCCTATCGAAGAGGACAGCTCGATCGTCCTATTGAAGTGGGACGACGACGAAGGAAAGAGAGTTTTCTGGCACTCCTCATCACACTTGATGGCGGAGGCCCTTGAGGACATATTCCCTGGCGTTAAGTTCGGAATCGGACCTGCCATCGAGAACGGATTCTACTATGATGTGGATCTGGGCGGCCGTCAGATCACCGACGCTGATTTCGCCAAGGTCGAGAAGAGAATGCTTGAGCTGGCCCGCGAGAAGCAGGACTTCGTCCGTCAGGACGTGTCCAAGGCCGACGCTCTCAAGCACTTCGAGGAGACTGGTGACAAGTACAAGTGCGAGCTCATCAGCGAACTCGCCGACGGCACCATCACCTACTACACCAACGGCCATTTCACCGACCTCTGCCGCGGACCTCACCTGCGCAACACCGAGGTGATCAAGGCCGTCAAGCTGACCGCCATCGCAGGTGCCTACTGGCGCGGCGATGAGAAGCGCGAGCAACTCACCAGAATCTACGGCATCACCTTCCCTAAGAAGTCGATGCTTGATGAATATCTCGTCCTCCTCGAAGAGGCGAAGAAGCGCGACCACCGCAAGATCGGCAAGGAGATGGAACTTTTCACCTTCTCTTCACGTGTGGGTCTCGGACTGCCGCTCTGGCTGCCGAGAGGCTCCGTAATGAGATTCGAGCTTGAGAAATTCCTCCGCAAGAAGCAGAATGAATATGGCTACCTGCCGGTTGTCACCCCTCACATCGGAAGCAAGGACCTTTACGTGACCTCAGGCCACTACGCCAAGTACGGCAAGGACTCCTTCCAGCCGATCCACACTCCTCAGGAGGGTGAGGAATATATGCTCAAACCGATGAACTGCCCTCATCACTGCGAGATATTCCGCTCTTCTCCAAGGTCTTACAAGGATCTTCCTTTGAGACTGGCGGAGTTCGGAACCGTTTACCGTTACGAGCAGAGCGGAGAGCTCCACGGACTTACCAGGGTACGTTCCTTCACCCAGGATGACGCCCACATGTTCGTGACCCCTGACCAGCTCAAGGGTGAGTTCGAGAAGGTCATCGACCTGATCCTCTATGTGTTCAGGATCTTCAAGTTCGACAAGTACACGGCCCAGGTTTCCCTCAGGGATCCAAACAACAAGGCCAAGTACATCGGAAGCGACGAGAACTGGGAGAAGGCTGAGAACGCCATCATCGAAGCCGCTAAGGAAAAGGGCCTGAAGACCGTTGTTGAATATGGCGAGGCCGCCTTCTACGGCCCTAAGCTCGACTTTATGGTCAAGGACGCCATCGGAAGAAAGTGGCAGCTCGGCACCATCCAGGTGGACTACAACCTGCCTGAGAGGTTCCAGCTTGAATATACCGACGCTGACGGCAGCAAGAAGCGTCCGATCATGATCCACCGCGCTCCGTTCGGATCCATCGAGAGATTCACCGCCGTGCTGCTTGAGCACACCAGCGGACATCTCCCTCTCTGGCTCAGCCCGGATCAGATCAAAGTGCTTCCTGTCAGCGAGAAATACGCTGAATATGCAAAAAAAGTTTGCGGTTTGCTGAATAATTCCGATATTCGCACTTCTTTGGATGACAGGAACGAGACTCTCGGAAAGAGAATCCGTGAGATTTCCCTGCTCAGAGTCCCTGTACTCGTCATCGTGGGAGAAAAGGAAGTGGCGGACGGCACAGTCTCTGTAAGAAGAGAGGGCGCCGATGCCGGCACAATGAAGTTGGACGATTTCGTCAAATGGTTCAAGGCCGAGGTGGCCAAGGAACTTGAGTAATGGAGTGTCCGCGATTAATGTATAATTTAAAAGGAGAGTTTTAAACAGAGCAGAATGCCTTACAAGCCGAAACCACACTACGGTGGCCCTAAACCAGCCTCCGCATCCAGACCAAGCACAGGCCCGAGACCCGCAGGGGGACGCGGCCCGCGTCCGTTCGTCCGTCAGAAGGCGGATGACGAGCTGAACATCAACGAGGAGATCACCGCCTCACAGGTCCGTCTGGTCGGTGACAACATCGCGGAGCCGGGAATCTACCCGACCTCCAAAGCCTTGAAGATGGCGGACGAGCTTGAGCTCGATCTTGTTGAGATCAGCGCCAAGGCTGACCCGCCTGTCTGCAAGATCCTTGACTACCAGAAGTACCTCTACCAGCAGAGGAAGAAGGCCAAGGAGATGAAGCAGAACGCCTCCAAGATTGTCATCAAGGAGATCCGTTTCGGGCCTAACACCGACGAGCACGACTTCCAGTTCAAGCTAAAGCACGCGCAGGAGTTTCTGGAGGAAGGCTCAAAGGTCAAGGCGACAATATTCTTCCGCGGACGTTCCATCATGTTCGCCGAGCAGGGAGAGAAGCAGCTTCTGCGCTTCGCCGTGGAGCTGGAGGAATATGGCCGCGCGGAGAACATGCCGACCC
>FR893178.1:50891-57715 GCA_000433355.1 Alistipes sp. CAG:435 | reverse complement strand
AGGATGACGATGATTATCGCCCCTGTAAAGAAAAAGTAATCCGCTGGGTGCGGAGAACAATATTAACGTTTAATTTATTAAAACAATGGCAAAGCTTAAGACCAACTCCGGTGCCAAAAAGCGCTTCACGCTTACCGGATCGGGAAAAATCAAGAGGAAGCACGCTTACCACAGCCACATCCTCACCAAGAAGACCAAGAAGCGTAAGAGAAATCTTGATCACTTCGCTATCCTCCACAAGGATGACGTGAAGAGAGTAAAAGAGCTTCTGGTCCTGTAAGTTTTTATGTTTAACTTGGAACGCAGTAGAAAAGCATCGCCGAAGGGCGGTCACTGCCTCCGGAAAAAGATCAATTTATGCCAAGATCAGTAAATTCAGTAGCCTCAAGGGCTCGCCGCAAGAAGATTCTCAAGAGAACCCGCGGTAATTTCCTCTCCAGAAAGAATGTCTGGACTGTAGCGAAGAACACCTACGAGAAAGGTCTCACCTACGCTTATCGTGACCGCAAGGCCAAGAAGCGTAATTTCCGTGCCCTCTGGATCCAGAGAATCAACGCCGCTGCCCGTCAGTATGGCATCTCTTACTCTCAGTTCATGGGCAAGCTCGCGAAGCAGAACATCGGTCTCAACCGCAAGGTTCTCGCTGACCTCGCCATGAACAACCCACAGGCGTTCGAAGCAATCGTCAATTCTGTAAAATAGTGTCTGAAAAGTGAGCTTGAGGGAAACATACCACAACAAATGGGTAAGGATGGGCTTCTGGTCCGTTCTCTATGTGCTGTGGGTGATCTGGCTCGGGAATTATTGGTGGCTCTTCGGCCTTGCCGTCATCTTTGACCATCACATCACCCACAAGGTGAAATGGATGTTCTGGAAGAAGGAGTACAAGGAAGGGGAGAAACGAAACGTCTGGCTCGATTGGCTTGACGCCATAATATTCGCTGTCATCGTCGTGACGTTCATCAATATATTCTTCTTCCAGGCCTTCAAGATTCCTTCATCGTCGATGGAAAGCTCCCTCTTCACGGGGGATCACCTTTTCGTCAGCAAGGTGGCTTTCGGCCCTAAGGTTCCGCAGACGCCGCTTTCGGTTCCTTTCACGCACAACGTCATATTCGGAAAAGAGTCATATTCGACTTTAATCCAGAATGACTACCGCCGTCTGAAAGGCTTCCGGAACGTCAGAAGAGGGGATTATGTGGTGTTCAATTTCCCTGACGGCGACACGGTACTGTCCCGCTTCCCGTCCGAGGACTACCACGCATGGGTCAGAAACGCGGGTAAGGCTTACACCATTGCCAGCGGAGGTCCGATAAAGGTCCGTCCTGTCGATAAGAGAGACCATTATGTCAAGAGATGTGTGGCTCTTCCGGGGGACACGCTTTCGGTGGTCGATGGTCTGGTTTATACCAATGGGGAGAAACAGGAGGTATATCCTGGAATCCAGTTGTCCTACACTGTAGTGACTTCGGGCGGAAGGATCAATTCAAGGACTCTTGAGAAACTGGGCCTCAATCTTGAGGAGCTATATTTCGATGGCAGTCTGCCTGGCTATCCGGCCATGCCTCTTACGCAAGCCATGCTTGACGAGGTCGGCAGGATTTCCTCAGTAGTGAGTGTCGAGCCCAATCTGGACGTTTATCCGCCGGATTATCCGGATTCCTACCTCAGTCTGTTCCCGTTCACCGAGAACTCCGGATGGACCCGTGACTATTACGGTCCGCTCTGGATCCCTGAGAAGGGTGCGACAGTGGCTCTCACACTTGAGAACCTTCCTCTTTACGAGAGGATCATCTCTGCCTACGAAGGGCATGAGTTGAGGACGACAGCTGACGGTAAGATATTCATTGACGGGAAGGAGGCTTCAAGCTACACTTTCGAGATGGACTACTATTTCATGATGGGGGACAACAGGCATAATTCCCTGGACTCAAGGTACTGGGGTTTCGTCCCTGAGGATCACATAGTTGGAAGGCCAGCCATGGTTTGGCTCTCAACTGATGCCGGTCGGAAGTTCCCTAACAACATACGGTGGCGCAGATTCTTCAAAATTGTCTGATTTATTTGCGATTCTGAAAATTTAGAGCGAAATTTGCAGCCCCGCAATTTATTTTGAATCAATAAAAAAGTAAAATATTATGGCAAAAGTTTGTCAAATCACAGGACGAAAGAGAATGATCGGCAACAATGTCGCTCACTCAAAGCTTCGCACCAAGCGCGAGTTCGCCCTCAACCTCAAGACCAAGAAGTTCTGGTCAGAGGCTGAGCAGAGGTACATCACACTGAAGGTTTCCTGCAAAGGAATGAGAACCATCGAGAAGAAAGGCCTTGACGCCGCTCTCAGAGAGGCACAGGCTAAAGGATATGTCGGCCTTGTTTAAAATCTATTGAGTTATGGCAAAGAAAGCAAAAGGAAACAGGGTGCAGGTCATCCTCGAATGCACTGAGCAGAAAGCAAGCGGTGTGCCGGGAATCTCAAGGTACATCACAACCAAGAACAAGAAGAACACTCCTGAGCGTATCGAGCGTAAGAAGTACAATCCTTACCTCCACAAGGTGACTGTTCATCGTGAAATCAAGTAAATTTGGAGATATAGACTATGGCAAAGAAAGCAGTCGCTACATTCGCCGCCAAGGCTGGCGCAAAGAGCATGGTGAAGTGCATCCGTATGGACAAGTCACCAAAGACCGGAGCTTACGTCTTCACTGAACTCCTCGTTGAGGCTGAAAAGACAAAGGATTTCTTCGCGGACAAAAAGTAATTTCCGTGAATATGATAGCGAAGGCGCAGGCGGATTCCGTCTGCGCCTTTTTCGGCAATGTTTGAAATAAATTTCACATTGCGCTCGGTTTTCACTAATTTGCCTGACGGCGAATTTAGGATGCACCTCGGCAATGTTTGAAATAAATTTCACATTGCGCTCGGTTTTCACTAAATTTGTAAGTTTACAAATGATAACGTTATGGGATTGTTTGACAGAGGTGTGAAGAAGACGAAAGAGGGCTTCTTCCAGAGGCTTTCAAGGTCGATAATCGGCAAGTCCAAGGTGGACGACAGCGTTCTCGATGCCATCGAGGAAGCGCTAGTCGCGTCGGATATGGGCGTGGACACCACGCTCAAGATCGTTGACAGCCTTGAGGAAAGGGTCAGCAAGGACAGGTACATGTCCTTCGACGAACTGGTGGACATGCTTCGTGACGAGATTGGAACGCTTCTGGATATTGATGGAGAGGAATCTCCTAAGGAACCGTTCGACTTGACGAAGAAACCTCTTGTCGTGATGGTTGTCGGAGTGAACGGTGTGGGCAAGACCACGACCATCGGAAAACTTGCCGCCCGCTACAAGGCGATGGGCAAGAAAGTGATGATCGGAGCCGCCGACACGTTCAGGGCTGCCGCCGTTGACCAGCTCCAGATCTGGGCCGAAAGGGCAGACGTGGAGATTGTAAAGCAGGGCATGGGCGCTGATCCGGCCTCTGTGGCTTTCGACACTGTAAAGTCTGCGGTGGCCAAGGGTGCTGACGTTGTACTGATCGACACCGCCGGAAGGCTCCACAACAGAATCGACTTGATGAATGAGCTGACAAAAATCCGTAACGTGATGCGTAAGGTCATCCCGGACGCTCCGCATGAGGTGCTTCTCGTGCTGGATGCATCGACAGGTCAGAACGCCTACCAGCAGGCCAAGGAATTCTCACGGGCGACAGACATAACATCACTGGCTATCACCAAGCTGGACGGCACGGCGAAAGGCGGGGTCGTCATCGGAATCGTTGACCAGTTGAAGGTTCCGGTCAAGTTCATCGGGATCGGCGAGGGCATTGATGACCTGAAAGTGTTTGACAAGAAGGAGTTCGTGGGCTCACTGTTCTCCAGAGAGGATATTGACAAATAAAACATCAGAAATATGAAGCTTTCTTACAATTGGCTAAAGGATTATCTTGAATCCGATCTTACTCCGCAGCAGATCGCGGACGCTATGACAGCTATAGGAATCGAGGTCGATGGTGTCGAGGAACAGGAAGAGGTCCCTGGTGGACTTGCCGGAGTCGTTGTCGCCGAGGTGCTTGAGTGCGAGGCGCATCCTGACTCTGACCATCTTCATGTCACGAAAGTCAACGATGGCACCGGCGACCCTCTGACCGTTGTCTGCGGCGCTCCTAACGTGGCCGCCGGCCAGAAAGTTCTCTTCGCCCGCATCGGAGCCGTGCTCCCGGGAGACTTCAAGATCAAGAAGTCCAAGATTCGTGGCGTAGAGTCTTTCGGAATGATCTGCGCCGAGGACGAGCTCGGAATCGGCAACGACCATGCCGGCATCAAGGTTCTCCCTGCCGACGCGCCGGTCGGAACCTCTGCGAAGGACTATCTCCATCTCAAGACCGAGGCCGTCATTGAATATGAGATCACAGCCAACAGGGTGGACGCCGCCTCACACATCGGTGTGGCCCGCGACCTCTATGCCTGGATGACGCTCAATAATATTCCTTGCTCATTCAAGTACCCTTCTGTTGACGCTTGGAAACCGGGTGAGGGCAAAGGCATTCCAGTGGAAGTGCAGGATGCGACAGCCGCTCCTCGCTATTGCGGGATCACGATCAAGGGTGTGAAGGTCGGCCCTTCACCTGAATGGCTTCAGAAGAAGCTGATGTCAATCGGACTCAGGCCTATCGACAATGTGGTGGATGTGTCCAACTTCATCCTTTTCGAGCTTGGCCAGCCTCTGCATACTTTCGACGCCGACAAGATCACCGGAGGAAAGGTTATCGTGAGAAGGGCCGCCGAGGGAGAGAAGATTGTCACCCTGGACGAGACTGAGAGAAAACTCTCAGCCGAGGACATCGTTATCGCCAACGCTGACGGTCCGATGTGCATCGCCGGAGTGTTCGGCGGCATCGATTCCGGCGTTAAGGCCGAGACTGTGAATGTATTCGTGGAGAGCGCCTACTTCGATCCGGGCTCTATCCGCAAGACCTCAAAGAGACATACTCTCCAGACCGACGCCTCATTCCGCTACGAGAGAGGAGCCGATCCTGGAATCAATGAATATGCCGCCAAGCGCGCCGCACTGCTGATTCAGGAAGTGGCCGGCGGAGAGATTGTCGGAGGAATCGAGGAGTTTTATCCTGAGAAGATCGAGAAGAAGGTCATCGACCTTGACTACGACCGCATCGAAAGGTTCATCGGCAAGAAGATCGGACACGACACGATTGAGAAGATACTTACAGCCCTCACCTACGAGTTCATCGAGAGGAGAGAGGGTGGAGCCAAGGTCGCCGCGCCGACCTATATGATCGATGTCACAAGAGAGTGTGACGTGGTCGAAGAGATTCTCCGAATCTACGGCTACAACAACATCGACCTGCCTCAGCACATGAAGATGTCCGTCAACGCAACCCCTTCACCTGAGCCGGAGGCTATCCGCAACGGAATATCCAACTTCCTGGCCGCCAACGGCTTTGTCGAGATAATGAACAATTCCCTCACCAAGGGGGCTTACTATAAGGGACTTACCACATTCCCGGAGGAGAAGAGCGTGATAATCGTCAACCCTCTGAGCTCAGACTTGAACGTGATGAGGCAGACCCTCATATTCAGCGGCCTTGAGGTTGTGGCATACAACCTGAACCGTCAGATCTCGTCGATGAAACTCTTTGAATATGGCTCCGTTTACAGCCGTAATCCTGAGATGGACGGCAAGACGCTGGCTTCCTACGAGGAGCATCCTGCGTTCTCGATGTTCGTCACCGGAACTCCTGAGAAATCCTGGAACAGCCAGCCGGGCAAGAGCAGTTTCTTTGAACTGAAAGGCTATGTGGATCTGCTTCTGAGGCGCTTCGGAGCGAATCTTTACCAGATGGAGGCCACCGCGGCTCCCGCTGACATATTCAGTGAAGGTGTCGCTTATGCCCTTCCGGGGCAGCATCTGCCGCTCGCGGTACTTGGCACAGTGTCTCCGGCCATCGCGAAGAAGTTCGGTGTGCGCCAGCCTGTGTTCGCCGCAGAGATCAACTGGAACACCTTGTTCCAACTTGTGAAGAGGGACAAGGTCGCCTTCAAGGAGATGCCTAAGTTCCCTGAGGTCAGAAGGGATTTCGCTTTGCTGCTTGACGAGAGCGTAAGCTACGCTGACCTTTACAAGAGTTCGTTCAAGGCTGGCAAGAAACTTCTCAAACAGGTGACCCTGTTCGATGTCTATCGTGGGGACAAGATTCCGGCCTGCAAGAAGCAGTACGCCCTCGGATTCGTGCTTCAGGATCTGGAGAAGACATTGACGGACGAGGATGTGGAGAGGATAATGAAGAAGCTTCTCTCTACTTTCCAGAACGAGTACGGAGCGACATTGAGGTAAGCTTATGAAAAAGGTTCTCAGGATAGTTCTTCCATTGATGGTTCTGGTGTCGGCTGTAGTCTCCTGCAGTCGTGAGGGGCGTGTGATACCCGTGCGCAAGATGGAGAGGATCTATCGTGAGATGCTTCTTGCCGACCAATGGCTCGCCGAGAATCCAGACAAGAACGGGATGGCGGACACCACATGGTTCTATGAGCCTATATTTGAGAAATATGGTTTCACGCTCAAGGACTACCAGAAGAGTGTGGACCGCTATCTCAATGATCCTAAACGCTATGCCGAGATGTTGGGACGCGTGGAGAAGGATCTGAGGAAGGAACTGAACGCGATCAACGCGGAGATTGAGTTGGAGGACAGGCTTCAGCATGAGGCAGATTCGCTGGCCAAGGTTTGGAAGTCAGTCAAGGCGAAAACCTTCAATTCATTTCTTGATGTGTTCGATGTTGATGCCATGACAGACCGTGTAGGGATCGA
>FR893178.1:4095-50862 GCA_000433355.1 Alistipes sp. CAG:435 | reverse complement strand
GTGTAGGGATCGAGAAGGATTCCCTTGGAGTCTATCGTCCTGTCCCTGTTGTCGAGGACACGGTTTTCCATGGTCCGCGCCTTGTCATAAGAGACACGACGGCAATAGTGCCGGAGAAGGATACAATTCCTATGGCAAAGACGGCGGGTCAGGCAGCCGCCATGAAGTCAGAACCGCTTCATGACATCAATCCTGAGAAATCCATCAGAAGGTTGGAGTTGGCTCCGGTGAAAGATTTATTGATTAAGAATGAATAGAATAGCAGCTGAATATGTCTTCACGTTGAATGAGGACAAGCCTATCAGGAACGGATTCGTTGAGTTTGACAGCGACGGCACCGTGACATCGGTAGGCGAATGTTCGGATCCGGGGCGTGAAAATGCCTTTGTAAAGGGGGCTGTCGTGCCTGGATTTGTCAACACTCATTGCCATCTGGAACTTTCCTATCTCTGGAAATCGTTCCGCAAGGGAACCGGCATGGCCGGATTCATCGACCAGATCAATGAGATGCGTGACAACAAAAGTCTGGACGAGAAACTTCACGACATATCTCATTGGATGAAAGTGATGTGGGACCGTGGAGTGTCCGCTATGGCGGACATCAGCAACTGTGCCGACACATTCGCCATCAAGAAGGCATCTCCCATGTACACCAGAACCTTTCTGGAGGTATTCGGGACGGAACCTCAGGACTGTGCTTCCGTGATGGAGAATGTCTTGAGACTCAAGGCAGTGGCTGATGGATATGGACTTGACGCCGCTCCTATCCCGCACGCTTGCTACACGATGAGCCCGGAGCTTGTCACAGCAGTCTCGGCCGAAGGCTTGAAGTCCGGCTTCCTGTCATTCCACTCGGAAGAGACAGAGGAAGAGGAGGATATGCTGAAATACGGCCGTGGAGCCATGTGGGATAACCGAAAGGCCGCCGGGATGAGTGTGCCACCTGTGACAGGCAAGTCATCCCTGCTCTATTTCATAGACCGGCTGGAGAAAGCGCATCCGGCTCCTTTTGACGAGCATATCCTGCTTGTCCACGAGGTCTGCATGGACCAGGAGGGAATCGATGCCGTGAAGAAAGTGATGAATCACCCGTTCGTGGCTCTTTGCCCGTTGTCGAATATATTCATTCACAACGCTTTGCCTCCTGTGTCGCTGATGCGTCGCAATGGCTTGAAAATCACTGTAGGCACGGATTCGCTTTCCAGCAATGACGACCTTGACATTGTCGCCGAGTTGTGTTGTCTTCAGGACGCTTTCCCTGAGGTGGGCTTGAATGAACTGCTTACATGGGCCTGCCGCAACGGAGCTGAGTTCCTGTCGAAAGAGAATGAATATGGCCGCATCGCTGTCGGAATGAAGCCTGGTCTGGTGGCTGTCGAGAATCTTGACGGTGACCGCCTCTCTTCCGAAAGCCGGTCACGTAGAATTATTTAGCCATGATGCGAGAGGAACTTGTGTTCGGGCCGATACACTCCAGAAGGTTGGGCTCTTCGCTCGGAATCAATCTGCTTCCGACGAAAGGAAAACTGTGCAATTTCGATTGCGTTTATTGCGAGTGTGGCTGGAACAAGGATGGCAGGGGAGACCGTAAGCTTCCGACTGCCGGAGAACTTCACGAGACTTTGGAGGCGAAACTGAAGGAATGCAGCGGTGCGGGTACTCCGATTGACTCCATAACGTTTTCCGGAGATGGAGAGCCGACTCTGAATCCTGATTTCGCTGAAATTATTGACATTACCATCGCGCTGAGAGACAAATATTTCCCGCAGGCGAAAGTGTCGGTTCTGTCGAACGCCACAAGGATATTCAGAGAGGATGTCTTCGAGGCTTTGAGGAAGGTGGACAATCCGATTCTTAAGATTGACGCTCCGACCGATGAACTTGCGGGCCGGATCAATCAGCCGCAGGGGGAATATCATGTCGAGGATGTTGTTGCGGATTTGATGAGGTTTGGCGGGGAATTTGTTCTTCAGACAATGTTCCTCAGATCCCCATTCTTTGATTCTTCCTCTCCGGAAGTCCTTGAAGGATGGATGAATATAGTAAGAAAACTTAAACCGAGAGAAGTGATGGTCTATACCCTTGACCGGGAGACACCGGCCGAAGGGCTTGAGAAGTTTTCGGCGGATGAGATGCGGGGACTGGTAAAGCCTTTGATTGAAGAGGGGTACACGATTCAGATAAGGGGTTAGACAGCACTTCCACACAGAATATTAAAAAATTAAGTTGATAATATGGAATCTTTGTTCGCAAAGTATGGTTACGCTCCGGATAAGGAACGGATCAGCAAAAGGTTGGACGCCATCGCGGCCAACATCGACAATGTGACTTCTCCTGAAGTCCTCCGCAATTGCTTGTCACTCATGGATTTGACGACCCTCCGTACAGAGGATACCCCAGCGTCCGTGAAGAAATTGGTAGGCAAGGTTAATTCCTTCATGAAGGATTTCCCAGAATACCCTCTTCCGGCTTCGGTCTGTGTGTTCCCGAATTTCGCCTCCGTTGTGAGGGAGAGTCTCGCCAGCCATGAGGTTCATGTCACCGCTGTGGCTGGCTGCTTCCCGACATCCCAAAGTTTCATCGAGGTGAAGGTCAAGGAATGTGAGATGGCTGTGGAGGCCGGCGCTGACGAGATCGACATTGTCTTGGCTCTTAACTCCTTTATGGCCGGTGACGAGGAGTCCGCAAGGAAAGAAATCCGTGCAATCAGGGCGGCCATTGACGAAGCTGCCGCGAAAGCCGGCCGAAAAGTCACATTGAAGGTGATTCTGGAGACAGGTCTTCTGGTCACTCCGGAAAACATTGCCAACGCCTCGTTCCTTGCCATGGAAGAAGGCGCGGACTTCATCAAGACTTCCACAGGCAAGGTGAGCGTGAACGCCACACCTATGGCCGCCTATGTAATGTGCGAGAGCATCAAGGCTTTCTACGATAAGACCGGCAGGAAAGTCGGCTTCAAGGCCGCAGGCGGAATCTCCACATCGAAAGATGCGGTATGCTATCATTCAATAGTGAAATCCATCCTTGGAAACGAGTGGATGAACAAGGACTTGTTCCGTTTCGGAGTGAGCCGCCTGGCCAACTCGCTTATGTCTTCGATCGAACAGAAGACGGTGGTCTATTTCTAGACTACATTCCGGCTACTCCTGTACGCTCCTTGCCGTCGTTGTCCTTGACGATATGCTCGTCAGAGATGGCGGCGGCTGTTTTTACAAGATATTCGCGAAGATCATTCCATTTGTGGAATACACCGTTGTAAGTCTGTACGGCGGGAATATAAGTCTCTTTGTCGTTGTACACAAGCTTCACGAGCACATCACCCTTCCTGTTCCTGAAGAAGATCATCTGAAGGTTGGATGCCATAGGCATCATTTCGAAATCGAACCAGTGCCGGTGCACGTCCAGTGACTTCCATCTCTCCTCCATTCCGGCGATGCCGATTGTGCCGATAAGCGGGAGAAGTCCCACGTCATGGCCGAACCTTAGATCCGCAGCTCTGCCGCTTTCCGGTTTGACGGCTTCGTCAGCCTTGGCGACAATGTCTTCGATGAGCGGTTTTGCGATGGAAGAGACATATTCACCCTCCTCGGCTGATATACCGAAGCTGAAGTAAAGCTTGTTGTTCCTTGATATCCCAAGCCCGATCAATTCATCAGTGGTGAAGTGGCTGAATATGTCAGGATGTGCCAAAGTGTTAGGGCTGATGCTGCCCGCAAGGAACACGTTGTCCATGAACTCTTTGGGCTTGGGGATGAACTCGGTCGCCTTGGCTGGATCAGTGAACATCGCGCTGAAGAACCTGTCATAGGAGACCAGGCTGTCAAGAAGATGTCGCCTGAGGACGTTGGACTCTTTCGTGACATTTTTCGTGTCGAGGTCCATGCTGATGTAATCCAGGTACTTAGGCCCTGTCAGGTAATGAAATTTCAGAGCTCCGTTCCTTTCCTTTATCGCTGAAGTGAAGTTGGCCATGCTGACCAGACATCTTGGCCAGTAACTGGAGACGCACTCCACCTCGCCGCGTTTGCCGTTGAACACCTCCGGATAATCAGCTGACATCCTTTCCGCGATTCCACGATGCTCGGCGGCGCCTCTCTCGGTCAACATCCCGAACATCCCTTGATGCTCCATGTTGATTGAGTCGATCTGCATCTTCAGCAGCTTGCCCTCTTCGGTAAGCAATCCAGCCTTTTCTGCGGAGGAAAGGGTCTCGACAGCCCCCTTGAAAAGGTTCGCGCTGGTGTGATAGCGTGATCCGTGCCTTCCGTAGTGGCTGATATAGAATGGCTTGTAGCCTTTCGGCGCTTTCGTCAAGGCGGAAGGAGCATATTCATAATAATGATAGACTCCTCCGGCTCTTTCCGGATTCTCCTCGATCTTGTCCCTATACGTCTGCGCCTTGGCAGAAAAGCTGAATCCACTGATGATCAGTGCTATGGATGCCGCATAAACCGCGGAATTTCTGAATATTCCCATATTTTCCTGAAAAAATGTTGTCTGCAAAGATAAAAAATAGCCCTTGAATTGCCAAGAAATGCCGATTCTTCAATTAACCGTTGAATATTTCAACCCACGGATAGTCGTCTCTACCTTTGCATCGTAACTAAAAACCAACTGAACAATGAAATGGTTCTTCAAAATGATGCTGCCGGCTCTGGTGCTGGTGTCGTGCAGCAAAGAGGGAGGGTCTCCGGTGGAGGTCAGCCCTGTCAGCACAAAGGAGAATGTCGAGGTCGTGGCTCATGATGTGATCGAGCTGGGACGGAAGCTTGAAAACCCTTATTCTGTGACCAATGTCGGCAAGGCTCTTGCGGCTTTGTATCCTACAAGAGGGGAGGTGAGTGTCCCGGTCACTGATTACTATGTCCGTTTCCTCCCCAAGGACACGGTGCAGTTCAATCTTCTCTCGGATCTTGGTGTGGAGATGCTGGATCATCCTATGGATTGTGAGATCCTAAGGGATGGTGACTACTACCATGATCCGTCTGTTCCGGAGGGAGAGATCACGTGGCAGTACGCTGTGGTTCCGCCGGATTTCGATTTCCCGCAAGGAATCCGTTATGAGATTCTGGAGGAATGTTTTATCCCGGATGAGGAAGTGGAGACCAGAAGTCCTGGTGACTTTGACTGGAACGCGGTGGAGAGGATGGCCTTCGAGGTTACAGGCAACAATGGCCTGCTTGAGCCTGAGACAAGGGCTAAGGCCAGGCCTTCCGGAAGGATCACGATTGTCGATGACAAACTTAGGAGCAAGAAGACAGTTGGTGTCGCCGGTGTCAAGATGGTGGCTAATGTCTTTGTGAAGATCGCCACGACTTACACGGACGAGAACGGCAACTACGAGTTTTCCCGCAAGTTTTCCGCCAGGCCTCGTTACAGGATCTGCTTCAAGAACAGGGTCGGATTCTCGATCGGACTGAATCTGATTTTGATTCCGGCCTCGATCTCGGCAATCGGCAAAGGATCATCGACAGGGATTGATCTCACTATCGACAAAAATTCAGACGCCACCTTGTTCCGCAGGTGTGTGGTCAACAACGCCGCATACGACTACTTCAAGAAGTGTCAGGCAACAGGCGTCACCATGCCTCCCAAGAACCTGAGGTTCTGGATTCTGAATATTCTCAGGCCATCCAGCACTCTGATGATGCATCACGGAGCGTTGCTTGACAACAAACTGGTCAGCAAGTATATCGGTAAATACGCGTCCATCGTGAGGATTTTCGCTCCGGACATCACGATCGGCTCCAAGGACAAGAACGGGGACTACGCGGCATTGTACTCAACCACAGTGCATGAGATGGCACATGCCAGTCATTTCAACAAGGTGGGGACGGACTATTGGCGTAAGTATGCTACCTACATTCTTACCTCGTACATTTCAACCGGTGACTGCTATGGCACCGGCAATGGAGAGAACGCAGGCTATTGCGAGATCGGCGAGATGTGGGCATATTACATGGAAAACGCATTGTACAAGGAACGTTACGGGAGAAATCCTGGCTTTGGCAATGAATATTGGTTCAAATCTCAGATTTTATCCGAACTTGAAGCAGGAGGAATCAGCCGCTCGGACATCCTGGACTGCATGGGATACTACACGAATGACATAAAGATTCTGAAATCAGTCCTTCTGGAAAACCGTGCGGACAAGGCAGCCTTGATCGACAAGGTTTTCAAGAAATATGGAAGGTAGCCTGATCTTTGTTTTAATAGCCTGATTTCAGAGAGGAATGACAGAAAAATGACCTGTCATTCCTCTTTTTAGGGTTACTTATGTTTTTTTTAAAAAGTATTTTAATTAGTATTTTAATTATATGCCGATTCATTTCGGCAGAGATTTATTGAATATCATGTGCAGTGATTTGGATTCGTAAGATATGGGCGTGGAAATCGGAGAAATGATTAGTTCGCGGATAAAAAGTGAAATTTGTAATAGAAAAAATAAATTGCAATATTTGCGGTCAAAATTTGTCAGCAAAGCATTTAAGATGCGGTAAGGTGGATCCGTAATGACTTTAGCCTGGCGATTATTGAGTTGGTTAGTGGTTCAAACTCTCAGGCATTCTTTCTGGAATGTCTCCAAAAGCGTTCCAAGGATCGAACTTTTACTTGTGAGAAAGAGACTATTTGCAGACGGCAGCAGTCTCTTGTTCACTAATTTGAATAGTGTATAGTAATGTATATAAAACAAGTATCGATGAAAAAAAGCAGATTTTTTCTCGCGGTGATTTCACTTTTCGTGGCGATCACTTCATCGGCACAGAACATTTCTGTGACCGGTGTCGTTACTGATGCTTCTACAGGTGAGCCGATACCTTTCGCGTTCTGTCAGGTAAAAGGCTCCACCAAGGGAAGCAGCAGTGACGCCGATGGGCGTTATTCAATCCCCGTGCCAAGTGATGGTACTATCATCTTCTCATCCATGGGATATGAGCAGAAAGAGGTGGCCGTCAAAGGTAAAACCACAATCAATGTGGCATTGACCCCGGACTCTCAGCTTCTTGAGGGGGTAGTCGTCACTGGTATGCAGAAAATGGACCGCCGTCTTTTCACGGGTTCCACGGCCAAGCTGGACGCGGAATCGGCGAAGATCGATGGTCTCACCGATGTCAGCCGCTCCCTTGAGGGACGTGTCGCCGGTGTGTCCGTGCAGAATGTGTCGGGAACGTTCGGAACAGCTCCTAAGATCCGTGTCCGTGGCGCCACTTCCATCTACGGCTCATCAAAGCCGCTTTGGGTTGTCGATGGCGTGATCATGGAGGATGTTGTGGATGTCAGCGCAGACCAGCTTTCTTCTGGTGACGCCTCCACTCTTATCTCTTCGGCGATCGCAGGACTCAACTCCGATGACATAGAGTCGTTCGATATCCTCAAGGATGGCTCCGCCACCTCTATCTATGGCGCGAGGGCTATGGCCGGTGTGATTGTCGTCACGACCAAGAAGGGCCGTGCGGGATCGTTCAGACTCAACTACACAGGCGAGTTCACAACAAGGCTCAAACCGTCTTACCGCACGTTCAACATAATGAACTCGCAGGATCAGATGGAAATCTACCAGGAACTCCAGCAGAAGGGTTACCTTAATTATGCTTCTTTGGCAAACGCCTCAGACAGCGGAGTCTATGGTAAGATGTACCAGTTGATCGGTCAGTATGACAAGACATCCGGACAGTTCGGTCTCGCGAACACGGCGGCTGCCAGGGCTGAATACCTCAGGGCTGCCGAGTACAGGAACACTGACTGGTTCGACACTCTCTTCAGCAACGGTCTGCAGAGCAACCATTCCTTGAGCGCTTCCGGTGGTTCAGAGAACGCCACCTATTACGCGTCTCTTTCTGTGATGCAGGATCCTGGTTGGACAAAACAGAGCTCCGTCTCTCGTTACACCGGCAACCTCAACACGACGTTCAAGTTCAATGACATATTCACTTTCAACTTCATCAGCAACGCTTCATTCCGTAAGCAGCGTGCGCCGGGAACCCTTGGACAGACGATGGATGTGGTTTCGGGTGAGGTGAAGCGTGACTTCGACATCAACCCTTACTCGTACGCGCTCAACACCTCCCGCGCGCTTGACGCCAATGAGTACTACACGAGAAACTACGCTCCGTTCAACATCATGCATGAGCTGGACAACAACTACATAGATCTCGGCGTGACTGACGTGCGTATTCAGGGAGAATTGAAGGCCAAACCTTTCAAGCAATTGGAACTCAGCGCTCTCACTGCTGTCAAGTACACGGCATCATCTCAGGAGCATAATATTCTTGACGATTCCAACCAGTCCCTCGCATACCGTGCGATGGACACCGCCATCATCAGGGACAACAACCCGTTCCTTTACAAGAAGGATCCGGACAACCCTTACGCGTTGCCGATCTCGGTTCTGCCTAAGGGTGGTATCTACGAGAGGACTGACAACTCGTTGCTCGGTTGGGATTTCCGTGCCACAGCCAATTACAGCGAGACATTCGCCGAAAAACACATCGTCAATCTTTTCGGCGGTACCGAGGTCAACAGCACCGAGCGTCATGGAACATGGTTCCGCGGGTGGGGTATCCAGTACAGCATGGGTGAGACTCCTAACTACGATTACAAAGTGTTCAAGAAGGGCAACGAGGAGAACAGTGACTACTACACCATGATCAACACTCATGTCCGCTCCGCCGCGTTCTTCGCCAATGGTACATATTCTTATATGGGCCGCTACACCTTGAACGGCACAATCCGCTACGAGGGTACCAATAAGCTTGGAAAGAGCCGTCAGGCCCGCTGGCTTCCTACATGGAACATCTCTGGTGCGTGGAACCTTCATGAGGAGGAATGGATGAAACCGCTCAACGCGATCTCTCACCTTTCCCTCAAGGCTTCTTATTCACTTACCGCCGACAGAGGTCCTTCGACAGTGACCAACTCGGCTGTGGTGATCTCTTCAAAGAATCCGTGGAGACCTTTTACTTCAGTGAAGGAATCCATGCTTTACATCGCAGACCTTGCGAACTCCGATCTTACCTACGAGAAGAAGAAGGAGTTGAACCTTGGTCTTGAGGCCGGTTTCATTGACAACCGCATCAATTTCACCTTCGATTGGTTCACACGTGACAACTATGACCTTATCGGTGTCATCAACACCCAGGGTCTCGGCGGTCAGGTTGGGAAACTTGGTAACATCGCTTCCATGAAGTCTGACGGTGTCGAGATTTCTCTCACCACCAAGAACATTGTGAAGAAGAACTTCACTTGGACGACCAACTTCATCTACTCTCATTCTCACAATGAGGTGACAAATCTGAAGACGACCATGCGCGCCATCGACCTCATCACGGGCAACGGATTCGCGCAGGAGGGGTATCCGGTACGAGGAATATTCTCCATTCCGTTCGAAGGTCTTAATTCTGACGGGTTCCCGACATTCATCAATGAGGCAGGAGAGACGACTGTGAGCGACATCGACTTCCAGTATTCTGATGAGGAAGGACTTTCCAAGTGGCTCAAGTATTCCGGAAACGCAGATCCTACCGATGTCGGATCTCTCGGCAACATCTTCGAGTTCTACGGCTTCCGCTTCAATGTGTTCATGACATACTCATTTGGAAACGTTATCCGTCTTGACCCTGTCTTCAGCAGCACCTACAATGATCTCGACTCCATGCCTAAGGAGTTCGCCAACCGTTGGACTGTCCCTGGAGACGAGAACACCACCAGCGTTCCGGCCATCGCGAGTGTATGGCAGAACAGGCAGGACACCCACCTCAGCAAGGCTTACAACGCCTACAACTACTCGACCGAACGAATCGCCAGAGGTGATTTCATCCGTATGAAGGAGATCTCGCTTTCTTACGACTTCCCGAGGAAGTGGATTGAGAAGATTAAACTTAATTCGCTGTCACTCAAGGCTCAGGCCACCAACTTGTTTCTTATCTACGCCGACAGCAAGCTCAACGGTCAGGATCCTGAGTTCTTCAACACCGGCGGTGTGGCTGTCCCGGTTCCTAAGCAGTTCACATTCACTTTGAAAATTGGTCTTTAATCTGGAGGGAAAGATATATGAAAAACAAATATTCCATAATAGCCATTGCGGCGGTTGCTTTCAGCCTTGTCTCATGCGACAAGTTTCTGGATGTGATGCCTGACAACAGAACGGAGCTTGACACTCAGGAGAAAATCCGCTCCTTGCTGGTGTCCGCTTACCCGGAGACAGACTATCTGCTTGTCAGCGAGTTCTCCTCGGACAATGTCGATGACTTCGGCCCTGAGAACCCTAACACAGATCCTTTTATCGATGAGGTTTACGCGTGGAAGGATGTCACCAACACCGACAACGAGGACCCGGAGAACATCTGGCAATCCTCCTATTCGGCAATCGCGGCTGCCAATCAGGCAATAGAGGCCATCACTAACATGGTCGGTCCGGATGCCGAAGGGTATGAGCCGGAGATGGCGGAGGCTCTTCTTTGCCGTGCCTACAGTCATTTCGTGCTTGTGAATATGTTCTCGCAGGCCTACACTGAGGCGACTGCGGATCAGAAACTCGGCGTCACTTACATGAGCGCTCCTGAGCAGGGACTAAATCCTAAGTACGAAAGGGAGTCTGTGGCTCAGATCTATGCAAAGATCGATCAGGATCTCCAGAAGGCTCTCCCGCTCGTCAGCGACAATTACTACACTGTGCCTAAGTACCACTTCAACCAGAAGGCCGCGTATGCTTTCGCCACGCGTTTCTATCTCTATTATGAGAAACCTGAAGAGGCTGTCAAGTACGCCGACGCTTGTTTGGGAAGCGCTCCTGCGACAATGCTCCGCGACTGGCGCGCACAGGCAAAGATGACTCAGGACGATGAGGTTCTGACCAACCATTTCATCGATGCCACACTGTCGGCCAATCTGCTTCTGATCACGGCGTATTCGAAGATGGGTCTTTGCTTTACAGGGCCGTATTCAGTATATTCAAAATACGCTGCCGGAAACTATCTTGCCACGAATGAGACCGGTATTGCCCTTGCCACCCTTTTGGGAAAGGACAACCAGTCGTTCTTCGCTGTGCCGATGAAGGTTTACCAAGGCACGAACCACGACAAGACCACTTTCTGGAAGTTGCCTTACCTGTTCGAATTCTCAGACCCTGTCGCCCAGATCGGTTATTACAGGACAGTCTATCCGGCCTTCACTTCCGACGAGGTTCTTCTTGAGAGGGCTGAGGCAAAGCTCCTCCTCAAGCAATATGACTCAGCTGTGGCTGACATGAACCTCTGGCTGTCCAACATCTCGAAGACTGATTGGAACCTCAGCGCCGAGGAGATCAACAATCTTCTGAAGGATATTCCTTACTCAACGGCATTGGCTTCAACCGTCAAGAAGAAGCTTAACGCTCCGTTCCTTCAGAATCCTAGCGAGCTTCAGGAGAATCTGATTCACTTCTGTCTGCTTCTTAAGAGGGTTGACACCTACGCCCAGGGACTCAGATGGTTTGATGTCAAGCGTTACGGCATTGAGATCCAGAGACGTGTCATGGGATCTGACGGCAACCCTCGTACCGCTGGTGATGTCCTCAAGGTAGATGACGAAAGGCGCGCCATACAGGTTCCTAGGAAAGTTATTGACGCAGGATATACACCGAACCCGAGAAACTAAACTCATAAATTGACTGGAATATGAAGAAAATTATAACATATCTCTCAATCGCTGCCCTTTCTGTTCTGTCGTTTTCGGCTTGCCAGAAAGATGACCTCAACCCTGACAGTGTCATCAAGGTTGAGACGGCTCCTGCGACTGAATTGGACAAATGGCTTAACGACAACTATGTCAGGCCTTACAACATTGACTTCAAGTACCGCTTCGAACTGAACGAGTCGGACATGAACTATTACACTGTACCTGCCGATTATGATGAGGCTGTCATCATGGCCCACCTTGTGAAGTATCTTTGTATTGACACCTATGATGAGGTCGCCGGTGTTGACTTCACCAGAGAGTATTTCCCTAAGATGTTCTTCCTTATCGGTGAGTTTGAGTACAGGAACAACGGAACGTTCATTCTTGGAACAGCTGAAGGTGGCAAGAAGATCCTCCTTTCCGGTGTGAATTATCTGAGCGCCATGCTCAAGCAGGGACCGGAGGCTCTCAACCATTACTACATCAAGACGATCCACCACGAGTTCACCCATATCCTCAACCAGATCAAGGATTATCCTACAGCCTTCAAGCAGGTCACCGGTTCCGGTTATGTGGCTGACAACTGGAGCGAGGAACCTTACAACAAAGAGTACCTCAAAAACGGCTTCATCAGTGACTATGCCCAGCATTCAGACGGTGAGGACTTCGCGGAGATGCTGTCCATCTATGTCACCAACACGCAGGAGTATTGGGACTCACAGCTTAAGGATGCTGGTTCATCAGCAGACTTCATCCGCGCGAAACTTCAGATTGTCAGAGATTACATGAAGTCTGTGTGGTCCATTGATATTGACGAGCTTCGCTCCGTAATCATCCGTCGTCAGGATGACGTGATGCAAGGCAAGGTTGACCTCAGCGATTTAACGGTAAAATAATTGGTGATTAGATTATGAAATTCAATAAAATATTAACAGTCGTTCTGGCAGGGGTGTCGGTGCTTTCAGCCCAGTCTTGTCTCAAGGATCAGGCGGATGTCTTTGACTCTTCGTCTTCTGAGCGTCTTCAGGCTTACATTGAACAGACCCGTGAGATCTTGACCTCCAATGAAAAAGGATGGATCATGGAGTATTATCCGGGTTCCGGCCAGTCAAAGGGTGGTTATGCCTACTATCTTGCCTTCACAGATGCTGAGGTGACTGCATCCTACGAGCTCGATCCGGAGAATTCCTACAAGAGTGTTTACAAGCTTACGACGGACAATGGCGCCGTGCTTTCGTTCGACTCTTACAATCAGGCTCTTCATCACTTTGCCACTCCATCGTCAACGGAGTATCAGGCTAAGGGCGGTGACTTCGAGTTCACCATCGTGAGCGTAAGTCCTGAAAAGATCGGCCTTCGTGGCAAGCGTTCCGGAAACCATTATGACCTCTATCCTTACGATTCTGATCTGACCCCGGCCGCGTATCTTGCCAAGGTAGCTGATGTGGCTTCAAGCATGCGTGCCGCCATCATCGACGGCAAGGTCGGTGACACGGATGTCACAGGCGAGGTCGATTTCAACAACCGTAGGATAACCTTCAAGTATGTTGATCCGGCCGCCTCAGCCGAGACTTCCGGGGATGACGGGACTGTGGTTGTCGAGGCTCCGTTCATGTACACATCGAAAGGTATCAAGACCTACGAGCCGGTCGAGGTTGCAGGAGCCACGATCAACAGCATGGATTATCATTCCGACAATAACATCCTTACCAACGGATCGATTGTTTTCCAGGGCAAGCTTCCTGAGGACTACACCCAGTACAGTGACTTCGCCGGTGACTTCAAACTCTCTATGTACAACGGAAGGATTACACTTGATGTGACACTCACGCCTGACGAGGAAGGCAACGGCTTTCTCATGAGTGGCTTCGTGTCCGGCGATCACAATGTGTACCTTGGCTACGATAGGGCGCGCGGCCGTCTTACCATGAATGTCCAGTCTCTGGGCGCTGACGGCTCAAATACTGTATGGCTTGCCGCATGGAGCCTTTCCGGCGGCGGAAACCTTACTTGGGACACAACCACTGGATACGGAATGGAGATTGTCCGTGGATCCCAAGAAGGAGAGTTTATATTTGTCGACAACGGCAAGACTGACATGGTAATCGACTCGTTCATCCTTTGGGCGACCGATGCAAGCGGCAAGTCTGCCGGTGAATTCACAGGGTGGGGTGACAACCAGTTCCCTTATCTTCAGACCCTTGTCCGTAAATAACGAAAAGGCTTTATCATGAAAAAGATAATTTCAGCAATATTCATGGCCTTGGCTATAATCGCATCCTCTTCCTGCTCCAAGCAGGAGGTGGATGGGAGCGAGGCCCAGACAATATCCGTCAAGGAAAACAATCTTAAGATTCCCGCCAAAGGTGGCGAGGGTACAATCGAGTTCGTTACCGAGTCTCCTATCGAGGTGACGGTTGACAAGGACTGGTGCCAGGTTTCTGTGAAAGACAATGTGGCCACTGTCACCGCTCCTGCGAATGAAAGTTATGAGTCCAGGTATGCCACTGTCACTGTGAAGTCGGGTGACGCTAAGTCTGATTTCACGGTTCAGCAGTTCGGTTTCTACAGCACTGGTTTCAATCCTTCTGGCATCAATGCTTCCCACAAGGCTGTCTCATTCGATTTCCCTTACGAGTATGATGAGACCATTACTGCGAGTGCGGATGTGGATTGGATCACCGTGACTGTCACCGAGAACAACCTTAACGTCGCCATCGCAGAGAACACCATTAAGGGAACACCTGCTGATATGTCGCGTTCGGGAAATGTCGAGTGGAAGCTCGGCCATGACAGCGGTGTGATTTCCGTGGTCCAAAACAACTTGTCCTACATGAGTGTTGACGCCAACTGGACTGTCCGTTATGGTGGTATCAAGGATTATGAAGGCGAGCAAGCGGCTTACATTTACAATGATGTGGCTGATCCGGCTCTGTCAGGCAAGTACAGCATCTACTACGTCAGCAAGTCTGAATTCACTGAAAGTGGATTGGAAATGGATGATTTCGCAATTGAGGTGGCTGATGCCGTGAGGAAAGAGATAATGAATATTGTTGAACTTTACAACCAGTTCGGATACCCGGTGGAGTTCTCCACTTTCCTTTACGAGGATAGCGATTACGAGGTGTTCGATCCAATGGATGCCGGCGACTACATCGCGTTTGCGATCGGATTCACTGATGATGGTGCCGCCACTGGTCACTATGCCTACAGTGATTTCACTGTTACCAGCGGTGGTGGCTCCGCAGAGGGCTATGACGCTTGGCTTGGAGACTGGACAGTCACGAGAGGATCGGCGACTGACACTTGGAAGATCTCCACGCTTGAGAAGGGGACCAGCTATACCATCACCGGCATCGAGGGACAGTCATTCCCTGTCACTGCCACTTATGACTCTGCCACAAAGGGTATTGAAGTCCGCGCTCAGGATGGACTCGGCACCGTATCGACCCAAAAGTATGGTGAATGCACCGTCGGCCTCTTCGGCGGATGGGGAGAATCCAGCTTCGCCACCGGAAAGTATGTGATCTTCACAGGAACCATTTCAGGCAGCACGGCCAAGCTTGCCGCAGGCCATGTGAGCTTCAGCGACGGATCAAGCTATGATCTTGAGAGAGTCCAGTTCGTCGCTGCCACAGCAGATGGCAAATATCTCACTATCAGTAAGGACAAGACACCTCTGCCTACGACTCTCACCAAGAAGGGTGGCAGTGGCGACAATCCTGGCGGTGGCGGCTCGGACGCCTACAAGAAATGGCTTGGGAACTGGAGCATAAATGCCGGGGCATTCGACATCGCCCTCACTCAGAAGGTGGCTGACAAGACCATCAACATGAAGGGCTGGCAGATGGATCAGGATTTCTTCGAGCCTGCCGAGGTTACATTCGACTCAGAGTCAGGCAGCATCGTGCTATACGGCAACGATGATGAGCCTATCGCGGACAATGTTGACATCGGAGCTTCTGAGGGTGCCTGCAATCTGTACTACGTAGGTAAGTTCATCCACACTGACGGTAAGGAATATTACATCACGTCCGGTGGTAATGGCGCTTACGATGTGGCGACCGGGACATTGCAGAGCGATGGTTCAGTCAAGTTCACCGGAAACTCATTCCAGCTTCAGGGTGGCGGAGACTTTACCTACAACCGTATGGAATTGATCGCTGTGCCTATCTCTGATCCAGACGGAGGTGTGTATACCTTCAAGAGCAAGCCTGACGAGTTCCCTCTTACCGGTGTCAAGTCCGGCACCACTTCTGTCAAGACTATGAGTCTGGACAAGACCAAAGGTACTTGGGTCAAGGTCGACAGGAACAGCTTCAGGACCATATCCGCTAATGGACCATTTGAGTTCTGCACCCCATATAAGGCTCTGCCTGAGGTTTCTCACTTGCTGGGAAAAAGAATTGTAGTAAAGTAAAACCATAAAACAGTCATAATATGAAGGCAATTAAAACTTTGATGGCTGCCGCCATGACCGCGACATTGGCTCTTGCTGGCGGTTGCGCTGACAACGATGATCTTTACGAAAAGTTTGATGACCTTGTTGTGAGAGTTGACGCCCTTGAAAAAACCGTCAACGAGATCAATAAGATAACTATACCTGGAATGCAGTCGATTGTGGCTGCAATCCAGGGTAATATCTACGTCACTTCTGTCACTCCTGGTGACAATGGTTACACAATCACTTTCTCTGACGGTACCACCGCTGTCATCACAGACGGTGTGGACGGAGAGAAGGGAGACAAGGGCGACACTCCTGTTGTGGGTGTTGTCGAGGCTGACGGAGAGTTCTACTGGGCAGTTGACGGCAAGCCGCTTCTTGACTCTGCCGGCAACAAGATCCCTGTCCATTCGGCTGTCCCTCAGCTCCGTATCCGTGATGGCAAGTGGCAGATCTCCTATGACAAAGGTGAGACATGGGCCGACGTGGATGTACTTGGCAATCCTGGTGGCTCCACTATTTCGATCGAGGATGGAGACACAACCGTGACTTTCTTCATCAACGGCGAGGCCTACACCATCCAGAAGGAGCTTCCTTTCTATTTGGTATTCGACGCTCGCAAGGATCTCGGTGTTCCTGTAGGTGGTGACGAATATACTTACCCATATTCCCTCAAAGGTGTTTCAGAAGGAGATGAGGTAGAGGTTGACATCCTCAACTGCACCTCTGGATGGGAGGCCAGGGTGATCTCTCTTCCTAAAGGAGAGGTGCCTGGCTACATCGGAGTGAAGCACAGTGAGAACGCAACAGGAAAAGTCTTTGTCTATGCCAGCAACGGCCGAGGAAAGACCGACATCAAATCTCTTGTCTTTGAGGACGGTGTGCTTACCGCCGAGGCTGACGTCAAGCCTGTCCCTGCGGCAGGTGGTGAGGTCAAAGTTTCCGTGACCACCAACATGGACTATGAATTGTATGTTGACAGAACCCAGAAGTGGATCAGCGTGGCTCCTCAGACAAAGGCAACCCATGTCGATGTCTATACCTTGGTTTGCGAGGCAAACACGGCGGGGTCGTTCCGTTCCGCGGAGGTTGATGTCATCAACACTGTGACGGGTGAGACTCCTAATGTCTTCTATGTCATCCAGTACCCTGCCGAGACTGTGGCCACCGACATCGCTTCCCTTGCCAATGTGGCTGACAATACTCCGGTCACCCTTTACAAGGAGACCGTCCTTGCCACTTCTGATAACTCTGCTGTTGTTTCCGATGGAACAAGCTGCCTGTACGTGACAGGAGCCACCTCCGCGCTTCCTGTCGGCAAGGTGATCACTCTGAACGGTGTGAAGAAGACTGATAAGGAGACGGAGGTCGTTTCGGTTGAGGCCACTTCATACGAAGTGACGGCCGAGACATCCAGTGTGACCGCCCCGACATCTTCCTATCTCGGCTGGGTGACTGAATTCCCTGCGTACGTCATCACTTCCGGCAAACTTGAGAAGGAAGGTGACACATATTTCATCAAGGCTCCGATGGGACAGAAAGTGGTGTTTGAAGCTCCGCTTGCGTCGTTCGATCTCGCTTCCAAGGTAGGAGGATATGTGAATGTCTATGGCTATGTCTCATCATCCGTTTATCCGGAGGGTGAGAAAGCTGAGACTTGCTCTATGATCCTTAACACCGTTTCCGCGATCGAATTCAAGGAGAACAACGCATGGACGCTTTCATACAGCACTGATCCTGAAGACAAGAAGTACCCAGAGGTCATCACCAACACTGTGAGTGGCTCAACAGTGCCTTACACCCTAACCTTCTATTCTGAAGAGGATTATGCGAAACTTGGCGGATCACCTGTGAACGCCGCCTTGCTGCTCAGCGATGACGTGCTGTACTATTTCGATCTGTTGGGCGATGTCTACGGTCGTGATGAAATCTATGATATGCTTGTCCACGCCGATGGCTCAACCGGTTCAGACAGCTTCGGAGAGAAGGACTTCGGCAAATATGTGGCTGTGGCCGCGGGAATCGCCGCTGACGGAACTCCTACCGGTGACTACAAGACTTTTGAATTCGAAAAGAAGGAACCTGTCTCTGTCGCTACGTATGCCGACTTCATCGGAAGATGGAAAATGGGTGACAACGTCTTGACCGTCTCTGAGAAAGTTAATGGCAGCACTTACAATGTTACCGGACTCCCAAACCAGGACGAGAACGGATTGGCGCCTGTTGAGGCTGAGTTCTCTGACGGGAAGTTCATCCTCAAGGAGCAGAAGTTTTCAGAGGCATGGAACAATCCGAAATATGGTGACTGTGACATTTATCTTTCCGGAAAGTTCAACTACAATTATAAGGTTTACGCCGCTTATGGATGGAACATCGAAGATCCGTCAGTCATTCTTACTGGTTACGTCCTTGAAAAAGGAGGCGGTATGACCGTTTACGCCGGTTCTTGTGAGAAAGGTAAATTCCACTCATTCTGCCTGACTTGGCAGATACAGGCCGGAGAGAACGCAGGCAAGGGCAATTTCTGGCCAGAGGTGACAATTTCGGACATGACAAAGCTCAAGGAGGCCTCGTCTGCATACAAAGCCTGGCTCGGAAGCTACACCCTCAGCACAAAGTCTATAAAGACAGGTAATGACACAACCTACAATGTTGTCCTTAGGGAAGCCCTTCCTGACGAGACGATCGCTTTGGATGGCATAGGAATCGATGGCATTCCTCTCATTTATGATGCGGAAGGCGACAAGTGCTCACTGGTCTATGGTAACTTCTCTTCAAGTTCATCCTACAATTTCTATGTCTCTGGAATCACCAATGACGATTATGTCTGCACCGGTGATCCTGACACAGGAGAGATCGCCACTGTCACCAAGTCTGCGGACAAGACCATCAAGTTCGAGAACGTGGTGTATAAGCTGTCCGAAGAAAGGCCGGAGGTCTATGCCAAGTACTGGGGTGTTCTGGGGCAGTCCACATCAACTAAGGAATGGTACACTTTCTCAGATGCCGACTACATAGTAAATCCGGCGACATTGACTCCGTCAGCCGCCTCCAAGTCGGTAAAGAGCCTCTCCGCTCCAAAGACCGGCAAGAGTGTTCGTTTTGACACCAAGTCGCTTCCGTCAAGTATGACCATTGCACGTGACACTAAGTTACGCGATGCTCAAGGCAAGAAAGTGGACGCGAGAACCGCGAAATCCGGCCGCGCCAAGCTTCTTGAATTGAAATAATTTATATATCTTTGATTTTTCAAGGGATCCGGATTGTACGGTTCGGATCCCTTTTTTTCGAAAATATGAAAGTAAGTTCACTCTTATCTGCGGCTGCTCTGCTCGCGGCCTCGTCATTTTTGTTCTTTTCCTGTTCCAAATCGGAGCATGCATTGTTGTCTGACAGGGGGAATGCAAAGCCTTCCGGTCTTCAAGAGCAACGCCCCTATACTCAAGACGAGATTGATAAGGCAATTTATATTCCTGGATCAATGATCGTGAAATTGACGCCTGAAGCCGCGGATGCGATGGAGAAGGGGAGTGCTTTGCTATCTTCTGTCTCAGAGAGCCTTGGTGTCAAGCATGCCGAGCGTCTTTTCCCTGACGCCGGCGAATATGAACCGCTTCACAGAAAATGTGGCCTCCATCAGTACTACATCGTGGACTTCGATTCTGCTCTGCCTCTTGCCAAGGCTCAGGAGATTCTCGGATCACTTGACGGCGTAGAGGCTTCTGAAAAACGTAACATAATCTGCAGGTCCGCTTCCACCAACGATCCTGGCTACGCCTACCTTTGGGAATATTCAGGTCGTTACAGCATCAATGTCGAGGACGCCTGGAAGTACACAACCGGAGATCCTTCGGTCGTTGTCTGTGTCGTTGACGGAGGGATCAACCTCAAGCATGAGGATCTGGCTTGGAACTGTGGCAGTGTCAACTGGAATTTCGTGAGAAACAGCTCAAATATTATCCCTGAAGACCATGGATGTCATGTCGCCGGCACAATCGCAGGGGTCAGAAACAATGGAAAGGGACTTGCGGGAATAGCTGGAGGTGACTATGCGGCCGGGAAAAAGGGCGTGACTTTGATGAGCGCTCAGGTTTTCCAGGGAAACAGTACTGCCTCAAGTTTCCAAAATGCTATAGTTTGGGGTGCGGACAACGGCGCGGTCATCAGCCAGAACAGCTGGGGCAATGACTATGACTTCAATCATGACGATGTGCTTTCCGCCTATGAGAAGGACTATGCCTTGCGGGACAGGATTTCCTCTTCAATGGCGGCTGCGATTGATTATTTTATCGCTTATGCCGGGTGTGACAAGGATGGCAACCAAAAGCCGGGCTCTCCAATGAAAGGAGGTCTGGTAGTCTTCGCGGCGGGAAATTATGGCATAGCAAACGGTGTTCCGGCGTCATACGCGCCGGTGATCGCGGTTGGCGCTTCCGGAATGACAGGCAGGCTGTCCTCATTCTCCAACTATGGTAGTTGGGTGGACATCTGCGCTCCTGGGGAGAGCATCTACAGTTGTGTGGCTTCAGGATCTTACGGCCGTTTAAAAGGAACCTCGATGGCCTGTCCTCATGTCTCGGGAGCTTTGGCTTTGCTGCTCTCTCAATTCGGAGGAGAAGGGTTCACCAACGAGAATCTGAAGGAAGTCCTTCTTGAAGGTGCAAACGCGAGCCTGATAAACTACAATGGCAAGGCAATGGGCCCATACCTCGATGTTATGGGCTCGATGAGATACGGCCTTTCCAAGTACGGGAGAGAGAATAACAATCCCCCGGTCATAGAGACATCCTATACGGGTGATTTCAAATTCCGCCAGTGGGAGAGCGTGTCGATTCCGTTCACCGTGTCGGATCCTGATGGCGACAATGTCGAGGTCACTACAGATTTTGAGGGAAGGGCGAAACTGGTCCGCGGTTCCAAGGATCCTGATGTCTACAACTTTGAGATCCTGTGCGAGTTGGTCTCCGATTTCACACCTAAGAAGGCAAAGATCACAGCGACTGACGTTTATGGCGGCACGGCGGTATATGAATTCGCCTATCAGGTGATCGAGAACCATCCGCCGGTTGTCTCAGAGCCCATCAATGACGTTGTCCTTTCCGGCGACGGAAAGATGTCTGCCTATCTGGACGGTGTGTTCTCGGATCCTGACGACGAGCCTCTGGAATATTCCGCGAAGATTTCTCCTGACGGTGTCGCTGATGTCTCGATCAGTGGCGACGGCAAGCTTGTTGTCGCCAAAAAGCAAAATGGCTTGGCGGTGATCACCGTGACAGCCAAGGATCGCCTTGGCGCTAAGATCTCAACCGATTTCAAGATTGTCGCACGTGATGAAAGTTATGCTGTTGACTACTATCCGAACCCTGTCCGTGATTTCTTGAATGTCCGTCCAGGCAGCACCGCGGTTGTTGATGTCATGGTGAAGATAGCCTCCACATCCGGGTCTGTCATTCTTGAGAAGAAGGTTTCGTGCAATGTGTTCGATCCGGCCAGGATAGACATGAGCGCCTTTGCTCCTGGAGAGTACAAACTTGGGCTGACTGTGGGTGCGGATAAGTATGATTATGTTATTGTCAAGAGGTAGAATGAAAAGAGTATTGATCGTGGTCTTCGCCGCTCTTTTGCCGGCGTTCCACTTGCAAGCCCAGGATGAGGCGTTCGGTTGGATGTGTCAGAGGAATGACCCTGTTTCAGTGGCCATGGCCGGAGTCTCTCTTGCTCCGTCTTCAGACATTTCGTTTTCAGCGTTCCGGAATCCTGCGGTGATTCCATATTCGGAGAGTCGTTTTGCGGTGACAGCGGCATATTCACCCGCTGTTGGTGACATGACAACCGATGGGCTGGATGTCGGCGTAGGCATGAAGACAGGAGAACGTCTGGGATTTTCTGTCGCCGGTAATTACAATTCATGCGGTGAGTATGAGGTCATAGACGACTCTGGCAACCGCAACGGTATGTTCAAGACATCTTCCATGATGTTTTCCGCAGGTTTGGGACTGAAGGTGATTGACGCGCTGAGTGTTGGCATCAATCTGAAATATGCCGGCGAGAGGCTTGCCTCTGACTCGAACCAAGGTGTGTTCGCGTCAGATGTGTATGCTTTGTACCGTTGGAGGATGCTTCGCTTCAGCGCCGGACTTGCCAATGTGGGCACTTCTGTCAAGGATGCCTCCGGATCGTCTTATCATATACCTTCGTCAGTGCGGCTGGCGGCTGGCTATGGCCAGACTTTCGAGGAAAAACATTCCCTTGAGGCCGGAATGGACGCTGATTGTTTTTTTGCCGGAAAGTTCGCTGTTTCCGGAGGAGTTCAGTACGGATTCAACGGCATGGTGTTCGCGCGTGTCGGCTATCGAGCGTCCGGTTCTGATGTGATCGCGTCCGGAGTGTCAGCCGGCCTCGGTTGCAAATTCCACGGAGTGAGGGTGGATTTCGCCTACCAGAGAGCTTCATCTTTGAATATTTTGGCGTTCTCTTTGGGCTACAGTTTTTAAGTAACCTTCAAAAAATAACCTGCATCATCTTAAGGAATCTTTTCGGTCTAGATCTCTTTTCTCATCAGTCATGTGCCACCGGCACACTCCTTCTTCGAAAATAGATCTATCCTCGAAAATATTCTCTTAATTTTAGGCAACTTATTTTTTTATGTTACTAAATTATGTATCCGTGCCTGATTTTGTTTGCGATTTCGCAAATATTCCGTATATTTGCAATCCATTTCAAGCGCGGGTGGCGAAATGGTAGACGCGCTAGTTTCAGGAGCTAGTGTCAATTGCGACGTGTGAGTTCGACTCTCATCCCGCGCACAGGAACGAGGGTGGCTAAAAAGTATCTTTTTGGCCACCCTCAATCATAATATTCAATCATCGGTCACTTTGTGACATCCCCGGAGGAACACGGGAAAAGGATTCACGGAACCACCTCGGTTCTGGCGGACAATGTCCCCGGTTATACAGATTGGTCCGGCAAAAGGGCTTTGGACGGGCGTGTCATAGAATCGCAAAAATGCTTATATTAGTGGAAAATTTCGGAAGAGATGAAGATAGTGTTTTTGGATGCCGGGACGATGGGGACGTCATCGTTGGCTCCGATTGAAAGAGTAGGGGAATTGACAGCCTGGCCGAATTCGACTCCGGAGGAGTCCATCGGCAGGGTAAGTGATTGCGAAGTTTTGATTGTGAACAAGATAAAGGTGAATGACCTGCTGCTGGAGGCGGCGCCGAAACTTCGGCTTGTCTGTGAGGCCGGCACCGGCATAAACAATATTGATGTGGATGCCTGCGCCAGACATGGAGTGATTGTCAGGAATGTCGCCGGCTATTCCACGGATTCCGTTGTTCAGGAAACATTCATGCATATTCTTAACCTTCTGGGCAACGGGGCCTATTTTGACAATGTCGTGAAGTCCGGGGCATATTCACGCAGCGGGTTGTTCACTGATTATTCAAGGCCATTCATTGAAATGACTGGCAAGGTGTTGGGTGTCATTGGTCTGGGCGCGATAGGCTCAAAAGTTGCCAGAATCGGATCCGCGTTTGGGATGAAAGTCATCTATTACTCCACTTCCGGAACAAACCATTCCGAAGAGTATCCGTCGGTCTCTCTTGAGCACCTTATGCGCAAGTCCGATGTCATTTCCGTGCACGCTCCGTACAATGAGCGCACAGCCGGCCTTGTCGGTGAGAAAGAACTCAGGATGATGAAACCGAAAGCCATCATCGTGAATATGGGACGAGGTGGGATAGTCGTGGAGGAAGCCTTGGCTAAAGTCATTGACGAGGGTGTCATTGGGGGAGCGGGCCTGGATGTCTATTCGACCGAACCGATACCGGAGAACCATCCTCTTCTCCATACCAGACATCCGGAACGTCTCAGCATGACTCCTCACATCGCCTGGGCAAGCATCGAGGCTCGTGAACGTCTGATACAATCCATCGCTGACAACATAGCAAAGGGCTTTTGAGCATAGCCTTCCATGGTCCTTGTCCGGTTGACCTTTGGGAGTGATATTCAAGGAGGCTTCAAGTCGATCAGGCTTGGAGCCTCCTTGAATATTCAACGCCTTGGAATGAATATGGTTGCATATTGGGGGCGATTCGTTCCAAGTCTCATGATATTCTCATCATTCCTGAAAAATATTCGTTAATAATGCCAAAATGTTGAAAAAATATACATATATTTGCAGAACGTTTGAATAAATATGCTTTTGATATGAAAGGTAAGCTTGAAAGGCAAAGAATAATCCGCGAGGTGATCAAGGATAACAGGGTCTCTAATCAGGAGGAACTTTCCACGCTGCTGGAACAGCGTGGGCTCAGCGTCGCTCAAGCGACTTTGTCAAGGGATATCAGAGAATTGAGAATCACCAAGATACATGACGGAAGCGGTTACAGTTACAGTCTTCCCCAGCCTGGAATGTTGCGTAACAGCCTCCGTGAATCCTCAATGTCATCTGATAGCATCGACAGTCTGGAGTTTTCCGGCTCGATGGCGGTGATCAAGACGAGGCCTGGCCATGCCGGGATGATCGCCTCTATCATTGACGAGGGGCATCTTCCGGAGGTTATGGGCACGTTGGCCGGTGATGACACGATCCTGCTTGTGCTGAGGGAAGGATTCCGGCACGAAGATGTGACATCGTCTCTTTCTGAGATATTCAAAGGCATCGAGACCAAAAGGGTTAATTAATTTAACGGACTAAACAAAAGATGACGCAGGACGAATTGACTGTTGAGGTCGCTTCGGACAAGCACCTCATTTATGTCGATGAGATTCTAAAGACAATAGAGGAGGCGGCCAAGGTAAGGGGCACCGGCATCGCGAAGAGAAAGCCGGAATATGTCGCCCAGAAGATCAAGGAGGCCAAGGCCGTGATCGCTCTTCAGGGCGAGAAATTCGCTGGATTCAGTTATATCGAGACATGGGAGCACAAGCAGTACGTGACTACATCCGGACTGATCGTGCATCCGGATTTCCGTGGTTTGGGACTTGCTAAGAGGATAAAGGATCTGACATTCTCGCTGGCCCGCACACGCTGGCCGCACGCCAAGATATTCAGTCTCACAAGCGGTGCGGCGGTGATGACGATGAATACCCAGCTGGGCTACAAGCCGGTGACTTTCGCCGAGCTCACCAGCGACGAGGCCTTCTGGAAAGGCTGCGAGGGGTGCGTCAATGTGGATGTGCTCAAGCGCACCGACAGAAAATATTGCATCTGCACGGGAATGCTATTCGATCCGGAGGAGCATCTTCCGGCGAAAATCCCGCAGGAAGTCCTCGAAAGGATCCGCAGGATCGACGAGGCCGAGAATGACAACAAAAATTAATGAATATGGAAAAGAAGAAAGTAGTGGTCGCTTTCAGCGGCGGTCTGGACACATCCTTCACGGTGATGTACCTGGCCAAGGAAAAGGGCTATGAGGTTTACGCCGCGTGTGCGAACACCGGCGGATTCAGCGCTGAGCAGCTGAAAGACAATGAGAAGCATGCCTACGAACTGGGTGCGAAGGAATATGTCACCCTTGATGTGACCAAGGAATATTACGACAAGAGCCTCCGTTATATGATCTTCGGCAATGTGCTGAGGAACGGTACATATCCGATCTCGGTCTCTTCCGAGAGGATATTCCAGGCTATGGCCATCGCCCGCTACGCGAAAGCGATTGGCGCTGACGCCATCGCCCACGGTTCGACTGGCGCCGGCAACGATCAGGTCCGTTTTGACATGACTTTCCTTGTGATGGCTCCGGGGATAGAGATCATCACCTTGACAAGGGATATGGCTCTGACCCGCCAGTTTGAGGTTGATTACCTTAATGAGCACGGCTTCAAGGCTGATTTCAAGAAACTTAAATATTCCTACAATGTCGGCCTTTGGGGCACTTCCATCTGTGGAGGCGAGATTCTGGACTCCACCCAGGGACTTCCGGAGGAGGCGTATCTGAAACAGATCACAAAGGATGGCTCCGAGACCATCGAGATCGAGTTCGAGAAAGGTGAGATCGTTGCTGTCAACGGCAAGAAGTTCGCTGACAAAGTGACTGCCATTCAGGAGATTGAGTCTATCGCCGCTCCTTACGGCATCGGCCGGGATATGCACGTCGGGGACACCATCATTGGCATCAAGGGACGTGTCGGCTTCGAGGCCGCCGCTCCTATGCTCATCATCGCCGCCCACAAGTTCCTTGAGAAGTTCACCCTCAGCAAATGGCAGCAGTACTGGAAGGATCAGGTTTCCAACTGGTACGGGATGTTCCTGCACGAGAGCCAGTACCTTGAGCCTGTGATGAGGGACATCGAGGCGATGCTGGAGAGCAGCCAGAGGAACGTGACCGGCAAGGTGACGATGGAACTTCGTCCATGGTCGTTCTCGACCGTCGGCGTGGATTCGCCGTGCGATCTTGTCAAGACCAAGTTCGGTGAATATGGCGAGATGCAGAAAGGCTGGACCAGTGAGGACGCCAAGGGCTTCATTAAGGTGACTTCCACCCCTCTGCGTGTTTACTACACCGCCCACAAGGACGAAGGAGAACAGCTTGAAAAGGAATTGTAGATGATAATTATTTATGAAATAAATGATTATAAATGAGTATATAAAGGTAGGGATCGTAGGGGCCGCCGGCTACACGGCCGGCGAGCTTCTGCGGATTCTGGCCAATCATCCGGCCGTGAAGGTTGTCTTCGCGCAGAGCGGCAGCCACGCCGGTGAGCCTGTGTGGTCAGCGCATCAGGATTTGTTGGGAGAGACAGATCTGAAGTTCAGTGCGGAAGCCCCTGTGGAAGAGGCCGATGTAATATTCCTTTGTTCCGGTCACGGAAAATCAAAAGGCTTTGTCCATTCTTTGCCAGAGAGTTATAAGGGTGCTATCATCGATCTCAGCAACGATTTCCGTCTGGCCGCCGATGCGGAGGATTTTGTCTATGGACTTCCAGAGGCATTCAGAGACAAGATCGTGAAGGCTAAGCATATCGCCAATCCTGGCTGCTTCGCGACCTCTATCCAGTTGGCGCTTCTGCCTATGGCGAAGGCTGACAAACTGCCTGAGGTTCACGTGACGGGAATCACCGGATCGACCGGTGCGGGACAGGCTCCGTCCGAGACCACTCATTTCAGTTGGCGGGCCAATAACCTCTCTGTCTATAAGGCGTTTACCCATCAGCATCTTGGCGAGATAGGGGAGACCCTCCACACTCTCGCTCCAAGTTACGAGGGCGAGTTGAACTTCGTTCCGGTCAGAGGAGACTTCACAAGAGGAATCCTGGCATCGGTTTATTTTGATTGCGACCTCTCCGAGGAAGAAGCAGTTGCGCTTTACAAAGACTACTACAAGGGCGAGCCTTTCGTGCACGTGATCGACACGAATCCGGATCTGAAGATGGTCGTGAACACGAATAAATGTGTGCTCAATGTACGTAAACACGGCCGTAAGCTCCACGTGATCAGCATAATCGACAATCTCGTGAAAGGCGCTTCCGGTCAGGCGGTCGAGAATATGAACCTCATTTTCGGCCTCCCGGAGGGCACCGGTCTTCACCTCAAAGGCACTCGTTTTTAATATTCGAATCATATTATGAACTTATTCGATGTATATAGCCTCTTTGATGTGACTCCCGTCAAAGCCAAAGGCACCAGAATCTGGGATGACAAGGGTCAGGAATATCTCGACCTCTACGGAGGCCACGCCGTCATCTCAGTCGGCCACTGTCACCCGAAATACGTGGCTGCCATAACCGACCAGCTGAACAAGATCGGCTTCTACTCCAACAGCGTGAAGAATCCGCTTCAGGTCGAGCTGGCCGGAAAGATCGGTGAACTATCCGGACTACAGGATTACTCCCTCTTCCTGATCAACTCAGGAGCGGAGGCCAATGAGAACGCCCTCAAACTGGCCTCTTTCCACACCGGAAAGGACAGGATGATCGCGTTCAAGGGAGCCTTCCACGGAAGAACCTCCGGAGCGGTGGCCGTCACCGACAATCCTAAGTATTCAGCGCCGTTCAACTCGCATCACAAAGTCACTTTCCTGCCGCTGAATGACATTGAGGCAGTGAGAGCAGAACTTGCCAAGAGCGATGTCGCCGGCGTGATCATCGAAGGCATCCAGGGGGTCGGCGGAATCGTCATCCCTGATGACCGGTTCATGAGAGACCTTCGTCAGGTCACCAAGGAAGCCGGCGTGGTGCTGATTCTGGACGAGATCCAGAGCGGCTACGGCCGCAGCGGCAGGTTCTTCGCCCACCAATGGGCCGGAATCAAGCCGGACATCGTCACGATGGCCAAGGGAATGGCGAACGGTTTCCCGATCGGCGGAGTCCTCATCTCTCCTGAGTTCGAGGCCACAAAGGGAATGCTAGGCACCACATTCGGAGGCAATTACCTCGCGATGGCCGCGGCAAACGCCGTCGCTGACATATTCAAGGAAGAGAATCTCGTTGCGAACGCTTTTGAGGTAGGAGAGTATCTGAAGAATTCCATTCCGGCCTCTCCGAGAATCAGGGAGGTGCGTGGCCGCGGACTCATGGTCGGCATAGAATTCAATGAACCGATCGCCGAGATCAGAGGCCGCCTCCTCTACGAAAAGCACGTATTCACAGGCGTTTCCGGCAAGAATATGATCCGCCTTCTTGCCCCGCTCACACTTACCAAGGCGGACGTTGACATATTCATTGACGCATTGAAGGAAGTATTATGAGAAGTTTTTTTCACGTAGGTGACATAGGCGACCTCGGCAAGGCGCTTGAGGAGGCGAAGCAGGTCAAGGCGACCCCGTTCGCATGGCAGAATCTGGGCAGGAACAAGACGATCATTCTGATTTTCTTCAACAGCAGCCTGCGCACCCGCCTGAGCAGCCAGAAGGCGGCCATGAATCTGGGAATGAACACGATAGTCCTCAATGTCAACGGCGACAGCTGGAAACTTGAGACCGAGATGGGCGTGGTGATGGACGGCGACAAGCCGGAGCATCTGCGTGAGGCGATCCCTGTCATCGGCAGCTACTGTGACATCATCGGAGTGCGCTCGTTCGCCGGCCTGAAGGACAAGTCCTTCGACTACAACGAGACCATTCTCAGGCAGTTCATTGAATATTCCGGCAAACCTGTCATCAGCCTCGAATCAGCCACCGTCCATCCGTGCCAGGCCTTCGCCGACCTCATCACGATCAATGAATATAAAAGCGTGGCGCGTCCGAAGGTGGTCCTGACCTGGGCTCCGCATCCGCGTGCGCTGCCTCAGGCTGTGCCTAACTCGTTCGCCGAGTGGATGAATGCCGCCGATGTGGATTTCGTCATCACCCATCCGGAAGGCTACGAGCTTGATCCTCAGTTCGTCGGCGATGCCCGTGTGGAGTACGACCAGATGAAGGCCTTTGAGGGTGCGGACTTCATCTATGCCAAGAACTGGTCCTCCGTCTCACACTACGGCCAGATCCTCAGTCAGGATCGTGCATGGACAGTCGGAGCGCGCCAGATGGCCGTCACCGACAACGCCTACTTCATGCACTGCCTTCCTGTGCGAAGGAATATGATCGTGACCGACGAGGTGATTGATTCCCCTCGCAGCATCGTGATTCCGGAGGCCGCCAACCGCGTCGTCTCCGCCCAGGTGGTGATGAAGAGGATGCTGGAGGATCTGCAATAAGACTTTGTTGCGGAAACGGTACAGGAAAGGGGCCTCTCCTGTACCAAATGGCCTTTTGTCATCGTTTGGTACAGGAAAAGCCTCTTTGGTGTACGGAAATAATTTTGAGAAAAACGAATATGATAAAGGATTCATTGAATATAATTAAGGTGGGGGGAGCCATAGTGGAGAACGAGGAGTCTCTCCAGTCCCTCCTGATGTCATTCTCAAGCCTCAAGGGCAGAAAGATTCTCGTGCACGGAGGCGGCAAGATCGCCACCGAGGTGGCGGCCAGGCTGGGCGTGGAGACCCAGATGATCGATGGCCGCAGGATCACCAGCGCCGAGATGCTGAAGGTCGTGACGATGGTTTACGGCGGACTTGTCAACAAGAATCTGGTTGCGCGTCTGCAAGCCCTTGGTGTCAATGCCATTGGCCTTACCGGCGCTGACCTCAATCTGATTATGAGTGTGAAGCGCCCCGTACAGCCAATCAACTTCGGTTACGTAGGTGACATCAAGTACGTCAACGCCAAGGCTTTGGAAAACCTCCTTGAGTCCGGCGCCGTGCCTGTTCTCGCCCCGCTGACCCATGACAAGGAAGGCTCGATGCTGAACACCAACGCCGACACGATCGCCTCGTCCGTTGCCCAGGCCCTCGCCTCAGTCTATGACGTGACCCTGACATATTGCTCGTCCACGCCGGGCGTGATGAAGGACCTGAGCGACCCGTTGAGCGTGATTCCGACCATAACCAGTTCCGATTTCGCCCCGATGGTCGCCGACGGCACCATCTCCGAGGGAATGATCCCGAAACTCCAGAACGCCTTTGAAGCCATCAACTCCGGTGTCTCCAGAGTCGTCATCACCTCCGCCTCCGCCCTGAATGCCGGCACCACCATCATGGCCGACCCCGAGACCGACGACTGAGCGAGGTCTGTGTGTCTGTTAACTGCTTGTTAACGAATATGATAGGCTTTCGACTTTAGTGCTGTTACGCTATAGGTGAAAGCCTTTTGAAATGATTTTCAGTCTGTTACTCGTCACTTATCTCCATTGGCGTGAATCTACCAAAGGAGAAGGGCTAATATATTTATTAATAATGATTTAAGAGATGTGGATTGTATATACGTTGATTATTAATGAGTTATGCGGGGTGATAGAATCTGGGTGATATCACTTTGCACAATCTATTGATTTGCAATCTTTTAGATTGGACCTATGAGAGATTTTCAGAGGCCGGAAATTTGGTGGGCGTGACCGGGAAGCCGTAACTTTGCACCAGAAAGTTTAACCATTAAAATCAACGATTATGGAGACAAAGAAAACTTACAAGGCTAATCTTGAGAACAAGAGAACCCTTCTGACGGAAGTCGGGCTGGTGGCTGCGATGGGAATAGTTCTGATGGCGTTCGAGTGGGGGACACCTGAGACCAAGGTCGCCACGCTTGCCGGTAACGATGCGGCGTTCATCAGCGATGACATCGAGATCCCGGTGACGATGGAGACTCCGCCGACACCTCCGGCTCCGGCCGTGATTCTCAACGATCTGATCGAAATTCTTCCGGATGACATAAAGATTGATGAGGATCTGGAGTTCAAATCCTTGGATGACAGTCAGATGGAGATTCCTATAATGGATTATATCCCACAAAGTGTCCAGGATGAGGAGGTTGACGAGGCTCCTGTGCCGTTCTTCGCTGTTGAGGAAAAGCCGTTGTTCAACGGTGGGGATGCCAACGAGTTCTCCAAATGGGTCAACTCGAACCTCAAGTACCCGTCCATAGCCCAGGCTAACGGTGTCGAAGGCCGTGTGACCCTCCAGTTCACGGTCAACCCGGACGGATCCGTCAGCAATGTCAAGGTCCTCAGAGGAGTCGATTCCTCACTTGACAATGAAGCCGTCCGTGTGGTCTCGATGTCCCCGAAATGGACTCCGGGCCGCCAGCGTGACAGAGCCGTGAAAGTCACCTACACCTTCCCGGTGATATTCAAGTTAAGGTAGAGTGAATCCTATGCGAGACGGCTTAGAAACGTGCTGCGGAGGAACCGGACCTTGCCGTCGGCGAAGCGTACCTTGCAGGAGCCGGTGTCGCTGATCTCAAGGACCTCGCCTTGGCCGAAGATCTTGTGGAACACGTTGTCGCCGACGGTGATGCTGTCGGCCCTGCCCGCATCATCGGGAGTCTCGGTCGTCTCGTCAAGGTTCTCATTGGCGATCTGCTCCTGCAGCCTGCGCCAAAGGGCCTCATCCATCTCTCCTTCCGTGACAAAGAGGTCACGCTTTATCTCGGCGATGAACCTTGACGGCAACTTTTGCTGCTGAGCCTGAACGTCATAGCCTTCGGACTCGGTCAGGAACAGGCACTTCTCCGCCCGCGTGGCAGCAACGTACATCAAGCGCCTTTCCTCCTCAAGGGCCGTCCTCTTACGTTCCCGGATGCTTCTGGCGTTCGGGAATATTCCGTCGCTCAGCCCGATGATGAACACGTAAGGGAACTCCAATCCCTTGCTCTGATGGATGGTCATCAGCTTGACTTTGTTGGTCTCCTTCCGGTAGTCTGCGTTCGTGTACAGGGCGATGTCCTGAAGGTAATCGTAGAGCGGAAGCTGCTCCCATTCAGTGTGTTCGCTTTCGTAAAGCCTTATGGAATCCACCAACTCGGTGATGTTCTCCAGGCGCTGCTCGTCATTGTCGTCACGATATTCCTGCTTCAGGCCGGTCTTTTCGAGGATATATTCAAGCATCGCGCAGACTCCCATTGAATATGCCCTTGAGCGGCATTCCTCAATCAATGCCACGAACTCCCGGACAGCGTCACGATTCAGCTTCGGGTCATCCAGATGATTTTTGAGCGCTTGGTAAAGTGTCGTCCCCTCCTGTGATGCGTAAGCCGTTATCAGTTCAAGGGTTACCTTGCCGACTTTTCTGGACGGAGTGTTGATTACCCGCTCGAAAGCGATGTCGTCGTCCGAAGCGACCAGCCGAAGATAGCTGATGCAGTCCTTGACTTCCATCCGCTCGAAGAACCGCACGCCTCCCCACATCACGTAAGGAATGTTCGCTCGGATGAGCGCCTGCTCGATGAACCTCGAAAGATGCGCCGCGCGGAACAGCACCGCGAAATCTGAATATGCCGCCTCGCCATTGTCAAGCCTCCGGAGAATTTCCTGACAGATCCACTGCGCCTCCTGCCGCTCGTCCGTCGCGTGGAAGTGCACGATCTTCTCGCCCTCGCCCCGGCGGGTGAACATCCGCTTGTCTATCCGGTTCTTGTTGTTGACTATGATTGAGTTGGCTACGTTCAGAATCCCTGGAGTCGAACGGTAGTTCTCGTCCAGAATGATGTCCTTGTCGGCCTTGAACGCCAGAAACCTCTCCGGTTTCGCCCCTCTCCACTCATAAATGGACTGGTCCGGATCCCCGACTATGAACAGGTTACCGCACTTCTCGGACAACGTCTCAACAATCTCCCAGTCGCCGCCATTGCAGTCCTGCGCCTCGTCCAACATCACATAGTTCATCCTCTCCTGCCACTTCTCCCTTACCTCTGAATATGTCTGAAGAATATGTCTGGTGAACTGGATGAGGTCATCGTAGTCGAGCGCCATCTTGTCCTTTTGCTTGAACAGAAGCTGGACACTGAGCGGAAGGTCAGTCCTTCCGGAGACCGGCGAGGTCGGGACAATGTATTGCTGAACATAAGGCTCAGCCGCCTTGGTACCGGCAAGAGCCTCAAGAAGTTGCCGCACTGTCTTCACGCTTCGTTCCGTGTTGTTTTCCGTCAGCACCTGCCTGGCCAGGGACTTCATATCCTCCTCGTCCAGAATCTGGAAGTTCTTCGGGTAGCCGAGCCGATGGATCTCCTCGCGCAGAAACCTCACGCAGAACCCGTGGATCGTGCAGACAAAGTCGTTCGTGTACCCCGGCGGAACAAGCTGAGTGATCCTGCTCCTCATCTCCTGCGCCGCCTTGTTCGTGAAGGTAAGGCACAGAATGTTAGCCGGTTCCACGCCCAGTTCGTTTACTATGTACGCATACCGATAGGTTAAAGCCTTGGTCTTTCCCGAGCCTGCTCCGGCAACGACCCGCACCCGGCCCTCCGTCGAGGTCACCGCCTCTCTCTGCTGTCTGTTAAGTGTCCCTAAATCCATATCCACAAATGTACATAAAAACCATCGTTTTTGCGTACATTTGTATGCTATGGACACGATAGATCTTTTGAAGAATATGATCCGGATTCCTTCCTTCAGCAGGGATGAAGGGGCTGTGGCCGACTTCCTGGAGCGTTGGATGTTGACAGAAGGCTTCGCGGCCAGGAGGCTGGGCAACAACCTGTGGATTGAATCCGGCCCGGTGGACGGGAGGCCGACCATATTGCTTAACGCCCACATTGACACTGTGAAACCGGCCTCTGGCTACACCCGTGACCCGTTCACGCCCGAGATTGAGGACGGTTGTCTGTACGGTCTCGGCAGCAATGATGACGGCGGATCCCTGATTGCTCTTCTGGAGACATATTCAAGGCTCATACAGAAGGAGCAGCCGTACAGGCTGATCTTTTCCGCCACCGCCGAGGAAGAGGTGAGCGGGAAAGGTGGCCTTGACTTGATCCTGCCGGAACTTGGCCGGATTGATTTCGGGGTGATGGGCGAGCCGACCGGGATGAGGATGGCCGTCGCCGAGAGGGGACTGATGGTACTGGACTGCACGGCCTACGGGAAGAGCGGCCACGCTGCCAGAAATGAAGGTGTCAACGCCATCTACAAGGCCATCGAGGATATTCAGTGGTTCAAAAATCACAGTTTTGACCGGGTGTCGGATTTCCTCGGAGCCGTCAAGATGTCCGTCACGCAGATCAGCGCCGGAACCCAGCATAATGTCGTGCCGGACAGGTGTACGTTCGTGGTGGACGTGCGCCCGAACGGAATGTACACCAATCCGGAACTTCTGGAGATGATCAAGTCCTCCGTATCGTGCGAGGTCAAGGAACGCTCGACAAGAATCGGCAGCTCGCATCTTCCTATGGATCACCCGGCCGTTGTCAGAGGTCTTTCCTTAGGCCTTGAACCGTTCGGCTCCCCGACCACCAGCAATCAGGCCCTCTGCCATTTCCCGACCCTCAAGATCGGTCCGGGCGACTCGGCCCGCTCCCATTCCGCCGATGAATATATCCGTCTTGACGAGATTGCGGACGGTATCGAGACGTACGTCGCCCTTCTCTGCGGTCTTACGTTGTAGAATTTAACATCGCCTCCCTCGGTCACCGAGCCTGTCGAAGTGACCGAGATTCGATGTCAACATGGGTATTACGCATTTTTTTCAATATGTAGAAAATCCAGAGAGCCTCTAACCTGAATTTTTCACGTTACAAAAATTCAGAACAGAGGCTCTCTGGATTTACATCAAAAATGCTTATTCAAAACGTGGCGCCAATCCTCTGAGGGCGGCCATAATAGCTTGGGCCATACGGGCATGACCTTCGTCGGTAGGGTGGAGCCTGTCTTTGTCCCTTGGAAAATATTCCTTCTGCGAACGGTTGAGCGGGAATATTCCTGAGACGGCGCTAAGGTCGATCACAGGTACGGCCCAGACATTACCCGCCTCCTTCACGGCATTGATGTAAGCGTCAATATATTCCCCGCACCTGTTGGTGTAGTTCTCGTCCGGCTGGATGTTGGTCTCGCCGAATTTGGCGTAGCCCCTGTGAAGTGGAGTCATCAGGATTATCTGCTTGTGCGGGTACATATTCTTAAGTGAGTCCAAGGCAACGTTGATACGTCCTTTGAACGTGCTTTGGTCGAGGTTTGGCATCCTATGCCTTCTTACCTGCAGAGATTTAGGCTCACCATTGGCGGCCTCCACCTCGACATATTCCTCCGTGAACCATTCCCCGATCGGTACTCCGGCGTTGAAGTCGTTGGTCCCCATCAGGATAAGGATGGCGTCGATGTTGTCCCCGTACTCACTTTTCAGCCTGTTCGCCTGCGGAAGGACCTCATTCCATTGCTGCCCGTTTTGAGCCACCACGCAAGGGATGATTCCGATCTCCCGCGCCATGAACCAGTAGTACTTCTCCGGTCCGTTCGCCACCTTCGGATCCGAGATCGAATCCCCAATGATTCCGACCCTCGCTCCGTACCATGGATGGGTCGTGTCCACAACTTGTCCATCAGCCAAGCTCTTGCCTTTTTCGATGGCGTGGCATTCTTTTCTACCGGTCGCGGAGTCTGCCAAAGCGCCGGTTCCTGATATTCCATGTGCGAAACTTCCGTTTGCAATGAGCATCGCCGCCAATGTCACCAAAAATCTGATTGTTTTCATTGTATTTTAAGTGTTAAAATTTGCCTTAGTGATCCGAGGGCTTCTCGGTTGCATAATTCGCTTTGTGAAGTTACGAATTATTCCTCGGAAACAGAAATCTGTATAGTAATTCTTAGAAGCTGTTTTGATGATGCAAAGGCTAACGGAGTATATCGGAGAATCAGTGTCTATGAAAAAACGCATAGGTATTGGGCGATTGCAAAATCACGTGCCAGTCAAATTAATTACATAGAAGGAGTATATCATGGAATTGTACGTTCCGTACTCAAAGTTGAAGGGCATGAATGGGCTTTTTGTGACGATGAAAGCAATGTGTCTTTCGGTAAAGAAAGATGTTGTTTTCGTGGAGTTTTGACTATGGATTCTTCTTATCTCAACAAAGATGTAAGTGATTACCCTTTTGGCAGCGGAGGTGCGATCAGATACATTTAGGAAGCAATATAGGAGTTGACGGACTTTTGACGTGTTGAGGTACCCTCCAGATAATTGCGATCGCATGTCGCTTTGGACAAAATATTAACAATTAACCATTTACGGAATAATTGCCTACGAATGTTTTTGGTATCGCTTTATGTCTTTTAAAAAACCGATTTACGAAATGCCTTCATCCCAATGTTGGATAGAAGCGTCGGCGAGACACATTGCCGTGAAAATGGTGGACGCTTGGCTTTGAGTTTTTCAGCCATGTCTGGCCTCTGTGGGCATAGGTATGTTATGTTGCTGAAAGCGTTTTGTAAAATGTAGTCCGGCAACAAGAAGGCTTCAATGGATATGTTTGGATCAAGCATACGGGAGACCTGACTTTGTCCATTGTTTGGCCACGGTTTCCTCTCCGGTGCCGAACTTGGCATCCTAACCTTGGTTGGTACACCAGAAGAGCCTTTCCTGTACCAGTGGCGTGTCATGGACTGTTTGGTAGATTCTCGCTAAGGTAGCCTACCAGCCCCATTCCGTCCATCGAACCGCCCATTCCGTGGATGAGTTCCCTGACAAAGCCGTTCTGTCCACCGAACCGGCCATTCCGTGGATGAACGTCCAACAAGACTTCTCTGTGGCTGTACTTTTCCCGGATCGTCTCGTCCTTGGAAAAGAGCTTGTTCTTAATTTCCAGATAAACAAGTCAAAACTGCTTCTATTTTTCTTATTGATGCTGAAAATTACAAACAGTGAGTTTGTTAAGTAATGTTGAAAAAATAAGTTGCATCAATCGGTAAAATTGAATACATAGAATCACCCTTGAACATCAATGTATTGCAAATTTAAAGTGATGCAGGTTATTTTTTACATTTTACTAAATTAATTTGGTTTATGTTATAAACTTATTTATATTTGCAAAGAGCTTATGGCGTATGCGCAGCGTCTGATGGCTCCAACGAATTATAAATCAATAAGAAAATCAAAATTATGGAACAGAGTTCACAAATGAGTGCGGAACAAAGCCTCAAACTCATTAATGAGACCTTACGCGACAGCCGTCTGGTCATTACGAAAAGATCGGGAAGTCATTTCATTCTTTGGGGCGCTATTCTCACGCTGATCGCCCTTGCCGTGTACTTCCTTTGGAGGTCAAGCGGCAATCCGGCCTGGAATTTACTGTGGTTCGCCATGCCAGCTATAGGGTATCCGCTCGCTGTGGTACTGGACAAGGACGCAGAATGTGTCCCGTCCAATCTGATCAGCAATCTCCTTGGCTGGACATGGGGAGCGTTCGGAGCGTTTGCCGTGACAGTCAGTCTCTGTGCGTTGCTGTTTGTCCCGATGAACCTGACCTTGGTCATTATCCTCCTTTTCGGCTTTGCGGAGAGCATCTCAGGGATGATCCTCAAAAACCTGCCGATTGTCATCGCTGGATTTCTCACCGGTGTCCTTGGTGTCATAGCGGCAGTGAAACTCTCCGGTGATTGCAGCCAAATGTTGCTTTTTGTCTTAGCTGGAGTGATCCTGGCGCTTACGGGAGTGTGTGTGAAATGCTTAAGGAAATAGTCGATGTTCAAAAAACTCAACCCGCTTCTGCACTCGGAGCTGAGGCTTGCCGTGATGTCGATTCTCGTGTGTGTGGGGGGAGGCTGTCTTAAAAGTTAAACATTCCTTCGCGAGAATCAAGAATTCGTTTTAGGTCGTGTATGGGGATACGAACAATTTCAGTCTTGCAAGGACTTTTCAGACAGTCTGGGGAGAGGACGAAGCGGGTTTCGTCTACATCCGTAAACAGACGGGAGCAACGGCCGGCAACCTTAGTGTCCAACTTGACAAACTGAGCGAGGCGGGCTACATAGCGGTGGAAAAGGGATTCAAAGGCAAGAAGCCATGCACGACATGCCGTGTCACAGAAGCTGGAATCTCCGCATTCTCCGAATATGTCGCCGCCTTGATGGACTACATCACGTAGTCTCCTCAACTTTCGTGCGTCTTCGCGCGTACCTTCTGCCATAGAAGTATTGACTTCTTGCCGCAAACAGCCAGATGGCTTTCATCCTGAAGCCCGTGGAGAAGGACTGTGTGTGCCTCGTGAGCGGAAAGCGGCATATTGCTCACGAAAGGACTGAGATGAGTGTTCTCGTGAGCGGAAAGCGGCATTTTGCTCACGAGGTGTCGAAGATGAGTGTTCTCGTGAGCGGAAAGCGGCAGATTGCTCACGAGAGCGTTGATTAGGGGACTCTCGTGAGCAATCTAGGCCTATCTGCGCACGAGAGCCTTCTGTTGGTGCCCCTGACCTCCAGGTGTGAAAAAACACTCGCATCTGGAACTTTAGCGGCTTGATAACCAGAGAATTGCTCTTTTAGGTGCGAATATGCTTGCGCACCTGGAAGTTGGTGTGATACGGAGGAAGATAGTCAACAGGTATATGACATCCTAAAATTTACTCGGTAATTTTGCAAAAATTACCGATACTTTCTTTGTTTACAATGGCCAATGGAGCCCCGCTTACTCCTGATTGCGATGTCCATACATAAGCATTGAGACTCAACCCTTGAATTGGCCGATCATTTCTTTTGCGAAAAATCCGGCAAAAATGTAAGTTTGCAGGACCAAATCTATGAACGAGATGAAACAATTGTATATAGCCTTGTTTTTATTGATGTCCGCATTGGTGATGTCCTGCGGGAACAGGGAGGCCGAGCGGATTATGGATTCCGCCGAGGATGTTATGTGGACAAGGCCAGACAGCGCTTTAACTGCGTTGGAATCGATTGACACGTTGGCTCTTAAGACTAAGTCGCAGCGTGCGAGGTACTCGTTGCTGTACACTATGGCGTTGGACAGGAATCACCTCACTATCCAAGATTTGCGTGTCATCAAACCTGCAGCGATCTACTATGAAAACCACGGTTCCAATGATGATAAGATGAAGATGTATTTTTATCTTGGGACGGCGCAGTATGACACTGGAGATCCGGAAGCTGCGATAACGAGTTATATCCGTGCTAAGGAATATTCATCCCATTCGGACAATCTTGTGTTCAGAGGGATCATCAGTTCCTCGATTTCTGATGTCTATTTGTGGAACAATAATAATTCGGAGAGTATCTCATATAGCAAAGAGGCTTATGATTATTTTGCTCAGGCTAAGGACTCTTTTAGGCTGTGGAATACTACCGGATCTTTGGCGTGCCTTTATTCGAACATTCAAGACTGGGCGAAGGCCGACAGCCTTTATTCTGTTTTCTTCTCGCAACCAATCCGTGATACATCCATTTATGCGGAGCAATTATTGACCCTTGCTTGGAATAATATCTTCAAACCAAACTCTGATGCTCATAAATCTATTGATCTTTTTAAAAGGGCTACAGGAAAATTTGGCGTAATGCCTTCTATAGATGATTATTGTGTCTATGCCTATGCTTCTGAAATCATAGGAGATCATAGAACTGCGAACGATGTGATCCGACAGTTGGAGAATGTGGACAGCAGTTCGACCATATTAAAAATCTGGAAGTATAGGATATCAAAGCATCGCGCAGACTACAAAACAGCTTTGACATATCTTGAACAGTCTCTGAGCGATCGAAATTCTGAGGTCTTGGAAACGGTTGGCCAATCAGTGGCGTTGGCACAGTCAGATTATTATGAGGACAAGTCTTTATTGTTGGATAGGGATAGAAAAATCCAGCGTCAAATGAAATGGATAATCGCCCTTATTGGTTTGTTTACTATGATATTTGCCTTGTCCATTCATTCGAAATATAGGAAAGAGTTACAACATCGACTGGAAGAAATGGTCACTCTCAATGATGAAGTGAACCAAAGGCTTAACGAGTCACTCCTTTGTGAGGCTGAACATTTGCGCTCCATAGATTCCCTGAAATCCGCGAATGAATTAGCTGAGAAGAATATACAAACATTGTCGGAAAAACTTTCCAGCGCGGCCGAAAAGGAACAGGTGTTGATGGCGCTTAGGGCGAAATTTGTTCAGGTGAACAAACAGCAGTATGCCCAATTGAATAACCTGTGCCGCCGGTATTTCGAGTCCAGCAAATCCTCAAAAGAAAGTGATGATCAGATTTATGCGGAGGTTAAAAAGATCCTTGCGATATTGGATGAGCCAAACCAAAAGGAGCTTGAGTCTATGCTTGATGATAATCTTGACGGAATAATGACAAAATTACGCGCTGAAATGCCGAACACCGCCGAGAAAGACTTTCGTTTTATTGCCTTCTTAATCCTCGGTTTCGACACTAAGACGATAGCCAGAATGATGGGCTACAATGTTAGCACGGTTTACACAAAGCGGCATAATATTAAAGATAAAATCTTAAGATTGAATAGCGAACATCAGGCTCTTTTCTCTGAATTAATATCTTGAAAAGAGTAATTGTTTGATAATCAGCACTTTTGTATTCATTGTAAATTATGGGTTGTCGGTTAAAATATTGATAATTAGTAATTTAATTGGTGAAAGTAAGAAAATGAATTTTTACTGCATATTAAATTATTAAGAATGAATATGTTATACTTTGGTTGAGTAAAACTTTTTTTCATTGAGTTATCAACCTTTCTCCCGAACTTTACAGTCGGAAATAATACATTTTTTTATGAGAAAGGTTATACTATTATTAGCACTGCTGACAGTCAGCAATGTGTTGTTGTATTCGCAAAAGGAAGACATCATACCGATTATGGTCATAGAAATAAAGAAGCCGAATACAAAAGGTAATCACGTTCCTGCGAAGATTCAAGTTGAATGCTGTTATTATTCTTATTTGAACAACCTTGAGCTGTCATTTATGTCTAATATAGGAACAGTGACAGTGTCTCTTGAAAATCAGACTACTGGAGAAATCCAAGACTATGTTGGGAACAGCTCTTCTGGAAGGATGTTGATCCCTGTAGGAGCAGATTTCGCATACCGAATGGACATTGTGACCGAAAATGGTCATAACTACTATGCTGTATTTTTCACGAGTACAGAGAACTATGAATGATAACCATATTATCGTCTTAGATGCTTAATCATTAATATATTATATCATTGTTATGAAATCTTTAACTAAGAACATTTACACCTTGACTGTGCTTGTGGCGATGCTGCTGATATTATTTAGCTGCCACGAGGTGGAAGAACAACATCTGAATTTTAATCAGACTATATGGAACGCTACCAAAACTTGGTTTGATGATAATGACCGTGTCGTCGGCTCCTCTACATCTGTTCTGGAGTTTTTAACGGAGAGTAAAGGTCAGGAAATATATCAAGATGATAATGGTGAGAGTCATTCTCTTGATTTTAAATACAGGATTGATGGCTCTATAATCCATTTTGTCGATGGATTGGTCGGAGGTGATTGGTTTATCTTGGAGCAAACAGATAAACAATTGGTTTTGCAATCTTATAAGCCCCATAGATATATAATGACAATGGTTAGGGTTTATTGATGGGTCTAAGGTGTTGATGGCCAGTTGTTTAGTTTGGATGGAATGAGGGGTGAATTTCTTCGGATATGTAACTTGCTTAGAATTAGGGAACTATATCTATCAAAAGTGAGACATTTTTTGTATAACCAACATCTCTACCGAACTTTGCGGTTGGAAAAAAATGTATTGTTATGAACCATATGACCGTATTAAAGTTTATCTTGACAGTGTCTGTTATTGGAATCAGTCTGGTGTCCTGCTCGAATGAGCGTGATGCCCTGACTGATTTTGAAAGACTTGAGGATAAGCTGTGTGGAGAATATTCTTTGACAGACATTTATTGGACTGGGCCTATTGTTGATTTGGATCAGGATGGCATAGGCCGAAGGGATTTGAAGGAGGAGTTCAAGAATATTCCAGGCTATGTTGAATCTTTTGGGAAGGCGGAGGTGGTGTCAATGCCCGATGATGAAAAGTTGCTCTTCAAGATTGTGGTTCCTGATTATGTCACACTTGAAATAGATGGCAAATATATCTTGTCATCTGTCCGTTATCAAGGAATTGACATAGAAGGACAGTGGCGGGGTGGCGGGGAGAATACTAAGCTTTCGACAGAAACATTTGAACTTGTGCCGGAGACTTCTATGGATGGAACATATCTTGTCCATTCGATGAAAAAGGCTAACGTCCATTATTTTGGTGACGGCTCTTTTGTGTGCAGGTCTGAATGCTCTTTATTGGATAAGTCTCAAGGGAGGCTGGTGGAAGGCACTATTCGCTATTCATTTAGTAGGCGTTAACTTAATAAGTTAGCAAAGATTTGGCCGCATTTTCGATAGATAATGCGGCCGTTCTTGTGGTGGAAGTTAAGAGACTTCAATTAAATATGCTTGCCGCGGAGGAGCACCTTGCAGATGAACGGGGTCTGGTGGCAGTACGGGATGTAGGCGAGGGACGGGACGGGCTTGGTGACGATAAGGTTGGCGAGTTTGCCGACGGTCACAGAGCCGAGTTCCTCAGCGACGCCCATCGCGTAGGCGGAGTTGAGGGTGCAGGCGTTGAATGCCTGAGCCGGGGTGAGGCGCATTCTGATGCAGCCTAAGGCCATCACGAAACGCATGTCGCCGGAAGGTGAGGATCCCGGATTGTAGTCTGAGGCCAGGGCTATGCCCAGACCTGCGCTGACATATTCCTTGGCCCTGCCGTAGGGGATGCCGAGGAAGAATGAGGAGCCGGGGAGCATCGTCGGCATCGTGCGGGAGTATCTAAGTGCTTCAATCTCAGCGTCGGTCGTGCGCTCAAGGTGATCGACCGAAAGAGCGTTATGCTTCACGGCCACCTGCACGCCGCCGGAGCAGGCAAGTTCGTTGGCGTGGATTTTCGGAATGAGACCGTAACGCTCACCGGCGGAAAGGATGCGATCCGTTTCAGCGACCGTGAAGAATCCCTCGTCGCAGAACACATCGACATATTCAGCAAGCCCTTCGGCGGCGACGGCGGGGATCATCTCCTCGCAGACGAGGTTGACATATTCATTCTGCCGGCCTTTGAAGGCTCTGCCGACGGCGTGCGCCCCGAGGAAGGTCGCCTTGATGGTGGCGGGGGACTCGTTCTTGATGCGGCGGATCACCCGCAGCATCTTCAGCTCGTCCTCCAAGGTGAGGCCGTAGCCGCTCTTGATCTCGATGGCGCCGGTTCCTTTGGCGATCATCTCCCGCACGCGCGCCATTGTCTGTGAATATAATTCCTCTTCGCTCGTGCGGTGGAGCAGATCGGCGGAGTTGAGGATTCCGCCTCCACGGGCGGCTATCTCCTCGTAGCTCAGGCCGTTGATCTTGTCGATGAACTCCTGCTCACGGGTTCCGGCGTAGCAGATGTGCGTGTGAGAGTCGCAGAAGGCCGGTATCACCATACCGCCCTCTGCGTCAATCACATCATCCTTCGGGCTGGCCGCCGGACAATCGGACATATTCCCGAAACCATAGATTCGTTCGCCCTCGATCGTGAGGTAAGCGTCCCGCAAGGAGCCGACCTCGTCCATCTCGGCGCCTTGCTTGCGCAGAACGCCTTCAGGAACGATTCCGACCAGTTCGCCGATGTGGGTGATTATGGTCATCTTATGAACTCGATAGATTTCTGGATGAGCGGGTGCATATAGACATCATCGCTGATGAACGGCACGACCTTGCGGTAGTCACTGAATATGCCTTCGATGGCCTCCGAGGACTTGTTGCCGGCGATCTGGTGCCTGAAGTCGAGCGCCTGTGCGGCGTTGAACAGTTCTATGGCAAGCACTTCCTCGCAGTTGTCGATGACGCGGACGAGCTTTGTCGCGGCGTTGGAACCCATGCTGACGTGATCCTCCTGACCCTGCGATGACGGTATGGAATCCACTGACGCCGGCCAGCAGAGTCCCTTGTTCTGGCTCACGATCGAGGCTGCCGTGTACTGCGGGATCATGAAGCCGCTGTTGAGTCCCGGCGTGGCGACAAGGAATTTCGGCAGACCACGCTGGCCGGAAATCAATCTGTATATTCGTCTTTCAGAGATGTTTGCGAGTTCGGACATGGCGATCGCCAGGGCGTCCATCGGGATGGCGATAGGCTCTCCGTGGAAGTTGCCGGCGGAGATGATCATGTCCTCGTCAGGGAAGACGTTCGGATTGTCCGTCGCGCTGTTGATCTCGTTCTCGATCACCGACTCGACGTAGCGGATGCTGTCCTTGACCGCGCCGTGTACCTGAGGGATGCAGCGGAATGAATATGGATCCTGAACATGTTCCTTGTGGTTCCTTATCAGTTCGCTGCCATCCAGCAGGGTCATGAATCTGGCCGCGGTGTCGATCTGTCCCTTGTGCGGACGAAGCTGGTGGGTCAGAGGCAGGAACGGCTCGACGCGGCCGTCATATGCCTCAAGGGACATCGCGCCGATCCTGTCGGCCCATTCGGAAAGCCTGTGGCACTGGATGAGCGACCAGATGGCGTGGGCGCTCATGAACTGGGTTCCGTTCAGAAGAGCGAGACCCTCCTTGGACTGAAGGCTGATAGGTTCCCAGCCCATCTCGTCCCAGACCTCCTTGCTTGGTCTGACCTTACCCTTGTAGAGAACCTCTCCGAGACCGATCAGCGGTAGGCTGAGGTGGGCGAGGGGAGCGAGGTCGCCGGAAGCACCGAGGGATCCCTGCTGGTAGACTACCGGGAGGATGTCGTTGTTGAACATGTCCAGAAGCCTCTGGACAGTAATCAGCTGCGCTCCGGAATGACCGTAGGAAAGGGACTGGGCCTTAAGCAGGAGCATCAGCCTCACGATCTGCGGGCGTACAGTCTCGCCGGTTCCGCAGGCGTGGGACATCACCAGATTGTGCTGGAGCTGCGAGAGCTGGTCGGCAGGGATGGTCACGTTGCACAGGGAACCGAATCCGGTGGTGACTCCATAGACCGGGCGACCGATGTCCTCCATCTTGCTGTCCAGGTACTTACGGCATTTCTCGATGGCCGCCACGGCCTCCGGGCCGAGTTCGACCCTCTCGTGGTTCTCAATTATCTCCTTAAGCCTTCCAAGGCTCAGATGTTCGTGTGAGATGATGTGTGTCATAGTTCCTCAATCGCTTTTCTGACAATGTTTTCGTCTGTGTGGTTCGCAACTGTCACCGTAAGTTCCGGTGTGCGTTCCATTTCCCTCAGGATGGCATGTTCCGCGCCTTCGTTGCGCGCCCAGCTGCGGCGGGCTATTCCGTTGTTCACGTCCCAGAACAGCATCTGGGTGATGTGCCTGTCCGAATCAGCCGATCCGTCGATCACCATGCCGAAGCCTCCGTTGATGACCTCGCCCCAGCCGACTCCGCCTCCGTTGTGGATGGAAACCCAGGTGGCTCCCCGGAAACCGTCACCGATGACGTTCTGGATGGCCATGTCGGCGGTGAACCGGGATCCGTCGTAGATGTTGGATGTCTCGCGGAACGGGGAGTCTGTGCCGGAAACGTCGTGATGGTCGCGGCCAAGCACGATCGGAGCGGTGATCTCACCCTTGCGGATGGCCTTGTTGAAGGCCAGGGCGATCTTGGTCCTGCCCTCGCAGTCGGCGTAGAGGATGCGGGCCTGCGACCCTACCACCAGATGGTTCCTGCCGGCTTCCTCTATCCAATGAATATTGTCGTTCAGCTGTCCCTGAATCTCTTCCGGAGCCGTTTCCAATTCCTTTTTAAGAATATTCACGGCTATCTCGTCGGACTTGGCGAGGTCTTCCGGCCTCTCGCTCATGCAGACCCAGCGGAACGGGCCGAAACCGTAGTCGAAGTAGAGCGGTCCCATAATGTCCTGGACGTAGGACGGATAGCGGAAGGTGCCGTCTGCCTTTAATATGTCCGCTCCGGCCCTTGAGGATTCCAGCAGGAAGGCGTTGCCGTAGTCAAAAAAGTACATTCCCTTGGCTGCCAGCTCGTTGATGGCGGCGACGTGCCTCCTCAACGACGCGCGTACCGCCTCACGGAATCTCTCCGGCTCCTCGGCCATCATCTTGACGGACTCCTCAAATGTCTGTCCGACAGGATAGTAGCCTCCGGCCCACGGATTGTGGAGCGATGTCTGGTCCGAACCGAGGTCCACAGGAATATTCTCGGCCGCGAGTCTCTCCCAGAGATCCACGACGTTGCCCACATAGGCCAGCGAGACGGTCTCCTTGTTCTCCATCGCCTTTCGGACGCGCGGGATAAGCTCGTCCAGATTCTCGTGCAGCTCATCGACCCAGCCTTGGTCGTAACGCTTGCGGGCGGCGAGCGGATTGATCTCGGCGGTCACGCTCACGACCCCGGCGATGTTTCCGGCCTTAGGCTGCGCTCCCGACATTCCGCCCAGGCCGGCTGGCACGAATAGGC
>FR893178.1:0-4084 GCA_000433355.1 Alistipes sp. CAG:435 | reverse complement strand
CCGCCCAGGCCGGCTGTCACGAATAGCATGCCTTTCATGTTTTCCCTTGTCCCTGCGATGCCTTTGGCTTTCAGCTGTTTGCGGGCGGCGTTCATCACCGTGATTGTCGTTCCGTGCACGATCCCCTGGGGACCGATGTACATATACGATCCGGCTGTCATCTGGCCGTACTGTGACACTCCAAGGGCGTTGAATCTTTCCCAGTCATCCTGCTTCGAATAGTTCGGGATGACCATTCCGTTGGTCACAACGACTCTCGGCGCGTCCTTGTGGCTCGGGAAGAGTCCCATCGGATGGCCGGAGTACATCGAGAGTGTCTGCTCGTCGGTCATCTCGGCCAAGTACTTCATCGTCAGCCGGTACTGCGCCCAGTTCTGGAATATTGCTCCGTTGCCTCCGTAGATGATCAGCTCGTGCGGATGCTGCGCCACCCTCGGATCCAGATTGTTCTGGATCATCGCCATGATGGCAGCGGCCTGGCGGCTCCGGCAAGGATATTCATCGATCGGTCTGGCGTACATGTCGTAGGACGGGCGGAAACGGTACATGTAGATGCGTCCGTAGTCCTTCAGCTCCTGGGCGAACTCCGGCGCCAGTTCAGCGTGGAACTTGGCCGGGAAATATCTCAGCGCGTTCTTCAGCGCCAGCACTTTCTCTTCGGCTGTGAGGATGTCCTTGCGCTTAGGGGCGTGGTTGATCGTCTTGTCATAAGGCTTCGGTTCCGGGAGCCTGTCCTGCGGGATGCCCGCAAGTATCTCTTCCTTAAACTTATCCATTGATCTTCGAGTTTACGATGTCCAGAATCTCTTTCTCTTCCACAACTGCCTTCGCCGCGATCTCATCGGCCTCCGCAACGAGTTCGGCGGCCTTTGCCTTGTCGCTCAGGGAAGCCGCGTTGATCTTGACATTGAGCTGCGCTCCGAGCACCGCGCTTCGTGCCGCCAAAGCTCCCACTCCGGCGTCTGAAACGGAGTTTGGGTTTCCGGTCTCGGCCATCGCCCTTGTGATCTCGAAGGCCTTGAACGAGGCTTTCATCGTGCGCAGAGGCACCTGTGTGGCGTATAGAGTGGCCTTTTCGATTGCCTCAGAACGTGCAGCTTTCTCCTCATCCGTTCCCTTAGGAAGCCCGAACGCGGCCATAATCTTGTCGAACGCCGCGGTGTCCTCATCGACGAGGCTTACCAGCTCCCGCATTACGGCGTGTCCCTTCTCGGCCCAGTCGGAGAACTCCTTCCAGCGGTCATCCCAGCCTCTCTTGTGGGCTGAAAGATTGGCGACCATTGTGCCGAGGGCCGCTCCTAGGGCTCCCATATAGGCGGAGATCGATCCGCCGCCCGGGGCAGGGGACTCGGAAGCCGTCTCCTCGGCGAATCCCTTTAGCGTCATTCTGATGAGCCTCTCCTTAATGGCCATCTGCTCAGGATCTTCCATAAGATATTCAATGACCTTCTCGTGCGGGTTGAACGGCTTGAGGTCGTCAAGGCTCATCGACTTGACTGCTATCTTCATTATTTCTTCGTCCGAGATTCCGAGCGAGCGCTCCTGCTTCTCAAGGTAGAACTTTCCGGCCTCCATCAGCACACGCTTCGGTACCAGTCCGACGATCTCGGCTCCGGTGACCCTGAGTCCTCTGGCGGCGGCGGCTCTGGAGACTTCCTCGTAGGCCACGTGCAGAGGTGTCGTCTTGATGTCGGTGATGTTCATCGAGACCTGAGCGATGCCATATTCATCAATGTACCAACCAATTGCCTTGCACCCCTTGAGGGTTCCAGGCTGCCAGCGGTCCTTGCCGTTCTCGTCCTTGAGGACCTTTCCGGTCAGGCTTCCGCCCTCGCGCATCTTGCGTCCTTTCTCACGCACATCGAACGCGATCGCCATCGCGCGGCGGGTTGAGGTCGTGTTGAGATTATAGTTGACGGCCACAAGGAAGTCTCTGGCTCCCACATTGATAGCCCCGCTCTTCGCCACTGTCTCGTTATATTCCTTAGGCCCGAAGTCCGGTGCCTTGGCAGGATCGGCGATCTTCTCCGGCAGGGCTTCATATTCCCCGGCCCTGCAGACCGCGAGGTTCTTCCTTTCCGGCTTGAAAGCCGCCGCCTCGTAGCAGTAGCAAGGAATGCCGAGCTCGTCGTAGATCCTTTTCGCCAGCCCGCGCGCCAGTTCCGCGCACTCTTCCAAAGTCGTCTCCGCGACCGGTACGAGCGGCAGCACATCGCACGCCCCCGACCGAGGGTGCGCCCCGTGGTGATGCCTCATGTCGATCACCTCGCCGGAACACTTGACTCCTTGGAAAGCCGCCTCCAGCACAGCTTCGGGGCTGCCCACGAAGGTCACGACAGTCCTGTTGGTCGCCTCGCCCGGATCCACGTCGAGCACCTTGACGCCCTCCTCGTTGCCGTTGACCGTCACCTTGGCCGAAGCGATGGCCTTAACGATCTGATCAATAACATTTTTGTCTCGCCCTTCACTGAAATTGGGCACGCATTCTATAATCTTTGCCATAGTGGTTATGTGTTTTTAATATGTGGCTATAAATTTATGAATAATTTACCAATATTCATTGCAAAACCGAAGGGAATCTTCCGATTCTCTTTTAAATATGAACAGAAAATGCGTTTTTCATGGTCGCTGAGCCTGTCGAAACGACCGATGTCCCCGCCCGGTTCATTTGAACGGCTGCCTTTGGGCTATAATTGCCGGGTTATTCCGCCTTCCGCCAGCGGATGTAGGACTCGTTCCGGTAGGAACGGCGGTGCACGTTGATGCCGAATTCCACAATTTCCTCTTCCTTAGGAATATACCAGCCGTAGGACGAGGCGCTTCCGACGAGGTAGATCGCGTTGTCCACTTCGAATGCGGCGAGAGCGGCGGCGAAATCCTGCATCGTCATCTCCTCGCGGGAGACTGCTATGAATATCTCGCCGGCCTTCGAGCAAAGCGCCTTGCGGACAGTGGAACTCTTCAGATTGTTATCAACTGGCGAGCCGTTGTCCACGAGAGGATATTGCCTGAAAAAGTAGCCTTCCGTCTCGACGGCCTTGTCGAAAAGGTCCGTGTTTTCGGCGACTCCGATTGTGATCCGGCCGTCGATGATGGCGCAATAGCCCTTCTTGGATATTCCTTGAGCCAGCACTTCTCCTTTGAGCACAAAGGAGCCGAGAATCTCGCGGTTGTCCGCGCGGATGTCCGCAGCCTGGGCCGCGAGGACATATTCACTCTTGTCCGCTTCGGGCGCGCCGACTGAGAGTTCCGGAACGGCGCAGTGCGGGATGTACAAAGTCAGCGGGACGCCGCCCGCGACCGTGGTGTCTATTTTCTCTGAATATGCCACCCCGCAGGAGTCCGGGTCTTCTGTGGCGACGGTCATCAAAGAATCGCTTTTCGACTCCACGCTTTCCTCGAACAGTCCTGTCTGCTCGTCGCTCACGGCCTTTTCGCCTCTCCCGCAAAGCGCGATCAGAGCCGCGGCGGCCAGCGCAAGCAGCGCGATGACGGGAATCAGCCACTTCGGCCGCTTGGGAGGTTTGTTCCCGTTGACGCTTCGACCTTTGTCACCCCCTATGAAGATGACTTCATCGTCCCGCACATTATCGTAGTCCTGTCTGTTCATTTGAGTCTTCGTTTAGTCGTTGTTGTCATTGCCAAGAGCGGACTTCAAGGCTTTCAGCACTTCTCTTGACAGCCCGTCGGAAAGCACCACATTGAACCTGTCGCAGTCTGACAAGGCCAACGTCTGTTGTGAGATGTTGATCTCAGAGACAAAATCCAGATTGATGATGTGGCTTTTTCCCGCCCTGACGATAGTCTTGCTCTCGACATCGCCGATCACATCGGACAAACTGTTGTGGATCCACCCCAGCTTGTACGTCACCAACGTGCCCTTGCTGCCTTTCACCACGTCAAGGACAGTGAATATCCGACTGTAGTTTCCCTCCGCCTTGACATACACAAGGCTCTCCAAAGGAATCCGCAGAAGGCTGGCCGTAGTCTCTATGACAAGATATTTCCCCATCAATTCCAGATCTTTCGCCCACGAATGTACAGATTATTTCCAATAATCATAAAGACATATATAAAATGAAAA
>FR893177.1 GCA_000433355.1 Alistipes sp. CAG:435 | reverse complement strand
GTCTTGTCCTTGTTGGTACACCAGAAGCGCGTTTCCTGTACCAATGTGCCCCTGTATATTCGGTGCATACAAAGGCATCATCAAGTACATTTTCTGTTCTATGGAACAATCGGAGACCCGTTCTTCCAGGTATGAAAAGTTATGCGCACCTAAAACAGCATTCGCTTGATAATTAGTAAGTTGATGTTCCAAGTGTGAGTATATTCGCACACCTAAGAGTCGGCATCCACGGTACGGAACGTTCTGTTGGTGTTCCGGGCTTCCAGGTGCGAGAAACCATACTCACCTAAAACAGCATTCGCTTGATAATTAGTAAGTTGATGTTCCAGGTGTGAGTATATTCGCACACCTAAAAGTCGGCGCCCCCGGTACAGAACGTTCTATTGGTGTTCCGGGCTTCCAGGTGCGAGAAACCATACTCACCTAAAACAGCATTCGCTTGATAGCTAATGAGTTGATGCTCTGGGTGCGAATATATTCGCGCACCTGAGCGTTACGGCATATTATGGTATATCAAGGTATGCTGAGCCTTATTAGATCCACACAATATTATGTCTGGTTAGACTTGAAGGCGTTATATAGTGTTCCGGGCTTCCAGGTGCGAGAAACCATACTCACCTAAAACAGCATTCACTTAATAGCTAATGAGTTGATGTTCCAGGTGTGAGTATATTCGCACACCTAAGAGTCGGTGCCCCCAGTACAGAACGTTCTGTTGGTGTTCCGGGCTTCCAGGTGCGAGAAACAATACTCACCTAAAACAGCATTCACTTGATAGCTAATGAGTTGGTGTTTCAGGTGTGAATATATTCGCGCACCTGAGAGTTATGGCATATTATGGTATATTTATGGTATGCTGAGCCTTATTAGATTATGTCTGGTTGGACTTGAAGGCACTATATACAATTAACAAACAGAGTTTGTGTATGACCGCAATCGCTTGGATGTCGGCACGATACGGAGATAGGCAGTCAACTTGTATATATTTCCCAAAGCAAATACGACTGTAGCATTTTATAGAGAAAATACCACTGTCGTAGTCAGTGAGAACTGTCGGGCGACGTTTCCGGGCAATTTCGTTACCGAAGAGGGTAACAAAGAGGCCCAAGGCGACATTATGAAGTGAAAACGTTGCTCAGAAGGCACAAAACGGCAGAAATAGTCATTTAACTATAGCGCACAGATATACTCCGCAACTTTTAGACAAAATACTCCGCAACTTTTCAGCACCGGAACAGAGACTAAGTAATGTTGAAAAAATAAGTTGCATCAATCGGTAAAATTGAATACATAGAATCACCCTTGAACATCAATGTATTGCAAATTTAAAGTGATGCAGGTTATTTTTTACATTTTACTAAATTTTGGGAACAGGTGGGAATTTACTGGTTAAAATTTGCGGGACAGCATAGGGTTTTACTGGTTAAACCCACTATATCAATCATTTACACCCAAAGGAATCAACGTTGAATTTTTATGCCCGATAATGTCAACGTTGCGGACAAGAGAAAAGTCATTCCCGAATTTTTGTAACGTGAAAAATTCGGGAATGACTTTTCTTTGGCCGCCTCCGCACAAGGTCGCTTCGACAAGGAATGTAACTTCCGGCAGTCCCGGCGGGCCTCCGCACGAAGTCGCTTCGACAAGCTCAGTGACCAGGCAGGTTATTCCCCGCGGTCAAGCTCGCGGCGGAGGTCTTTCTCTTTGATGGTGGCGCGCTTGTCGTAGATCTTCTTGCCTTTGGCTAGGGCGATGACGAGCTTGGCGAGGCCGTTGTCGTTGATGAAGAGTTTGGTGGCGACGATGGTGAGGCCTTTTTCCTTGACGGCCTGACGTAGGTGACGGAGCTCACGCTTGGTCAGAAGGAGCTTGCGGTCCCTCGTCGGCTCGTGCTGCCCCCAGGAGCCCCAGAAGTACTGGGCAACGTTCATCCCCTTGACAAACAACTCGTTGCCTACAAAATAACAGAACGAATCCACCAACGAGGCCTTGCCCATACGGATTGACTTGATCTCAGTGCTGACCAAGGATATTCCAGCGATGTAGGTCTCCAGGAACTCGTAGTCGAACGAGGCCCTACGGTTGCGTATCTCAACTTTATGCTCTTTCTGCCTTGCCATAATATTCAAGATTTATTTTCAGCGGATTACCTCCGCGACGGTGAACCACTTCACTACATTTCCAGGCGCACTCCGAGGCGAGGGTAATATTCATAGGCCACAAAGATAATCACTTTTCTTGGTGTTGCGGCCAAAAATGCTTAAGTTTGTCAATTACAGCCATTCAGGGCGAATATATTTAAATATTCAATATTATGAAAAGACGACTTATTCTGGCGGCGACGGCCGTCATCGCGATGTTCCTTGCGGGATCGTGCGTGAAGTACAAGTACGAGACGGTCAAGGGAGATCCTTTAAACACAAAGATCTACACCCTTGACAACGGGTTGAAGGTTTATATGACCGTCAACAAGGAGACTCCGCGCGTGCAGACCTACATCGCGGTCAAGGTCGGCAGCAAGAATGATCCGAAGGAGACGACAGGACTCGCCCACTACCTTGAGCACCTGATGTTCAAGGGCACGGAGAGCTTCGGAACCTCCGACTACGCCGCCGAGAAGCCGATGCTCGACTCCATCAAGGCCCTCTTCGAGGTTTACCGCACAAAGACCGACCCGGAGGAGCGCAAGGCGATCTACCATCAGATAGACTCGATCAGCTACGAGGCGTCCAAGATCGCCATTCCTAATGAATATGACAAACTGATGGCCGTCATCGGCGCCGACAACACCAACGCCTTCACTTCCAATGATATGACGGTCTATCAGGAGGACATCCCTTCCAACGAGATCGACAACTGGGCGAAGATCGAGGCCGACAGGTTCATGCACCCGGTGATCCGAGGATTCCACACAGAGCTTGAGGCCGTCTATGAGGAGAAGAACATGAGCCTCACGCAGGACAACCGCAAGGCCATGGAAGCCATTGACCTGGCTCTCTTCCCTCACCACCCTTACGGACTCCAGACAACCCTCGGAACCCAGGAGCACCTGAAGAACCCTTCGATCGTCAACATCGAGAACTACCGCGCGAACTTCTACGTGCCTAACAACGTGGCCATCTGCGTGTCCGGAGACTTCGACCCGGACACATTCGTCGCCACAATCGAGAAATATTTCGGGGAATGGAAGCCGAATCCTGACATCAAGTACCTTGAATATGAGCCTGAGCAGGCCATCACCGCTCCTGTCCAGAAAGACGTTTACGGACTCGACGCCGAGTTCGTGATGATGGGCTGGAGAGTCCCGGGATCAAACGACTACCTCAGAAGCGAGGTCGGAGACTTTGTCGGCGACATCCTCTACAACGGACAGGCAGGTCTTGCCGACCTGAACCTGATCCAGGCACAGAAAGTAAACGGATTCTACGGATTCAACTACACACGTCCGGACTACGGAGAGTTCCTTCTCGTCGGCTATCCTCGTGAGGGACAGACCCTTGACGAGGTCCGCGACCTCATGCTCGGACAGGTGGCAAAACTCCGCTCCGGAGACTTCGATGAAAGCCTGATCCAATCTATCTTAGACAACTACAAGCTCTCGGAGATGCGCAAGCTTGAAAGCAACGAGGACATGGCTATGAGCTTCGTGGAGTCATTCATCAACGGCCACAACTGGAAGGATGACGCACTCCAGATGCAAAGGCTGGAGAAAATCACAAAACAGCAGATTGTGGACTGGGCCAACGAATATCTCGGAGCGAACAGTTATGTGGCTGTCTATAAACGCATCGGAGAGGACAAAGACATCAAGAAGATCGCAGCTCCCGCCATCACTCCGATCGAGACCAACCGTGACAAGCAGAGCGAGTTCCTGACCGAGATCCAGAACACTGAGGTCACTCCTATCGAGCCGGTGTTCGTGGACTTCTCCAAGGATATGTCCAAGGGCAGCATAGCTGAAGGCATCGAGCTTCTCTACAAGAAGAACGAGATCAATGACGTCACTACTCTGACCAGCGTGTTTGACCGCGGAACCCAAAGCGACCCTCGACTCGATCTGGCGTTCGACTATCTGGGCTACCTCGGAACTCCGACCAGGACAGCCGAGCAGATCAAGAAAGAGCTGTACGAACTCGCTTGCTACCAGAGACTTTCATGTGGCCCGACCCAATCCAGCATTGGTGTGAGCGGACTTGACAAGAATGTCGGCAAGGCAATGGACATCGTGGAGGATCTGATTTTCAACGCACAGCCGGACACGGCTATCCTTGCGGGACTGAAATCAGACATATTCAAAAGTCGCTCAGACAGCAAGCTGAGCCAGAGAGCCTGCTTCAGCGCGCTTCAGAAGTACCTTTTCTACGGTCCTGAGTTCATAAGGAATACCACCCTCACAAACGAACAGATCGCGGCCCTGACCTCCGATGAGCTTCTTCAGGCAGTCAGAGACTTGTACACCAAGAGGCACGACATCCTCTACTATGGCCCGTCAGATGAGACGACAGCAAAGAATATGATCGCGGAGCACCACAAGATCAGCGAGAATCCGGAGCCACTTGAGAGGATTCATCCACAGGCAAGGCAGGTGACATCGAGCGAGGTATTCATCGCTCCTTACGACGCCAACCAGTTCTATTACCTGCAGTATTCTGACAGAGGGGAAAAGTTCAATGTGGCCAATGATCCCGCAGTAAGGATGTTCAACTCCTATTTCGGCAGCGGGATGGGGGCTATCGTCTTCCAGGAGATGCGTGAGGCCAGAGGCCTTGCATATTCAGCGGCCGCCTACCTCAGCGACCTTGGCTACAAGGATTGTGACTACATGTTCTACGCTTTCATCGCCGCACAGAACGAGAAAGCCCAAGAGGCAATCGAGGCGTTCGCCAGCATCATCAACGACATGCCTGAGTCCGAAAAGGCCTTCGATGTGGCCAAGACTTCCCTGCTGACCAGCATCCGCTCCAGCAGGACAACCGGCATCAACGTTCTCTACAAATATCTTGACCTCCAAGACTATGGCCTCACCGAAAACCGTGAGAAAGCAGTGTTCGAGAAGGTACAGGACATGACCCTTGCCGATGTCAAGGCCTTCCAGGAGAAGTGGATCAAGGGACGCAAATACGTCTATGGATTCCTCGGCAATAAAGAAGAGTTAGACATGGACTTCATCGGCTCGCTCGGCCCTGTCACCGATCTTACCCTTGAGGAAATCTTCGGCTACTAACGGATGAGCAGAAAACCTCAGAACAAGCTGCGGGAGGCAATCCCCATCCCTCCCCCGGCTCCACTGCCTGAACCAGAGAACATTGACTTCGGGAGCATATTCAATGAATATGCCTCCGGAGCCATTGATCTGATTGTCGTGCTCGGGCCGACGGCCTCCGGGAAAACCCGCTATGCCGTGGATCTGGCGCACAAGTGCGGCAACGGTGAGATCCTCTCCGCCGACTCTCGTCAGGTCTATCGCGGAATGGACATCGGTACCGGAAAGGATTTGAATGAATATGGCGATGTCCCCTACCACCTGATAGACATCGTGCCCGCCGGGACGCGATTCGACCTCTACCAATGGCAGCAGGCTTTTGAATATGCCTACAAAGACATACGTGACAGGGGCAAGACCCCGATTCTGTGCGGCGGCACCGGGCTTTACATCCAGGCCGCGACTTGTGGATACACCCTGCCTCAGGTTCCGCCGAATGAAGAGTTAAGGGAGGAACTTGAACAGTACGACACGGAGATCCTGATCGCCAAGCTGAGCGGCTACGGACCGCTGCCGGACGAAGGAGTCCTGCAATCCAAGAGACGGATAATCAGAGCTTTGGAAGTCGCGATGTACGAACGGGAGCATCCTGTGAAGCGGACCGGTTTTATGCCGAAGAACCCATATTATATCGGAACTTTGGTGAGCCGTGAGGAGAGGGTCGCAAGAATTGACAGGCGGCTTGACGAAAGGCTGGCCGGTGGGATGATCGAGGAGGTCAAAGGCCTTCTGGACAGCGGAATCATGGCAGAAGACCTTGTCTATTACGGGCTTGAGTACAAGTTCGTCACCCAATACGTCCTTGGCATCCTGACTTTCGAGGAAATGCGCACTCTTCTGGCCAACGCCATCCATCAGTTCGCCAAACGGCAGATGACCTGGTTCAGGGGAATGGAGAAGGATAATATCAAGATACACTGGACGGAAGTATTATAAAATATTCAATAAATTTTATGCTTAAAGTAGCGATTATCATGGGCTCCACGAGTGACTACGATGTCATGTCAGGGGCCGAGCAGATTCTTTCAGATTTCGGGATCGAGTTCGAGAAAAGGGTGATCAGCGCCCACAGGACCCCGGAACTGATGTTTGAGTACACAAAGGGGCTCAAAGGCCGCGGATTCGGAGTCGTCATCGCCGGAGCGGGTGGCGCCGCCCATCTGGCCGGTGTCGCCGCAGGGCTTACGACATTGCCGGTTATAGCAGTGCCTATGCAGACCAAGGCTCTTGGCGGACTTGATTCACTTCTGTCTATGGTACAGATGCCGACAGGCATTCCAGTGGCCACCGTCGCGATCGGAGGAGCCAAGAACGCAGCAATCCTTGCGGCAGAGATCCTCGCCCTCCAAGACACTTCGGTCTCTGAAAAGCTGGATGCCTACCGCAAGGCTCAAGCTGAAAAAATCTACAATACGACTATCTAGAACGACGCTTGCGTCGATTCTCCACCGAAACGTCCTCCCAGCACAAGTTTGACATTGAGCAGGGAGGTCTTTTCTTCCTCTGTAACCTTGTTGTCAATCATCTTCTGCAACAGTTCGAATGACTTGAACGCGATTTCAGAGAGAGGTTGGATGATGTGAGGGACAACCGGTTTGTTCAGTTCATAGACATCGCTTTCATCAAAGCAGACGAACGAGAAATCTTTCGGCATGCTGAGACCCAACACATTAAGAGCGTTGAATCCATACATGGCGATTCTTTTTGTCGGCAGGATGAACGCCTCGACCCCACGCCTGGCTGCGTCACGGAAAACATCTATGGCGTCCTTCTTGGCAGCCTCAGCCTCGTAATCAATCTTATGGATTCTGATCTCGTCCTTTAATCCGGCCTCCTCCATAGCCAGGCCATACCCAGTCTCCCTGTCGGTAAGGCTGGTCACCCCGGACTTATAGGTGAGCATCTCGATCTTGCCGAAGCCCTGATGTATAAGATATTTTGTGGCCATCTTTCCGGCATCGACGTTATCGATCAGAACACGCCCGAACTCCTCGCCCGGCATGTCCCTGTCAATCAAGACAGTAGGTATACCGATGCTCAGAGCCCTCGCGAGAGCGGGCTCGCCACCGAGACAAGGAGCGACGATAAGTCCTTCGACATTGTAGCCGACCATCGTTTCCACAAGGTGCGACAGTTTCTGAGGGCTCTCCTCGGAACTGGCGAAGATGACGGTATAGCCATCCTTATAGGCTATATTCTCTATGTTTCTACAGATTTCGGCGTAGAATGGATTAGCGATGTCTGAGACAATCACCGCAATGGAGTGGGAACGGCCGCTTCTGAGTGAAGCCGCCGCATTGTTACGCCTGTAACCAAGCCTTTTGGCGACTTGTAGGACACGTTCAGCAGTGTCGGGATTGACTGGACAGTCAAGACGACCATCCTTGCCCATTTTCGCATTCATCACGAAAGAAACCAGGGTGACTGACACCCCGGCTTCTCTCGCCACATCTCTAATGGTAACTTTTTTCATTCTTTATATTACTGAAAATTCGTCATATTCATTAACCGTGAATCATGACAATAAGTCCTGCCATCACGATAGAGACCATGCTCATCAGTTTGATGAGGATGTTCAGGGATGGTCCGGACGTGTCTTTGAATGGATCTCCAACTGTGTCACCCACAACCGTAGCGTGGTGATTGACAGAGTTTTTACCTCCGAAGTGACCGTCCTCGACATATTTCTTGGCATTATCCCAGGCACCACCTGAATTGGCAAGGAATATGGCGAGAATGAATCCCGCGCCAAGACCACCGATGAGAAGTCCCATAACACCTGCCTCTCCAAGAATGATACCAACAACGACAGGAACTATGATCGCTGTAAGCGCCGGAGCAACCATCTCATGCTGCGCGGCCTTTGTGGAGATCTCCACACAGCGCTTGTAATCCGGACGCTGCTTGCCTTCAAGGATGCCTTTGATCTCCTTGAACTGACGGCGAACTTCGACCACCATCTTCTGTGCGGCGCGTCCAACGGCGTTCATCGTCATTCCGCAGAACAGGAAAGCCATCATGGCACCGACGAAGACTCCGGCAAGGACACGCGGATTCATCAGGTTGACCTGATAATAGTCCACGATTTGCGGGATTGTGGCCTCGGCCACATTGACAACCTTGTCTCCGACCTGAAGAACAGCCGTACCTACGTGCTGGAGGCCGATCTTGATTTCCTCGATGTAGGAGGCAAGGAGAGCAAGCGCTGTAAGGGCAGCGGAACCGATCGCGAATCCCTTTCCGGTAGCGGCTGTCGTGTTGCCAAGCGCGTCAAGGGTGTCCGTGCGATGACGCACCTCAGGATCCAGCTCACTCATCTGGGCGTTTCCGCCGGCGTTGTCGGCGATAGGGCCGTAAGCGTCTGTCGCAAGGGTGATTCCGAGGGTCGATAGCATACCTACAGCGGCGATGCTGATTCCGTAAAGGCCATTGCTGATGTAGGCAGGATCAAAGGAGAACCCTGTGGCGCAAAGGTAAGAGATCAAAATCGCGACAACGATGGTCACGACCGGAATGCACGTGGAGATCATTCCAAGTCCGATACCATTGATGATCACGGTAGCCGGTCCGGTCTGTGAACTCTCGGCAAGATTCTGTGTAGGTTTGTAGGAGTGAGAGGTGTAATATTCAGTGGCCTTGCCGATGATGACTCCCGCAAGGAGTCCGGCGATCACTGAAAGACTGAGTTGCCACCAGTTGCCGAAACCGAGCATATAGAACACCACAAAAGTGAGCACCGCTATCAGGACGGCGCTTAGATTCGTACCTACGCTCAACGATTTGAGAAGCTGTTGAAGTCCCGCTCCCTCCTTTGTCTTTACGGCATATATTCCGATGATAGAGAGGACCACTCCGATCGCGGCGATCATCATAGGCGCGAGTATCGCCCTCATCTGGGCATCCACGTCACCAAAGAACGCGGAGGCGCCAAGAGCCATTGTGGCGAGGACGGATCCGCAATAAGACTCGTAAAGATCCGCGCCCATTCCGGCGACATCACCCACGTTGTCACCCACATTGTCAGCGATTGTGGCAGGGTTTCTTGGGTCGTCCTCAGGAATATCCTGTTCCACCTTTCCGACGATATCCGCACCCACGTCAGCAGCCTTGGTGTAGATGCCACCGCCGACTCTGGCGAAAAGAGCCTGGGTAGAGGCTCCCATTCCGAAAGTGAGCATCGTGGTCGTGATGACAACAAGGGTCTGCGACTCACTGGCCTCATGCACGAAGGCGTTCAGAATCACCCACCAGATAGAGATGTCAAGCAATCCAAGACCTACTACGGTAAGACCCATGACGGCTCCCGAACGGAAAGCGAGTTTCAAACCTGAGTTAAGGGACTTGCTGACAGCGTTGGCGGTCCTGGCCGAAGCGTAGGTAGCGGTCCTCATGCCGACATAACCGGCGAGAGCGGAAAAGAAACCTCCCGTCAGGAACGCGAAAGGCACCCACTTGTTCTGCACCCCGAAACCGAACGCGAGAACGCTGAACAGGACAGCGAGGATAATGAACACTATACCGACAACCTTGTATTGTTGCTTCAGGTATGCCATTGCGCCTTCGCGAACATACTGGGCGATTTCCTTCATTGTTGGAGTACCTTCACTTTCTTTCTTCATCTGATGGTAGAAGAGCCATGAGAAGAAGAGGGCTATCACAGAAGCCACTGGTACAAAATAGAACAGACAATTCATAAACTGATTAGTTATAACGATTTAGATATTATCCTCCAAAAAAAGGGCTCTTGGAACCCTTTCAGACCGCAAATATAAGAAAAATGTAGTTACTTTATCCTATCGAACATAAAAAAAGATTAAAAAAATGGCGGCCGCGTTGCGGTCGCCATCTCGATTGTGCCTGTCAAGGCCATTACTCAGCCTTAGGAGCCTCCTCAACAGGAGCCTCGGCAGGTGTCTCCTCAACCTTAGGAGCGTCCGCCTTCTTGGCGCGGCTACGACGTGTTGACTTCTTCTCTTCCTTCTTGGCGGTGAGAGCGGCCTCGTTGAAATCAACGAGTTCGATAAGTGCCATGTCGGCGCCGTCACCCTGACGGAAGCCTAAGTGGAGCACGCGGGTGTAGCCACCTGGACGATCAGCGATTTTCGCTGAAACGACTCCGAAGAGCTCCTTGACAGCCTCTTTGTTCTTAAGATAGCTGAAAACGGTTCTGCGGGAATGAGTCGTGTCCTCCTTTGATTTGGTGATAAGAGGCTCAACGTAAGACTTGAGAGCCTTAGCCTTTGCCACAGTTGTGGTGATTCTCTTATGCAGGATCAAAGAATTCGCCATATTGGACAACAGAGCCTTGCGGTGGCCGGACTTGCGGCCAAGATGATTGATTGCTTTATTGTGCCTCATTTCTATGCGTTCTTTTTCTTGGGTTCAATATTATATTTTCTTACATCCATCCCGAACTGGAGCTTCATCTTCTCCACGAGCTGATCGATCTCGTTAAGAGACTTCTTTCCGAAATTCCTGAACTTCATGAGCTCATTCCTTGAATAGGAAACAAGATCCGCGAAAGTGTCGATGTCAGCCGCCTTCAGACAGTTGTAGGCCCTGACAGAGAGTCCCATGTCCGAAAGTTTGGTGAGAAGGAGATGTCTCATCCTGAGGCTTTCCTCGTCAAGTTCCTTTGAATCGGACTCAACGGCGCTCTCAATGGAGATTTTCTTGTCATCCGTGAAAAGTTTGAAGTGATAGATCAGGATACTGGCCGCCTCCTGAAGCGCCGTATTCGGAGAGATAGATCCGTCTGTGATTATCTCAAGGTTCAGCTTCTCGTAGTCGGTCTTCTGCTCGACACGCCAAGGCTCGATGACCCAGTTGACTTTTCTGATAGGAGTGTAGGCGGCATCGACAAGAATGGTTCCTATCGGTGTGTTTTCCTCCCTCATCTCATCGGCGGGAACGAATCCACGGCCTTTGGTGATAGTCAAAGAGATCTCGAGGGTGACTGACGGTTCGAGTGAGCAGATGTGCTGCTCAGGGTTCAACACCTTGAAAGAAGACAATCCTTTAGAAATATCCTCCGCGGTAAATTCATTCTTACCGCTAATCACAATGTTCGCTACCTCGGAGTCCACAGAATCGACCATTCTCTTGAACCTGATTTCCTTGAGGTTGAGAATGATGTCCTGCATTCCCTCGATCACACCAGGAATGGTCGCGAACTCCTGGTCCACGCCTGAAATCCTGATCTGACTGATAGCAAAACCTTCCAGAGAGGCGAGAAGAATGCGGCGGAGAGCGTTGCCGATGGTCGTGCCGTATCCAGGCTCAAGAGGCCTGAATTCGAAACGGCCGACGGTGTCTGTGCCTTCGAGCATTATCACCTTGTCCGGTTTCTGAAATGCCAAGATTGCCATATTAATTCTTTTTGGGTGTTACTATTACTTAGAGTACAGATCGACGATGAGCTGTTCGTTGATGTTTTCAGGGATGTCCGCCCTTGCAGGGAGATTCAGGAACTTGCCTGAAAGCGCCTTAGGGTCAAACTCGATCCATGAATATTTCGCCGCTGAGGCAACACTTTTCTGAATGACCTCAAGGCTCTTTGAGCGCTCTCTCACCGCAACGACATCGCCAGGCTTCACCTGAACGGACGGGATGTTGCAGACCTCACCGTTAAGGGTGATGTGAGCGTGGCTGACAAGCTGTCTCGCGGCGGCTCTTGTAGGAGCGATGCCCATTCTGTAAACAACATTGTCAAGTCTTGACTCAAGGAGGAGGAGGAGGTTCTCACCTCTCAGACCGGCCATCTTTGAAGCCTTGAGGTAGGTGTTGTGGAACTGACGCTCGAGAAGGCCGTACATGTATCTTACCTTCTGCTTTTCCTTGAGCTGGATTCCATACTCACGCTGCTTCTTGCGCTTCGCCGCCAGACCATGCTGTCCCGGAGGATAGTTTCTCTTCTCGAAATCCTTATCGCTTCCGAATATAGGCTCGCCGAACTTACGGGCGATCTTAGTGCTTGGACCAATATATCTTGCCATAGTAATTTTTGTTTTAATTCATTGATTAGACTTTACGACGGCCTTTTGGTCTACATCCGTTGTGAGGCATCGGGGTCACATCGACGATCTCTGTGACAACGATTCCCGCGTTGTTGATGGTTCTGATGGCGGACTCACGGCCTGCGCCAGGACCCTTGACGAAGACTTTCACCTTACGGAGACCTGCGTCGAAAGCGGTCTTCGCGGCATCCTCGGCAGCCACCTGGGCGGCATACGGGGTGTTCTTTTTGGAACCTCTGAAGCCGCTCTTACCGGCTGAGGACCAGCTTATCACCTGTCCCTGGTTGTTGGTCAGGGAGATGATCACGTTATTGAAGGTTGATGAAATATGGGCCTGGCCCGTAGCCTCAACCTTGACAACTCTCTTTGATGATGTTGTTTTCTTTGCCATAATTCATCTGGTTTTACTTGGTCGCCTTCTTCTTGTTTGCGACAGTCTTCTTCTTACCCTTTCTTGTACGGGCGTTGTTCTTTGTGCTCTGACCGCGTACAGGAAGACCGATACGATGACGGATACCTCTGTAGCAACCGATATCCATCAGTCGTTTGATGTTCATCTGGACGGAGGAACGAAGCTCACCCTCGATCTTGTACTCCTCGGTGATGAGGGTACGGATAGCGGCTACCTGATCGTCGTTCCATTCACCGACCTTGATGTCGTAATCGATTCCGCACTTCTCGAGAATCTCTCTCGCGGAGCTGCGGCCGATACCGTAGATGTAGGTGAGACCTATCTCACCTCTTTTGTTGTTCGGTAAATCAACACCGGCTATTCTTGCCATAATTTATCTTAAACTTTATTTGTTTTACAAACTACTGTTATCCCTGGCGCATCTTGAACTTAGGGTTCTTCTTGCAGATGACATAAAGACGGCCTTTGCGTCTGACGATCTTGCAATCATCACTGCGCTTCTTGATGGATGTTTTGACTTTCATATCGTGAATATTTTTATTTGTACCTGAAAGATATTCTTCCCTTAGTCAAATCATAAGGTGAAATTTCAACCCTCACCTTGTCTCCAAGGAGGATGTGGATGAAATTCATTCTCATCTTGCCGGAGATGTTGCAGAGAAGGACATGACCGTTCTCAAGCTCCACCTTGAACATCGCGTTAGGAAGAGTCTCGATCACTTTTCCGTCTTGTTCTATCGCTACTTGTTTGGACATTGAAAAAACACTTTAAAATTTACCAGTACTTTCTATATAATCAAATGTTGACAGTTGTTCCGCCTTGCCTTTACGAACAACAACCGTAAGCTCATAGTGAGCCGCGTTCCTGTGGTCGGAAGTGTGTACAGCCCAACCATTTCTGGCCACATACACTCCTCTGCCGCCTGCATTGATCATTGGTTCGATGCAGATGACCATTCCATCCACAAGTCTGCACCCGTGCCCCTGACGCCCGTAGTTCGGAACGCCCGGCGCCTCGTGCATCTCCTTCCCGAGACCGTGTCCTTCAAGTTCACGGACCACCGAGAAGCCGAATGACTCAGCGTACGATTGCACCGCGTGTCCGATGTCACCTGTCCTGTTGCCGGCGACCGCCGCCTCGATGCCCTTGTAGAGCGAAGCCTTGGTCACATCCATAAGCTTACGGGTCTCGGCGTCCACTTCCCCTACCGGGAAAGTGTAAGCCGAATCACCGTTGTAGCCTTTGTACAGGGTGCCTATGTCGGCGGTCACGATGTCGCCCTCCTTCAGGACATAGTCCGACGGAAAACCGTGGACAACGACATCATTGACAGATGTACATATAGCGGCGGGAAAACCCTCGAATCCAAGAAAACTAGGAATGGCTCCGTTGTCGCGAATAAAAGTCTCGGCCACCTCATTCAACCTCGCGGTTGTCACACCCGGGGCGACCACCTTACCGACTTCCGCCAACGTCTTTGAGACAAGTATGGCATTCTCGCGCAAGAGCTCGATTTCCTCTTCTGTCTTAGGCTTAACCATCAATCCTGTTGATTATCAAAATTACATTCCTGAGCGACCGCTGATACGTCCGGTCTTCATCAGACCGTCATAGTGACGCATCAGAAGATAACTCTCAATCTGCTGAAGCGTGTCAAGGACAACACCCACAAGGATCAACAGTGAGGTACCACCGTAGAAGCCTGCGAATTGATCCTGAACACCCATAATCCTGGCGAAAGCAGGGAGAATGGCGATGATGGCGAGGAATATTGAGCCAGGGAGGGTCACCTTTGACATGATGGAGTCAAGGTAATTGACCGTGGCTTTTCCAGGCTTCACGCCAGGGATGAATCCACCGTTCTTCTTCATGTCTTCGGCCATCATGGTAGGGTTTACCGTAACGGCTGTGTAGAAATACGTGAAGATTACAACGAGGAATCCGAAAATCAGGTTATACCAGAATCCGGTATAGTTACCGAGAGTGGCGGCGAGACCTCTGGTCGCGTCAAAGCGCGAGAACAGAAGCGGGAACAGCATCAAGGCCTGGGCGAAGATGATAGGCATCACACCGGCGGCGTTGATCTTCAGAGGGATGTACTGGCGTACACCACCGTACTGCCTGTTGCCGACAACTCTTTTGGCATATTGTACAGGGACTCTTCTGACACCCTGGACAAGGGCGATGGTCGCCACAATGACAAGGAACCAGATGATAAGCTCGACAATCAGGGCGATAGGGCCGCCGCCGGCTGTCGTGCTGACTTTTGTACCGACCTCACTGACGAGAGCGAAAGGCAGACGGGCGACGATACCGATCATGATGATCAGGGAAATACCGTTTCCGATGCCTCTGTCAGTGATCCTCTCTCCAAGCCACATGACGAACATCGATCCGGCCATAAGTATGATGGTGGCGACGAGGTTGTACATGAACCTGCTCCAGCCGAGCTGGGTTTCCGCAAGGAACGCGGCACCCGGGATCTGGCTATGGATCGAAGCGATGTAGGCAGGTCCCTGGATGCAGAGAATGAGGATGGTGAGGTATCTGGTAAGCTGATTCATCTTCCTACGGCCGCTTTCGCCCTCCATCTGGAGTTTCCTGAAGTAAGGGACGAACATGCCCAGAAGCTGAATCACGATTGACGCGGAGATGTATGGCATCACTCCCAACGCGAAGATGGAAGCGTTACCGAAGGCACCTCCGGAGAACATATTCAAGAGACCGACGAGTCCCTGCTGTGTGCTGTCCTGAAGGGAAGCGAGCAGGGTCGTGTCGATACCAGGCAGCACGATGAAGCAACCCAACCTGTAGACCAGGATGAGAAGGAACGTGTAGCCGAGTCTCGTACGGAGTTCCTCGATCTTGAAGATGTTCTTGATTGTTTCAATAAATTTCTTCATGGCTATTTGCCGATTACGATTGTCTTACCACCAGCGGTCTCGATCTTGGAGACAGCGGAAGCGGAGAACGCGTCCGCGGTCACAGTGACGGCTGCGGTGATCTCTCCGTTGCCAAGAACCTTTACAAGTTCCTTGGCGTCGGCGAGTCCTGCGGCCTTGATGTCCTCCACTCCGATCTCAGCTCTTCCAAGCTGCTCGGCAAGGGCCTGAATGGCAGCCACGTTGACAGCCTTGTACTCGATTCGCGTAGGGTTCTTGAATCCGAACTTAGGAACACGTCTCTGGATAGGCATCTGGCCTCCCTCGAAACCGATCTTATGTTCGTAGCCGGCGCGGGCCTGTGCACCTTTGGTACCACGTGTGGAAGTACCACCCTTTCCGGAACCTTGTCCACGGCCAAGACGCTTGCTGTTATGAGTCGCACCCTTTGCAGGTTTCAAATTTTCCAGTTTCATCTCTTCGTCCTCCTTATTAGATTTCTTCAACTGTTACAAGGTGACGGATCTTGGCGAGCTGGCCTTCTGTCACCGGAGTCTTCTCGACCTCCACGGTCTGGTGCATCCTGCGGATTCCAAGCGTGGTCAGATTAGCGATCTGCCTCTTGGTGCATCCGTTCTTGCTTCTTACCTGTGTTATCTTAAGTTTTGCCATAACTGTGTGTCCTCCTAACCGTTAAATACTTTGCTCATAGGAATGCCACGGAGACCGGCCACAGTGTAGGCGTCCCTCATCTGGGTAAGAGCGGCAACAGTGGCTTTCACGAGGTTGTGAGGGTTGGATGACCCCTTGGACTTCGCGAGAACGTTCTGAATACCGGCTGACTCAAACACAGCACGCATGGCACCACCAGCCTTCACACCGGTACCAGGGGCAGCCGGCTTCATGAACACTACAGAACCTCCGAACTTGGATTCCTGCTCGTGTGGAATGGTTGTGTTGATGATAGGAATCTTAACGAGATTCTTCTTGGCGTCCTCAACGCCCTTAGCGATGGCGGCGGTTACCTCATTGGCTTTTCCAAGACCATAACCAACAACGCCGTTCTCGTCACCCACAACCACAATCGCGGCAAAACGGAAGTGACGACCACCCTTAGTGACCTTAGTCACTCTCTGGATGGCGACCAATCTGTCCTTCAATTCAAGATCAGATGTCTTTACTCTTTTAACATTTGTATTTGCCATAGTCTTTCAATTAGAAAATAAGGCCACCTTCACGGGCAGCGTCGGCCAAACTTTTAACTCTACCGTGATAGAGGTAACCTCCACGGTCAAAAGAGATAGTGGTGATTCCCTTCTCCTTGGCACGCTCGGCGATCGCCTTTCCGACGATGGCGGCAGCCTCGATTCCAGTCTTGCCTTTGCACTCGGCGGCAAGGACCTTGTCGTTGGAAGCGGCGGCCACGAGCGTCACGCCTTTCTGATCGTCCACAACCTGGACGTAGATCTGCTTGTTGCTTCTGAAGACAACCATTCTTGGTCTCTCGGCAGTTCCATTGACATGCTTACGGATGCGGTAATGGACTCTTCTTCTTCTTTCAATTCTATTCAATGCCATATCTATGTCCTCCTATTATTTAGCTCCAGCTGTCTTACCGGCCTTGCGGCGAAGCTGCTCGCCGGCGAACTTGATACCCTTGCCCTTATATGGTTCAGGCTTGCGGAGTGAACGAATCTTGGCGGCCACCTGTCCGATGAGCTGCTTGTCGATGCTCTTAAGGATCAGGACAGGATTCTCACCTTTCTTCACATCCGGAACCTCAGCCTTGATCTCAGGAGCGAGCATCAGCTGAACATCGTGTGAATATCCAAGGGAGAAAGTCAGGAGCTGGCCCTGAGCGGTCACACGGTAACCTACACCGACGAACTCCTGCTTGGTCTGATAACCGGTGGAGACTCCGACAACCATATTGTGCACGAGAGCGCGGTAAAGACCGTGCATCGAGCGATGTCTTGGCTGGTCAGTAGGACGGGTGAATTTGATTTCATTATCCTCGATGGTGACTGTGATGTCCGGATCAACTTTCTGGCTCAACTCACCAAGAGGTCCTTTAACCTTCACAACGTTGCCAGGGAGAACTTCTACGCTCACCTTGTCCGGAAGGCTTACAGGCAATTTACCGATTCTTGACATTATTCTTTTCTTTAATATTAATAAACATAGCAAATAACCTCACCACCGACGTTCAGGTTCTTGGCCTCTTTGTCAGTGATGACACCCTTTGAGGTTGAGAGGATGGCGATGCCGAGTCCGTTCAGAACCCTTGGCATGTTCTCAACGTCTGAATATACTCTCATACCAGGGGTTGACACGCGCTTGATTTTCTTGATGGCGGCCATCTTGGTCTGAGGGTGATACTTCAAAGCGATCTTGATGGTGTTGTAAGGGGTACCCTCGACAATCTTGTAACTGAGGATGTAACCCTTCTCACAAAGGATCTTAGTGATCGCGGCCTTCATCTTTGAGGAAGGGATCTCGACGATCTTCTTTCCTGCCAGATAGGCGTTGCGGATCCTTGTAAGATAATCTGCAATTGGATCAGTCATTGTTTTTTGATTTTTTAGATCGACGCCCCGTGAGGGACGCCCGATATCCGATTGTTAATAATAAAATAATATGTACTGTTACCAGCTAGCTTTCTTTACGCCCGGGATGAGACCGTTGCTGGCCATCTCACGGAACTGGATTCTGCTGAGACCGAAAGCTCTCATGTAGCCCTTTGGACGGCCGGTGAGAGAACAACGGTTGTGCAGACGTACAGGGGAAGCGTTCTTAGGGAGCTTGTCAAGCGCTGCCCAGTCGCCGGCCTCCTTAAGAGCCTGCCTTTTGGCGGCATATTTGGCAACCAGTTTCGCGCGCTTTACCTCGCGGGCCTTCATTGATTCTTTTGCCATATTCCTTAGTTGTTATGTTTCTTGAAAGGCAGACCGAACGCGGCGAGGAGAGCGTGAGCCTCTTCGTCGGTCTTCGCTGTTGTGACGAAAGTGATTTCCATTCCGTGGATTCTCGGGTTCTTGTCGATGTCCACCTCAGGGAAGATGATCTGCTCCTTGAGACCGAGGGTGTAGTTTCCTCTGCCGTCCATCTTCTCAGCGATTCCGTTGAAGTCTCTGATTCGAGGGAGAGAGATGCGGATAAGCCTCTCAAGGAACTCGTACATCTTCACGTCGCGAAGGGTGACTTTCACACCGATAGGCATGCCCTTACGGAGACGGAAGTTGGAAACGTCCTTTCTCGAAGTGGTGAGAAGAGCCTTCTGACCAACGATCTTGCCGAGTTCCTCGGCTGCCTCCTCAACGAGCTTCTTGTCATTAGTGGCCTCGCCGATACCTTCGTTGATGGTGATCTTGACGAGCTTAGGAACCTGCATAACGGTCGTGTACGAGAACTGCTTCATAAGCTTCTCCACGATCTCCTCTTTGTAAACCTTCTTGAGGGAAGGAACATATCCTGCAGGAAGCGCCTGCGCTTCAGCCGGTTTGTTTGTAGCTTTCTTTGCCATAGTTACTTAATCTCCTCTCCTGATTTCTTTGCGTAGCGGACCTTCTTTCCGTCCACGAACTTGTAGCCCACTCTTGTCGGCTTGTTCTGGGCAGGGTCAATGAGCTGGACGTTTGAAACGTGGATGCCCGCTTCCTGCTTTACGATGCCGCCCTGAGGCTGCTTAGCGTTTGGCTTTGTGTGCTTGCTGACAACGTTGACGCCTTCAACGATGACGCGATCCTTCGCTGGGATGACGGTCAGGACCTTTCCGGTCTTGCCCTTGTCGTTACCGGCATTCACATACACGGTGTCACCCTTCTTAATATGTAACTTTTTCATAATTCTCAATGATTAAAGGACCTCCGGAGCCAGTGAAACAATCTTCATATAGTTCTCACGCAGCTCTCTGGCCACAGGGCCGAAGATACGTGTTCCGCGAAGCTCGCCCGCGTTGTTCAGAAGAACGCACGCGTTGTCGTCGAAACGGATGTATGATCCGTCCGGTCTGCGGATTTCTTTCTTTGTACGGACAACGACAGCCTTGGAGACCGAACCCTTCTTAGCGTCGCCGCCAGGAAGAGCGCTCTTGATCGCGACTACGATCTGGTCGCCCACTGTCGCATATCTATGATGCGTACCGCCAAGCACACGGATGCAGAGGACCTCCTTTGCACCGCTGTTGTCGGCAACCTGTAAACGTGTTTCCTGCTGTATCATACTACTTAACTTTTTCTACGATTTCAACTAATCTCCACCTCTTGGTCTTGCTGAGAGGACGGGTTTCCATAATGCGCACGGTATCTCCCTCGCTGCACTCGTTCTTGTCATCCTGAGCGACGAACTTGGTGGTCTGCTTGATGAACTTACCGTAGAGAGGATGCTCCTTCTTGGTCTCGACCGCAACGATGATGGTCTTGTCCATCTTGTTGCTGACCACTACGCCGATTCTTTCCTTACGAAGATTTCTTTCCATAAGACTGATGATTATTTCTGTTCATTTTCTTTCTCAGCGAGGATAGTGAGCATACGAGCGATATCCTTTCTGACTTTCTTGAATTCCGATGTGTTCTCCAATGGAGAGATGGCGTGGTTGAGCTTCATCGTGTAAAGCCTGTTCTTTTCAACCTGGATGCGGTCCTGCAGATCTGCAATGGACATCTCGCGAACTTCAGATGTTTTCATTATTCATTCTCCATTTATTATTCAACATAATCCCTGCGGACCACGAACTTGGTCGCGATAGGAAGCTTGTGGGCGGCGAGACGCATAGCCTCTTTCGCTATGGCGAGTGAGACGCCGTCAGCCTCGAAGATGATACGGCCCGGGGTCACAGGAGCGACGAATCCCTGAGGATCACCCTTACCCTTACCCATACGGGTGTCGAGAGGCTTCTTGGTGAAAGGCTTGACCGGGAAGATCCTGATCCAGATCTGTCCCTCACGGTTCATACAACGTGAAATAGCCTGACGCGCGGACTCAATCTGCTGCGCTGTGATCCAGCAGTTCTCGAGGGTCTTGAGACCGAAGGAACCGAACGCGAGCTGGTTGCCCCTCTGGGCCATACCCTTCATCACGTTCTTTTGTTCTCTTCTGAACTTAGTTTTCTTTGGTTGTAACATTGCTGTACTACTTTAATAATTTCCAAATTCTCCAAAATCTATTGAATATCAGCGCATTGCGCCACTACACCCTAGAATTTGGGACTGCAAAGTTAGCAAAAATTCACGAATTTCAAACATAAATTGAAAAATTTCTCAACTTTTTCGACCACGGAAACGCCAAAAGAAACATATCATTTTCAAGACATTAGACATTCACTCAAAAAATTTTTGTCTTCAATTTCGACAGCGCCCCGGACGGCCTATAAACGCTCATCATTATGGCACACTTTTTTCAAGATATCCGTAACTTTGCATGGCGAATCAATGAAAAGGCTGATCGCATATATGACCTGCTTTCTGGCGGGGATGCTGACGGTGACCGGGGTCTCCGCCGGTCAAGCTGATGATGTGCCTCCGCAGACAAACGGCCGAGGCCGTTCCGGCTACATGGGATACCGCGTGGAGCACGGCGACACGGCCTACTACGACAGCATAGACCCAGCGTGGATTTTCCCCAAAGGCTACCGGGGCACAAAAAGAGATCTGAAGAGGTACTACCGCCTGGTCTACAACTTCAACAAGGTTTATCCTTACGCGCTATTGGCCAAGGACATGGAAAGCCAGGCCGACAGGCACATCGCCCAAAACAGCCTCAGGCGCAGGAAAAAGGAAAAATATGTCAACCGCCTCCAGAAAGAGCTCCTGGAAGCCTACGAGAAACCGCTCAGGAACATGACCATCTCACAGGGCAGACTGCTCATCAAACTGGTTGACAGGGAGATAGGGAAATCATCATATTCAATAATAAAGGACTACAAAAGCGGTGTCTCCGCCGGGTTCTGGCAAGGCGTGGCGAAAATATTCGGACAGAACCTCAAATCCAGCTACGCCCCGAACGGGGAAGACAGGATGACTGAATATCTGGTCGAGAAATGGCAGAGAGGCGAGTTCGACGCCCTGTACTATTCGATATTCTGGGAGATGCCCAAGCACCCGGACATCGTGTCGAAAGAGATAAAGTTCGACGAGTGAGGCTTCATCCAATCCTTCAGGATGAGAAGCCTGGCTCCGGTAGGAAGTTCCAGGTCCTCGCTCACATGGAAATGCCCGAAAACGAAATAGTCGATATGCCTTCGCGTGGAGAAATCCACCGCGAACCTGTACAGCGGCTCATCGGTGCCCTTGAATACATATTCCTGACTCTTCGCCACCCTGCTCTTCTTGGAACACCCCTTGCCGAAACGGAACGCGATGTAAGGATGGAGAAGGCTGAATATACTCTGGAAGAACTTGTTACGGAATCCCCAGCGCATCAGTTTGTACCATTTGTGTCCCGGCCCGAGTCCGTCTCCGTGACCGAGGCAGAAGACTTTCCCTCCTATCTCGGTGACGTAAGGTTGCTGGAGAATCTTGATACCGAGATCCTCGAAATAATGGAAGCACCAGATGTCATGGTTGCCTTGGAAAAAGCAGACCTCCACCCCGGCGTCCATCAGATCCATCAAGGCGGCGAACACCCTGACATACCCTTTCGGGACAACATCATGGTACTCGTACCAGAAATCCCAGATGTCCCCAAGAAGGTACAGGGACTTTGCTCGATCCTTCGGGATGGACTTCAGGAAACTGACGAAACGCGCTTCCCTGTCGGCGGGATCGTTCACGTCCAGGCCAAGGTGGACATCAGAAACAAAGTAAACGAGCGTTCTGTCAGCCATGATGTTCTATGAATATTCCTAAGCGAAAACCAGAAGAAGCAGCGAGGCTACAAGACAGTAGAGGGCGAACCACGTCAGCCGGGCCTTCTTCACTATCGAGATCATGACCTTGCAGGCGAAAAGTCCGGACAGGAACGCCGCCAGGAACCCGACAACGAGACATACCGGACTGAGGCCCCCTCCAAGGGCCGCGCCGCCGGAAAGACTCTTGAGAAGATCCAGGAACTGCTCCCCGATGATAGGCACGAGAACCATCAGGAACGAGAACTGCGCCATAACCTCACGCTTGACTCCGCACAGAAGTCCGGTGGCGATGGTGGTTCCCGAACGGGACAGTCCCGGAGCCACGGCGACAGCCTGGCTGAGACCGACAACAAGGGCCTGCCAATAGGATATTCCATTACGCGCCTCGCTGACCGGAGGCTCCTGCCCGCCGCGTTTGGAAGTCCGGCCGGAGACATCGGAAAGATACAGCAGGATCGCGGTTACAATCAGACACACAGCCACAGTGAAAAGGTTGTCGGAGAACAACGCTTCCACCTTGTCCTTGAACAACAGGCCGACGACCGCTATCGGAACCATCGAGACGATGATCTTGAACACATAGTCGGTCTCGTCGTTGTACTTGAACCTGAAGAATCCCGCCAGAAGCTTGCAGATCGGTTTCCAGAACACGATGACGGTGCTCAGTACAGTGGCAAGATGGACAGTCACTGTAAAATCCAGAAAACCGTCCCCGTCAACGCCCAGCAAGTCCCTTACTATCATAAGGTGTCCGCTGGAGCTGACCGGCAGGAACTCGGTCAGTCCCTGCACGATCCCCAAAAGAAGAGCTTGCAACCAGTCCATATGCTATTCGTTTTCCGTGTTCTTCGGGCGGCGCATGATGGCGACGATCTCTATGACAATCCCGCAGATGATCACAAGAGGCGCGGCCACAAGCCTGCGGAAATCAAACATCGCCCAATTGAAATTGTCCGGCTCAACTGTTCCTCCCCCCATCATCAGCACGAAGCCGGCCACCATCACTACAAGCCCCATGAGGAGCATCCGCAGACCTTTGCCGGTGATTGGCATCTTGGTGTTATCTGACATATTCCTGAATAATTAATTGTTAGCAATAAAGTTCATCTTTGGAGAGCGAGACAAGACGGCCTACGACCAACGCCGTGCTGACAACGCAGATCAGCACGCCGGCAAGAATCTCGACTCCGATCACAATCAGAAGCATGTCCAGCCTGAACACCTCGAAAAGCTGAGCGAACTCGCTTCTGACAAAAAAGAGAATCCCGACAAGCATCAAGGTGGCCAGAAGAGCCGAGAAAAGCCCCTGGAACACCGCCTGGACCAGGAACGGGGCGCGGATGAAAGACTTCGTGGCGCCGACAAGTCTCATCGTGTGGATCGTGAACCTGCGAGAGAACACATTCAGTCTCACAGTGTTGTTGATCAGCACGAAGGAAATGAAGAGAAGCAGGACGATGAAAACACCAAGCACCATGGAGATCTTCCGCAGATTGGTGTTCAGCTTGTCCACAAGAGACTGCTGATAGACCACCTCATCGACCAAAGGAGATTTCATGATCTCATTCTTCACGACCTCCAGACTGTCCGACGACACGTAATCCGCCTTCAGGGTCACATCCACTGAGACAGGAATCGGAGCCGCCTCGAAGACATTGAGGAAATCCTCGCCAAGAAGATCCGTCATCTCTTTGGCCCCTTGCTCCCGCGACACGAACGTGGTGCTCTTGATGAAAGGCTTGGCGTCCAGATCGGAGACATATTCCATCGCCTCATCATCGCCGACCTCCTGCTTCATCAGCACGGAAACCTGCATGTTCTCCTTGAAATAATCGGAGACACTTCTGGCGTTGGCCACCAGAAGTCCCGCCACGCCGACAAGCAGCAGCACAAGACTGATGCTGATCACCGTGGACAGCCAGGCTCCGGCGAGCCTGCGACGTATCAATCTGTTTTCACCTGACGCCATTTCGCACAATACTCCAAATTGGATTCAAAGATAGTGAAATATCGAAATATGAAAAAAAAAATTATTACCTTTGTAAGACAAGAAAATTACCATGGGAAAACCCGTAAACAGAGTTTTATTCGTCAATTCGGAAATAATGCCGTTCCTGCCGGAGACGCCGATCTCCAAGATCGGACGTTGCCTGCCGCAGGGCATTCAGGAGCGTAAGAAAGAGATAAGGGCTTTCATGCCGCGCTATGGTTGCATCAACGAGCGCAAGAACCAGCTCCATGAGGTGATTCGGCTTTCCGGAATGAACATCATCATCGGAGATGTCGACAGGCCGCTTGTGATCAAGGTGGCCTCGATCTCGTCCGCAAGGATCCAGGTCTATTTCATAGACAACGAGGACTATTTCCGCCGCAAGCAGATCGCACGTGACGCCGACGGCAAATTTTTCGAGGACAACGGCCAGAGAGCCATCTTCTTCGCCAGAGGCGTGCTGGAGACCGTCAAGAAACTGCGCTGGGCTCCGGACATCATCCATTGCCAGGGCTGGATCTCGCATCTGGTGCCGCTGTACCTCAAGAAGGCCTACAACGGAGATCCGATATTCAGCGGGAGCAGGATTGTGACATCCCTCTACAGCGAGATCGCCGGAGAGACATTCTCTCCTTCCTTCAAGGACAACGTGCTGTTCGGCGGCATCAAGCCGGCGGAGGTCCCGCTTCCGGAGATGGCCACTGGCATAAATCTTGCTGAAACCGCCGCCATGTATTCAGACGGTATAATATTCGGAGACAAAGAGATTGATCCTGAATTGGTCAAGTTCTGCGAGGACAGGAATATACCGACCCTTCCTTTCAACGAGGAATCGATAGCCAGCGGACGCTACATCGAGGAATACGATGACTTTTATCAACAGTTGCAGTAAATGAGAAAGCTTACAGCAATAGTCGCCCTGTTGGCGGGACTTGTGTCTTGCGTCGGGGTGGATCAGAACCTCGGCGGAGATTTTATTCCCACCGACCAGAAATACGACTTCCACACGGCCGAGTTCGACCTCGATGAGGTTTGGATGAAATCCATCGACAGCCTCACGGCCTATTCTTCGAGAAGGATCACCATCGGCGCCATCCGGGACGAGACTTTCGGACTTTTCAGCAGAGGAAGCGTGGTGACGCTGGTTCCGGTGCTGGACTCAGTGGATTTCGGTAAGGATCCTGTCTTCCAGAGGTTCAAGTTCAAGGCGGCCGTGGACTCTGTCTCCATGGCTGACGAAAGTCAGGCGAACATCCTCCAGAATGTCAACGTCTATGCGCTCACAGAGCCGCTGGGAACCAATGAATATTTCTCCAGGGCCGAAGTCAAGCATGGAGACAAGAGGATCACCAAAGGTGTTCCTGTCGCCAACGGTCAGGATTCTCTGACATTCGAGTTCACGGAAGACTACGGGAAGCAGTATCTGAGCATGACGCAGGATGACCTGAAGGATCTGAAGACCTACGCGAAGAAATTCCCGGGAATATACCTCTGCACCGATGACCCTACCGGCAACGGCGGAAGGTTCGACATGTACGAGATGGACATCCTCAGGCTTATCAAGCAAAGCACCGGCGCATCCTACATCACAAGGACGGACAACTATGCGATACTCTATTTCAACGGAGAGTTCGACGGGGAGAGAAGGGACTCAAGCCTGATGTTCTATTTCAGCCCGATCGAGATGCAGGACCTGGACTCGCTGATCTCTGCCAAGACAGTGCCTTCGCAATATGTGTTCAATGTTGACCGCCACGAGTCGGATCATCTTATCGGCAAGGCCGAGGACAAGATCTACATCGAGGGAGGAAGCGGAATCAAGCCGGTTGTTCCGGCGGCGGAGATCCAGCGCCTGGTCAACGAGGAGATCATCAAAAAAGGCGGAAATCCAGCCACGACCCTGATCTCCAAGGCCACGATAGAGATGCCGTTCGATTTCCCTGACGACTACACGACCATGTTCCGTTATCCTAAGATCTTGAGTCCTACCATCAAGATCAGCACGGACACGACAGTGACGTTCGCCGGTCTGACTGACGCTAGCGCGTCGGACGAGAATCAGGGTGAAGTCAACCGTTCGCTTTGCAACTACGCTCCGGACATCACGCATCACGTCCAGCAGATCATCCGGAAAAAGACCGATGACAGCAAGCTATCAAACTACGACATCTGGTTCCTGATCATGTGGTACGAGAAGACGACCACAACTGACGCGGAGGCTGAGGAAATGGCCAATTACTACCAGCAGATGGCTTACGCTTCATACGCGAACCAACTATACGGCGGTTATGGATATGGTGGATATGGGTACGGTTACGGTGGCTATGGCTATGGTGGTTACGGATACTACAACAACTACTACAACTATCAGACAATGGCCCAATACGCATTTTCTTCGGCCACCAAAACGACTTCCAGCACAGAGTTGGACAAGGATCGTTATTACCGGGCCGTTCTGCGCGGGCCTAAGGCCGATGGCAAGAAGCCTAAGCTGAAAGTGACGTTCGCCATTCCTAAAGGATATCCAGAGAAATAGATTGGGGCAGCGGACCGAAAAAAACGAAAATGGCAAATTTTGCACGTTACCGAAATTTGCCATTTTATTTTTTCGGTCAAGGCCGTGATTATCTAAAGAAAAAGCCTCGGACCAAGATCCGAGGCTTTATTCTTTCTGTCAAAGGATTATTATGCTTCCTCCTTGCCGGCGAGCTTCTCCTTGACCTTGTCGATCGCGTCCTTAACAGTTGCGATAGTGCTTGTCTCCTCATCAGGAATCTTGATTCCGAACACTCTCTCAAACTCCATAAGAAGCTCAACTGTGTCAAGTGAATCAGCTCCGAGATCATTTGTGAAGTTGGCGCTCTCAGTCACTTCAGACTCCTCGACGCCCAGCTTGTCAACGATAATCGCTTTGACCTGCTTTACGATTTCTTCTTCAGTCATAATTGAATAAATTAAATAAGTATATTCTTGCCAATTACGCTATTAAGGCTGTCACCGGGCAAATCCGGGAACAAATAGCGTCACAAAGTAAGTAAAAAATAGTCAATATTCCAAATTTGCCTCCTTATACTGTCAAATACAAACAGGAAGGAGACAGTCAAGCCTCTATGGAATCCTTTAGGAATCAAATGGTACGGCGGCTAAGATTCAGCCATATTCTCAAGCCGTTGAGAGAATTGAGCAGATAGAAAATGTACTTTATAAGCATCACGGCCGCATTGCCCGAACCTGCTCCGCTCATAACCGCGACGGCCCACAGGGAGATCGATGAGACATTCACCAGAATCCAGATGTACCACTGTTCCATGAAAGCAAGGCTCATCAGCACCTGACCTGCTATATTCAGAATCATCACCACGGCGTCGAGGAGGATCTTCGACTTGTCGATATATTCAATCTTTCCAGCGGCAAGCTTCGCTCCGTCCACATATAATAATATAAGGTACAACGCCGCGATGCCTATGAATATTCCGGTAGCCAGCCAGGCCCATTGGCTTCCTGTCAGCCGCCGCGCCTTCAAATGCGAGCTTTCCTCCCCGGAACGCACCTTCGCTCCCCTCTTGCTCCATTGCCAGAAACCGACGAACTGCATCGGCAGGAAATAGAACGCGTGCAAGGCGAAATTCCCCATTATCCCGTTGTCCAGATAGACAATCGTGCCGATCAGCACATCGATGAAGCCGAACACGAATGTCAGGATGTTCCCGTTGGCCGACATCACCGTGTTCACAACACCCATCACGGAGCCGAATGCCGCCAAAAGCAGCATGAAAGTCTTCACACCCGGTTGCTGAAGCTTGAATATGGTCGTGACAGTGACGGCCAGCAACATTCCGGCCACAAGGAATATGTTGAACGCGAGATTGAATTTATTTTCTTTTACCGCCATATCTTTACCAACTTATTTTTTAACGCTTACTAAGGTTGCAAATATAAACGTTTTTTATTCAGAAACGGGATAATTTCAATGGAAAAATCGGCAAATCAAAGGAGAACGGCCATACTCATTATAAGATAAATCACTATATTTCCGCTAAAAAACTGTTCCTTTCTTATTGGAAGGGCGTAAAAATCGCAGATTTTTATGTAAGTTTGCCAATCAACCAGTTCTAAATGAAAGCATCGAATCTCATAATGACGCTGGTGGCCCTGTTGATGTTTTCAGTCTCAACCTTGGCCGCCGGACCGCTCAAGATGAACGGCAAGGTCGTGGACTCCAAGAGCGGAGAGGCTGTAGCCGGGGCTGTATTCCGGCTGGACGGAAATTACCTCTGGGCTGTTTCCGACCTCAACGGAAAGTTCAGCCTTGACGGTGTGCAGCAGGGAGACTATGACATGAATGTCTCCTGCCTTGGCTACGTTGACGTGAACCAGCGTATTTCAGTGAAGCGAGATCTTACCGGTCTGGAGATCAGACTGACTGTCAGTTCATTGGCGCTGGAAGGCGTGGTGGTGACAGCGGAGAAATCCAAAGACAACATCAACACGACACAGAAAATCGGACGTGGCGCGCTGGATCATCTCCAGATGTCCAACATGGCCGACATCTCCGCCCTGCTGCCGGGAGGAAAGACCATCAATCCGGATCTGACCACGAACAACGTGCTGTCGCTCCGCAGCGGAGGTTCGACGGCGGGCAACGCCGCATTCGGAACGGCCATAGAGGTCGATGGAGTGCGCATCGGCGGCAACGCAAGTTTCGGAAAGATGGAAGGAACGGGGACGAGAAGCATCTCTGTCGATAACATCGAATCCGTGGAGGTCATCACCGGAGTGCCTTCGGCCGAATACGGCGACCTCAACAGCGGAATGATCCGCGTTATCACCAAAAAAGGCAAGACCCCTGCCAACGTCACGTTCTCGGTCAACCCAAGGACCTACGAAACCAGCGCGTCCAAAGGATTCGACCTCGGAGACCGCAACGGAGTCCTCAACGTCAGCATGGAATGGGCCAAGGCCACAAAGAAGCTGACCTCGCCTTACACATCCTACACCAGAAGGGGCTTCACGCTGGACTACAGCAACACATTCGCCAAGAGACTACGCCTTGAGGCCGGAATCTCGGGCAACCTTGGAGGCATGAACAGCAAGAACGACCCGGACCTGTTCTCTGATGAATATTCAAAAGTCAGGGACTATGTCCTGACGCCGCACTTCAAACTGCTCTGGCTGCTGAACAAAAGCTGGGTGACAAACATAAGGCTCGAAGGCTCAGCTTATTACCATGACAAGCTCTCAAAGGCTCATGAATATAATTCATACGGTTCCTCGCAGCCATCTGTCCACTATGCCGAGGAGGGTTACAGCCTTGCCGACGCCCTGCCTCTCACCTTCTACTCCGATCTGGTCGAGGACTCAAGGGAGCTGGACTACTCCCTCGGGCTTCACTACAACTGGCTGAAGCATTGGGGTAAAGTCAAAAGCGTGCTCAAGGCCGGAGCCACTTGGAAAGCCGACGGCAATGTCGGTGAGGGGGAATACTATGAAGATCCGTCCCTGGCCGCCAACGGCTACCGTCCAAGGCCTTACAAAGACTATCCTTACATGCACAACGCCGCATGCTACATTGAGGACAACCTCACACTGCCGATCGGCAAGACATCGCTGAACCTCAGCGCCGGACTCCGATGGGAGAACGTCCTCATCAAGAACTCCTCCTACGACAACCTGCGGACACTCTCCCCTCGCCTGAACGCCAAATGGTCATTGGGCAGGCATCTGGCCATCAGAGGGGGTTGGGGCATCACCCAGAAACTGCCGTCGTTCTTCATCCTCTACCCAAGGCAGGAATACCGTGACATCCAGGTCTTCGGAGCGTCCTACGGGACCTCTGGACAGGCAGCCTATGCCTATCATACGGTACCATATTCAATAAAATACAACCCCGGCCTGAAATGGCAGAGCAACTCAAACTCGGAGATTGGCATTGACGCTGAATATGGCGGCGTGAGACTGTCGCTCGTCGGATTCCTCAACATCACCCGTAATCCTTATGCGATGCAGAACAGTTACACACCTGTGAACAACCGCATCAGCATGCTCCCTGACGGTTTCACAATGCCTGCTGACCCGACATTCAAGGTCGATCAGCACACCGGTGTGATCTCAGTGAGCGGAGACAATGGAGCGAGCTGGACAGAGATGGACACCAAGGTGAACGACCGCACGTTCGTGAACTCCAGCGTTCAGGGCAACGGAAAATCCATCCGCAGATCCGGAGTGGAATTGACCGCTGATTTCCCGGAGATCAGGCCGATCAGGACATCCTTCAGGCTGGACGCCTCCTACAGCCACAGCCGCTATGTGGACGACACTCCTTATTATTACTACAACACCGGCTGGCAGCACACCTCACTGGCCGACAGATCCTACCAGTATGTCGGAATCTATGCGGGAGGCAATTCCGTGATCAATGGCAAGGCCACGGACAACATCGACGCGAACCTCACTGCGATCACCCACATTCCACAGGCGCGGCTGATCGTCACGGTAAGACTGGAGGCGGCGCTGATGAGACACTCTCAGAATCTGTCCGAATATGACGGCAAGACATACGCGTTCACGGTCAGTGAGGATTCCAACAATCCTACCGGAGGAGACATCTACGACGGGAAGTCCTATACGGCGATCCACCCGGTCAAGTACATGGATCTGGAAGGGAACGTGCTGGACTGGACGGAGGACTGCGCCTCGAACCCGGATCTGGCCCGCCTTGTCATCCGCTCGGGGAACATCTACACTTTCGCGAAAGATGGCTACGATCCTTATTTCTCCGCCAACCTCAGCATAACAAAGGAGATCGGCGACCACGTGTCGCTCTCGTTCTTCGCCAATAACTTCACCAACTCAAGACGTTACGTCACAAGTTATGCCACCGGAGTAAGCGCGATCTTCACACCGGCCTTCTACTATGGACTCACCTGCAGGCTTAAATTCTAAGAACATGAGGCTTAAGCGTTTATTGACATATTCATTAATGGCTCTGACCTGCCTTGGATGCATGGACATCCCGGCGGCATATTCAGATATCAACACCGTGACAATCAAGCCGGTCTGGCCGGAAGGCTACGAGGATCTGGCGCGTGCCGGAGTCAACGTTTCTGTGCAGAACATCCTGAACGGAAGTTCTTCCTCAGCTCTGACTGACGACGGGGGTAAGGTGATCATGAGGCTGCCCGACGGGCTTTACCTGATCTCCACTTCGGACAGAAAAGGATCCAGCATATTCAATGGAACGGCTGACAAGGTCTCCATCTCCGGAGATTCGGAAATCTCGCTTCCTCTCGAACGCTCGGAAGGAGGGTCGATCGTTATCAAAGAAATCTATGTCGGAGGATGCAGCATGGCCCCTAAAGAGGGAACGTACCAGACGGACAAGTATGTGATCCTGCACAACAACATTGACGAAACCGTCTATCTGGACAGCCTCTGCTTCGGGACAGCCTCTCCTTACAATTCAACGGCGACAAACCCTTGGACATCAAAGGATGAGGAGGGGAATACCGTGTTCAAGCCCTTTGTGCCCATCATCCAGGCGGTATGGCAGATTGAAGGCGACGGGAAGACATTCCCTCTGAAGCCGGGCGAGGACGCCGTCATCTGCATCAACGGTGCGATCGACCACACGGTCAATGTCCCTCTTTCAGTGAACCTCAACAATCCTGACTATTTTGTCTGCTACAACAACGGCCCGAACAACTTTCCGAACACCACCTACCACCCCGCTCCGGGAGACAGGATCCGCAATGATCATATCCTTAATCTGGTGATCAAGACCGGAATCGCCAATGCTTATGCCGTCTCGATCTCATCTCCGGTCATCGTAATCTTCAAGGCCAAGGGGATGACAATTCAGGAATTCGTCGCTCCAAGCGGAGGCTCGTCAAGAAGTGAGAATGTCATTCAGATTCCAGGCAGCACCAATGACTATGTGGTCACCGTGCCTACCGGATGGATACTGGACGGAGTGGAGGTCTTTGACGGGCGCTCCACATCGAACACGAAAAGGCTCATGCCTTCCATAGATGCCGGATTCGTCTATCAGTCAAACACATTCAAAGGTCATACCCTGTTCCGGAAAACCGACGAGGAGGCCTCGGCTGAGGCAGGTTACGAGGTTCTTCAGGACACAAACAACTCAACGAACGATTTCTATGAACGCGAAACTCAAAGTCTTCACAAATAGGGCGGCGCTTGTGACCGTGGCGCTTTGGGCGCTGAGTGTTCGCGCGGCGTCAGCCCAGACAGCCTACGACAAGATCCAGGACAACAGTTTCTGGAACGACGGAAGAAACATCAGCGGCATCAGGAACGGTACCCCTGTCAAGGCATCATACGCCGAGCTACACGGAGGAATGAACGGAGGAGATTTCAAACCCTCCTACGAGTCATCCTCATCATGGCAGGCCGGGGCGGCAGCCAATACGAGGGTCGATCTGGACAGGTTCTCGATGACAGGCTCGTTCTCGTTCGCCCAGAAACAGGGAAAAGACATGTGCGGCTCGATGTTCATAAGGCCAGGGTATTACCCTGTCGATGTGCTTGAGTTCACCCCCGGTGACAAGACCCTGCAGACCTACATGTTCTCGGGAGGCATAGCAGTTCCTTTGAACGACCGCCTGACCGTCGGAGCAAAAATGGATTTCGAGTCAGACAACTACGCCAAGCGCAAAGACATCAGGCACACCAACTATCGTCTTGACATGACCGTCACTCCGTCGGCTGTACTGAGACTGGACAAGTGGACGGTCGGCGCGGCCATGATATTCAGCAAGAACTCCGAATCCATCCAGGCCGAGCAGATCGGCACGGCCACGGCGGACTCTTACTACGCTTTCCTCGACAAAGGCATGATGTACGGAGTCCAGCAGGTCTGGAACGGCAGCGGCATCCACCTTTCCGAATCCGGACTTGACAGATTCACCGTCAAGGAATATTCCTACGGAGCCTCGGCCCAGATTGAGCGTCCTCTGGCAGACGGAGCATTATACGCTGACATTGAATGGCTTGCGTCCAGTGGAGGGGTCGGCGAGAAATCCTACACGTTCTTCCGGTTCCCCGGACGGAGTGTCACCGCGCGCCTTGGCTACAGACATGAGACCGGCAATGGAACCAACATCTTCAGAATCCGCTACAACTGGTTCCGGCAGTGGAACAATGAATATGTCATCGACAAGGTTTCCTCCGGAGGCGTCACTGTTCCCGTCACCTACGGACACAACCGGATCTTCGAGCGCAGGAGGATGAGAGTCGCCACTGAATATTCCTTCTACGGCACCGGGCAGTTGTCGTGGCTTTACAGGATTCATGCCGAAGCGGGATACGCCAAGGGGAACGAGCTGTCGTCGGCTGTGGATCCATATTCATTCAAAGGAAATGAGGAGATTGTCAGCGCTTCCGCGGCGGCGCAGTTCAGGCTGGGAAGGTTCAGGCTTGGGTGCGGCCTTGATTTTCTCAAAGGCTTCAGGGACGAGACCGCCGGGATGACCGGCGAAGGTGCGGATCACGGCGCGTCTCCTTTCCGTCCCGAATCGTGGTACAACCTCTGGAACGAGTGGGAGAACGCCGTCCGCCTCGGGGCAGCGCTTTCGCTTCGGTACGATTTTTCCATTGGCAAGACCCGCGGCCTTTACGCCGAGGTCTCCTGCAGCTGGCTCCACGGGTTCGACATCGTCCATTGCGGCGGATCGGACAGGTCGGGAAGCGCTGTCAGGATTGGTTACGAGTTTTAGCAAGTTTTTATCAAATAACAAACGATCATGAAAAAGTTTTTCTATCTTCTCGCATCGGCCGCCCTGTTGCTGGGCGCATGCACAAAGGACGAGGATCCTTCCCTCAAGGTTAGTCCCGAGAGTCTTGCCTTCGACGGAAGCGCGTCAAGCAAGAATGTCACCATCGAGTCAAATACGGCTTGGGAAATAACCGGCATCAAGGACTGGGTTTCGATAAACAAGACAAGCGGCAACGGCAATGAGACAATCATCGTCACCGTTTTGGAGAATGACGGACTGGACCGCGAATGCACTGTCAACATCAGCAGTTCAGCCGCCCCGGCCACCATAAAGATCAGCCAGACCGGAAGGCCAAACCTCAACGTCTCTGAAAAGGATCTTGAGTTTGGCTCTGAGGCAGGCGAGAAAGAGGTCACTGTCAAGACCAACAAGGACTGGACGGTTCAGAACAACTGTGACTGGATCACCGTCACCCCTTCAAGCGGCAAGGCCTCCGATTCAGAGCAGACCGTGAAGATCGCTGTCGCCGCCAACACCGAGTCCGAGCGTACAGGTGAACTCACATTCGCTATCGATGCGGAAACCTCAGTCAAAGTCTCTGTCCGTCAGGAAGGCAGTGTCCTTGAATATGCCGGCGTGAAGTACCGCACGGTCAAGATGAAGGATGGCCGCACCTGGATGGCCGAGAATCTGCGCTATGTGCCGGAAGGAAAGACTCCTTCTTCAAATCCTGCTGATGGCAACGGTGTCTGGAATCCGGTTGGAGATGATGGGAAACCTACCACCGACGCAGCCGCTATTGCTGAAAAGGGTTATCTCTATGACTACCCTACCGTCTTTAAAGCCGAGGTCACAAAGGACAACTACACGACATTCGAAGGCGCGCAAGGCATTTGCCCGGATGGATGGCACATCCCTACAAGAGCGGAGTTCGTGGCTCTTTGCGGTAACTCCAACAAAGCCAATGGAGAATCAGGAACGCTCATCGACAAGAACGCGGCATACTTTGATGAAGGTTACAACGGTGCCAAAATCACAGCCTTGGATGCGGACGGCTTCGGATGGTCTTTCTCTGGAGTCATCAACAAAACCTCTCCAACGGCAGCCGGAAAATACACTTCGACAATGACATCCGCCGCCAACTGCTCTGTAGATGGATATCTCGGCAAGCCGTCAATGTCATACATCCTCGGCTCAACAGGATTCACTGTAAACGAGAAAAACGGAAATGTTCAGTTCTTTGGTGTCATGTCAACGTTCACAAAGACCTATATGGAAGGCAGGGCGACCGTCGGCTACACCAACTATCTGGGTGGTCAGTCTCTCCGCTGCATCAAGAACAAGTAGTCGGTTTCAGTCCGCTGGATAGTGGTCAGTTCCGACCCGACACCCCTTACACATTCCCTCCTTCCGGCATGTACTGGAAGGAGGGATTTTTCGTACCTCAAAGGCACTCTCCCTGCACAAACGGCTCAAATTACACTGATTGGTACACAGGAAGGCTCTCTCCTGTACCAATCATCTCTTTTAGGGCAATTGTGTACACGGGAAGGCTCTCTCCTGTACCAATCATCACTTTTAAGGCGATTGGTACACGGGAAGAAGCTTTCCTGTACCATTTTGGAGCGTGCCGCGGGAGGCGCGACTTCCACGTTACCCCTCAGCCTGCTTCGCTGACAGCTCCCTCGGGGAGCGGGCCGCGAGTTCAAGTCGGGGATTTCACCAAAAAAGGCCATCCGGAATTCCGGATGGCCTCTGGAGCGGAAAACGAGACTTGAACTCGCGACCCCGACCTTGGCAAGGTCGTGCTCTACCAACTGAGCTATTTCCGCAGACTTGTGACCCGTAGCATTGCTTTGGGATTACAAAGGTAGCGCTTTTTTCTTTATTCGCAAACTTTTTCTGAAATAATTTCAAAAAAATTGCGATAAAGCTCTATACCTCGATCGAAGTCTTGAATTCGGACAGGAAACGGAGGTCGTTCTCGAAGTAGTGACGGAGGTCATTGACCTGCCACTTGAGCATCGCGATACGCTCCAGACCCATTCCAAATGCGAATCCGCTGTACTTCTTGCTGTCGATGCCGGAAGCCTCAAGGACGTTAGGGTCAACCATTCCGCAACCCATGATCTCCAGCCAGCCTGTTCCCTTGCAGATGTTGCAGCCCTTGCCGTGGCAGATGTTGCAGCTGACGTCGATCTCGCTCGACGGCTCGGTGAACGGAAAGTAGGAAGGACGCATTCTGATCTGGGTGTCCGGCCCGAACATCTCACGGGCGAAAAGAAGGATCGCCTGCTTGAGGTCGGCGAACGTCACGTTCTCGTCAATGTAAAGGCCCTCGACCTGATGGAAGATGCAGTGCGCACGGGCGGAGATCGCCTCGTTCCTGAACACGCGTCCCGGGCAGATCACACGGATCGGAAGCTTCATGGTCTCCATCGCGCGGACCTGGACGGAAGACGTATGCGTTCTGAGCAACAGCGGGTCAGGATGGCCTGCGGACACGAAGAAAGTGTCCTGCATGTCTCTCGCCGGGTGGTTCAGAGGGAAATTCAGAGCCTCGAACACATGATAGTCGTCCTCAATCTCAGGGCCCTCGGCCACATCATAGCCGAACTTTCTGAATATGTCCACGATCTCCTGACGGACAATCGACACAGGATGCCTGGAGCCGAGTTCAAAAGGAACCCCCGGCATGGAAAGATCCTCCTTAGGCCCATCAGACGCACCCTCCGAAGCCGTCTGCTCTTTCATTTCGTCAATCTTGGCCTGCGCGGCCTGCTTGAGTTCGTTTATCTTGCGGCCAAACTCCTTCTTGAGCTCCGGACCGTATGTCCTGAACTCATCAAACAGTCTGGTGATCTCTCCTTTCTTGCCGAGAAGCCTTACACGAGCCTCCTCTACTTCCTTGGCGGTCTTGCAATTCAGCTCGCTGACATGCGCGAGCAGCTTTTCTATTTCTTCTTTCATAATATTCCCGAAATATTCCTGCAAAGTTAATCATTTTCCTGCAGTTTGGCGGAAGACTTTTCCATCTTCGCCTTTCTTTTTTCACGCGCCTTCTTGTCGCGAGCGGCGCCATTCTTCAAATATTTATCCCACTGATTGTCATTAAGCACCTTACGGAATGCGACATAGATGTTCTCGGCCCATTTGTCACTGGTTCTCGTGTAGATGTCGAAGTTAGACACTTTGGCCGAGGACAGGTTGTTCATCTCTTCCTGCATGGCACGGTAATCATGATTCAGAATGGAGTCCACGTAAAACACCTGCCAATCCTCAAGCTTTAGCGTCATCTCCAGTCTGTCAACCTCTTTCTGAATGAACTCGGACAGTTTCTTCTCCTGTTCCTCCGGACTTGGCGGATTCTGCTGCGCGAAAACCAAAGGCATCGAAATGACCAGACATGCGACCGCAAGAAAAATATTTTTCATATCTTTACACTTTATTAATGGGATAACAAATTTAAACAATAATTACGTTAATCGCAAAATGGCTAAAAATTCAACCATCTACGCGCTCCTGACCGCCTTCGGCGTGCTCACGGCAAGCTTCAGGGCTGATGCCTGCACCAACATCATCGTGACAAGGGGAGCCAGCACCGACAACTCGAACATAATCTCCTACGCGGCGGACTCGCACGTCCTCTACGGAGAGCTGTACTTCCACCCGGCCGCCGACTGGAAAGCCGGCTCGATGCTCGACATCATCAACTGGGACTCCTACAAGCCGATGGGACAGATTCCTCAGATCGCGCACACCTACAAGACAGTCGGGAATATGAACGAGCATCAGCTCATCATCGCCGAGACGACCTGGGGCGGAAGGCTTGAATTGGAGGACACCACCGCCATAATGGACTATGGCTCACTCATCTACGTTGCCCTGCAAAGAGCCCGCACGGCAAGGGAAGCGATCCAAGTCATCGTGGATCTGGCCAATGAATATGGATATGCTTCCGAAGGCGAGACATTCTCGATAGCGGACAAGGACGAGGCCTGGATAATGGACCTCATCGGAAAGGGCTGCGAGATGAAGGACGGAAAGAACATCCGCAAGGGATTCGTGTGGGTGGCCATGAGGATTCCTGACGGCTACATCTGCTCGCACGCCAACCAGGCCCGCATCCAGACCTTCCCGCTGAACGACCCTGAGAACTGCCTCTACGCCCCTGACGTGATCTCCTTCGCAAGGGAGAAAGGCTACTTCGACGGCAAGGACGAGGACTTCGACTTCAGCGCGGCTTACTGCCCCGCCGATTTCGGAACCGTCAGAGGTTGCGACGCAAGAGCCTGGAGCGCCTTCAACATCCTCTGCGACGGCCAGTTCACCTACGAAAAGGACGGCAAGACCATCACCGAGCCGGCCTCGGCCTACTATGACTACATCACCGGCAAGGATCTCAGCCACAGGATGCCTCTTTTCGTAAAACCGGCCAGAAAGATTTCCGTAAAGAACGTCGCAGATGCGATGAGAGACCACTTCGAGGGCACTCCGCTGGATATGACCACCGACATCGGAGCCGGCGGCAACGCCCTTCCTTACAGATGGAGACCGATGGGATTCGAGTACAAGGGCTGGAGCTATGTCAACGAAAGGGCCATCGCCACCCAGCAGACCGGATTCTGGTTCGTGGGCCAGTCAAGGCATGACCTTCCGGACGTTGTCGGAGGAGTCATCTGGTTCGGAACCGATGACGCGGCGACATCCTACCTCACCCCGATCTACACCTGCACCGACAAGGTGCCGGAGTGCTTCAGGGTGGGCAACGGGAATATGCTGAAATACTCCCCTACCGCCTCCTTCTGGATCAACAACCGTGTCGCCAACGCCTGCTACAAGGCCTACAACATCATGGCTCCGACAGTTAAGGAAGCTATCGACAATTTTGAGAACGAGCAGATGGGCTCAAAACTTGCAGAGATGGACCGCAAGGCTCTTGAGGCCTACAACGCCATCCTTCCGAAAGCCGAGAGAAAAGGCCTGGACAGCAAGGACTGGTTCGCGTCCGTCAGGAAGATGCTCACCGAGTATTCAGTAGGCACAGCCCAGAAACAGTTCGAGAACTGGGTCGCCCTTGAGGAACTGCTTCTGGTGAAGTTCATCGACGGCAACGTCAAGGCCCAGAACGCCGACGGTTCATTCAAGCACTCAAAGTGGCACGAGGGCACTCCTGCCGGACTCACCCAGCCAGGCTACACGGAGAAGTGGAAAGAAGCTGTGGTCAAAGACCATGGCGACGTGATCAGGGAAAGATAAAAACATTCAAATGAAGATAACAAAGTATCTTTTGACGGCTGTGGCGCTGATGTTCGGCGCCACGGCTTTTGCTGATGAGGGGATGTGGATGATTCAGGACATCAACGAGGCGCTGGAGAAGAACATGAGGGCGCGCGGGCTCAAGCTGGCGGCCAATGAGATCTACAATGACGAGGCTCCCGGGACGGCGGTCGCGGACGCGGTCGTGTCAATCGGATTCTACTGTACCGGAAGCGTGATCTCCGACCAGGGCCTGATCATCACCAACCATCACTGCGCGTATTCGAACATCGCGAAGCTCAGTACCCCTGAGCACAACTATCTGGAGGACGGGTTCTGGGCGATGACAAGCGAGCAGGAGATCCCTGTTGAAGGAGAGAAGGTCTTCTTCCTGAAAAGGGTATTCGATGTCACAGAGGAAGTCAAGGGGCTTACCAAGGAACTCCGCTCCGCCGGCAAGCCGTGCGGAATGAGGAAGATCAGCGCGATGATGGAGGAACGGTACAACAAGGCCACGGGACTGGAGTGCATCCTGAGCAGCATGTGGGCCGGAGAAAAGTACTATATGTCCGTTTACAAGGTCTATACCGACCTCAGGCTCGTCGCCGCTCCTCCGCAGAGCATAGGCTACTTCGGAGGGAATCAAGACAATTGGACCTGGCCTCGCCACAACTGTGACTTCACGATCTACAGGATATACGAGGACGGGGAGCCTGTGACAAGGGAAAAAAGCCTGAAAGTCTCCCGCGCCGGGTACTATCCCGGGTCGTTCACCATGGTGATCGGTTACCCGGGAAGGACGAACAGATATTCCTCATCCGCAGAGATAAACTATCTGGAAAAAGTCAGCCTCCCGGTGTCAAACGCGATCCGTGGCGGGCAGATGGGCATCATCCGCAAGTGGATGGATGCCGATCCGCAGGTCAGGATGAAATACTCGGACTGGTTCTTCTCGCTGAGTAATGTGCAGGAGAACAATGAGGGTATGGTCCGATGCTTCAAGAGGTTCTGGGTCAAGGACGAAAAGGTCGCACAGGAGCGCGAGATGCAGAGATGGATCAACGCGGCGGCCAACCGCAGGGCGATGTGGGAGAATCTGATTCCGGATCTAAAGGAAGCATATTCACTGACAGAAAGCATCGAGAAGGACAAGGTCTTTTTCCGCGAGACCATATTCCGTGGAACATACATCAGCCGCTACCTTCTCCGCGCGGGAAACACCTCAACCGTGGAAAAAGCCAAGGAAGCGCTGAGGGAAGGAGCCGCCGCCACTGATGCCAGAGTGGAAAAAGAACTTCTTGAATATGCCTGCAAGGAATATTTCGACAACCTGGAGTCATACTATTTCGGGAAGTACCAAAGCAAGATGCAGGACCGTTTCGGGAATGACTACAAAGCCATGGCTGAATATCTTTGGAACAAGAGCGTGATCTCTTCCGCAAAGCGGATCGAAGACATCCAGTCAATCGACGATGTAAAGAAAGATCCGCTCAGACTGTTCCTGACCGACACCCCGATAATGACCTTCAACAACAGGAACGGCCAAGCCAAGAAAATGCAGGATGTTTCCCACCTTGAAAAGGAATATAAAAAGGCGCTCTACTGGATGAAGTTCCACAAGGACGTTGAGCAATACCCTGACGCGAACTCCACTATGAGAATCACTTACGGCACGGTGGGAGGCCTTCAGCCGAATGATGGCATCATGTATGATTGGTTCACTACGCCTAAAGGCATCCTTCAGAAATATAATCCCGCCGACCACGACTACACTCTCACGGAGAGGCAGAAAAAACTTCTGGAAAAGGGTCGCTGGGGGCGTTGGGGAACCAATGTCGGCGGCAAACGCACGATGATTGTCGATTTCATGACGGACAATGACATCACGGGCGGCAATTCGGGCAGCCCGGTTCTGAACGCAAAAGGCGAGCTCATCGGATTGGCCTTCGACGGCAATCTCGAATCACTCGCCAGTGACGCGTCCTACACTCAGGGCTATAACAAATGCATCAACACAGACATCCGCTATGTGATGTGGGTCTTGGACAAGTACGCCGGGATGAAGCGCATCGTCCGGGAAATCAACTTCGCCCAATAGCAAAAGGGGCTGACCTTTTGGGTCAGTCCCTTTTGCATTTCTGAGTCATCCTCTTGATTTTACTGTTTGTCGTTCAGGACAATCTGGCCACCGGCCACATCGACCTCGATGACGGAGTCCTTGTGGACGGTTCCCGCAAGGATGGCCTTGGCAAGCTGGTTGACAAGCTCACGCTGCATCAACCTCTTGATAGGACGGGCACCGTAAGCCGGATCGTAGCCGCCTGTCACCATGTGATCCTCGAAAGCCTTTGTGAACTCGATGGTGACACCTTCCTCGGAGAGCCTGTTCTGAAGCTGCTTCATCTGGATATGAAGAATATCACGGATGTCATTCTGAGTCAGCGGATCGAACATTATGATCTCATCGATTCGGTTCAGGAACTCCGGCCTTACCGTAGTCTTGAGCACGTCCATCACCTTCTCCTTACACTCGTCCAGAAGCTCACGCCTTGTGGCGATCGCCCTCATCTCCTCGGCCGGATCAACGCCTGGCTTTCCGACGGCCGGAAGCCTGTCCATATAGCCCTGGATGATGTCCGAGCCCACATTGGAGGTCATTATAAGGATGGTGTTCTTGAAGTCCACAGTACGGCCCTTGTTGTCGGTCAGACGGCCGTCGTCCAGAACCTGCAGAAGGACGTTGAACACATCCGGATGCGCCTTCTCGATCTCATCCAACAGGATGACTGAATAAGGTTTGCGTCTTACGGCCTCGGTGAGCTGTCCACCCTCGTCGTAGCCGACGTATCCCGGAGGCGCGCCGACCAGACGGCTGACTGTGTGACGTTCCTGATATTCACTCATGTCGATCCTCGTGATCATGCTCTCGTCATTGAACAGAAACTCCGCAAGAGCTTTTGCCAGTTCAGTCTTACCGACACCGGTCGTACCCATAAAGAGGAACGAACCGATCGGCCTCTTCTCGTTGGAAAGTCCGGCCCTGCTGCGACGTACGGCATCAGCGACAGCCTGGATGGCCTGATCCTGACCTACCACCCTCTTGTGCAGTTCGCTCTCGATGCGCAGAAGCTTCTCCTTCTCGCTCTCAAGCATCTTCTGCACCGGGATTCCGGTCCACTTGGCGACAACCTCGGCGATATCCTGTGGGGTAACCGCCTCGGTGACAATCGGATCCTTGATCTCGGCCTGTTTCCTGGTCAGCTCGTCAATCTTCTTCTGAGCCTCGGCGATCTTGCCGTAACGGAGCTCGGCTACCTTGCCGTAGTCCCCCGCCCTTTCGGCTGCCTGGGACTGGATCTTGTAATCCTCGATCTCCTGACGCGCTTCCTGAAGGCCTGAAAGAATGCCCTTCTCGTCATTCCATCTCTTCATCAGAGCCTCCCTCTCGGCCATCTTGTCGGAAAGTTCCTTCTGAATCTTCTCGGACTTCAGGGACGTTCCCTCACGCTTGATGGCCTCCTTCTCGATCTCCAGCTGACGGATGTCACTGTTGAGCTCGGCGATAGGCTCCGGAACGGAGTTCATCTCCAAACGCAGCTTGGACGCGGCCTCGTCCACAAGGTCGATGGCCTTGTCCGGCAGGAACCTGTTCGTGATGTACCGGTGTGAAAGATTGACTGCGGCGATCAGCGCGTCATCCTCGATCTTCACACGGTGATGGTTCTCGTACTTCTCCTTCAGACCTCTCATGATGGCGATCGACTCGGCCGGTGACGGCTCATCGACCAGAACCATCTGGAATCGTCTCTCAAGCGCCTTGTCGGTCTCGAAGTACTTCTGGTACTCGTCCAAAGTCGTCGAGCCGATTGTCCTCAGCTCACCTCTGGCAAGCGCAGGCTTAAGAATATTGGAGGCATCCATCGCACCGGACGAACGGCCCGCCCCCACAAGGGTGTGGATCTCATCGATGAACAGGATGATCTCACCGGCGCTGTCAACCACTTCCTTGACAACTCCTTTCAGACGCTCCTCGAACTCACCCTGGTACTTCGCACCGGCGATCAAGGCACCCATGTCCAATGAATATACCTTCTTGCTCTTAAGGTTTTCCGGAACGTCACCGTCCACGATCTTCTGGGCGATGCCTTCGGAGATGGCTGTCTTACCGACACCCGGCTCACCTACAAGTATAGGATTGTTCTTGGTCCTTCTGCTCAGAATCTGCAGAACCCTACGGATCTCCTCGTCCCTGCCGATGACAGGATCGAGCTTTCCCTTCGCGGCCTGTTCGTTGAGGTTGATTGCGAATTTAGGCAAGAACTCCAATGATTTGTTGTTTGTATTGTTTTCCATAATTTCTCTCCTTTTCGGTCTCGGGACACTTCCGCTCACGGCCCGCGCCGGTTCACGTGACGGTAACAAAAAAGACCGTCCGGTCCTAAGACCAGACGGTTCAGAGTCAAATTATGTTCCACAGCCCGAAAGCTGACAAAATGTCAGTTATTCGGTGGAAGAATCAGCGGCTGGAGCTTCCTGGGCAGGATTGGCCTGCTGTACAGGAGCTGAAGGGAACTCAGGCTGGGCCGCTGTGTTCTCGATCTTCTCGGTCACGTCAACACCGGAAACGGTGGTTCTGGTCGTGAACGCCGTAATGATGGAAACAACGAGAATGAAAGTGACAAGACCCCAGGAAACCTTCTCAAGGATGTCAGCGGTCTGTCTTACGCCAAGAGTCTGGTTGGCTGAAGTAAAGTTACTGGCCATTCCCTGTCCCTTGCCGTTCTGAAGCAGCACGACGATGATCAAAAGAATCGCCGCGATGACAATAAAAACTGTGAGGAATGTAAACATATTCTTTAATTTTAATTTTCTTGTCGCAAATTTTCAATAAGGGATGCAAAGTAAGCACTTTTTTCCGGATATCGCAAGATAAGTCGGGAATAAATCTTCTTTGCCTCAACAAAATAGCCTTGATCGGCGTAAATCGCGGCCAATGTCTCGGTGCAAAAGCCGAGCTCCGGATCTTCCCAACGGCGGCCTTCAGGCTCGTCATAACGTTCGGATTTGAAGTTGGAGAAGACATTGTCCTCGTCCTTCCTCACGGCGGCATACTGCTCCGGAGAGAAGAAATCTCCTCCGGCGACACGCACTGTGCGGCGATACTCCGGTTCCGCTGATGAATATTCCCGTGTACCTTCCGCCGCTTCCGTCCGTCCCTTCGCTTCGGCACCGGAATCCGACCTGATATATTCCTTTATCAGGCGTTCCACATCCTTGTCGGAATAATCTTCACGGCGAGCGGAACGCATGATGCCGGTGATCAATGTCCGGGAAACGACGTACATGGCGGTGTCCGAGTATTGCGCCCTGCCCCATTCGCTTCCTCCGACTTTTGCCATCCTGGCACACAATTCCTTACGGGCTCCGCCGAACCAAGGGTAAAGGTTGATCACCCCGGTCAGTTCGTCCATGGTCAAGGACTGGAGATTCTTTTTGTTCCCGTCCATGACTACCACTGCGCGACGCTGGAATTGAACATGTCCTCAACCAGTTTGTCGATTATCTCCTGGCAAAGGGTGGATTCCACGGCATCCAGCGAGTTGGTGGAATCATAGTCTGAATATGCGGAGAAACTCTTCTCAAAATCATCCTCGGGATACTTCCTGTTTGTGAACTTGAGCTTCACTGTGACCGTGAGTCGGTTCTGGGCGGCCACCTCGTTGGCCGTCACGGCGGCGGCCCTGACCTCATAGCCGGTCACCTCCCCCTGAAGCTCAAGGTCTCCGTCCATCTCCACCTGCTCCAGCTTCGTAAGCTTCCTGAACTTGTCTCTCATGGCCTCGGTGAGATCATTGCTGAGATTAGGGTTCACCTTGAGGGCCTTATATTCAAAATAATTGATTGTGACCGTCTTGACATCCGGTTGGATGGATGTTCCGGAAAATGAGTAACTGACTATCGAGCAGCCGGCGAAGACCGCGGCCACAAGCAAAGAAAGCGCTATAAGAAATCTTTTCATATTCATCATTTACCATATTTCTTGCCAAGGTTATACTTTGCTATCCAACGGTATAGAGTCCGGTCAGGCACTCCTAAATCCAAGGCCGCCAATTTTCGGTTGCCATCGTGTTTCTCAAGAGCCTTGACAATCATGTCCAACTTGGCTTTCTCAACCGAAAGATTCTGATTCTTCGGCACTCCCGCGCTGATATCCACGATCTTGCCGATCTCGCCACCGGTCACAGGCTCACCGGAGCCCTGCCACTCGGCCTCATCAGGCTCCGGCACCGGACTGATGGCAGGACGCAAGGCCGGAGTCACAGGACGCTCCCCGGCATCCAGCCTGGCCTTGAGGTTGTCCACCTCCTGTTTGAGGTCGAATATAGCCTTGATTATCATCTGCTTGTCCGAATCAGGCATCGCTCCGCCGGAAGGTTCCGGAGCCGCCACCGGCAACAGACCGGCTTCATTCTTAGGAATATAACGGGACAAGGCTTCCGAATCCACCACACATCTCTCCGAAGCCCGGGTAAGCTTCTCGGACTCCAACGCGGTGACCGTCTCGGCGACATTTTTAAGCTGTCGGATATTTCCGGGCCAGCGGTAGTTGATCAACAGGTCAATGGCATCGTTTGTCAGGGTCACCTTGCCCATTCCGTATCTCTCGGAAAAATCCGAGGTGAATTTCCTGAACAGCAGATAAATGTCCTCCTTGCGTTCACGCAGGGCGGGCATCATTATCTGGATAGCGTTCAGCCTGTAGTACAGATCCTCGCGGAACTTGCCTTTGCCGACAGCGTAGAGAAGATTGACATTCGTGGCCGCGATGACCCTGACATCGGTCTTCTGAACCTTGGAGGACCCTACCTTGATGAACTCACCGTTTTGAAGGACCCTGAGCAGCTTTGCCTGTGAGGCAAGAGGCAACTCCCCGATCTCGTCCAGAAACAAAGTGCCTCCGTCCGCCTCCTCGAAATAGCCTTTCCTTGTCTCGATCGCACCGGTGAAAGAGCCCTTCTCGTGACCGAAAAGCTCAGAGTCAATCGTGCCTTCCGGGATCGCGCCGCAATTTACGGCAAAGTATTTGCTTGTCTTGCGGAGACTGTTCTGATGGATGATCTTTGGAATATTCTCTTTACCGACGCCGCTTTCACCTGTGACAAGGACAGTCAAGTCAGTCGGAGCCACAGCGACGGCTGTCTCCAAGGCCCGGTTAAGAGCGGCATCATTGCCGATGATGTCGTATTTGTTTTTAAGTCTTTGCAGTTCTTGTGAATCCATAGTATTTGCACAGAGTTTGGCAAAGTTAACAAAATAATAGTTATCTTTGTATATTTGTTAGCAGCATTGGAATGCAATCTTTAATCATCAGTAATATGAAAAAGACACTCAAAATTTTTGCCGCGGCTCTCATCGGTATGGCTGCGGTCGCCTGCTCTTCAGCCGAGAAAATGGCTGAACTTGCTGACAATGTGGTCGTAAAATGCGACCCTGCGGTTCTGGAATGTGTCGCTGGCAGCATCGACGCCACTGTTACAGTGACCTATCCTGCTAAGTACTTCCACCCTAAGGCGATCCTTGAGGTCACCCCTGTTCTCGTTTACGATGGCGGCGAGGCCAAGATGACCCCGTTCATGTACCAGGGCGAGAAGGTGAAGGACAACTACAAGGTTGTCGCCAAGGCCGGCGGCACCGTGACAGAGAAAGTTCACTTTGACTATGTGGAAGGCATGGAGCAGGCTCATCTCGAGCTTCGCGGCATCGCAAAGTACAAGGCAAAGTCTTACAAGCTTCCTGTAAGGAAGGTCGCCGATGGCGTCAACACCACTTACATGCTTGTGAAGGCTGCCGGACAGGTTCCTTACAAGGCTGACGGCTATCAGGCTGTCCTCCAGCAGACCGCCGAGGGCCAGATTCTCTACAACATCAACTCGGCCGATGTTCAGTCAAAGCAGCTCAAAGGACAGTCCATCAAGGATTTCCAGAGCGCTCTTGAGGAGATCAAGGCCAACGAGAGAAAGACTCTTGTAGGAACAGAGGTTGTCGCTTACGCTTCACCTGACGGTGGCGAGAAGCTCAACAACACCCTTTCCGAGAAGCGTTCAAAGTCCGCCGACAAGGCTTGGGACAAAGTGATGAAGGGCAAGGACGTGGCCGATCCTGAGGTCAAGAGCATCGGTCAGGACTGGGAAGGCTTCCAGGAGCTCGTCCAGAACTCTGACATCGAAGACAAGGATCTTATCCTCCGAGTCCTCTCCATGTACAGCGATCCTGCTGTCCGTGAGAGCGAGATCAAGAACATGTCATCCGTTTACACCGAGCTGAAGAGCGGTGTTCTTCCTGAGCTCCGCCGCGCGAGGTTCATCGCCAACGTAGAGTTCAAGAACTACACGTCAGACGAGCTCATAGAGTTGATTGAGAGCAACATCGACATCCTTGACGAGCCGGCTCTCCTCCACGCCGCCACCCTCACCAAGGATCTTGACAGCAAGGTTAAGCTTTACGACAAGGCAATCAACAAGTACGACAGCGAGAAGGCCAGGTTCAACCTTGGAGTAGCCTACCTCAACGCCAACGATGTCAAGAAGGCAGAGAAGGCTTTCGCTGATGTTCAGAAGAAGGACGCCGACCTCACCAACGCACTTGGCGTGATCGCACTCCGCAAGGGTGACTACGAGACCGCCGCCAAGAACTTCAAGAAGGCCGGCACAGACGCCGCCAAGGCCAACATCGGTGTAGTTGACATCCTCACTGGCGACTACGACAAGGCTGTAGAGGATCTCAAGGACGTGAAGGGCTGCTGCCACAACACTGTTCTCGCCTACATCCTCACAGGTCAGCTTGACAAGGCTTCCAAGGCAGCTCACTGCAAGGATGCGAAGGTTGACTACCTCAGAGCCATCATCGCCGCCCGTCAGGGCAACTTCGACCAGGTCAAGACCAACCTTGACTCCGTAGCGAAGAAAGACAAGGCTCTCGCAGAGAAGGCCACCATGGACATCGAGTTCGCTGAGTACTATAAGTAATCTTTCACTTAATAAATAACAAAAAAGCCCGGCGATGAAGCCGGGCTTTTTTGTTATTTATTTGACCAGCCTCACGCCTTTCGGTAGATGGATACTGGATTTGACAGAACCGTCAGCGGATTTCCTGTGCGAGACGGTGATCGGGCCGTAAGGTGTAGGATAGGAGCCTTCCACCCATTCCAAAGAACCAAGATGAGGATTGATCCTGACCTTCTTGAATCCTGGTTCGACCGGTTCGACGCCAAGCACATGGGAACTCAGCCAGGTGGTAGGTCCGGAGGCCCAACCGTGGCAGAAACTGTGACGCAGACCGACATAGCAGTAGGCACCGCCGTCGGCGTGGATGTCGTACTTCCCTTCCGGAACGATCTCGTCAATCCTGCCGGCACCGGCGGCCTTGGAATAATCGAAATCCTCCCAGAACGTTGTCGCGCCGAGATCCAGCATCGCTCCCCAATATTCCGAGATCATCTTCATAGCCTCATCGTAGTTCCCGCTCTTGGCCAGCGCCTCAAGCATATAATAGCCCATAAACGATGAGAATCCATTGGCTCCGCCGGCCAGAATCACATCACGGACCTCGTCAGCGCCGGCCATATTCTCAAGATAGAGAAGGGCTGCCGCCTGCTTGCTGGATGTGACGGAAGGTTTATACTCCCGCAGTTTCAAGGCCGCTGCCGAACATTCTTCTTTCAGCTTGCTGTCTCCCAGCCATCCGGCCATATCAGCTCCCGCCTCCATAGCCCTTACGGAAAGAGCCTGAAGCCCGGCGTGAATGGCATCCGGTTTCTCGGAAGTAGGCCAGTCGATGAACCGTCCGTCCTTGAAGTTCTCCTTAGATCCATCGAAGTTTGCCATCACCGTGTGCAGAAGTTCTGTCAGATAGGCGTGCTGCTCACGGAGGTAGGCAATGTCACCGTAATATTCATAAAGATGGTGCTGAATGATGATCCACCATAATGAATATGAGCATATTCCGTTCATCCAGACAGTAGGAGGGGTACTGTTCCGCACATAGTCAAGACTCTTCCGGACGACCTTGTGGTCGCCGAACACGGTGTTCACCGCCATCACCTCGGGGTGCATATCCCCTATCCAGACAAGGCGGTCCCTCTTGATGCCGTCCCAAAGATATTCCTGCATACTCAGATGAACCGTGTAGGCTCCGGTCTGCCAAATTTGGTTCAGCCTCTCGTCGCTGCAGCGGAATTGCCCGACGTAAGGGATGTCACGGTAGCGAGAGATTGCCCTGACCGCTACCAGCAGTGCCTCCGCGTCCTCACCGAGCAGGTCCAGACGCACAAAGCGGAAGCCGGTGTTGCCATATTCAACGGCCCCGAGCCAAGGGACTGAAATCTCGAAGTCTCTGACCGAATGCTCGTTGGTGGCGGTGGCGCCAGCCTCGTCAACGCTGCTCAGCGCCTCGCTCACAGACTCTCCGAAGCAGACACGGAAGCGCGCGGCCGCCTTGTCACCGGACATAGCCCTCACGATCTGAATGCCACCTTGAATCTCCTTTCCGAAGTCCAGCAGAACAGAGCTCCTGCCGTCCTTTCCGTTCCTGAATATGCAGACATTCGGTTCGTTGGTGGAAACCTGTCCGCAATACGGCCTCAGAAGGTTCTCCGTTCCGGTAACGCCACCTTCGGCAAGCATAATCCGTGTCGGAGTGATGTATTCACTCACAAACTCAGCGTCCTGACGCTGAACACTCTTTCCTTCCTGAACACGGGACAGCGTCCTGACGCTGACCACTCTTTCCTTCCTGAACACGGGACACCTGTCCGGAAGCCAAGGTCGCCGCCCCCAGCAGCGCACCAAGCATAAATATCTTCTTTAACATATTCACAAACATAATGAAAAATCGTTGAATACGAAAAAGACCCGGCGGAAACCGTCGGGCCTTAAATCGTGCGGTAGGTGAGAGTCGAACTCACACGGGCTTGCGCCCACTACCCCCTCAAAGTAGCGTGTATACCATTTCACCACTACCGCAAAGTATGTCCCCCAATTGTTTGGGATTGCAAAGATAGATAATATTCCTGAAATACCAAAATTTTTTCAAGGTTTAGGCACTGATTTTTATCACCGGCAAGGAGGAAACGATAAGTCTAAAGAAATAAAAGATTTGCAAGGCCAGGTTCTGTTTATTAAAAGAATTATTTGTAACTTTGCACGCTTTCACGAGTTGGAAGCGACGGTAAATAAAATATTAACAATTTAAAACAGATTCACAATGGCTGTTAAAATCAGACTTCAGCGCCACGGTAAGAAGAATTTCGCATTCTTCCACATTGTTGTGGCAGACGCTCGCGCGCCTCGCGACGGACGTTTCATCGAGCAGCTCGGCTCTTACAACCCTAACACCAACCCTGCCACCATCATCCTTGATGGCGAGAAGGCTCTCAAATGGCTCAATGTCGGCGCTCAGCCTACACTCGTAGCCCGCAGAATCCTCTCTTACGAGGGAGTTCTCCTTAGGAAGCACCTCGATGGCGGAATCGCCAAGGGCGCTCTCACACAGGAGCAGGCCGACGCCAAATGGAACGCTTGGAAGGCGGAGAGGGACGCTAAGATCGCCGCAAAGAAGGCTGGCCTCGTAAAGGATGCCGCCGAGAAGGCCAAGGTCGCTCTTGAGGCTGAGAAGAAGGTTAACGCGGAAAGGGCCGAGGCTCTCGCAAAGAAAGCCGAGGAACTCGCCGAGGCTCAGCGCAAGGCTGCTGAAGAGGCAGCTGCAGCAAAGGCCGCCGAGGAAGCCGCGGCAGCAGCTGAGGCCGCTCCTGAGACTCCAGCGGAGGCCTAATCCGATGTCCAGGGCAAAGTCAGAACTTCTGCGTGTTGCCCGGGTACTGAAGTCCAACGGTACCGAAGGCGAAATCCTCATTGGATTCCGCGAGATAAGTCCCGAGGACCTGAACCAAAAGGAACCGGTGTTCATCACATTCGATGGACTGCCGGTTCCGTTTTTTATTGAATCTTTCTCAAGAAAAGGCACGAACCGCGCGCTGGCTCATCTGACCGGAGTCAAGAACCTCGAAGACGCGGAGGAGCTCGTCGGCAAGGACATATTCGCCAAGCCTGACGGCATCAATGAATATGAAGGCTCGGATGATGGACTGACAGTCGATGACCTGATTGGTTGGACATTACTGGACGCGGACAATAAGAGTCTAGGCGAAATCACTGACTACGAGGACATCCCTGGCAACACCTGTCTCTACGTAGAGACGAAAGACGGACAGGTGATGGTCCCTTTGCACGAAGATCTCATCCTGTCCGTCGATGAAGACTCAAAGGCCATCTCGGTGAATGTGCCCGAGGGTCTGATCTAAAATTGTTCCTAAATGTCAACTCCTGTTCGTCTTTCGTAGTCTTCCTTGACATCAAGGTAGAAGGACACCTGCGCCGCCTGTGCGTAAGGGTAGAGCCACAGGAAACCGATTCCCAGAGTAAAGAGACACAGGATGAACCATCCGGCAAAACTAAGATAAAGGTAGAACAGGTCAAACTTGTGGCCGTACATCATGTCCTTGCTAAGGTTGATCGCCTCGTTGGCCGAGAGTTCCGGCTTATCCACAAGAATGTAGTTCGTCATCGCATAGGAAAGGGTCTTTATGATCCCCGGCACAAAAAGCAGAAGCGACCAAAGGAAGACGAAGAATCTGTTCAGGAACATGCCCCAGACATGATGCCAGTAATTACCGAACCCGATCTTGAACTCGTTTGAAAGGACCTTGTCGTCACCATCCGTGAAAAGTGACTTGAAACCATTTACCAGTCCGACCAAAAGCGGGAACGAGACAAAAATACAGCCCAGAATGAAGACCGGATACCATTTCATCATGTCGGCGGCAAGCTGCAGGTTTGTCGGATCGTACGACAGCTGCATGGCCTTTATCTCATAAGGAGCGATGAAAACTGCCAAAATAGCCATATATGCCAGCACGGCAAGCACAGACGGAGCCCACCGGCCTTTCAAAGCGGCCAGAGCTTCGTTTTTATATTCCTGATTCTCTTTCATTACGGCAATTATTTAGACTATCGAAAATCAAAAGGGGACGCGCAAAACAGCTTCTTAATGTCAACCCGATGTCAGTACTCCACAGCGACGGACGCAAGGAGAATGTCAAGACAGAATGTAGGAAGCAGCGTGGTGGAAGACACGGAAAACTTCACTGCATCCACATCGTACCCTCTTGCGGTCTTCATGTCCCAAGCCGTCCAATCCTTCACAATCTTATGCTCGGCACCGGTGTAGTCAACCAGATAGAACTCCTCAGTGCAGACCGGCATGTCGTTCTTGAAGAACGTTGCGGTCACTTTAAAGTAGTCGCCGTCAGCGATCTTTCCCTCGTCAGCCAGTTTTTCGGTGTACTTGGTGTTGTTGATGTAGAATCCAAGCACATTACAGGTGGATTTTGTAAAATAGTCCTTGTACTTGAACACGATGTCATAGCCTGACGACATCGACGGAAAGTACACCGCGTATGTCTTGTTGGCAAAACCCGTTTTCGGCTCGGTGTAACCGGCATATTTCCCGGCGGATGTGAAAATCAGAAGCTCATCCGTGTCTTCAGCGCCTCCTTTTTTCGCGGAAACCTTCCAACCGCCGCTGAAGCCTGAATTCACATCATTGCAGCTGGTGCACAATGCTGAATAGTTGTCAAGCATAATATACTTATTATAGTACAGGCTGTCAACTGTCGGATACTCCTTAGGTAAATCGAGCACATAGGAGAAATTTCCCGTCAAGGTGTAGCTCATAGTGGAAGGTTTGTTCTCGCAGGAAGCGGCGACAATGATGATGGCCGCCAGAATGAAGAGTTTGATCGAGTTTTTCATAAAAAAATCACTTTATCGTTTAACTTGCCAAAGTTACAACATAATTTCAATAGTGCCAACATAATTCGTGGGGCCTGTCAACCAAATATCCTCGAAAGAGGCCTTTCCGTTTTCGAATATCGGGACAAAATCAACAATGAGGTCGGCGATGGCAGCCCTCACGATGCACGAGACACGGTCATCAGTGCCATTACTACCAATGACTCCTTGTGAATATGCGGCTAAAGCCGAAGCCACTATCCCGGTGCCACAGGCCAATGTCTCTCCCTCAACTCCTTTCTCGAATGTACGAATATTCAGAATCACTCTGTCGCCTTTCCGCTCCGGTTCCACAAAATTGACATTCGTGCCGACTGGAGCGAAATGTGGATCATGACGAAGGGCCGCGCCATCCGACTGGACAGGATATTCACTCAAGCCATGGACAAACTTGACAAGGTGGCGTGTGCCGGTGTCCAGAAAGCAGACGTGTTCCTTCGGGAATGATTGGATGCCGGACACGTCCCGCATCTGTAAGCGGACTACTCTTTCCGGAGTTGTCGGCCCGGAGGAAGTAATGATTTCCGCATGATGAAGCCCGTCCGCGGCCTCAAAAACAATATGGCCATCGTCCTTGGATATTCCCAGATCAGCGGCGAATGACACAATGCAGCGTCCTCCGTTGCCGCACATCATTCCTCCGCTTCCGTCAGGATTGTGGAAAACCATCCTGAAATCCGCCAAGTCACTGTTTTCCAGAAGCATGACTCCGTCAGCCCCGAAGCCGACATGACGGTCGCACAGATGGCGGATCATTGTCGGCGAAAGGGACAGATGCCCGTCACGATTGTCAGCGAGGAGGAAATCATTCCCGGCGCCATGGTACTTTGAGAAGCCGTACATCATTTGACCGCGCGGTCAGGGACATCCATCTTCAGATGAGGATTACGGCGTGAGTACACGCTTAGCGAGAGGGCCAGAAGCAAGGCCACGACACAGACGGCCACGAACATCACTTCAACCCAAAAGGCACCGGCCTCGCTGACTCCTTTGTCGAGGTTGGTGTCGGCAAGGATTTTCCCGGCGAACATTTTGAACGACATAAGTCCAAGATTCTGAACCCAGTATATTAATGAATATGCAGTACCAAGCACTTTGTTCGGTACTATCTTAGGCACGGATGGCCACATCGCCGCCGGGACCAGGGAATAGCCGAAGCCCAGGAAAACCATACTGAGATAGCCATAAAACGGAATTCCGGACGGGGCGAAGGCAAGCATCAGATGCGCGATAAGAGCCAGCACGGCTCCGGTGAGCATCCAGCGGGTGCCGTGACCGATCTTGTCCACCAACAATCCGAAAATCGGAGCGAAGACAACCGTGGCGAACGGAAGCATCGAAACCATCCAGCTGGCGGCCTCGACAGGCACGTCAAACCGTGGAATCAGAATGGACGAGGCGAATTTCTTGAATGAGACCACACTGCTGTAGAAGAACACGCACAGCAGGGCAATCACGATGAAGTGCCTGTTTTTCAGCAGCTTCACCACATCTGAAAAACAGAACTTATCCTCCTCGGCGGTCTCTACCGTGTCCTTCAGGCCTGCCTGGCGGTCGAACCTTGCATCCATCGCCACGAATATCGCCCACAGAACCATCCCGACAAGCATCAGGATCAATCCCAGAAATGCCGGAGAGGCTGTCTCCATCAATGAATATGTCTCCCCCACTCCCTTCTCTGCCACCAGTTTCGGCGAGATGACAAGGGCAAACGCCGTTCCGAGCCTCGCGATGGCCAGTTGGAGTCCCATGGCAAAAGCCATGTTTCCATCCTTGAACCATTTGGCAATCGATCTCGTGACCGCGACTCCGGCGATCTCGCTGCCAAGGCCGAAGAACATGCAGCCGATGTAGGCTATTGTCAGAGAAGTTTTCGGCGGAAGGCCTGAGGTCAGCGCATAGGTGACGAGGGCGGCGCCTCCCGTCATCATAGTGACGAATATCGAGCCAGTGACACGCACGCCCCATTTGTCCAGCAGCATTCCGCAGACCACAAGGCCGCCGAACACGCAGAGGACCGAGTAACCGCTGGTGTAGAGGCCGTAGTCAGCCGAGTTCCAGCCGAGCTGGAGCATCGACGGGTTCTCGAACAGGTGGGACAGCGTGGAGAACATATCGTCAAAGTAGTACGACGCGAACATCGGCACCACAAGACACGCCAGCGCTATCCAGCACGAATATTTCCTTAAAAATCTTGCCACGATATTAATGTATTAGTTTTCATTCATTTAAGCTCAAATCACCCATATCCCACTTCCTTTCACAATCGATCAATCTTTCATATTCCTGCACCTTGCGGCAGGGAGGGGCTTGACTCAGCGGGCGTGGCCGCCCGTGGCCACGTGAACGGGAGGGGCCCTGAGCGAAGCGAAGGGAGGGATTTACCCGTCGGAGCCAAGCCCCTCCCTGCCGCAAAAAGGCCTTGTATATTCAAAAAAACTACTTCTGAATATTCGGGAGCTCAAGGCCGAGGTGGCGCTTGCCGTCAAGAACCTTGAGGTAAAGGGCGATCAGAAGGGCGGCCACACCGAATCCAGCGAAGATGACGAGCGGAATCGTGTAGTTGTAAGGGATGAACTCGGCGCCGGCGGCCTTGGCGGCGATGACGGCTGGATTGTCGGCGTTGACACTTGTAAGGACGCTTCCGATCAGCTTAGGGACAAAGCAGAGGCCGATGTTCTGAACCCAGAAGATAAGGCAGTAGGCCGAGCCGAGAATCTTCTCGTCGATGATCTTCGGAACCGATGGCCATAGGGCGGCCGGAACGAGCGCGAAACTGATGCCAAGCACCACAATCGTGGCGAGAGCCAGGAATTTGCTGTGCGTCGCAGGCAGCGCGAAAGCGAACACCAAGTGGCAGACAATCAAAAGCAGGGCACCCCAGATAAGCATGGTCGCACCTTTACCCTTCATGTCAAGGAACCTGCCAAGGAACGGAGTGATGATGGCGGCGCCGATCGGGAACCACCTGAATATGTCAGAGGCTGTCTTGGCGGAGATTCCATCCAGATTGCACTGGAACATGTTCGCGCCATATCTCTGGAACGGGAAGATCGCTGAATAATAGAGAACGCACAGAAGGGCGACAACCCAGAAACTCTGCGAGGAGAAGATCTTGCCGAGATCGCTGAGTTTGAATTCCTCATCAGAAGACGGCTCTTCTGATTTGACTCCTGCCTCCACAAGCTGCCCGTCGAACTTCTTGTCCATAACGCTGAACACAAGGAAGTTGATGAGGCCGATGAGAAGCAGGACCGTGCAGAATCCGACAGGACCCTGCACACCACCGAGTTTGGAGGCGAGGATAGGGCTGATCGAGAACACACAGAAGACTCCTACACGGGCGATTGCCATCTCCACGCCCATCGCCATGGCCATCTCCTTGCCTTTAAACCATTTGGCGATGGCCTTGGAGACTGTCGTGCCGGCCATCTCGCAGCCGCATCCGAAGATCATAAAGCCAAGGGCGGCCATTTTGGCGCTGCCAGGCATTGATACCCACCAGGTTCCGAGCCACTCGCAGAAAGCCGTGGTCTGGAACCAGTCTGTTATACCTATATATTTAATCGACGCTCCGATGAACATCATCGAAGCGGAGAGTATTCCCGTGAAACGGACTCCCATCTTGTCCAGGATGATACCGGCGAGAATCAGGAAACCGCAGACATTGAGGATGTACTCAGCGCTGGCGTAGGTTCCGAACACGTCCGGGCTCCAGCCCCTCTGCTGCTCGATCAGGGCCTGCAATGGAGACATCACGTCCACGAACATGTAGCCGAAGAACATCATCAGCGCGATAAGAATGAGGGCGGTCCACCTTGCGGCCGGCGAGTCATTCATCAGTTTTTGGATCTTTTCTGACATTTGATTATTTCTTTAAAATATATTCGTAATGAATGTAAAAATATTCAAACAACTTGCGAATATAAGAAAAATGTCGGAATAAAGTCGTACCTTCGTCCTTATGATTCTAGATAAGATCAATTCTCCTGAAGACCTCAGGAGACTGGATATAGAGGAACTGCGACCGCTCTGCGGCGAGATCCGGGACTACATCGTCAGGTGCTGCGCGGACAATCCGGGGCATCTGGCGTCCAGTCTTGGCGCCGTGGAACTGATTGTGGGTCTGCACTATGTGTTTGACACGCCGAAGGACAAACTGGTCTTTGACGTGGGGCATCAGGCATACGCGCACAAGATTCTGACCGGCCGGAAAGAGGCCTTCAAAAAGAACAGGATGCCGGACGGGATAAGCGGATTCCCGAACAGGGACGAGAGCGAATATGACGCGTTCGGAGCCGGGCACGCGTCCACATCAATCTCCGCGGCGCTTGGAATGGCCGAAGCCGCCAAGCTGTCGGGCACGGGCGAGAAGGTCGTGGCGATGATCGGTGACGGTGCGATGACCGGAGGGCTGGCGCTTGAGGGACTCAACAACGCCGGATGGGAAGACACGGATCTTCTCGTCGTGCTGAACGACAACGATATGGCCATCGACGGCAACAAGGGAGCCCTGCATTCATATCTGCTGAAACTGACGACCGATCCGGCCTACAACCGCATCAAGACCCGCATCTGGGAAAAGCTTGGAGCCGGCAAGTTCCGCAACAGGATCCAATGGTTCGTGCGGAAGACCAAGTCCGGACTGGTCACCACTTCCGGGGGCGACCTCTTCGAGGCGTTCGGATTCAGGTACTTCGGCCCTATCGACGGCAATGATGTCGTGGAGGTCGTCAAGACCCTTCGCCGCCTGAAGGACATAAAGGGGCCGAAAATCCTGCACACCTGCACCGTCAAGGGAAAAGGCTACGCTCCTGCGGAATCAGACCCTACAACGTGGCACGCTCCCGGGAAGTTCAACCCGAAGACAGGGGAGAGACAGGTCAAGGAATATTCAGCATCACGCTACCAAGACGTTTTCGGTCAGGTTCTCTGCGAACTGGCCGAGAAGGATCCGAAAGTGGTCGGAATCACTCCCGCCATGGCAACAGGAAGCGGCATGAGCGGCTTCGCGGAGAGATTCCCGGACAGGTTCTTCGATGTAGGGATCGCAGAGGAGCATGCGGCCACATTCGCTGCAGGGTTGGCGGCCGGCGGGATGAAGCCTTACTGCGTGATTTATTCCTCTTTCGCCCAGAGAGCCTACGATGAGATCATCCACGACATTGCCCTCCAGCGCCTCGGTGTCGTGCTGTGTCTGGACAGGGCCGGGCTTGTGGGTGAGGACGGGGCGACACACCAGGGGGCATTCGACATGGCGTCACTCCGCTGCATCCCAGACACGGTGATAGCAGCCCCCAAGGACGAAATCGAACTGAAACGACTTCTTTACACAGGAACAGGAATAAAGGACGGGCCGTTTGTCATCCGTTATCCGAGGGGTCTTGGCGAAGGTACAGACTGGCGGAACGCCACACCGGAGCCATTGGAGATAGGCAAGGGTGAAAAAATCACGGACGGAGAGGAAGTGGCCGTCCTGGCATTGGGGCCCGTGGTCAACAGGGCGGTGGAAGCGGCGGAAAGATTGAGAAAGGAGACAGGAAAGGGGCCTGCCATATTCAATGTAAGATTCCTCAAACCTTTCGACCCCGGCATTATGGAGGAAGCGGCGCGGTTCAAGAATATCCTCACCCTTGAGGACGGATGTCTCAAAGGCGGCCTGTTCAGCGAGGTGAGTGAATATGTCGCCTCCCGCGGGCTCGACATCACGGTGAAAGGACTCGGCATCCCCGACAGGTTCATCACGCAGGCTCCGGTGACGCGGCAAAGGGAACTCTGCGGGCTTGACACCGAGCGGATATATTCAGAAATCGCCGGACTTTTTCAAAAATAATTAAAAAAGTTTTGGATAATCCGAATTAATGCCTATCTTTGCAATCCCTTTGCGAAAGGGAACATTCATTGAAATACCGCCGATATAGCTCAGTTGGCCAGAGCACGTGATTTGTAATCTCGGGGTCGTGGGTTCGAATCCCTCTATCGGCTCAAACGGCCAAAAGCTGTATCAAAGACATATCGGGAGGATCGCATAGCGGCAATTGCGGCGGACTGTAAATCCGCTCCTTCGGGTTCGGTGGTTCGAGTCCACCTCCTCCCACAACATTCGCGGAAGTAGCTCAGTTGGTAGAGCATCAGCCTTCCAAGCTGAGGGTCGCGAGTTCGAACCTCGTCTTCCGCTCCAAATAAAAAAGCCGGTGTAGCTCAGGGGTAGAGCGCATCCTTGGTAAGGATGAGGTCATGAGTTCAAATCCCATCACCGGCTCAAACTGCATTATTTAGTTTACTCATTTAAATCATAATATTATGGCAAAAGAAACTTTCCAAAGAACGAAGCCGCACGTTAACATCGGTACAATTGGCCATGTTGACCACGGTAAGACGACTTTGACTGCCGCAATCACCAAGGTTCTCGCCGAGAGAGTCTCTGGTAACGCTGACAAGGTAAAGTCTTTCGATCAGATCGACAACGCTCCTGAGGAGAAGGAGCGTGGTATCACCATCAACTCCGCTCACGTAGAGTACGAGACAGAGAAGCGCCACTATGCTCACGTAGACTGCCCAGGCCACGCTGACTACGTTAAGAACATGGTTACTGGTGCCGCTCAGATGGATGGAGCCATCCTCGTTGTAGCCGCTACCGACGGTCCTATGCCTCAGACCCGTGAGCACATCCTGCTCGCCCGTCAGGTGAACGTACCTAAGATCCTCGTGTTCATGAACAAGGTTGACCTTGTTGACGACGCTGAGATGCTTGACCTCGTTGAGATGGAAATCCGTGACCTTCTCGGATTCTATAAGTTCGATGAGAACTGCCCTATCATCCGTGGATCCGCTCTTGGAGCCCTCAACGGAGAGAAGGTTTGGGAAGACAAGGTTATGGAACTCATGGACGCTGTTGACGAGTACATCCCGCAGCCTGTTCGTCAGAACGAGAAGCCATTCCTTATGCCTATCGAGGACATCTTCTCCATCACCGGTCGTGGTACCGTTGTTACAGGTCGTATCGAGACCGGTACAATCCACGTCAATGACCCGGTTGAGCTCGTAGGTTTCGGTGACGCTCCAAGAAGCACCGTTGTAACAGGTGTCGAGATGTTCCGCAAGCTCCTCGATCAGGGTGAGGCCGGAGACAATGTAGGTCTTCTCCTCCGTGGTATCGACAAGAAGGAAGTCAAGAGAGGTGAGGTTGTCGCCAAGCCAGGCTCCATCACTCCTCACAAGCACTTCAAGGCTCAGATCTACGTCCTCAAGAAAGAAGAGGGTGGACGTCACACTCCATTCCACAACCACTATCGTCCTCAGTTCTTCATCCGTACCCTCGATGTTACCGGTGAGATCACCCTTCCGGAGGGAGTCGAGATGGTTATGCCAGGCGATAACGTTGAGATCGACGTTCAGCTCATCACTCCTGTAGCCCTCAACGAAGGTCTCCAGTTCGCTATCCGTGAAGGTGGACGTACCGTAGGTGCAGGCCAGGTTATCAAGATCGAAGAGTAATTCTTCAACATACAGGACGGATGTCCATGGATTTCCGTCCTGACCACAGGGGAATAGAACAAGGGTAGTTCAGCGGTCTCCAAAACCGTCGATGTGGGTTCGAATCCTGCTTCCCCTGCTAAAATATCAAAGGTTACGATTTGGTAATTGTTTAACAGACATCGTAGAAGCTTCCAAATTACGAGGTCCATTAAATGCAAAGATGAGAAAGTTCATTAACTATTGCAAAGAGTCCTACGTGGAACTCACCAAGAAGGTCACGTGGCCAACCTGGGAAAAGCTTCAGAGCTCTGCCCTTCTGGTTATGGTCGCTACTGTGATCCTTGCTTTGGTTCTCTTCGTGGTTGACTTCGCTTTCGAGCATCTGATGACAGCAATTTACACATTGTAATTTTTTTTGATTACCATGGGTGACATGAAATGGTATGTCCTTCGGACAGCGGGAAGCAAGGAAAAGAAGGCCAAGGATTATCTTGAGAAAGAGATAGAGCGCTTTGGCCTGCAGGATCAGGTCGCGCAGGTTCTTGTTCCGGTAAAGCGTGAGATAGTAACCAAGAATGGCAAGAGGAAAGTGGTTGAGAGACTGCTTTATCCTGGCTATGTCTTGATTCAGGCACAGCTTTGCCCGGAATTGGAGTATATAATCCGCAACGACATTCCTGGAATGTCCGGTTTCCTGACAGAGAAGAGAACATCCGGATCAATGACCGAAAGAGTACCTGTGCCGATCAGAGATGATGAGGCACAGTTGATTCTTGGCAATCAAGACCAGAATGTGGACAATCCTGTCGAGACGGAAGTCAATTTTGAAGTCGGAGAGTCTGTCAAGATCACAGACGGCCCGTTCAGCGGTTTCAGCGGAACGATAGATGCGATAGAGGAAGACAGAAGCAAACTCAAAGTTATAGTTGTGATCTTCGGCAGAAAAACCCTGCTGGAACTCAGCTTTACTCAAGTAACAAAAGAATAACAAACAATTATGGCAAAAGAAGTTACCGGATTCATCAAGCTCCAAATCAAAGCAGGAGCCGCCAATCCAGCGCCTCCGGTAGGACCGGCACTCGGTTCCAAAGGCTTGAACATTATGGACTTCTGCAAGCAGTTCAATGCGGCGACACAACAGAACGCCGGAAAGATCGTGCCTGTAGTCATCACTGTCTATTCAGACAAGTCCTTCACGTTCGAGGTAAAGCAGCCACCAGTAGCCATTTCCCTCAAGGAAGCTGCCAAACTTCAGAAAGGTTCAGGCGAACCTAACAGAAGGAAAGTGGCCTCCATAACATGGGATCAGGTTAAGGCGATCGCTGAAGGCAAGATGCCAGACCTCAACGCTTTCACTCTTGCGTCCGCGATGAAAATGGTCGCCGGAACAGCGAGAAGCATGGGCATCAAAGTCACCGGAAAATTTCCTGAGAACCTTTAATTTTCACATGCGAAATGAGTAGAATTACAAAAAATCAGAAAGCGGTCACAGCAAAGTACGACGCTTCCAAACAGTACACTCTTGCCCAGGCTTGTGAAATGCTGAAGGACATCACCTTCACAAAGTTCGATGCCTCAGTCGAGCTTTCCGCCAACCTTGGCGTGGATCCTCGTAAGGCAAACCAGATGATCCGTGGCGTGGTCAGCCTTCCTCACGGAACAGGTAAGGTTGTAAGGGTTCTTGTACTCTGTACTCCTGACAAGGAGAACGAGGCCAAGGAAGCCGGAGCAGACTATGTTGGTCTCGATGAATATGTAGAGAAGATCAAAGGCGGCTGGACGGACGTGGATGTTATCATCTGCACCCCTTCAGTAATGGCCAAGGTCGGTGTTCTCGGCCGTATTCTCGGTCCAAGAGGACTTATGCCTAACCCTAAGACAGGAACCGTTACAATGGAAGTCGGCAACGCTGTCAAGGACGTAAAGGGCGGCAAGATTGATTTCAAGGTCGACAAGACCGGTATTATACATGCGGCCATAGGTAAGGTTTCTTTCACCCCGGCTCAGATCTGCGAGAACGCTACGGCTCTCCTGAACGAGGTTCTGAAACTCAAGCCACAGGCTCTCAAGGGCACATATCTCAAGAGTGCGGCTATCTGCACCACTATGAGCCCGGGTATCAAGATAGATGTCAAAGCATTCACAAGCGGCAGCGCTGAGTAAAAAAGGATTTCATTATGAAGAAGGAATTGAAAGATCAGATTATTGAAAGCATCTCAGCACAACTGAAGCAGTATCCTAACTTCTATGTCGCCGACATCGAGGGACTGAATGCTGAGAACACTGTAAAGCTCCGCCGCGCATGCTTCGAGCAGGGAATCAAGCTCACAGTTGTGAAGAACACCCTGTTCGCCCATGTCCTCAAGACACTGAACAACGAGGAGATGAACCTCATTATTCCGGTTCTCAAGGGCAACACGGCAATCATGTACGCCGAGACACCTAACGGTCCTGCGAAGCTTATCAAGAAGCTTCAGAAGGAGATGGGCAAACCACAGCTTAAAGGCGCTTACGTACAGGAATGTGCGTTTGTCGGAGCCGAAAAACTCGACGAGCTCTGCGCCATCAAGTCCAGGGAAGAACTCATCGGAGACATCGTCTCTCTCCTCCAGGCTCCTATGCGCAATGTCATCTCCGCTCTCCAGAATGGCGGTGGCAGCACAATCGCCGGACTTGTCAAGACACTTTCGGAAAAAGAAGAGAAATAATAACAAACAATTTAATAAATATCAATTATGGCAGATGTAAAAGCACTTGCAGAAGAGTTGGTTAACCTTACTGTAAAAGATGTTCAGGAACTTGCTAAAGTTCTCAAGGAAGAGTATGGTATCGAGCCTGCAGCCGCTGCGGTAGCAGTAGCAGGTCCTGCAGCAGCCGCTGAGGCCGCTCCAGCAGAGCAGACTGAGTTCGACGTTGTCCTCAAGTCAGCCGGCGCAGCTAAACTTCAGGTTATCAAGGCCGTTAAGGAGGCCCTTGGTCTTGGTCTGAAGGAAGCTAAGGATCTCGTGGACGGCGCTCCTAAGACAGTGAAGGAGAAGGCATCCAAGGCAGAGGCTGAGCAACTGAAGGCTGCCCTTGAAGAGGCAGGCGCCGAAGTTGAGGTTAAATAACCCAGCTTCCCCTGGCGGGAAAATCATCAGGTTTAGAGCCTAGGCAGGCTCTAAACCTTTTTGTCGTATTAAGTTTTTCTCCATTTCCTAAAGGCAGAACATGTCAAAAAAGACTAACAACAAGCGAATAATGTTCGCTACATCAAAGATTCTGGAATATCCTGACCTTCTGGAAGTTCAGTTGAAATCATTCAAGGATTTCTTCCAGTTGGAGACTACTCCTGAGAACAGAAAAAACGAAGGTCTCTTCCAGGTGTTCCAGGAAATATTCCCGATCGAAGACACGAGGAACAACTACAAGTTGGAATTCATCGATTACTTCATCGATCCACCTCAGTATTCGATTGACGAGTGTCTTGAGAGAGGGCTGACATACAATGTTCCTCTGAAGGCAAAACTCCGCCTTTCGTGCACAGATCCCGAGCACGAGGACTTTGACACAAGAGTCCAGGATGTGTACCTCGGCAACATTCCATACATGACGCCGGCCGGCACATTCGTAATCAACGGATCAGAAAGAATCATCGTCTCCCAGCTGCACCGCTCCCCTGGTGTGTTCTTCGACCAAAGCATGCACGCTAACGGAACGAAGTTATATTCAGCCAGAATCATCCCTTTCAAGGGCTCCTGGATTGAATTCGCGACAGACATCAACAATGTGATGTACGCCTATATCGACCGCAAGAAGAAGTTGCCTGTCACAACTCTCCTGCGCGCGATAGGCTTCAACTCAGACAAAGACATCATAGACATATTCGGTCTCGCCGACGAAATCGAGGTGACACCGCAGAATCTCGAGGACAACAAGGGCCGTAAACTGGCGGCCAAGGTTCTCAAGACGTGGACTGAGGATTTCGAGGATGAGGACACCGGTGAGGTCATTCCTATCGAAAGGACCATTCCTATCGTAGAGAGAGGTGAAATACTGGACGATGACACCATCGCCAAGATTTCAGACACCGACGTGAAGTCCATCCTTCTTCAGAAGGACGAGGCCAACTCAAATGAATATGCGATCATATTCAACACCCTCCAGAAGGATCCGACCAACACTGAGATCGAAGCTGTTAACTTCATCTACAAACAGCTCCGCAATTCTGAACCACCTGACGAGGCGACCGCAAGGGACGTCATCGATAAACTGTTCTTCTCAGAGAAGAGATATGATCTTGGCAACGTCGGAAGGTTCCGCCTGAACAAGAAACTTGGTCTGACGACAGATCCTGAGATCAGGGTTCTGACCAACACAGACATCATAGAGATCATCAGGTATCTCATCCAACTTATAAACTCCAAGGCGTCCGTCGATGACATCGACCACTTGAGCAACAGACGCGTGCGCACCGTAGGCGAGCAGCTGGCCAACCAGTTCAGCGTAGGTCTTTCCAGAATGGCGAGGACAATCCGCGAGAGAATGAACGTGCGGGACAGCGAGCAGTTCAACCCGATCGACCTGATCAACGCCAAGACTCTGTCTTCCGTGATCAACTCGTTCTTCGGTACCAGCCAGCTGTCACAGTTCATGGACCAGACCAACCCTCTGGCGGAGATCACACACAAGCGTCGTCTCTCAGCCCTTGGTCCAGGCGGTCTTTCAAGAGACAGGGCAGGATTCGAGGTCAGGGACGTGCACTATACGCACTACGGAAGGCTCTGCCCTATCGAGTCTCCTGAAGGCCCGAACATCGGACTTATCTCATCACTCTGCGTTTACGCGAGAATCAACCAGCTCGGATTCATCGAGACTCCATACCGTGAGGTACATGACGGAAAGGTAGATCTGACCGACAAGGGATGGCACTACATGACCGCCGAGGAGGAAGAGAACAAACTCGTGTCACTTGCCAAGGTCAAGATGGAGGATGACGGAACAATCAAGGAGGACAGAATCCAGTGCCGCCTTGAGGCCGACTTCCCTGTCGTTTCAAAGGAGCAGGTTGACTACATGGACGTCGCCCCTAACCAGATGGCCTCCGTCGCCGCATCACTTATCCCGTTCCTCGAGCACGATGACGCGCACCGTGCCTTGATGGGCGCGAACATGATGCGTCAGGCGGTTCCGCTTCTCCGTCCTGAATCCCCTATCGTGGGAACAGGCCTGGAAGAAAGGGTTTGCCTTGACTCCAGGACACAGTTCGTCGCAGAGCGTGAAGGCGAAGTGACATACGTGGACGCGAAGGAGATCAGAATCAGATACGACAGGACGGATGACGAGAAATTCGTTTCATTCGCTCCGGAAGAGACTGTATATACACTTCCTATCTATAGAAGGACAAACCAGAGTACAACCATCACTCTCAAGCCAATCGTCCGCAAGGGTGACAAAGTGACCGGGGGCCAGGTGCTTACGGAAGGCTATGCCACACAGAACGGCGAGCTTGCGCTCGGACGCAACCTCAAGGTAGCCTTCATGCCATGGAAAGGTTACAACTATGAGGATGCCATCGTGCTCTCGGAAGAGATGGTGAAATGGGATATCCTCACCTCAGTCCATGTCGATGAATATCTCACCGAAGTCCGCGAGACCAAACGTGGTATGGAGGAACTGACCTCTGATATTCCTAACGTGAGCGAGGATGCCACAAAGGATCTGGACAAGCAGGGTATCATCAGAATCGGCGCGCACATCGAGCCGGGTGACATCATGATCGGTAAGATCACCCCTAAGGGTGAGAGCGATCCTTCTCCTGAGGAGAAACTGCTCAAGGCGATCTTCGGAGACAAGGCAGGTGACGTGAAGGATGCCTCACTCAAGGCTAATCCGTCGCTCAGCGGAACAGTCATCAAGACAGCGCTCTACGCCAAAGCCGCCAAAGAGGGCAACAGAAGAGCCGCCAAAACTGATCAGAAAGCACGCCTTGACCTTATTCAGGAGGAGTTTGACAAGAAGGCCGCGAAGCTGTACGCTGATTTCTTCAAGAGACTGACCGTCCTGACAAAAGGCAAGAAGAGCGCGGGCGTCAACGACCTCTACGATGTCGAGATCATCGCCAAGGGCAAGGAAATCACTGTTGAGAAACTCAAGACGATTGATTTCCAGAACATCAACTCCAGCAACTGGACTCCTGACGAGGAATCAAACCATCTCATTCAGGAACTTATCAATAACTACTGCCTGACCTACAAGGTCGCTGAAGCCGAGTGCAAGAGGCAGATGGACAAGATCAAGGTCGGAGACGAGCTTCCTAACGGAGTGATGCAACTCGCCAAGGTTTACATCGCGAAGAAGAGGAAGATCACCGTGGGTGACAAGATGGCCGGACGTCACGGAAACAAGGGTATCGTGGCAAAGATCGTCCGTCAGGAAGACATGCCGTTCCTTGAGGACGGAACCCCAGTGGACATCGTTCTGAACCCTCTGGGTGTGCCTTCACGAATGAACCTCGGACAGATCTACGAGACTGTTCTCGGATGGGCCGGAGCAAGGCTTGGCCTGAAGTTCAGCACGCCGATCTTCGATGGTGCCACCATCGAGGAGATCTGCGACTACACCGACAAGGCCGGCCTCCCAAGATACGGCAAGACGCATCTCAGGGACGGAGGAACAGGTGAGTGGTTCGACCAGCCTGCGACTGTCGGTGTGATCTACATGATCAAGCTGGGACACATGGTCGATGACAAGATGCACGCGCGTTCCATCGGACCATATTCACTCATCACCCAGCAGCCGCTCGGCGGAAAGGCGCAGTTCGGAGGCCAGAGGTTCGGAGAGATGGAGGTTTGGGCCCTTGAGGCATTCGGTGCTGCCAATGCCCTTCAGGAGATCCTGACCGTCAAGTCTGACGACGTCACCGGACGTTCCAAGACCTACGAGGCGATCGTCAAAGGCGATCCGATGCCGAATCCAGGCATACCGGAATCACTCAACGTTCTGCTTCACGAGCTTAGGGGACTTGGTCTCAAGGTTACTTTGGATTAATTTTCAAGAATATTGACATTCAAGAATATGCCTACTTTCAATAATAAGGAAAACAAGGTAAAGAGCAACTTCTCGACGATCAGCATCTCGCTGGCTTCCCCTGAGGACATCTCAGCGAGATCCTGCGGCGAGGTCCTGAAACCTGAGACAGTGAACTACAGGACCTACAAACCGGAAAGGGACGGTCTCTTCTGCGAAAAGATATTCGGACCTACAAAGGACTACGAATGCTACTGCGGAAAGTACAAAAGGATCCGCTACCGTGGAATCGTCTGCGACAGGTGCGGCGTAGAGGTGACAGAAAAGAAAGTCCGCAGGGAAAGGATGGGCCACATCGCCCTGACCGTTCCTGTGGCTCACATCTGGTACTTCAAGTCAGCGCCTAACAAGATTTCAGCCCTTCTCGGACTTCCGGCGAAGAAACTCGAATCTGTCATCTACTATGAGAAATACATAGTGGTCAACCCTGGAGACAGCGGACTGGAGAAAATGGATCTCCTCTCAGAGGACGAGTATCTCGATGTTCTCGCAAGGCTTCCGGAAAACGATGAGCTACCATTCGATGATCCGAGAAAGTTTGTCGCGAAGATGGGCGCCGAAGGCATCTACGACCTGCTGAAGGAGACTGACATCGAAGGACTGTCGAAAGAGTTGCGCGTCAAGATGCTCAACGAGACCTCACAACAGAGGAAGGCGGATCATCTGAAGAGACTTGGAGTCGTGAAATGGTTCATGGAGTCAAGGAACATCAACCGTCCGGAGTGGATGATAATGAAAGTCATTCCTGTCATTCCGCCGGATCTGCGCCCGCTCGTTCCGCTCGATGGAGGCCGTTTCGCCACCACAGACCTGAACGACCTCTACAGAAGGGTCATCATCAGGAACAACCGACTCAAGAAACTCATCGAGATCAAGGCTCCTGAGGTCATCCTGAGAAACGAGAAGCGTATGCTTCAGGAAGCTGTTGACTCACTGTTCGACAATTCCAAGAAGTCAAGCGCTGTGAAGAGCGAATCCAACAGGGCTCTCAAATCCCTCTCAGACTCACTCAAAGGCAAGCAGGGACGTTTCCGTCAGAACCTCCTCGGTAAGCGTGTGGACTATTCAGCCCGTTCGGTTATCGTTGTAGGACCTGAACTGAATATGCACGAGTGCGGTCTGCCTAAGTTCATGGCGGCCGAGCTCTACAAGCCATTCATCATCCGCAAGCTCATCGAAAGAGGAATCGTCAAGACAGTGAAGTCCGCGAAGAAGATCGTGGACAGAAAGGATCCTGTCATCTGGGACATCCTTGAGAACGTGATGAAGGGTCATCCGGTTCTCCTTAACCGTGCCCCTACCCTCCATAGACTTGGTATCCAGGCCTTCCAGCCAAGAATGATCGAAGGCAAAGCCATCCAGCTCCACCCTCTCGCATGTACGGCCTTCAACGCCGACTTCGATGGTGACCAGATGGCCGTTCACCTTCCACTCGGCAACGCGGCAGTCATGGAGGCGCAGCTTCTGATGCTCGGTTCCCAGAATATTCTTAACCCTGCCAACGGAACCCCTATCACCGTCCCTTCACAGGACATGGTGCTCGGTTTGTATTACATCACCAAGGTCAGACCGGGAGCGAAAGGCGAGGGTATGAACTTCTATGGGCCGGAAGAGGTCATCGTCGCCTACAACGAAAAGGCGATTGACATGCACGCCGAGATCGGGGTGAGACTTCCGGTTGACAAGATGGATCCGAGCAAGGGTTACGAGATCAAAAAGACCACGGCGGGACGAATCATCGTGAACCAGTATGTTCCGGATGAGGTCCCTTACGTCAACGAGATTCTCGGAAAGAAATCCCTGCGCAAGATCATCACCGAGGTCATCAAGAGCACCGGTGTGACCAGAACAGCACAGTTCCTGGACGACATCAAGAATCTGGGTTACGACCAGGCTTTCAGAGCCGGTATCTCGTTCAACCTTGGAGATGTCATCATCCCGGCCGAGAAGGCAAGCCTTATCGAAGAGGGTTACAAGCAGGTTGAGGAAGTCAAGAACAACTATGCGATGGGCTTCATCACCAACAACGAGCGCTACAACAAAGTGATCGACCTTTGGGGTGCCATCGACAACAAACTCACAAAGATTGTCGAAAAGCAGATTTCCGCTGACCAGCAGGGATTCAACCCGGTTTATATGATGCTGGACTCCGGAGCCCGTGGTTCAACCCAGCAGATCAAGCAGCTTTGCGGTATGCGTGGACTTATGGCCAAGCCTCAGAAGTCAGGAGCGGCCGGAGCGGAGATCATCGAGAACCCTATCATCTCCAACCTGAAGGAGGGCATGACGGTGCTCGAGTACTTCATCTCCACCCACGGAGCCCGTAAGGGTCTGGCCGACACCGCCCTCAAGACCGCTGACGCCGGTTATCTTACCCGTCGTCTTGTCGATGTCTCCCACGATGTCATCATCACTGAGGAAGACTGCGGCACGCTCAGAGGCCTTATCGCCACCGCCATCAAGAACAAGGACGAGATCATCGAGTCACTCGGAGAAAGAATCCTCGGACGTACTTCCGTCCACGACATATTCAATCCTCTCACCGGTGAGCTTATCATCAAGGCCGGCGAGGAGATCCGCGAGGCGACAGCCAATCTGATCGACCATCTGCCGATCGAGCAGGTCGAGATCCGTTCGGTGCTCACGTGCGAGTCCCGCAAGGGTGTCTGCGCGAAGTGCTACGGACGTAACCTTGCGACCAGCCGGATGGTTGAGAAAGGTGAGGTTGTCGGTGTCATCGCCGCCCAGTCCATCGGTGAGCCTGGTACACAGCTTACCCTGCGTACCTTCCACGTCGGTGGTACGGCATCCAGCACCGCGGCTGACTCCTCAATCGTCGCCAAATACGATGGAAAACTTGTCTTCGAGGAACTTAGGACCATCCAGAAAGTCGGTGAAGACGGTTCTGTACAGGAGATTGTCGTCAGCCGTATGACCGAGGTCAGCATCATCGACGAGAACACAGGCATCACCTACTCACACTATGACGTTCCATACGGTTCAAAACTGTACTTCAAGGACGGAGACACAATCAAGAACGGCGACCTGCTCTGCGAGTGGGATCCTTACAACGCCATCACGATTGTGGAGACCGCCGGTAAGGTTCAGTTCGACAACCTGATCGAAGGTGTCACATTCCGTGAGGAGGCAGCCGATGAATTCGCCGTCAACAAGGACAAGGTCATCATTGAGTCCAGGGACAAGACAAAGAACCCTTCAATCCTCATCCTCGACGACGAAGGCAACCAGATCAGGCAGTACAACCTTCCTGTCGGCGCCCACCTTATCGCCAACAACGGAGACAAGGTCAATGTCGGTGACGTGATCATCAAGATTCCTCGCGCCATCGGTAAGTCAAGCGACATCACCGGAGGTCTTCCAAGAGTCACCGAACTGTTCGAGGCCAGAACTCCATCATCACCTGCTATCCTTGCGGAGATCAATGGAGAGGTTCTCATGGGTAAGGTCAAGAGAGGAAACCGCGAGATCATCGTCAAGAACAAGTCAGGTGTGGAGAAGCACTACCTCGTTCCGCTTACCAAGCAGATCCTGGTTCAGGAGAACGACTACGTAAAGGCCGGAACAAGGCTTTCTGACGGTGGCATCTCCCCTACCGACATCCTCAACATCCTCGGACCTGTCAAGGCTCAGGACTACATCGTCAACGAGGTTCAGGCGGTTTACCGTCTGCAGGGTGTGAAGATCAACGACAAGCACTTTGAGATCATCGTCCGCCAGATGATGCGCAAGGTTCAGATCACCAATCCTGGCGACACTGAGTTCCTGCAGGAAGAGCTGGTTGACAAATGGGATTTCATGGACGCAAACGACAACATATTCGGAAAGTATTATGTTCTTGACGCCGGAGATTCACAAAGGTACATGGTCGGTGACATCATTGACGCCCGCGACATGAGGAACGAGAACTCCTCGCTCGAAAGGCAGGGCAGAAAGATGATGGCTGTCCGCGAGGCGAATCCTGCCACAGCCAAGCTTGTGCTTCAGGGTATCACCAGAGCGGCCCTCAGGACCAACAGCTTCATCTCGGCGGCTTCCTTCCAGGAGACGACCAAGGTGCTCAGCGAGGCTGCCATCAGGGCTCGTGTCGATCATCTCGAAGGTCTGAAGGAGAACGTCATCTGCGGTCATCTCATTCCGGCCGGTACTGGCCAGAAGGAGTTCCAGGACATCATCGTCGGCCGCAAGGACGAGTACGAGCAGGAAATGAACGAACTCTAACAAGTTCTTCAATGAATATGAAAGGCCGGCTGTGGAAGCGCTCCACAGCCGGCTTTTTTCAGTTGCTGCCTGCAATCACATAACTTAGGTCACAAACGCCTATGGCCGCAAAAAATTTCTCCCAGACGAATTTTGCACGTTACCAAAATTACGCCTGGGAGAAATTTATTTGCGGTAGGCCAACCACTCCAGTCGTCAGCAGCTGTCGCGGACTCCGCTGACAGCCTGAATGAACTTCCTTCCGATGGGTAGGTCTGCCACGACCGTCGTCAGCAGCTGTCGCGGACTACGCTGACAGCCTGAATGAGCTTCCTTCCGATGGGTAGATCTGCCACGACCGTCGTCAGCAGCTGTCGCGGACGATGAGGGTCGGGGCGATGAGGCGTTGGACAGGGGGGAGATCCTGATGCTTGTTCTCAATGATGTCGATCAGGACCTGGGAGGCCAGGCGGCCGATCTCCGAGAGGGGTTGCTCGATGCGGGTGATAGCGGGATCCAAAAAGTCCAGGAAACCGTTGTTGTCGAAAGAAATGATGCCCACCTGCTCCGGAATCCTCACGCCAAGCTCGCGGAAAGCGCGGATGGCACCAAGCAGGATGGTTGATGAATATGCAAACACAGCGTCATACCTTACCCCATCACTGAATATTCTCTTGACCTGATCGTAACCATTCTCGACAGAGAAAGCGTCACCCACAATTGCATATTCAATTTGCTTTTCGCTGTGGGCGCTGATGGCGTCCTTGAAGCCTCTGACACGCTCCATTGAAGGGGTCGAGCCCTCCACGCCCTGGATTGACAAGATGTTGCGGCAGCCGCGGTTGATGAGATATTCAGTCGCCATATAGCCACCGGCGTAGTTGTCGGTACAGATGTATGGTAGGGAGGTTCCCTCGAAGTAACGGTCTATCAGGACAGTAGGGATGTTGCCGGTGATCTCGTCCATCAATTCGGTCGTGTTGCCGACAGGAACAGCGATTATGCCGTCCACGCTTCTTGAGCGGAACATCATAAGGGAACTCTCGAAATCCTTCTCATTTTCCAACGAGTCGGCCAGAAGTGTGTGGTAGCCGGCGAGTTTAAGATTCTCGATCACAGTGCTAGCCAACGTGGCGAAGAACGGGTTGTCAATCCCCGGCACAGTCAGGCCAATGGTGTAGGTGCGGCTGGTACGAAGCCCTTGCGCAAGAAGATTCGGCGTATAGTTGATTCTTTTCGCCTCCGCCTGAATTATTTCAATCGCTTTCTGACTGATTCTGGAGCGTTGCGCCTTGCCTGAAAGGACTCTGGAAACTGTCGAGACTGAATAGCCGGTCTGTTCGGATATTGATTGGATAGTGTTCTTGCGCATAATTAATGTCTGTGGCGGCAAAGATAGGCAATTTTTTTATAACACTGAGAACAGTGGGAACCTTAAAAGTAAAATTTGGATATAATAGATATTATAATTATTTTAATCCACAATGAAAAAACGTTTCATATATGAAAAAAAATAGTTTTCTTCACTTTATTAGTGATAACGGTCATTCTGGTCTCTTACTCTTCGCGCGGTGAGACTTCTCTTGAGCAATCAAACATTTATGCTCTTACCAATGACACAACAGTTGTCACTGTACCATGTGTCCAGGCCATATCTGTCTGTTACTTTATCTTGAAAGACACCTCTGGCACAGAATTCCTCGCTGAAACTACTGGATTAAGGAACGTTGATTAAGCTTCGCAAGATTCAATGGTTCAATTAAAAGAATATCTTCTCCCTATAATATTGACTATCATTATAGGGGCATGCACTGATAGTAATAACGCTGAGGAATCGAGGCTGAGTCTCAAAGGAGAACAATTTAAGGTAACGCAAGGGGATCTGTATGTCGCAGATTTCCTTGCGGTAACGGATTCTATGATTGTGTTTTCATCATACGACAGAAACGGGAATGTCAAAGTCTACAAAAAAGACGATTGCACAATCTCAGAAAGTTACACAATCCTTCGCAAAGGACGCAGCGAGAGAGAGATCCATTTTGTGTTGCCAAAATTCATCGACAGGAATATAATGGCCTTTGATAAACATGGAGCGAACGGCATCAGCAAATTTCTAAAGGTCAAACTTAGTGTTGAAAAACCAATTAACTGGTCAGTCGAGCAAACAACCTGGCTGAACGACATCCAGACATTTGGTGATTTTACGGTCATAAATGACAGTACTATAATAGCCATAGCGGGTAAATGGAAAAGTAAAGAGATTCTAAGTAGCATTGATCTAAAAAATAATTTAAGAACACCTCTGAAATTCTGGATAGAAGACAAACAGCAAGCACCAGATCAAAACAAGCAAGTCCTTTATTCTGCAAATGCCCAGATAGCTTTAAACTCAGATAGAACAAAATTGGTATACGCCTGTGGCGAAGGACGATTCATGGACATAATGGGATTTGATGGCCAGAACATTACCAGCCATAATGTGGTATTAAACATTCTCCCAGAGTATGTCTATAACGGTAGGAAGACGAGTATAAGAAACAAAGAATACCGTGGTATCAAAATAGCCACAACAGACCGATATATCTATGTGACATATTCAAACACAGTAGAAAACAAAGAATATAAAGGTTATCCTGGGTACTTTAAGGACAGAATTGATGTTTATGATTGGGACGGAAACATCATCCAGCGATATGAGACAGATCAACCTTTCTATAATTTCATCGTATCAAATGATGATTCATGTTTATACACATTGTCCCATGACAATGAGACAAAAGAGCCTACACTTCTATATTATAAACTATGAAAGTCGCAAGAATTACAAAATATCTTGCACTGTTCATGATAATGGCTATGATAAGCGCTTGTCATGATTTTACTCTTTCTTGGAAAGTAAGGATATTCAAGAACACAAAAATATGCTTCCCCGCCGAACTTCTAATAGTAAACAAAGGGATAATTAGTTCCACTAAAGGTGATATGTCAGGAAAAGAAACTCTGATTATTAATTACGATGAATCAGAATGTTCAGCATGCGTAATAAATCACTTGGCTGAAAGCGTTAATAAATATAAAACAATATCTAAAAGTAATGGATGCAATGTTGTCATTCTCTTCTCTCCTTTACCCGAAAATGCTCAGGAGGTTTTGATAAATCTTATAGATGCTCACCTAAATTTTCCTATTTATATTGACCAATACGGAGAATTCAGATCATTGAACCCAAGAATACCTGATGACAAAAGATTCCATAGCTTTCTTCTAAATAAGAATGGTTACCCAATTTATGTAGGGAATCCACTTAATAGCCAAAAGTTATTTGACATATTCATAAAAACACTTGAAACGTATTCCACTGAATAATCAGCAATTAATATGTTATTTAGACATCCGTACGGGAAGCGTTAAACATTAACTCCACTCAAGAGTATCCTTAAGTGGAGTTATATTTTGTCAACGATTTAACTGGTGTAACCTATCGAACCGCAACCTTGTTGAGGAAGCACTGGATGGTGTTCTCCATTAGGCAGCAGATAGTCATCGGACCGACACCGCCAGGAACAGGGGTGATGACAGAAGCTTTCGGCTCGACGGAGGCGAAGTCCACATCACCGCAAAGCTTGCCGTTCTCGTCAAGGTCCATTCCAACATCGATCACGGCGGCACCGTCCTTGACCATATCACCGGTCACGAACTTGGCACGGCCTATGGCCACAACAAGGATGTCTGCCTGACGTGTGATTTCAGAAAGGTTCTTCGTCTTTGAATGACAGACTGTTACCGTAGCGTTCCTGTCAAGGAGAAGTTTGGTGATCGGGAGGCCGACGATCTGGCTGCGGCCGATCACGACAGCATTCTTTCCGGCAATCTCATAATTGGCATCCTCAAGAAGCCTTATGATTCCCATAGGGGTGCAAGGGACAACGCAGGAGGAGTTCGGTCTCTTCTGCCAAAGGGCAGCGGTGTTGAGCGGGTGAAAGCCGTCAACGTCTTTGGACTGGGCTATGGCCTCGATCACTTTCGGTTCGCTGATCTGCTTCGGGAGAGGAAGCTGGACAAGGATGCCGTCAACGGTGTCGTCAGCGTTGAGCTCGGCGATCTTGTCGAGGAGTACCTGCTCAGGGGTGTCGGCAGGCATCCTGACTGTGGTGTTCCTGATTCCTACCACGTCACAGGCCTTGGCCTTGTTCCTGACGTAGGTCTGGCTGCCGGGGTCGTCTCCCACCAGGATCACGACCAAATGAGGGACTCGGCCATATTTTGCAGGGAATGTGGCCACCTGCTCGGCCATTCGGGCCTTTAACCTGGCCGCTAAATCTTTTCCAGATATTGTCATAACATTTGTACCTCGCTAAAAGGTTATTACTAATTGAAAAAACTTATCTCATGTTCAAAGTGCCTACCACGACAATCTATTCACGTTACCCTCTCCCTAAATCCCTCCCCTCGGGGGAGGGACTTACTTTCACCCTTTCACCGCAAGCGGTGAAGAGGTGAGATTTATAACTATAGGACAAGATGCCCGATGTCGGAACGGTAGAAGAGGTTGTCGCAGTGAATCTTACGGACGGCGGCGAGGGCTTTGTCACGGGCCTGGCGGAGGGTTTCACCGGAGGCGACCACCATCAGGACACGGCCACCGGAAGTCACCAGAGACTTGGCACCGGATTCCGGATCTGTGACCTCCCTGGTTCCCATCTGATAGATCCTGACCGACGGATCAGCCAAAGCCTCATCCAAACCGGAGATCGCAAAGCCTTTCTCGTAAGAGCCCGGATAGCCTTTCGAAGCCATCACAAAGCCGAGAGTCTGCTCGGAAGACCACTTGATCTCCGGCATAAGCTCGGCGGATGAAAGCCTTGCGCCCTCCACGGAATCAGTCCCCTCCGGAGCGTTCACCGACATTCCACCATCAGCGATGGCTGAGAATATGTCGTAGATGTCTGACTCCAGACGAGGCAGAACCACCTCAGTCTCAGGATCTCCGAAACGGCAGTTGAACTCGATGACCTTGATGCCGGACGGAGTCTTCATCAGGCCACCGTAAAGCAGCCCTTTGAACGAGCAGCCTTCGGCGACCATAGCGGCGGCAGTCTTCTTCATAATGTTCTCAAGGGCATATTCCTCATCCTCGGCGGTGATGACCGGAACCGGTGAATATGCTCCCATACCTCCGGTGTTAGGGCCTTTGTCTCCCTCGAACGCTCTCTTGTGATCCTGGGCGATGGCCAGAGGGAAGACCTCCTTACCGTTCACAAAGCACATAAACGAGAACTCGGGGCCGGTGAGATATTCCTCGACCACGACCTTGCCCTTGCCGAATTTGTCGTCAAGGAGCATGTCCTTCAGAGCCACCTTGGCGTCGGAGAAGGTCTCCGGGATGACGACTCCCTTGCCGGCGGCCAGCCCGTCATATTTCAGGACAATCGGGAAGGTGTGTCTGCTGACATATTCAATGGCATCATCGTAGTTGTCGAAGGTCTTGAAGGCGGCGGTCGGAATGTCGTACTTCTCCATCAGCCGTTTCGCGAAATCCTTGCTGGACTCGATGCGGGCGGCTGCGGCGGAAGGTCCGAATATCCTCAATCCAGCCTTTTCGAAGGCATCGGCGATTCCGGCGGAGAGAGGGACTTCCGGCCCCACAACCGTCAGGTCAACACCGTGTTCCTTCGCGAAGTCCACAAGTTCAGGGATCTGTGTCTCCTTGAGAGGAACGCACTCGGCCTGGGCGGCGATCCCGGCGTTTCCAGGAGCGCAGAATATCTTGCCGACACGTCTGGAGCGGCTCAAAGCGTCCACAATGGCGTGCTCGCGGCCACCGCTACCGACAACCAGCACGTTCTTGGTCAGGAAAGAGTCCAGCATTATCGTTTTGCCGTCACTCTTGTTCGTTGATTCGAAATGAAATACTCGCATAAATATTAATGGTAGGCTTGGCAGATAACATGCTGACTTTCAACGAAATCGTCATCTTCCTGGTTCTGTTTTCGGGACCACGAGTATGGCATTTTGCTTGATTGTCAAACAGTTATCTGCCACGAAGATGATATTAATGTTTGAAATGACGTTCTCCGGTGAAGACCATTGCGATGCCAAGCTCGTCGCATTTCTTGATGGAATCCTCGTCGCGGACGGATCCGCCAGGCTGCACGATGGCTTTCACGCCGTACTCGGCCGCCAGGGTCACGCAGTCATCGAACGGGAAGAAAGCGTCGGAAGCCAGAACGAGACCTGCCTTGCGGGCAGCCTCCTTAGGGTCAACAGGCACGCCTGTCTTGGCGGTTTCCTCCTCGGCCAAAGTGGCGGCGGCCTGTTTGAGAGCCAATTCAGCGGAACCTACACGGTTCATCTGGCCGGCTCCCACTCCGTAGATCATTCCGGCCTTGCCGACGGTGATGGCGTTGGACTTGACATGCTTGACAATCCTCCAGGTAAAATTCAGATCGACAATCTGCCCTTCGGTCGGCACAGCCTCGGTCACAGTCTGCGAAGCGGTCACCGGTACGATGGCAAGGTCTTGATTCTGAACCAGAAGTCCCCCGTTGACGCTGACACACTGCATCTGCTCCTTGACAGAACCTTCCATATTCACTTTAAGGACACGCAGGTTCTTTTTGGCGCGGAGAAGCTCAAGGGCATCAGGTGCGAATGACGGAGCCATCACGATTTCAAGGAAGATCGGCTTGAGCAGCTGCGCAACCTCAAGGTTGACCTCACGGTTGAACGCCACGATACCTCCGAAGATGGAGGTCTTGTCTCCCTCGTAAACCTTCTTCCACGCATCCACGACATCGGTTCCGAGGCCGGCTCCGCACGGATTCATGTGCTTGAGGCCAACAGCGAAAGGCTCGTCGAACTCACGGACGATGTTGAGGGCGGCGTTGGCATCCTGAATATTATTGTAAGACAGCTCCTTGCCGTTCAACTGCTCGGCAGTGGCCAATGAATATGGAACCGGCTTCAGGGTCTTGTAGAACTTGGCCTGCTGGTGAGGGTTCTCACCGTAGCGGAGATTCTGGCAGATGTCATATTCAAGGAACAGCTTCTCTGGGAGACCGGCCTGGGCGCGCATATAGGTCGCGATCGCGCTATCATATTCAGCGGTGTGGGTGTAGGCCTTGGCCGAGAGTTTGAGACGGGTCTGCGGAGTCGTGTCACCGGTTGCCTTGATCTCGGAGATGACAGTGGCGTAGTCCTCAGGATTGACTACCACTGTGACCGAGGCCCAGTTCTTGGCGGCGCTGCGAAGCATTGACGGGCCTCCGATGTCGATGTGCTCCACGGCATCCTCCATCGTGACATCCGGTTTGGCGATCGTCTCACGGAACGGATAAAGGTTGACGCAGACGAGGTCGATCTTCTCGATTCCGTTGTCCTCTAATTGTTTCAGATGATCAGGAATATCCCTGCGGGCGAGAAGGGCTCCGTGGATCTTAGGATGAAGGGTCTTCACACGGCCGTCGCAGATCTCGGGGAATCCCGTGACATCACTTACGCTGGTCACAGGCAGACCTGCCTCCCTCAACATCCTCATTGTGCCGCTGGTGGAAAGGATTTCCCATCCGAGCGACACGAGTTCCCGGGCGAAATCAACGACACCCGTCTTGTCACTAACACTGATTAAAGCTCGCATAATATACGTTAATAAATTATTTGTCCAATATTCTTTTCAGATGACAGAGCATCAGCTTGCCATGCGAGTCACGGAGGTGCATTCCGTTGCCCTCGCACCATTTCCAGTACTTGCAGTCGGCGCAGTCGTCTTTCCGCATCCAGCTCCGGTCACGGTAAGGTTGGAAGCGATGCTCCCAGACATCCATAAAATCATCCTCGTAGATGTTGCCCTGGTGATAGTCCGAACGGATGCTCGTGCAGGCGGAGATCGAACCGTCAACCAGCACGGAACCGACAGTAACACCGGCCTGGCAGGAATAGAAATGATCCCTCACATCACCCTCATAAGGGCCGAGGAAGCCTTCGCAACCATAACTGGCCTTGATCCTCCCCTCCTTTCTGGTCTCCCTGATGAAATCCAGCATCCCACGGAACATCTCCGGCGGAAGCTGAAGATCCGGATTCAAAGCGGCGCGGCCTTGCGGGAATATGGAGAAAAGCCTCCATTCCTTCAGTCCGAGCCCAATCAAAAATTCTTTTAGCTGAGGAAGTTGCGGATAGTTCCTACGATTTACACACGTCACGACATCAAAGGCTATTCCTGACCGGACAGCCATCCTGATCGTCTCAGCGGCACGCGTGAAACTGCCCTCACGCCCACGAAGCCAATCGTGGTTCTCCTCCAAGCCGTCCAGGCTGACAGTCATAGAATGAAGACCGGCTCCGAGGAGACGAGAGAATCTTTCCGCCGTCATCCCGAAGCCGTTCGTAACCATTCCCCACGGAAATCCACGGGAATATATTCCTTTGCCGCATTCCTCCAAGTCCGCGCGCATCGTCGGCTCTCCGCCGGAGATGATGACGAAAACCTTGTGGGGATCCGTCTTGGCGGCGATGGAGTCCAGCACCTTGAAGAAATCCTCCTTCGGCATGTCCGGAGTGGCGGCGACCTGCTTGCAGTCGCTTCCGCAATGCTGGCAACGGAGATTGCATCGGAGCGTACATTCCCAGAAGAGCTGCCTCAGAGGATGTTCCTCCTCCTGAGACTTGCGCATCGACCTTGCGATGTCAAGCGCGATTCTTCTTCTGAGCGAAAGTCCGTCCATCCGTTACTCGCTCTTCTTCAAAGTCTTTGTGCCTTTAAGAGCAAACTCGCCCTCGTACCAGTTGCCGCTGCCGCCTTTCAGTTTCTCAGCCGTGACTGTCAGACTGTCCCGCTTGAAAGAGCCGTTGGCATCTCCGTCAACGTCATCGAAATAGAACTTGACCTCACTCATCGGCCAAACCCCATCATAAGCACCTACAGCCTTTCCGTTCTCGTCGGTGAAGAGAGTGTCTTTGTCGTAAGTCAATTGTTTTGAAGGAACGACGCGGATGCCTTTGATTCCCTTTCCGCTTTCGTCCAAAACCGTCAGATCGACCTTGAAATCACAGGATGGCACACCGTACTCACAACGATTACTCCAGATGTTGTCTTCACAGCCGGAGAATCCAAGCATCGAGAGCAGTGCCGGGCCGATGGCCGCGGTCAGTTTAGCAAATGATTTTTTCATAATTCTGAAGCTTTAATCATTTCAACCAAATCCTGCTATTTCAAATTCCTTGCAGCGAAAATCACAAAAAATCCGCCACGACTGACTAAAGCAAATGAATATCCACACCCGGCTTGTCGGTCACGCGGCCGATGACGGTCGCCTTGTCCCCGTAGCCGGCAAGTATGTCGATGGCCTTCTGAGCCTCGGACTCATCCAAAGCCAGAACCATTCCGACACCCATGTTGAATATGTTGAACATCTCCCTGTGGGGGATGTTGCCGTACTTCTCCAGGAAGCGGAAGATCGGAAGGATCGTCCAGGAACCTTCATTCACCTCGATTCCTTGGCCTTCGCGGAGGATTCTCGGGATGTTCTCGTCGAAGCCGCCGCCGGTGATGTGGGCGACTCCGTGCACGTCGCAGTTGCGGATCACGTCCAGAACCTGCTTCACGTAGATCCTGGTCGGAGTCAGGGCGACAAGGCCGAGCGGCTGGTCGGACTCCAGTTCAGGATAAACCTTGAAGAGATCCAGATTATTGTCGGAGAAGATCTTGCGCACGAGGCTGAAGCCGTTGCTGTGGACTCCCGTGGAGGCGATTCCAACAAGGACATCCCCGGCCTTTACCTTCGTGCCGTCGATGAGTCTGGATTTCTCCACGACACCTGTGGTGTAGCCAGCGATGTCATATTCACCGTCCTCGTACATTCCAGGCATCTCGGCGGTCTCGCCGCCCACGAGGGCGCATCCGGCCTGACGGCATCCGTCAGCGACTCCGGCCACGATGGCCTCCACGACCTCCGGACGGGTCTTTCCCTGGGCCACATAGTCAAGGAACACAAGCGGTTCCGCTCCCTGGGCCAGAACGTCGTTCACACACATCGCCACGGCGTCGATGCCGATGGTGTCGTGCTTGTCCATCGCGAACGCCAGCTTGAGCTTAGTGCCGACTCCGTCAGTTCCGCTGACCAGGACCGGTTCCTTGATGTTCAGTTTTGAAAGATCGAACATTCCTCCGAACGATCCGATATTTCCCATCACGCCGAGCCTGTCGGTCGACGCCACGTGTTTCTTGATCCTGCGCACAACGTCGTAGCCCGCCTCAAGGCTCACGCCCGCCTTCTCGTAATCAACTGCCATAGTGTATTTTGTATTATATAAATCCTTGAAATCCAGCAACCGCATCACCTGAAAAACATTAAGGCCATGGTATGGAATCTCTCACCAAGGCCAGATGTTGTCAGAGCGATCACTGACTCTGCGAAGTTACAACTAAAATCCGATAACGACAACCTTTTCTGGATGTTGTAATGATTCTTGTAATGATTCTTCCACGGATTTGCACCCACATCCATCCCTAACAGCAATCCGCTGCAATTCTGTTCCCGCGAGTCCTGACGGATCCAGCCCTGAAGGCCTTGCTGGGCATCCTCTATCCTTCAGCCCGGAACAGATTTGCACGGGGGACCCTTCTCCGGCTACATCGGAAGCCTTTTACCTTGCAATTCTGAACGAGATGTCCATAACCTCCGGGAACGTGTTGCCCCGCTCCGCCTTTGAGGGTACTATGTAGGTGTGAACCCGCTGATCATTTCGTGATCATTTCGACATAGTAGGAATCAAATGAATCAGAAAAATGACTAAATTTGTGAGATTGTAGTTTTTGCGAAGAGATGGGATCGAGAAGAACTGAGTTGGAATCTCCTCTGAACGAATTTGTCAGCGGGATCAAGGCTATCATAGATGGAGCGCGCGGCAACGCCGTCCGCAGCGTGGACTTTTGCCGCGTGCGGATGTACTGGGCCATCGGTCAGCGCATCGCCGAGAAAGAGCAGCAAGGGAAAGAGCGTGCCGGCTACGGCACTTATCTTATCAAGAACCTTGCGAAGCAGCTACAGCCGGAGTACGGCAGCGGATTCTCCGTCCGTCAATTGGAGATGTGCAGGCAGTTCTACCGCATATACCCAATTGCGAATACACTGTGTTCGCAATTGAACTGGTCTCAGTATAAACTGCTTATCTCAATCCCAGACCCCGACAAACGAGAGTACTATCAGCTGGAAGCCGTCAATGAATGCTGGTCTAAACGTCAACTTGAGCGCCAAATCAACTCAATGCTTTACGAGCGTCTTCTGATGAGCAACGACAAGGGAAAGGTCCTTGCTGTAGCCCGCAACGAGCGCCAACCGGAATCACCGACAGAAATCATCAAAGACCCTATGGTTTTGGAATTCCTTGGTCTTGAGAAACGCCCGGAGTATTATGAAAGAGACTTTGAAAGCGCAATCATCTCACATATTGCGGACTTCCTCCTCGAAATGGGAAAGGGATTCTCTTTCGTAGCCAGACAGAAACGGCTGCTCATTGAGGACGATGAGTATTTCGCGGATCTTGTATTCTACAATCGACTGCTTCGCTCATTTGTCATCATAGAAATCAAGAACCACAAGCTGACACACCAGGATTTGGGGCAGTTACAGCTCTATGTCAACTACTACGATCGCTACGAAAAGTCCGAGGACGAGAACCCGACCATCGGAATACTCCTGTGTTCCGACAAGAACGACACCGCCGTCAAGCTCACCCTGCCGGAAGACAACAGGACAATCCTTGCCAGCAAGTACCAGCTGTACCTTCCGACCACCGAACAGTTCATAGCTGAAATAAACGAAGTCAAGCGGATTGCCGGGCTTAAGGTTACGGAAAAACGCTGAATTCGTAGGTTTATGTTTTATACAGTTATAGAAATGAACTATAAGAATGAGACGAATCGCAATTGTAAAAAAATGGATTATAATCATTTGGCTGATAATCTCCGTAGCTGCATTGGTATTGGTAATACATATGGTACTGAATACAATGGTAAGTTATAAATACGAAATATCAGAGAAAAGGATTATAGGGAAGTTGATTCGGGGATATGATTCGGTCCCTATAGAGGTTGCCGCTGGGTACATAAATGGAGAGATTCTCGTTTTAAAGGGTGCTGCGATGTACTTAGGAATCAATATCGTATTTATTCTCATTATGTTACTTGTCAAAAGTAATAAGAAGAAAGGGAAATGATGGTTCACCTGCAAACTTCCGTGTGACCCCTATCCGAAGATTGTGCATAGTACTATGAGAAGAGTCTCCCTGCCTGCCGCATAATCGCCTGATGTCGCCACCTTGGGCACCATCGTCTACGCATTTAGGTCATCCTCCATATGCTTCGGAGACCACAGACTTGCTTTCAGACTTCCGCAACCACAACTACGATTCTAAGTTTGCGGTGTGCGACCATAAAAGAAAGGGTTGCGGCGGAGACTGATCCGGGCAAGGTTGGCGTGGATGTGAGCCACCTGAAAGATCGCTGTCCCTCCGCTCCCCCGCAACCCTTCTTCCACAGATTTGCGCCAACATCCAGCTCCGGCAGCAATCCGCTGCAATTCTGTTCCCACGAGTCCAGGCGGATTCAGCCCTGAAGGCCTTGCAAGGCATCCTCTATCCTTCAGCCCGGAACAGATTTGCACAGGGGAGCCTTCTCCGGCTACATCGGAAGCCTTTTACCTTGCAATTCTGAACGAGATGTCCTTAGACCGTCCGGGAGCATCCCCTACGCTGACGACCCGGCGAAACTCACCGGGAACGTCAAGGGAATCTATAGCAAATCAGAAAGACTTCTAAAATTTATGTTCCTCGTTGACCTCCTCGATGCTGGAGTAGAGGGCGGTCGGGTAGTTGCCGTTGAAGCAGGCAAGGCAGAGGTCGGTGCGGTGACCGGCCTCGAAAAGACCATCCTCGGAAAGGAACGCCAACGAATCGGCCTCGATGGCCTGACGGGCCTGCTCCAGGTTTCTTGAATAGCACAGGAGCTCCTTGTGGGTGGACATGTCCACTCCGTAGAAGCACGGATTCTTGATCATCGGACTGGCGATCCTCATGTGAACCTCTTTCGCTCCGGCCTCGCGCAGCATCCTCACGATCCTCAGGGACGTGGTTCCGCGGACTATCGAGTCGTCCACCAGAATTATCCTCTTGTCCTTCACGATGCTCCTGACCGGCGACAGTTTCATCTTCACACCTTTGTCCCTCATCTCCTGCGACGGCTGGATGAAAGTCCTGCCGATATAGCGGTTCTTGATGAGTCCCATCTCGTTAGGAAGTCCGCTCGCCTCGGCGTAACCGGAGGCGGCGCTCAGGCTGGAGTCCGGAACCCCGACCACGATGTCCGCGTCCACATGCGACTCCCGGTAGAGGATCTTTCCGCTCTCTTTCCTGAAAGAATGGACGTTACGGCCTTCGATGTCGCTGTCCGGGCGGGAGAAGTAAACATATTCCATGGCGCACATCGCGTGACGCTGGTAGTCTGAATATTTCCGACTCCTGATGCCGTGGTGGTCGATCGTGACCACCTCGCCCGGCTCCACGTCGCGGACAAACTCCGCCCCCACGACGCTGAACGCGCAGGTCTCGCTGCTGAGGACATAGCCGTCGCCGATGCGCCCGATGGACAGAGGCCTGAGGCCGTACTTGTCCCTCATCGCATAAATCCTGTGGTTGGTCATCACCATAAACGCAAAAGCCCCTTCAATCATATTCAGGGCCTCCATGATAGGGATGATTCTCGGGCTGTTCCTTTCGACCGGCTCCTTCTTGATGAGGTGGGCCAGGATCTCGCTGTCGGATGTGGACTGGAAAAGGCTGCCGCGGTCCTCCAGGTACTTTCTCAACTGCGCGGAATTGACCACGTTGCCGTTGTGGACAAGGGCGAAGTCACCGCTGTTGTGCCTGAAGAGAAACGGCTGGACATTCTCGATGCCGCCACCGCCATGGGTGGAGTAGCGCACGTGGCCGACCGCCATATTTCCGTGGAGAGATCCGAGATTCTCGCTGTTGAAGACTTCGGTCACGAGCCCGAGTCCCTTGACCCGGTGAAGTTCTCCATTATCGTTGACCGAGACGATTCCGCAGCCTTCCTGGCCGCGATGCTGAAGGGAATGGAGACCGTAGTAGGTCACCTCGGCGGCGTGGGGGACTCCCCAGACACCGAACACCCCGCATTCTTCTTTAAGTTCCTTTGAAAACATATTCCTTTCGCGGACTAAAGCACAAATATAACGAATTATTCGCCTTGGGACAAAAGAAAAATCCGTGAGGTGAAGCTTTCTTACTTTCCCTCACGGATTAAACCGTTCTTTATGAATATTTCTGACCAGATCAATAAGTCACCTGTTCCGACGCGTCGCTCTCGGAGTTAAGCTCACTTATGGCGGTCACCAGATAGGTTCCTTTCGACGGAAGGCTGAACTTCTTGTCCTTTGTCGTCCCGACCAATGCCGCCTTCTTCTTGGTTCCGTCCAACTTGTAGACGGCGAACATCGGGCCCGCGCCGGTCCAAGTCAAGGCGGAGCCATCGACTTTCACCCCGGTCGGAGCGTCAGGTTTCTTCTCGTCAGCGGCGAGGAGGTAAGGGATCAGGGTCTTTGTCCCGAACGCTCCCTTGACAGCGTCCGTTATCCCGATCTTATTTTCCGTCAAGCTTTTGGCACTGTACAAGAGAGCACCCTCAACATGTTTGATCTGGGCGGCGTAGTTGTATTGGCTGTAGAACGAGGACGTTGTCCGGAAATCCGTGTTGGACGCGTCCGAAGCGAAGTTGTAGATCCCGTAGCCTGCCATCAGATGGCTCTTGAACGCATTGTCAACGAACCACTTGATCCTTGTCTGGAATGTTACGACACTATAGTACAGCTGAGGGATAATCACATCAATCAATCCGTTGCGGGTCCAAGTGGCGACATCGGCGAACAAAGCGTTGTAGTTGTTGTCATAGTTGCCTTGAGGGCTGACGGAGAAAATCACTTCCGGACGGGTCTGGACAATCACATTATGGATCTTTTCGATCGCCTTGGTGACATTGGCGCGCCTGAAATCCTCGATCTTTGAATATCCAGAACCATATTTGGCATATTCAGCAGCATCATTCAGAGACTCGCCTTTTTCCAATGACGGATAGAAATAATCATCCATGTGAAGGCCGTCCACATCGTATTTTGTGATGATTTCCTTGACAATGGCGGCGATCCTGTCCTGAACCTCCGGCAGAGCCGGATTATAGACACGGATCTTGTTGTAGTCCTTGACCATCGAGGCTGGAATCTTAGGATCCAATGCTGGAAACTCAGCCGAGGCGGAACCTCTCGTCTCGACACGGTAAGGATTGATCCAGGCATGGAACTGCATCCCGCGGGCGTGGGTCTCGTCTATCAGGAACTTGAGGACATCGTAACCCGGATTCTTGCCGACCGTGCCTGTTATGGTCTTGCTCCAAGGCTCATACTGAGACTCATAGTAAGCATCAGCCTTGGACCGGATCTGAAAGAACACAGCGTTGATGCCGCACTCCTGGAACAAGTCAAGGTAGTCCGTGTACTTCTTCTTCTGTGAGGCCTCGTCGTGCGCGCCCATCGGCCAGTCCAGTTCCCAGACAGTGGCCACCCAGACACCTCTGAGTTCCTTCCTCGGAAATTCGACCTTGACCGGATCAGTCGTGCCACCGCCTCCGGTGCCTCCTCCGCCAGTGGAGCCGCCAGGCTTAAAAGGTTGTTCTTCCTTTCCGCAGGCGAAGAAGGCCACACTCAGAAGCGTGTACAAAAATATTCTTGCTAATCTTTTCATTTCCGCACCGATCAGTCGTCAAGAGCCACCTTTATCGGGAACTCGCAGATCGCGAATCCAGAGTCGCACCGGGCGGCGAACAAGTAAAGCTTGCTGTCCTTTCCTTCCGCGTCCTTCTCGATGTAATAATTAAGATTAGTTCCCGGAGAGATGCTCTTGCCGCCGCCAAGGATGAATGAATATACCGGCTTGCGGTCACCTTCCTCAAATTTGGCAAGGCAGTCAGTCAAGGTGTCCCCTCCCTTCGTGATGTCATAGACGTTCATCGTCGGAGTCACGTCCTCGGTTCTGCCGGCAGTCATTGTGACCAGATAGCGTTCCCCATTGAAGCTGATTATCTGGCAGGCGGTTGACTGAGCGGCCACGCTGGTGGGTTTAAGAGCGTACTGGACAGACATCGACTCGTCCACAATCTTCGGAGCCATATATATTCCGCCGAAAATGTAGCTGTCGGTTCCCCAAATCCTGTTGACAGTAATGTAGGAGTTAGCCTTGGAGTCTGAGCCAAGAACCGTGGCGCTGGCAGGATCGATCTCCTTCCAGTTCCTGATGGTGAACCTCAGGACATCCGTGGCGGCGTTGTTGCCAAAGAAGACATAGCCGTTACCGTTCTCGTCAAGATTGAACGAGGCGTTGTCACCGTGCCTTGAGTTGGCGCCGTCGATTGTGTCAAGCGTCACATTCAGAATCACTTCCGGAGCGGAAGCCGGAGTCTCGTAGTAGTAAATCATCAATGGGGACCACTTGCCGCCACCGGAAAGGTTGCTCACATAAGTGTGGCCCTTGATCACGGCCCCGCTATGAATCGGGTATGTTCCGCCTGTCACACCTTCGTTGTTCAGCATAATCGGTTCGATCTTGCCTTCCTTCAGGTCGGAGACCTTCAGAAGATGAGGGTTCGTGCCACCCTTTCTGGAGACCACGAGTACATATTCACCGTCAAATCCGGCCCAGCGGGTAGTTCCTGAGTTGAAGTGCTCGTAGGTGTTGTTGGTGGCGGCGCAGAAGCCGTAGGTCTTCACCTTCTCCCAATCAGCGCCAAACACAGGAACCTTCTTCCTGACACGGATAAAGTAGTCCTTGTAGCGGTTGTGGTTCTTGATTCTGAGAATCAGCGTCTTTTCCGTTGTCTCTTCATCCATGGAGAAGTCAAAGACATCATTTTCAAGTACGGCTCCGTCGGAAAGAGTGGCCTCAACCTTTAGGTTCGAGAAATCCGTCTCCGGAACAATCCTCTTGAAGTCAATCATCTTGTTCTCTTCATCTATACGTCCCTCCAGCACAGTCGTGCCGTCAGCCCCGGCGTTGACAATCTTAATCGCGGAGATCTCGGTGTCGTACGGCTGCTCAACCTGGCTCGGCAGTTCTTTCTCACAAGATACAAAGCCTAAGACCAGCAATGCGAGGGAGAGTCTTATTATCTTTTTCATATTATCTGTCATTCTGATTATCAGTCATTAATTCGATGATTCAGGCCAACCCTCCGTCTGGGTGAGCTTGTAGCCCTTGTTGGCATAGTCGGTGATGGTGTTGGAACCGACCGGAGTGAGATAAGGGTTGATGTTCGGAACATTGAGGAAAGGAAGCCTTCCCTTGTTCTCGGCCGGATAAAAGAATCCAACCATCTTGGCTCCGTTCTTGCCATCGAAGGTGATGAGGTCACCTGACGCTGTCATCACCCGGATCTTGCCTTTGTTGTCGGCAACGAGGTCATCCGGACATTCGGCAGGGAAATTCACCCATGTGCCTGAAAGCAGGTCAGCATTGGCGTCCGTGTCCATATATTCAAGTTTCTTCCACCTTCTGAGGTCGATGATCCTTGAGTGTTCGAAAGCGAACTCCATCCTGCGCTCACGCCTGATCTCCCAAAGGAGAGCCGGGACATCGGAATCCCTTGACGGATCGTCAGGAAGAGCGGCCAGTTCCATCGGCGCGGTCTTCTGAACTCCTCTTTCGACTGCTTCCTGAGCGAGAGGACGGTTGCGAATCTTGTTGACGGACAGATCGATGTCTTCCTGTGTCACAGAACCGGCACCGAGTGTGGAAAGCTCAGCCTTGGCCTCGATCCAGTTCAGAAGCACCTCGGCGTACCTGAGGACAGGATAGCCGTTGAGGTTGTTCACGGAAGTGTACTCCACATCCGGCGCGCCCCCCTTGACCTCAAGATACTTCAAGGCCGAACGAGGGATGAACTTGACCGGATACAGGTAGCAACTCTTGGACTTGACCGTCGGCTTATGGTAGAATGAAGCCTCAAAGCGGGAGTCTCTGGTCTTGATAAGGTTGGCCAGGGAGAAATCCTTGGAGTTCTCCACAGACGAAGTCTGCCAGTCCTTACCGTCGACACAGACGAAAGACTTGATGAGAGAGAGGTTCGGGCCGACAGATCTGGACTCACTCACATTGCTGTAGGAGGCGACGCAATGGGTCACACCCTGCGCGGCGTCATATTTCCTGTAAAGGATAACGTCCTTGCTGGAAGAAAGATCCTTGGAGCCGAAGAGCGAGCGGAAATCGAGTGTGATGTCGAAGCGTCCGCTGTTCATCACGATGTCACCGGCGGCGACAGCCAGATTGAAGAACTTGGTGGCCTGAGAAGGATTGTTGTAATAATACTTCTGCCAGCTTCCTTCGTAAAGGGCCCAGCGTGACACAAGGGCGGCGGCGACATAACGGTTGATGTTCTGCGCGCCGTCATTGAGTCGGATGTTCGCAAGAGCATATTCAAAGTCCGCATAGACATTGTCCATCACCTCGTTTCTCGGAGTCCTGTCCTTATAGAGGTCATCCAAGTCGGAGGTCTTCACAACATGGTCATAGTAAGGGACATCCCCATAGGTGTTGACAAGACGGGCGAACTCCAGACCCCTGTAAAGCCGGGCGATTCCCATCCAGTGGGAATATTCCTCCGCCGAAAGGATGTCCTTCATCCTGCTGTCGATCCTGTCAACCATGATGTTGGCCCGGCGGATCCACTTGTAGTTGCCATCCCATCCGGTCGAAGTAGGCACGGCACGGGTAAACTGAGCCTGGGTGGAATAGTTCACAACGTCATCGTTGAACGTGTAGTCAAGCAACGGAGCCGAGGAGTGTGACCAGCCAGTTCCATAACCCTCGAAATAGTGAAGATAAAAACTGTTGGAATAGAGACGCACTTTTTCGGCGCTGACCCAATATGACTCGTCCTCCGCAACGGTCGGGGACGGACGGTCAAGAACCTCGTCACAGGCGCTGAAAAGCAGCGCAAGTCCTGCGATTACTGAAAATATCTTGAGTTTCATAATCTTTGCCATAATTTAGAAGGTTAACTGAAGACCAACCGAGGCCGACTTGAAGGTAGGGGTACCCACACCGGTTCTCGTCAGGTTGTAGCTTGTGGTGTTGAACATTGAGTAGCCCGTGATGGCCTCAGGATCGATCGGCAATCCTCTGAGATGGTCGAAGGTGAAGAAGTTCTCAAGCGAGACGTAAGCCCTCACCTGACTGAGGCAGACCTTCCTCAGAAGCTTCTGCGGAAGCGAGTATCCAAGAGTGATGTTCTTGATTCTGAGGTAGGCCATATTCAGCAGATACTTGCTCTGCACCTGCATCGTGAAGCCGGTGTTCTCTCCGCCGAGGTCCCAGGCGCGAGGATAGAAGGCGTCGGTGCGGTCCTCTCTCCAGTAATCGGTGGTAAAGGTCTTAGGGAGAGCGCCTTCCTTTGCGCTGTAGCCAGGAATGGCAAGCTGTCCGCCTCCCCAGATCTTGCGCTGGCCGATACCCTGGAAGAAGATGGAGAAGTCGAATCCCTTCCAATCTGTGCCGAGTCTGAAACTATACTCGTAGCGAGGGGTTGTGTTGCCGATCACCACGCGGTCTCCAGGATCTCCGTTCGTGCCGGATCCGGATGAGATGTAGCCATCTCCGTCAATGTCCACGAACTTCACATCGCCAGGGCTGCACACAAGCTTGTCACCGTTCTCGAACTGAACCTGATAGACAGGGTATTTCGCGGTCTGCTTGTTGGTGGAGTGGATCGTGCCCCGGTAGATCACGTTGACCCTTTCGATCCTGCCGTCAGCACCATAGACGAAATCGTCCTTCTGGAAGAGACGATCCGTGACATAACCGTAGATGTCACCATAGCGGCGGCCTGTCGAGTAGGCATTGCTGAGAAGGCGGTCCTCCCAAGGGGTAGCCCAGTCTGCACCCTTCGTGATCTTCGTGGTCGCGTCAGCCAAGGAGGCGGTGAAATTGACTCCAAGGCCGTTTGAGAACCTGTGGCTGAAATCGAACGCGATTTCCCAACCGTTGGTGCGGAGGTTGCCGTAGTTGCCCTTAGGCGCGGAGTCTCCGAGTGTCGAAGGAAGGGTCTCGCCAGGGATGATCATATTCTTGGTGTCCCTGCGGTACCAGTCGAACGTGAGACCTATGCGGTTGTCCCAGAAGCGGAGGTCCGTTCCGAAGTCAAGGGTCTCGATCATCTGCCAGGTTATGTCGCTGTCCACAAGCGAAGGTGTGTCGTATTTGGTGACTTTCTGTCCGTTGCCGCCGATCCAAGAGGACTGTCCGCCCGCAAGGATGGACTTGTAGAGGTTGCTGGAGACAGACTGGTCGCCGACGCTACCCCAGGAAGCCCTGATCTTACCGAAGCTCAGAACCGGCTTCACAGGCTCAAGGAAACTCTCGTTTGTGAATATCCAGCCGGCGGAGAATGACGGGAACCATTTCCACTGAAGGTCTGTCGGGAACTTGTGCGAGCCGTCACGGCGAAGGTTCGCCTCCACGAAATACCTGTTGCCGAACGAGTAGTTCACACGTCCGAAGAAGCCAAGCCTACCAGACCAGTCCCTGGATCCGTCGGCGAACTGGTCACCGGTGGCGGTGGCGAACTGAGGGTTGTCCGGGACGGTGAGACCGTTCTTTCTTACCGTGTAGGAACTCCACTTGCCGGCCACCAGATTCATACCGAGCATGAACTTGAAGTCGTGACGGTTGTCCTCACCAAGGGCGAGGTGGTAGGTCGTGTAGGCATTTATGGTGTTGTTGTCATCGTTGCGCGAGTAGTTCCTGACATAGTCGGACTTCTCGCTGATGTTGGAATTGAGGTACCTGTTGACAGGGAAGGTGTAGGCCGGCATTCCTCCAGACTCGACAACCTGACCCGTGTAGCCCGGCATTCCTCCAGACTCGACAACCTGACCCTCTTCGTTGACATAGACCTGACTGCCGTTCTCCACCCAGGCTGTCGGGGAGTACCAGTGCTGTCCGGCCTCGAAATAGACCACGGAATTGTTCCTGTCGGTCATCTGCCTGTCATAGGTGTAGTCAAACTGGAAGTTCCAGTTCTCGGTGAAATTGATGGTCATACCGAGATTCATGTTGAAGTACTTGTTCCTCAGGCTGTCTGTGTTGCCTGCCATCATCTCGTACGCCGGTTCCTGCAGATAGTGGTCCCTCTCCATAACTCCGATCGGGAAGAGAGGACTCCAGCGGTAGAGATAAAGCCAAGGGTCAGCCGAGGTCGTACCCACTCCCGGATACCGCTTGTAACGGTCCGAATAGATGGCGCTGGCGCGAAGAGTGAGATACTTGTTGACCTCGCTGGTGAATCCGAAGGAAGCGTTGTACCTCTTGAAATCATCCACCTTGGCCGGCTTTGTCATGCCGCTCTGGTCAAGATAGCCAAGACCGATGTTGAAAGACGTATTGTCCTTCGAGCCGGTCACGGAGAGGTTGTGGGTCATGGAAGGAGCCCACTCGCGTACCATCGCCCTGACGCCGTCATAGAGACGGTAGCCGTACTTGTTGGCGCCATCGTAGTACCAGTCGCGACCGTAAAGGATAGGATCGTTCCAGGCAACCGTGTCGCCATATTTCTCCTGCCACTGGCGGGCCTTCTCAAGGCTGTTCTCGTCGATTCTCCAGAAACCTCCGGCCGGCATCGGAGACTCTCTGTTCAACTGGGCGTCGTAGGTATATTCAAGAGCCTCGATCCCGCCGATGTTTATTTCCTTGGCTGGATTCTGCCAAGAGAAGTTGTTTGAATATGACACCTGAAGCTTCGGGCCGCGGGTGCCGTTCTTGGTTGTAATGAGCACAACGCCGAACGCGGCTTTCGAGCCATAGATGGAGGCTGACGCGGCATCCTTCAGAACCGTGATCGATTGAATGTCATTAGGATTGACAAGCTGGATGCTCGGGATCTCCACGTTGTCCAAAAGTATCAGCGGAGAGCTTCCTCCATTGATGGAGCCGATCTGGCCACGGATCTTGATGAGAGGATCCGAACCGACCTCTCCGGTAGGAATCACGATGTTCATTCCCGGAACAGCGCCCTGAAGTCCACGGCCGACATCGGCGATAGGACGGCTCTCCAAAGTCTTTCCGACATCGACCGAGGCGACCGCACCGGTGATGTCCGCCCTTTTCTGGGCGCCGTAGCCGACCACCACAACCTCGGAGAGCATCTCGTTGTCTTCTTTCATCATAATTGTCATCCCGTTCCTGGCCGTGACAATGACATCCTGATAGCCAAGACAGGAAACCTTGAGAGACGCGCCATTCGGCACGTTGATTGAGAATCTACCATCAACATCAGCGACGGTCCCGTTGTTTGTTCCTTGCTGGAACAAGCTGGCGCCGATGACCGGCTGCCCGTTCTGGTCAACTATACGGCCTTTGATGTCGATGTTTTGCGGCGCATTCACTTCAGCATTGACGCCAGAAGGATTTTCCGCGCTCACCCTAAGTCCGGGCAAGGTCAAGAAGCAGGCCACGACAATGGCGGCGGCTCCGCTTGACAAGTTAAAATTTCTTGCAAATCTGTCCATAAACAGGTCGACTTGATTACTGTTATTGTTATTAATAGTTTGCAATATAAGCAAAAACCCTCATCTGACAAAAAATATTAAGAGAGAATGACTAAAAAACCTTAGTCATCCTCTCTTTAGTATAAGGTAAATCCCGTATTTCCGCACCCTATACACCCTTGGACCTGAAAACCGGGATTTTACGCACCCGAGTGCCGGCGGGACCTAACCGTAAATGTCCCTCAGCACAGCCAGCGAGCGCACATTGACGGAAGACTCTGTGTGATGCTCGATGTACTTGAGGATGCACTCGGCGATCTCGTTGCGGTCGGAGCCTCTTAGAGGGAGCAGCATCGCCTCGCCGAAAGAACTGGTCAGCAGGGACTTGATGTGGTCGAGATGCTTGCCGGAGAAAGGAGCCAGATCTATCGTGTCGGGATTGAAACCGAGGACGGCGCAGAGCTCCAGCAGGAACCAAAGGTGGAAATTGGCGAAGTCGCTCTGCAGGGCATCAAGCGTCAGTATGGATCTCTTCAGCCAATCCATCAGCCCCTCCTCGTTCGTCTGGTCCTTTATCACCCGGAACAGCACCTCACTCATAAAAAGTGTCATCGTGTTCTTATGAATATTCCCGCGGATTCCCACGAGTGGGTTGACGCTGACGAAGTTGCGGGCGAACCAGAGGTCCGACTTCGGGTTCCGGGTGACCTCCGCCTCAAGAATATTCAAGGGCAGGAAAAGGGCCATCGCCGTCTTGGGACTCACCTTCACAAGGAAGCCCCGCCTTCCATATTCCCGACTGATCGTGTGCAGGACGATGGAATTCTCGCCGACCTTGGTGTGGCCGATGACTATGAGTTCAGCCTTTTCGCGCATCTGGCAACAACTTGCATCTTTTCCGGCAGCTTATTTTTGCCGCCCGTTAAGCCACTGCGCCATCGCCCGGAGCGCCTTGCCTCGGTGCGAGATTTCGTTCTTCTGCTCCTCCGTGATGTCGGCGGCGGTGAGTCCAGGATATTCATCAGGTATGAATATCGGGTCGTAGCCGAAGCCTCCCCTGCCGGACTTTTCCCGGGCGATCGTGCCTTCCATCGTGCCTTCGAACTGATGGACCTTCCCGTTCAGAATGAGGGTAACGACGCTGCGGAAACGCGCCCTGCGGCTGACCTCCCGCCCGGTCGCCTCCAGTGTAGCAAGTTCGGCCAGCACCTTGTCCATATTCAGGTTGAAGTCCTTGGACGGTCCCGCATAACGTGCCGTATAGACTCCAGGCGCGCCGCCGAGGGCATCCACCTCCAGCCCCGTGTCGTCCGCGAAGCAGTCGCAACCCTTTCTGTCGTAAATATACCGCGCCTTCTGGAGCGAGTTCTCCTGAAGCGTCTCCCCCGTCTCCGGGATGTCCTCCGTAATCCCGAAATCCGCCGGAGTCACCAGCTCGAACCCTTCCCCCAGAATCTCGGAAGCCTCCCTTAGCTTCCCCCGGTTGCCCGTCGCGAAAACTATTTTTGTCATATATCGAAAATCTATTTCTGACTGTAAACTTACATAAATATCTACAAAATACGATATTTTCTTATCGCAACGCCCAAAACAACCCCGAAAGGGATGATTTTCCTGTAATTTTATTATATTTGTACCCTAACGGGATTAATAATCGAGTTTATTATGAACATCGGAGAACATATTCGTGATAAGAGGAAAACTTTCGGGCTGACCCAGGTCGAGCTGGCAAAAAGATCCGGGGTAGGAATCAGGTTTGTCCGGGAACTGGAAAACGGCAAGAATACTGTACAATTGGACAAAGTCAATCAAGTGCTAAGACTCTTTGGAGAAGAACTTCAAGCACATAAAATCAATGAATGATGAAAAAGGCTGACATTTACATCGACGACACTTTCTGCGGGGTTCTGACAGAGGATTCCGAGGGCTATCACTTTTCTTATGACGGCGAGTATCTGAAATCCGTCAGTGCCAAGGCCATCAGCCCGACAATGCCACTGACTGAGACCGAATATTCAAAAGAAATGATGTTCCCGGTCTTCGATGGGTTGATTCCTGAGGGATGGCTCCTTGACATAGTGCACAAATCCTGGAAAATAGATCCGAGAGACAGGATGTCACTACTGTTGGCTTGCTGTAAGGACTGCATCGGAAACATCAGCGTAAGAGAACATTATGGAGACAGGTAATAAATGCCTTTGCTGCGGAAAGGCTCTAAAAGAAGGAGAAAGGGGATATCATTCCTCGTGCGCCAGAAGGCTGTTTGGATGTGTTAAAGTACCTATATTACCATATTCAAGAGACAACATTCCTGAGCTGGCGTTGGAAGTCATAAAATCCAGCACTTCCGTGACTGGCGTCCAGGCTAAATTATCATTGGATATCAATAAAGGAGGACGCAACGAGGAAGATAGACTGACAATTGTGGGACTGTGGGGTGGATATATTCTCAAGCCACAAAGTCCTGTCTATAAATCGATGCCGGAGTTAGAGAATGTAACGATGAATATGGCGGAAGCCGTCGGGATCAGCACCGCCAGACACGGATTGATCAGGATGTCAGACGGTGAACTTGCGTATATCACCAAGAGGATGGACAGAGGGTCGAAAGGGGAGAAATACTCAATGCTGGATATGTGCCAACTTACAAACAGACTGACAGAACACAAATACAGAGGCTCCTATGCACAACTTTCAGATGTTGTAAAGAGATACTCATCCGCTCCGCTTCTGGATGTCCAACGCTTCTGGGAAATTGTGTTATTCTCGTGGATCTCAGGCAATTCAGATATGCACTGCAAGAATTTTTCACTGATTTCGACAAATGGCTCCGACTACTGTCTGTCACCGGCATACGATCTTCTCGCCGTACTGTTGACAGGAATCGAAGACAACGATGAATTAGCCTTGCCTTTGACTGGCAGCGGAGTTGAAGACAAAGGCGGCATCGCCGGATTTGGAAGAACAGAATTCGAAGAGGCGATGACAGCGGCAGGAATCGATGGCAAAGTCTGTGGATGGATTATCGACAAAATAATTTCAAACAAGCAACGTTGGTTTGAAGTTCTTGATGTGTCCTTCCTTTCCGATATATTGAAAGAAAAATACAAATCACTTATAGAAGAAAGGCTGTCAAGACTAAAATAGACATATCTTTCGGAAAATGCTTAAATTTGCGAGGTTGGCACGGGTGTTGCGCTCGTGCTTTGGCTTCGCCACGAGGGCGGAGCGGAGATATTCAGGAATATATTCAAAGAATATGAAGATTAAATCATTGATAGCGGCTTCGCTGGCGGTAGTGGTCAGCACCGCGGCGTTCGGGCAGTCACAAAGTTTCAAGCTCGGGAAATGGACCGAAATCCAGAACTCTATACTCAAGGAGCTTAACCGCTCTTACGTGGGCCAGAACGCTATACTCAAGGCGCTTAACCGCTCTTACGTGGATTCTCTTCCTGTGGACAGGATCGAAAGGGCCGGCATCAACGCGATGCTGGAGAGCCTGGATCCTTACACTGTTTACATTCCGGAGGAGGAGAACGAGGACCTTATGATGATGATCAACAAGTCCTACGGCGGCATCGGTGCGCTCATCTACAAGCCGGAGAAGGACGGGAACGTCATCATCAACGAGCCTTACAAAGGGTCACCGGCGGAGAAGCATGGATTGAGCTGCGGTGACGAGATTATGGAGATCGACGGGCAGAGCACCCACGGACTGACCAGCCAGGAATGTTCCGACAGGATGAAGGGCAAGCCTGGCACGACAGTCAAGTTCAAGGTGCTGAAGGTGCGCTCAAAGGAGGTTGTGGACATCATCGTCACACGCGAGAGGATCCATCTTCCTGACATTGAATATGCCGGGATGCTCAACGACACTACCGGGTACATCTACCAGAGCGGCTTCACGGAGAACGTCTCCGGAGAGTTGCGCAACGCCTTCCTGAAACTCAAGAAGCAGGGTATGAAGAAACTGGTCCTCGACCTTCGCGGCAACGGCGGCGGACTGATGAGCGAGGCTGTGGGCATCGTGTCCCTCTTCGTGCCGAAAGGCTCGCTGGTAGTCTCATCGAAAGGCCAGGCCGCCGGAACCGAGATGCACTACAAGACAACATCCGAACCACTTGACACGGAGATCCCGATCATCGTGATGGTGGATTCCGGATCGGCATCGTCCTCCGAGATCGTTACCGGAGCCCTTCAAGACCTTGACAGAGCCACGGTTATGGGCACAAGGACCTTCGGCAAGGGACTCGTCCAGAGCATTCGCCCGCTCCCTTACAACGGGCAGCTGAAAGTCACCACGGCGAAGTACTACACCCCGTCAGGCCGCTGCGTTCAGGCGATCGACTACTCGCACCGCAACGAGGACGGCAGTGTCGGGTATATACCTGACTCACTGACACACGAGTTCAAGACCGCCCACGGCAGGACGGTGCGTGACGGCGGCGGCATCACCCCGGACGTCACCATCGAGGGACACGACTACAGCCGCCTGACATATTCACTCGTATATTCAGGGATCATTCAGGAATATGCCCTTGATTATGTCCGTGAGCACGCCGATGCTGACGAGGATTTCCATCTTGCTGACAAGGACTGGGACGGGTTCGTGGCCTTCGCCAAGACAAAGGAGTTCGACTACCGCTCCAGCGCGAAGACCTACTTCGACCGGATGAAGAAGGAACTGGAGAAAGACGGTCTTTCAAAGAATATGTCAGCGGAGCTTGACGCCCTCCAGAAAGCCCTGGAGATGGACAAGGAGACCTTCCTGAAGCTGAAGAAAGACGAGATCGTTCCGTTCATCGAGGAGGAGATCGCTGTCCGCTACCACTTCCAGGAAGCCGGCATCAAAATCCGTCTCCGCTACGACGACCAGCTCAAGAAAGCCCTCGCCAGCCCGATGATCGAGATATAGCAAGCAGTGGAGGGCAACCCTCTATAAGATAATCGCTTAACTCATCTCCTCCAGTTGGTTCCAACTAAAGGGAGAGTGATAAAGGCCTATCAATCAGCGAGTGTCATCGCACCAATTGATTTACAGAGACTTCCGAAAAGTTGCCAGTCATTTTTAGAGGGCAGCGATTACGAATAAATTCATAATCAAAACATTACGGATCACACCACCGAATAACGATAATCACCGGATCAGGCGAAATGCCAGACCCGGTGATTTTTGCGTAAAGGATACCAGACCTATTCCTTGAAGCCGTTGATGTCGCAGAGGCTGTTTTTCGATTTGTATGTTTGAGGGTCTTTCGCCTCAAGAGCATTCCTCTACTTCAAGTACATTTCTTCTACCCCCCGCCCTTGATGACGGCGATAGGCTCAAGAGTCGTCACGATCTTTGTCAGGTCGCTCTGGTTGGCCATCACCTCGTCGATGTCCTTATAGGCGGAGGCGGCCTCCTCAAGGTCCTTCGGGCCGCGGATGGCGTGCACGATGCCCTTGACGTTGAGCTTGGCGATCTCCTCCTCAAGGCTTAGGGTACGCACGGCCTCGGTGCGGGACATCGCCCTGCCGGCTCCGTGGCTGCAGGAGAGGAACGAATCGGGATTCCCGAGACCTTCCGTGATGTAGGACTTTGTGCCTTGGGAACCCGGGACGATGCCGATCTCACCGACTCCTGCCCTTGTCGCTCCCTTACGGTGAACGATGACATCCTCCCCGAAATGGTTCTCCCAGGCCGCATAGTTGTGCGCGATGTTTATCATAGGTTCAAACTCAGCCTCCGGAACCACATCCTTGATCACCTCGCAGATACGGTCCATCATCAGTTTCCTGTTGGCCAGCGCGAACTGCATGCAGTACTGCATCTCGTTCCAGTAGCGTCCGCACTCATCGGACTTCACCGGAAGGAACGCCAGACCATTGTCCGGATCCGTCTTGGAGAACCACATAGCGTTCAGCCTCTCCGCCAGACCGCTGTAGTGGTCGCAGACCAGCTTCCCAAGATTGCGGGAACCGGAATGGATCATTATCCAAAGCCAGCCATATTCATCCTTCTGAAGCTCGATGAAGTGGTTGCCGCCGCCAAGGGTGCCTATCTGCTTCAAGGCGGATTTGTACTGATTCTTGACGATAGTCATCGAGTCTATGTCAAAGCCTTGCGGCATCAAGGACTCGTCCTGCGCGGTCTTATGCCTGTCCATCCCCAGCGGAATCCTCTTGCGGACGCCACGCATAATGCCTTTCCTCAAGACCTCAGCCGTGATGTCCTCGACACGTACATTGGTCTTCACAGCACACATTCCGCAGCCGATGTCAACTCCCACGGCGTTCGGAACCACAACTCCCTTCGTGGCGAGCACTCCCCCGATCGGCATCCCTACCCCGGCGTGCACGTCCGGCATAAACGCCAGATGGTGGAACACAAACGGAAGCGCCGCAAGGTTGTAGATCTGCCTGTATGCTATCGGGTCAAGAACCTTAGCCCAAATCTTGACCGGAGTGTCATTGATCAAAAACTCGTTCATAGTCATTGAATATTAAAGAGTTTATCAAAAAAATTCATCAGCTATATGCCACCGGCCCAGTGGGGTCCGGTCATTTTCTGATAACTTCAGCAAAGTAAAAGGCCAATCGCGCAATGTTTTTGCGTAGTGAGAAAAATTTACGAAATTTGCCGAAATTGTTACTGAATATGCCTGCGAACAAGAACGCCCTGCTGCGCTACAAGACCATCGACAAATGCCTGAGGAACCGCGCGAGACGATGGACCCTCGAAGACCTCGTCGAAGCCTGCTCCGACGCGCTTTATGAATATTCCGGCAAGGATGAATATCTTTCCGTCCGTACCATCCAGCTCGACATCCAGAGGATGCGCTCGGACGAGCTTGGCTACAACGCTCCGATTGTGGTCCGGGACAGGAAATACTACACCTACGAGGATCCGGAATATTCAATCTCGAATGTGCCGCTGACGGATTCGGACCTGGGGCAGATGAGGGAGGCCGTGGCAGTCCTGAAGCAGCTGTCCGGTTTCGGTGGGTTCTCGGGCGTGGATGACATCGTCGGGCGGCTTGAGGACTATGTGAACGCCGTGAGGGAGGAGCGGAGACCGGCCATATTCCTGGAATCCAACGAGCGGCTGAAAGGCCTGGATCTCATCTCTCCGCTCTATGAGGCGATCGTCGCCCGCCGGCCAGTCCTCCTGACTTATCATTCCTTCAAGTCCCCGAGGGCCAAATCGTTCATATTCAGTCCTTACATTTTGAAGGAATACCGCAACCGCTGGTTCGTCTTCGGCAGAGGCGAGCGGGACAACTACGTCGTCAACCTTGCGCTTGACAGAATCGAGGCCATAGAGGCCGCTCCCGCGGAGGCGAGATTCATCCCGGACGAGAAATTCGTTCCAGAGGAATATTTCAGGAATATGATCGGTGTGACGAAGATTCCGGGGAAGGGCGACCGGGAGACGCTTGTCCGGTTCAAGGCCACGCCGAAATTCGCCCCGTACATCGAGACCAAGCCGCTGCATTCCAGCCAGATGGTCGTGGAGCGGGACGAGGACGGTTCGGTGACGTTCCAGCTTGATGTCTGCCTGAATTTCGAGTTGGAGAAGTCGCTGCTGGAGTTCGCCGACGGGGTGAAGGTTCTGCGGCCGAAGTCTCTTGTGCGGTCGATCGCGGCGAGGCTGCGTCTCGCGGCTGGGCAATATGAATGAATTGCAATTATATAATGATGTTATTATCTTTGCCTTCCACAAATTGAATGACCTAATGACTGACAAGCGAACACAGAACATCAAACAATTCCTTTCGGAACTGTCCGGAAAGGCTTTGGCGTATCTTTTCCCGGGAGTGGACAAGGAGACGATCGGAGAGCAATCCCATAGATACCTTAAAGAGTATCCGCCAGTATTCTCCTACCACTCAGAGTTTATAGATTTCAAAGAACCGGAAGCACCTTATATAGAACCAGAAACATTTGCCGCAAACCCGGAGGCACCCAAGGCCGCTGCCCGTAAACAGTCCAAGAAGGCGAAAAGAACAACCGGATTTCTCTGGGAAAAGCGCGATAATACCTTCTATGATTTATATGACGGAGATCTGAATCAGGAGGATTGGCTTGATGAACCGGCCGTTCCGGATCTCGAACCAGATGTTCCGGATCTTGAGCCGGACGAGCAGACCAAGGCTATCCTTGCGGAGATAGAGAGGCTGCAGAGAAAATACGGAATCACGATCGAGGAGCTGGAGGCCGTGATTGCCTTCAGGGTGAAGCTAAGCCGCCTGCGCATAACCGAAAAGAAAGCGATTGTGCTGGAGGATTTCGACCACAAGGAGGTGAAAATGGACACGCTGACCAAGGCTGTTTTCCTGCTTTATCTCAAGCATCCGGAGGGGATACGCTACAAGGAACTCTCTGACTATCAGCAGGAACTTGAGGAAACATATTCATCAATCACAGGTCGGGAGGATCTTGACAGCATCCGGAAGAGCGTGTCGGATCTTTGCGACCCGCTGTGACAGCATCGGGAAGAGCGTGTCGGATCTTTGCGACCCGCTGAACAACTCCATCAACGAGAAGGTGTCCAAGGTCAAGAAAGCGTTCAAGGATGTGGTGAATGAGCATACCGCAAAATTCTACTACATAGACGGAAAAAAAGGAACGGCCAAGAGGATCGCCCTTGACCGTAGCCTTGTACTTTGGGGGTGATGGTTAGTCTGATGAGCGAAGGGTCGCTTCGACAGGCTCTGTGACCCTACTTTCCTTCCTCACCGGCATCCTCATCAGACGAGCCTGAAAAGAAGTCGGCGACATCGGCAAGAATGGATTTACCGAGATGCATCCTTTTTGCGAATTTAGCCTGAGACTCATTGAATACCATCGACATATACACCATTCCCTCCGGCGTGGCGTCATAGTTCATCGCATTCTGGATGTTCAGATCCCTCGCCACCTCAACGGCATCCTGGTTAGCCCCGATGTAGGCGAACGTCCAGCCCTTCTTCCTCTGCATCTCGACAAGATTCTTGACGGCCCTTCCTGAATATTCTTGGGAAGAGTTCTCCATTCCGTCCGTGATGATGGTCACCAGAACTCCATCGCCAACCTCCACCTTGCGGTCAAGTTCCGATATGGCCTTCCCCATCGCATCGTAGAGCGGAGTGCAGCCGCCCGGCCGGTAATCCTTCTTCGTCAGATCGGCCACTTCCCCCACCGGCACACAGTCCCTGCGGGTCTTCACGCCACTCATACCTTCCCCCTCGAACGTCACGATGGACACGAAGTGCCTCTGCTCCGGGTACTTCTCCTGGTTCTGCCTGATGCCGTTGATCACCTCGTTGATCCCGCTGAGCGCCTGATTGTAGATCGAGCTCATCGAACCGCTCTCATCCAGAACGATGAGGTTGTAGATCTTCATTGTCTTGTTCTCTTCCATAACTGTATATATTAAATTAGGTGAATTGTGTCCTACCTTGTTTCTGACGCAAAGATAGCGGCGCTTCCTCGCATCACCGTAACGTCTGCAAGGCTTGCAGAATCCGGGCGTATTTGGCAATGATTTACTAATCAGAGCTTTAGCTATTCATCTTCTGTCGGCTTGCACTAAAGACAAAAGGCTAAAAGACCGAATATCAACGCGACGCGCTTCACTGCCATATTTTTGCATCAACGAAGAATATCTTTGCACCGTGAAAAGATGTTCAAGGAATATGGAAACAGGTGGAATAAAGGGAAATGACTCTCGGAAGACTCTGCTGGAATGCCTGAGCTCGATTGTGGTGAAGACCGCGACCGGAGCCGAGGACGAAAAGAAGTTCAATCCGAGCGTCTATGAGGATGCGAAGGAAGACATCTCGGAGGCAGGAGCGGTACTCGGGACGACGGAGAGAGAGACGGTCGTCTTCGCCAATATCCTGGAGCAAAGTTGCGGTCGTCATCTCGGGATGGACGATGTGGCCAAAGAGATGGGAATCACTTACATCAAGTCCATGACCTACGAGGCCGAACTAAGCTCTCTGGAAAGGAAGAAGCTGATAAGAAGAAACGAAGACGAGGAGATACTGGTCCCCACCTTCGTCAAGTCGGCACTCGCGCAGAACAAACCCTACGAGAAAGAGGACTATTCCGGACTGGACACAGCCGGGGTTCTTGAGCGTTTCAGGAGAATGTTCAAGATGCGGCAGAAGGATGAGATCAGCGAGAACGACCTCATGAGCGAGTTGGACACACTGATGACAGCCGATACGCAAAGTCAGTTTGTCCTCGAATGCCGTGACTTGGGATTCCGTGGAGAAAGCGGGGAAATGAAATACTGCGACAGGCTCCTGTTCTACTCACTGGTCTATTTCTTCATCTTCGACAATGATGACAATGTGGGATGGAGCGACTTCGATGGCATTTTTGAATACGCATACTGGAACCTACGCAGGATGAAAAACATGTTCAAGGAAAGGAAACTGAAAGTCGTCACTGAAGGAGTGATCGAGCCGGTCTACGAAGACGGAATCAGAAGTCCGGAATATTTCCACATCAGCAACAAGGTCAAGGATGTCATATTCGCCGAGCTCGGAGGAAGCGGGGCCGACAAGGAATCGAACGGGATGAACACAATCAGACACAACGAGATAGTGGCAAAGGATCTGTTCTACAACAAGGAGAACGGCGCTCAGGTCTCAAGGCTCAGGAGCCTGCTTGAACAGGAGAGTTACAGCAAAACCTGCGAGAGGCTTAAAGACAGGGGGCTTAGAAGCGGTTTCACATGTTTGTTCTACGGAAGTCCGGGAACAGGGAAAACCGAGACCGTCTATCAGTTGGCAAGGCAGACTGGCCGGGATATCATCCTCGTGAACGTTCCTGACATAAAAAGCTGCTGGGTCGGCGAGTCGGAGAAGAACATCAAAGGCTTGTTCGACCAGTACCGTAAGAAGGTAGCGAAGTCCACCGTGGCTCCTATTCTGCTTTTCAACGAGGCGGACGCCATCTTCGGAATCCGCCAGGAGGGCGCGACACGGGCGGTTGACAAGATGGAGAACAGCATCCAGAACATCATCCTTCAGGAAATGGAGAAACTGGACGGAATCCTGATCGCGACCACCAACCTCACAACCAATCTGGACAATGCTTTCGAGAGGAGATTCCTTTACAAGATCCGGTTCGACAGGCCGGACGAGAAGGTCAAGGAACAAATCTGGGCTTCGATGCTGCCAACCCTCAGCGAAGAGGATGCGCGGGAACTGGCCCACGGTTTCGACTTTAGTGGAGGCCAGATCGAGAACATAGTGCGCAAGAAGGAGATCAAGTTCATCATAGACGGGGTCGATGCCGGCATGGAAGAGATCCGGGGATATTGCCGCGAGGAGATGATCGAGGATGCCGGCTCAGGAAGGAAGAAAATCGGATTCCGATAGCGCGCCAAGAATCTCTTAAACAAAAAACTCCAAGGATCCGGAATCGAAGCACATCGACTTTCGCTGCCATATTTTTTCAGCCAAATATATTATATTTGCATCTGGCAAACCTTGGAATAACGACTCGCGTGAACTTTGACAAAAGCGACATGGTTGTCATGACAGACTTCAAAATATTCATGGATAATGGCAAAGAATTTTTTCAAGAGATACATCTGGCTGGTTGATCTGATCAACCGCAGGAAGTATGTGTCTTTCAAGGAGATCAGCGAGGCATGGATGCGCAGTCCGCTGAACGAGACAGGAGACCCTCTGTCGGAGAGAACCTTCTTCAACCACAAGGACGCCATCGCCGGGATGTTCGGGATAGAGATTCTAAACGACAGGAGTCTCGGATTCTACATCGGGCGTTCGGATGTCGGAAGCGACGAGACAAGCGACTGGATGCTGCACACACTGTGTCTGAACAATGTGCTGCACGAGAACGCGGACATGAAGGACCGGATACTCATGGAGAAGGTCCCGTCAAGCGAGAGATTCCTTACGGACATCATCAGCGCGATGCGTGACTTCAGGGTGATAAGTCTCTGCTACCAGGGTTTCCGGCATCCGGAACCGTTCTGCTTCAACGTCCGGCCATATTGCGTCAAGTATTTCAAGCAGAGGTGGTACCTGCTCGGCGACAGCGACTTGGGGCTGCGGATATATTCATTGGACCGCTTCGTGGACATGGAAGAGCTGGAGGAACATTTTGAGATTCCGAAGGGTTTCGACGCGGAGGAATATTTCGGGAACTACTTCGGTGTCATCATCGGGGAGGAGCCGGAGGACGTGAAGATACGTGTCGTGCCGGACCAGGTAAAGTATTTCCGGACGCTGCCTATGCATGGGTCTCAGAGGGAGACGGCGCAGGAGGACGGAAGTTCGGTTTTCAGCTACCACATCGCCCCGACCTTAGACTTCGTGCAGGAGATCCTCTCTCATGGAGCGGATGTGGAGGTGCTCGAACCGGCCGAGTTACGCGAAAGTGTCGCTGACATCATCGCAGGAATGGCATCGCGTTATGGGCTTCCCGTTTCCCGATGAATCAGCCTGAATAAAAGTTACAAGGACCTCGCTCTATGGGATTTCCATTGCGGATAGCGATGGGCTTCCATAGATTGACGAAGATGATGAGAAAATAATCGCTATGACAGATTTCGCCGCTATTGATTTCGAGACGGCCAACGAGTGCCCGAGCAGTGTCTGCTCGGTGGGGGTCGTGGTGGTGCGAGAAGGTGAGATCGTGGACAGTTTCTACAGCTTGATCCACCCCGAGCCTGAATATTACAAATGGTTCTGCCGGCAGGTTCACGGCCTCGGGCCGGACGACACTGACGACGCGCCGGTGTTCCCTTTCGTCTGGGAAAAGATCGAACCCTTGATCGAGGGACTGCCTCTTGTGGCTCACAACAGCCGTTTTGACGAGGGCTGTCTTAAGAGTGTCTTCAAGGTATATCAGATGGATTATCCTGACTATGAATTTTTCGACACCCTTGCGGCCTCACGGCGACATTTCGGTTGCGCCCTGCCCAACCACCAGCTCCAGACCGTCGCCGCTGCCTGCGGGTACGACCTCACGAATCACCATCACGCTCTGTCCGATGCCGAGGCCTGCGCCGCGATCGCGATGAAAATATTGTAGCGACCTCTGGTTGACACCAAGGCTGCCTCTTGTCACATCATGCGAGGAACAGGCATGTTCACCCTGCAGACAGCCCCATTAGTCTCCACAGCCAGACTTGTTGAAGGATTGTAAAGCACAACTATATGAATATCAATCATCAAGCCTTTTGCCTTTAGGATGATTCAGCTAAAGGGGATACGCTAACATATTCATTGATAAGCATTTGTCAGCCACTCGCTCTGTATCAGCCGGTGGGTGGCAATATATTGACTTACAATAATCTGATGTGGTCTCTTTAGTGCAAACCGACCTAAGGGAAAGCGTTAGGACATTCATAGATAGCGAATTTCGCTCCACTGCCGTGTTTTAGCACCAAAAAGATGTTACTTTGCATCAACAAAACAAAACGAGTATGGAAAAGATCAATTTATGCGAGGGCGTAGTCGCCCAGATGATGGACACAGAGGCGTGGGGCAATGTTTCAGGGGACTTCCCGTTCAGCGAGGCACAGCTGGAGAAGTACGCAGACAAGCTCGACTGGAAAGAAGTTTCAGGCAACACCAACATTTTCTGGAGCGTCCAGATGTTGGAGAAGTTCAAGAGAAGAATCGACTGGACGGCCCTGTCCCGCTGCCTGCAGGAGGAGAACGTTTCGGCTGAGCTGCTGGAAAAGTTCAAGGACAACTGGAACTGGGAGGAGCTCTCTGACAACAACTGCCTCACTCCTGAGCTCATCGACCAGTTCGCTGACTACATCAACTGGAAGGCTCTGATCAACAACTGGAGTTGCTGCGAGAAACTGGCGACCGAAGAGTTCATCCGGAAATATTCCGACAGGATCCCGGCCTGCGACTTCAAGGACTCGAGACTCTGGAGAGAAATGGTCGAGAAGAAGGAGAAAGAGATCAAGAAGCTGATCTGCCTGCGTTAAAAACGCATTCTACAGAACGACAGCAGCGAGGTAGGGACGTCCGCCTCGCTGCTGTTTTTATGAATAATCCAAGATCGGCAAGATCAGGCTTTCGGGGCAGAATCCGGTTCCGGGAGAGTATATGGAGTCTTCTTGCAACTTTGTGACTCCACGTAGGTCGTCAGGCGGTTGATTTCCTCGGGGCTGATGTACGAGCCTTGGATGCGCTCGGTCTCTGTGTCGATCTTGAAAATCATATCTCCACCTCCGGCAAGGTTCTCCGCTCCCGGAGAGTCAAGGATTACTCTGGAGTCGGCTCTGGTCATGGTTCTGACAGCGATTCTGGTCGGGAAGGTTGCCTTGATAGAATCCGTTATGACTTTCTTGGATGGTCGCTGGGTGGCAAGGATGATGTGGATGCCGACGGCTCTGCCCTTCTGCGCCAAGCGGATGATGGACTCTGTGATTTCACGTGAAATATATCTGGACTCCTCTTCACGGCCTGCAGGAATGGTAAGGTCGGCATATTCATCAATGATTGTGACAATGTAAGGCCAACGTTCTTGAGGAGTGGATGCTTGCTTATTGTATTCCACGATGTTGCTGATGCTGCCTACGCTGAGGTGCGAATAGCGGGCTTCCATTTCCTCACAGAGTGCCTCAAGGGTTTTGCCTGCCTGATCCTTCGTCTGCACGATAGGATTCTCACCGGACAAGGTGGCCAGATAATGTCCGCCAAGACGGCTGTAGGCTGAAAACTCGCAGCCCTTGGGGTCGAGGAACACGAACTTCAGTTCCGACGGGCGCTTTGAATATAGCAGCGAGGCGACTACGGCATTGATCGCCACCGTCTTACCCTGCTTTGTGGCTCCGGCGATGAGCAGGTGAGGAGCCTTGGCCAAATCAAAGACCTTGACTTTGTTCCCGAAAGTCCGCCCGATAGCCACCGGCAGTTCCGCCTTGCAGTTTCGGAACGCATCATCACCGAGGACCGAACGCATACGCACCACCGCTCGGCGGCCATTGGCGATCTTACCTTCCGACACTTTGTCTTCGGGAATATATTCATCAAGCAAATCCAAAGGGGGCAGCTGGTAGTCAGCAAAAGTGTTTTCTTTTTCCATATTATTAAATATTAACATATTACAAGCAAATAATCCTAAATGGCACCGCCGTTCACGGGCCACCTCAGATCGTCAGGACGTTAAAAGTCGTGTTCGCAAGGTCATAGACCTCATCGAGGACCGCCCCGTTGGAGAAGACAATCCCGTTCCACTCCTCCACTCCCGCGGCTTTATGAATATGCCCGAACAAGTGAAGTCTGGGGTGGACCTGCATCACGCGTTGCCTCAGAAAGGGATCGCCGTAGTGGATCTCATCAGAAAGGTCAAGAATATCATAGGGCGGCTGATGGGTGACAAGAACGTCCGTGTCCGGAGGTATATTCATAAAATCATTCTCCGCACGCCTGTTAATCGCATCCTCGAAGAACATCGGCACGCCGTAGAATTTGACCCCATCAATCTGGACTCCGGAATTACAGAGATAGTGGCAATTCTCGTCAAGCCCCTCAAGCCTCGCTCCCCGAAGACAAAAGTCGTGATTGCCGGCGATGAAGACCTTGTGCCTGTGGGGCAGATCGCAGAACCATTCCATAAAGTCCAAAGCCTCCCCTTCGGTTCCCATCATCGTGAAATCCCCTGAATGCACGATCACATCACCCTCTGGCAGATTCGTCAGCTGCCGGTGCATGTTGTGGGTGTCCGATATGTGAATTATTCTCATATTCCTTGGTCTTTGAACATCGCCTTGGCTTTCCTGAGAGCCTCTGCAGAGCCGTTATCGATGCGGTTTTATTCGTGATGATGAACTTCGCCGCCACCATAAAGAAGATGTCCCGTGTTTGCTCCATAACCTTGTTTTTCGCAAAGATAGGCTGCCACGCTGCCATTTTGCAGCAGTGACGGACTGGTCTTTGTGAATATTATGGAGCGGGATCATACGCTTCTTGTTCTTGCCGCAAAATTGCCACGCTTCATTCCGACAGGAGACTCCGAGAGGTGACTTCCTTACGAAAAGCCTTCAGCCCGGCAGCCACCAGAACGGCCCAGAAGCGGCATCCGGCTGAAAAAATATTGCCTTTACCCAGGAGTATTTCAGCCTCATCCCAAGCACAGCCACCTGGATTGGCAATCGCGCTGAAGGCGTTTTGTAAAAAGGAAGCCGCATGGCCGGAAGGCACGCACTACCGCACTACCCCAACAGCACGCAGTCAAAGTCCGTCTTGCAGCAGCAAGACCGCTTGTAGTCAAAGCCGTAGATGCGCATATACGCCTCCGCGACCTCTTTTGCCCCATTGTTGAACGGATTCGACAGATTCGTCGAAACAACAACTGACATCTCCGGTGTCAGCACCTGCCCGTTTGAACGTCTGATTCTTTTGGGCGTGATTCTAAATGCTTTCATTGTAACTCTATCGTTTATTTTTTCCTCGTAGAACTTGCCTTGTTCAAGATCGCAAGTCAACTCTACTGTACCAATATTACCGTGTGTGTTTTTTGCTATAATAAATTCGCCGGTTATCTGTCCGTCAATCTTGTCCCAACCTATCCCATTGTGCATCAGAATGACGACATCCGCCAGCACCTTAAGTTCCTTGGAATCTGTGATATCGTCCATTTTGGGACGATCCGGTCCACGTTGCAATTGTGACAGAACTATTATAGGAACCTTCAGTTCTTCCGCAGCCGTCTTCAGACTTTTGGCGACACAATCCATTTCTGCCTCTCGTGGCCCATTTGTCCGAAAAGGCTCAGGACCGCGCAGAAATTGGACATAATCAATAATTATCAACCGGATGCCTTTTGCTTTTACCATCTTCTTTGCCTTGAATAAGAAATCCTCGATTTTGAGATCGGGAGTGTCATCTATGAACAAGGGAGCACAAGAAAACCTTTCCGTCGCATCCTTTGTTACTTCATCGACCATATCGGGATGGTCCTCCATCCAAGATTGTGTCCGGTCGCATTCCAAACAAAGAAGGTCAATGGCGAATCTCATTCCAGATTCAGCAGGGGAAAAGAACATCGTAGGAGTTTGATTGTCCACAGCGACATCCAAGGCGATCTGTTTCGCGAATGTCGATTTCCCTTTGCCTGGTCGAGACCCGATGACAACAAGGTCGGACGCTTGAAATCCACCGACAATCTCATCAATATTTGAGAATCCGCAATTGATTGAATCACACATCTTTCTTTATACTTCTAAATTGAACATTATTCCAGCCACAAGGCTTCAACACTTTCAAACAAGGTCGTTCTGCCTCCGTTTTAACAAATTCAACAGTTGTGGTTTCTCAAGGCCCAAACTACCCCAGCAACACACAATCGAAGTCTGCCTTGCAGCAGCAAGACTTTCTGTAGTCGAAACCGTATATGCGCATATACGCCTCCGCGACCTCCGTCGCCCCATTGTTGAACGGATTGAACAGGTTTGTCGAGACCACTACTGACATTTCAGGTGTCAGCTCCTGCCCGTTTGAACGCTTGATTCTTTTGGGAGTTACCTTAAATGCATTCATAATTTTATTCAAATACAAAATCGTAGAACATATACATATTCCGCAGACGCCATTCCCAGTTTTCCGGCAACTCTTTCTTCTGCCACTTGAATTTTCGGCCACACACTCTGTTGCCAACTACAGTATGACCAAGGAAAGTCTTCTCATTCACATCCGCGTCCTCATAGAATCCAAGATCTGGAAGGTTACCTTTTCCCCATAAGTTTCCTCCTGTAATGGTATCGAAGAAGATTGCCAAACGTCTGTCACTCCATTTTTTGTCATTGAGGCTACGGTTTTCTAGTATAGAATAAAACTCTTTCCGTTTAGTTTCGAGGAGTTCTACAAGATCCTTACACGAGAAACATAATGTGTATTCGCGGCTGATTTCCTTATAGAATTTCAGGAATGCCCCACATCGTACAATTCTCTTCCAAGACGATGTCTCGTAATTTCTGTCATAATACGGGCTGGTCTGTTTCCAAAAAGTCTGCCCTTCGTCGTCCTTATAATGAAGCAAAATACGTTTGACAAGTATCTCATTATCAGCCTTATCTCCAACAGGGAACAGAACGCTATAGCATCCAATCATGTTTCTTAACGCATCTTTCAAACCAAGCCCTTTAATCGTGTCAATATCTTTTATGTAGTCTATGATCGTGTCTCCTCCAACATCTTCACCATCCAAAAAGTACTCTTTATCCTGAACCTCCCAAATCAACGATTCCATTTCCGGGTCGTTTTTAATCAAAGAGGAGAGTCTGAGGTGTTCATCTGATAGAAAATTCTTATTCACAAGCTTATCCAGATCAGTCATATCACTTCCCGAATAATGAAGAGCTTCTATGAAGGCCTTGATTGAAGCATTGTTGGTTTTCTTTGAGTGGTAGTTAAGATAACACAAATGCATAAGCCTAATGAAGGTCATTTTATCCGGCTCTTTTTGATTGTTTATTTCTAAAAAATAGAAGTAGAACAAAGGCCACAAAAGTACAGCATTTTCCCTCTGGGTTGTATCGGACTCTTTTTCTATCAACCATTTGGCATCTGAGGTATTAATTCTGGCCCAAATATCCAGTTTGAACGTGTTAATCCATCCGGTGTAATATCCCTCATTGAGGGAACGCAATTCACTCTCCCAATCGGTGTCAACAATAAACTGTAGAGCAGATACAGCGGAGCTAATGTCCTCTATAGCATCATACTTAATCTCGAAACTATGCCCCATAGCCTCAATACAAGCAAGAAGGTTATTAAAGCCCTTGTCTGCATCAAAATTCGGTTTGCCCTTACACCCCTTTGCGCGATTCCTCCAAAAATAAGTCTGCCATCTTTCCCATTGTTGGCCCCACTCAGCCTGATCTTTGCCCTTAAGTCTTCTACATTTTTGAACCTCGTTGTTGGTCAATTCTTCTCCACGCGAGTTCATAGTTATATATAGTTCCTCACCTTGTGATGTTACGTCTGTCTTGAAATGCCAAAAATGAATTCTGGTCAAAAGATAGTCGTAATAGTATTCATCCTTTCTATTAAACACCTCACTAATACATTTCAGGGCATTGATCATATTGCTTACAGTCATGTCTTTTTGATAATCATTAAGCAGCCAATATGGAGATCTATTGCTGACAATCCCTTCCAAGGAGTCATAGCCGCCTTCTTTCAGGTGTTCAACAAGATCAAAAATAAACCTATGGGTTAGTTGACGAACCTTGTAGTCAAAGGCTATCGCTCCATCCCCCCAACGTATCAGATTACAAAAATCAACCATTCGGTTTTCACAAACAGCGCGAACTAACAACAAGAGAAACAATGAGGTAAATCTCTGTTGACCATCTATCAAGTATTCGTCAGAGATTCGGCTTGATATATCGCGGATGTATTGAGGCCTGTATGAATAAAGAAAGCCTATGTGCTGATTCTCTTGGCCATGCGCATAGCGACAATGATCATCAACCAATGCATTGTTCTTGATCTGTTCCAGAAATGGTTTTAAGATAGATTCGCAATTTTCCCGACTTCCCCAAACATATTCTCTTTGAATTTCCGGTATGATAAAATCATGTAGTGAAAGAAGCGTGAGGAGGTTCTCATCCCTCAAGTAATTTTGTTTTTTCATGATAATGTCAGTCTAAATATTTTTTAATCTGATCCACAATGTAACGCCTGCGAAGAATTATATCGTCTATATCCCACTGCAGCATATACGAGGTATCATTCCTCTGTTCGCTTGTGGCCATAACCTTTGAGAATGCATCAAGAACGTGAGGTCTGATATACTCTCCTTCAGCAGATTTTCTCATTATATCGAAATGTTTTTTCGGATATGGATCATTCCCATAGCTTCTGTTGACATTATTCTTGAGAAGGCAAAGATTGCCCAAAGAATTCAGCGGAATGATTTCGGTAGCAATCTTCTTGTTAAACTTATTAATGAAGTCGTTGTTGTCGCGAATCTTATCCCAATAGTGATCTACCAACATGATGGCCCAATCAACATTCTGACGTTCTCTTTTCCTTTTGTAACCACACTTATATGCGATTTCGATATAGTTCTTTAGGACATCAATCCCAAAGCCCGTATTTAGCGGTGTTTGAGGGAAAATATGCTCCTTGTCTTCTTTATCTGCCAGAAAGTGCTTTGGGTCTAAATTAGCAATCGGGAAAGGAGTTGATTTGGAATTAATAATGCGAATAATATCAAGAAGCACCATGATCGAAATCATATATCCATTGTCGTACCAATCTTCACCAAAACAAAGATCCCTTTCCGTTAGAGTTCTTCCCTTCTTATCAACAGTTCTCAAAGCCAATTCGATGAACTCCGATTCCCGAATATTAGCCTTCAAAGCATATACAAAAGAGGTTCTGTTATTTGACAACCACAGTTTGACAAGGTCATTGAAACTCACATTCATATATACGGCGGAGTACATAACAAGATGATATAACTCCGAGTCATTATACCATGATTCAATTAATCGTTGAATATCCTCAATAAATGTGAACATTCGGCAAAGATTATCGGAATTCTTAAAATATTGAAGTTTAATTGTGCCACTACCTTTCAAAAGGGACGTTTCGTTGATACCCAATAATTTTTGTCCTTTTTCTGTTTGAACAAGCAGCTTATAAAGAGTATCAATTGGATAAGAGCACTCATCAAACTTAATATGTTCGTCCTTCGAGTTGATATTCCTGATGAAGTATCCAAAATAGTCCGACCTCTCTTGATTGTCCCACCACGAATTGATAGCGTCCAATTTGAGGCCATTCTTTACACGATACTCATTGAGCATGACATCATGCTTGGTGAAGTCGTCTATATCTTCTGCCTCATTTCTTGCAACTCTCGTAATAATCATAGCACGAATCAGATCAGCCCCATCCAAAGGGACCCGTTTGCCATTAAGGTTGTCAAAGAGCTCAAACTCCTGCCCGATCTTAATTTGAGGCAGGTTAACTATCAATTTAACATAGTGAAGGATCTTATCTTCCATTATTTCCTTAACATCCGAATGAGTGTTGAACCAAACTTCAATTGTTCTACAAGCATTGTACATGTAGAAGATATCCTGAAAATTGTACTCGTCGTCCTCCTTAATCCCAAGCGCTTCCCATTCAAGTAAATTGCCGCCACCATTATTCGAATTGTTCCCAAATGTTGACAGTTTCCCGCTGAATACATACTTGCTCAAGAATGTCTTTGACTCTTCTCTGATATCATATTGCAGTTTCCCTGCGACCATATCGCTTTTACCAAGATATGCCAACAAAAAGGCAAGCGTGGTCAATCTCTGCTGCCCATCAACCACATTGAAATTGCCGTCCTCCCTGCTGACTAATGTTATGTTCTGAAGGCAATAGAAGACATCGACATTTCCATTTGTTTGGAAGGAATCGATATCATTCAATAACTGTTCGATATCTTCCTTCTTCCATTTATAGCCACGTTGGTATGCTGGGATCACGAAGCATTTCCCCATACCAAGGTATTCTGAAAATACCTCCTCAACCGAATAAATGAGTTCATTTCGGTTCATTTCAACATTCTTTATCGGCATCATTATAGTCATTAGCATTAGTTAGGATCATATCATTAGAAATGCAGCCCTATTCCCAAAGCGTGGCACCGTCGCTCATTTTAGAATACCGGTTCTGGAAGACCGTTGGAATAAAATAAGCAGCAGTCCCACGCGCAATCCCGCATAGGGGATATGACGAGGGAAAATGTCCGCTTACTCTCTTCCAAGTGAATTTTCCAGATTCGTATTCGAGAATAAACTTACACTTCCGTGTTCTCAAGTATGTCTTGCTAAAGTACATAACTTTTTTTGAATATACAAGGCTGCCGCTTATCTGTTTTCAGTCCTGTCTTCGGTCATACTACCGGAGAGCCGCAGAAGGCACGTCTCAGACAATCCCGGCAATGGGCACCTCGCCAGACTTTGTCGAACTGTTCTGTGGCGGCATCAAGGATCGAGGGGTCGTCTGTCAGGATGCCAGCCTCAAAGTTTCTCTTATTCTCTCCTTTCATTCCGATGCCGGCTCCGGTAAGGTTGGCTGAACCGACGTAGGCTTCCCGCCAATCGAAAATCATCATCTTGAAATGCACGCGGGGACAGAGAACCCGCCCAAGGGAATCGATCAGGATTGGATGGCGGTCAAACTCCTCGCGGAAGATCGGTCCCGGTTCCTTTGCGTGAATGAGCCGGATCTCGACTCCACGTTTCAAGAGCTCCGACAACACTCCAAGGAACGGATCCTTGCCGACATAGAGATCCTTGATGTTTGCGGTGCCTATCCACAAAGACTCCTTGACCTTTTTCGCTTTAGAAAGCACTTCCTCGTAGTGCTGCGTGTTCTGAATATACTTGATGTAACCCATAATGCCTCCGAAAGGTTTCTCAGACAAAAATAGAATTCCATACCGCCATTTCCCGGCAGTTTACAAATATGCATAGCATCATATATGAGGGCAACCGTCTATGAGTCCCACGAATGAAGCACAAAGAGGCAATCTTGCTCCTGTCGAAGACAAAAACGCATACGACGGCAGCATTACATGGGGAATATGCTTCCGATGTGATCGGTTACGGCATCGGGAGACGTTTCGCGACGATTTCGTTGCCTCTGAGGGTAATCCTGTGGCGACACAGAAGGCGACTCGCTATAATCCATCCCGTGGCATTTAAGCATCTGGTTTTCAGCCAAATGAGCGATATCATGGCCTCTACATCAAGACCATGACATCACATTTTCAACTAATTATCAATATGTTACCTGCCACGACAGTTACCTTGCATTTCTATGCTCGTCCTTACTCGTGACGACAAACGCCCGTATGCTGTCGTCCGTTATCCTGCTGTCGGAGCATACCTTGACTACCGATCTCTTCAGAGACCTACCCGCAATCAACACCTCCTCAACGGCGGCACGCAGCTCAGATCTCACCCTGTCAGCCTCCGAAGAATAAAGCACAATCACAACACTGTCATATTCAGATTGCGTGAGGAGGCTGTATTGGGATATTGATTCACACAAAGTCGCAGGCTTATAGCCTCCACGACTCTCCTGCTGGCGGAAGTTCGACTCGGTAATTGAATATGTTCCAAAAAGATATTCAAGATTATGCCGTTCGAGGTCCTGGCAGAGGCTCAGTAGTCGTTGGATGCAGTCTTCAACCTTCGCCATTCTGTCGAGGCGTTTGATCGACCGCTCCATACGGGTGTCACGCATACGCTTGGCGCGGTTCCTTCGCTGCTCACGTTCGTGTATCTTTTCGCTGATATCCCAAGACATGGCTCCACTGAAGCATTGGCGCTTCTCTATTCTGCCACGAGCGTACATGCTGATTTTACGAGAATATAATTCCGAGGCTCTCTTTGAATACTTGTTGTCCGGCCTCCCGAGATTTTCAATAAATGGAGATTGCTCCTCTTGAGAGAAACCGTAGAAGGTCAGTTCCCAAAGAATATATGCGGCCAGAGCATTGTCATCCAACCGGATGCCCTCTTCTACATGAATATTCAAGTCGAGCAGGTTCTCCCAGATGTCGTTGCATCCGCTCACCCCGATATAATGTTCCTCTTCGTCCCGATAAACTTTGATAATCCCATCGTCCCGTCCGATCGGACGGAGAAGATTCAGTTCATCGAATGCCTCCCTGTAGGCATAGATGTCGGTTTCGACGCCGTACACTTCCTTTAGCGTCGGTATTAGGTCATCAAATGACACACTGTGAAGCAGTTCGGATAATGTCATGGCATATTTGTTTTAAATCTTCGGCAAAGATGGGATGCCTGAATGCAATTATTCGGCAGTATGGTCGACTTACGAAAACTGAAAGGTTTTGGCAACGCTGTTGTATATCTTTGCAGAAAAGGAGAATACAATGAGAACGTTTAGAGTAATCAGCCCGAATTTCGAGGAAACGATGAGGTTAGCCGCTGCGATGCCGTCCCTTGAGATGACTCTGACAATATACCACAGTGAATTGGCAGAGAGGGAACGGAAAATCCTTTCGATCACAGGTGATCCTCTCGGCTGGGACTATTCATGGCTCAAGGATGAGAGCAAGAAGGAAGAAGTGCAATCCTTGCTCTTGGAGCGTTATCGCATTCTGTCGGAGATGTTTGAGTTGCATTGTTCTGATTCGGAAGCCAAACGGTTTGAAAGTCAGAATGAACGGTTATATTCACTTACTAGGGACATGTTCTCCAGAACAGGGAAGATGTACCGTCAGATGTTGTCTTCTCCTTTGGAAGAGAAGGATGACGACCTTACGGTGGAGGGATGCCTGCGCTATTGGGGAGACACCGCTCAAGATGTACTCCACCTGGAAGACGATGAATATTACCGCTCGGATTTCACCAAAATGATAATTGTGAACGCCCTGCTCCAACAGGAGAAACAGGGCGACATGGAAGTAATGACCTGTAATCCTTACTGGGACGCCTCCAAAGGCCTGAAAGCGACAATGAGCGATAAGGAATTGGGCCTTGAGAACACTCTTGACGATGGAACGACTTGGGCCGAAGGCCAGATTCGTCATCCAAAACTGGAACACATCTGTGTCTGCTATGCCACCCACGCGCTTATCACCCACTCGGGCTATTCAATCCCGGATTTCCTTCGTTTGAACAAATTTGAGGTGAAAGTAAATGCGATGATCCAGCAGATCAGCGAGCAGGATGGCTCACGTCTCTGGTGGTGGAAAAACTGTCGTGAACAGCAATTCACCGACAAATTCCTCCATGAAGCGAAGCACCGTCCATCAGGACAGTCACTCGGTGATTTCATTTGGGGCAGGGGCATTGAATATTTCGACCTGAACGAGGTGGACGATGTAAGCAAATTACCCGACTGCCGGCATGATGACACTCTGGTTCCCACATTTCTGCATACCCTGTGGCTAATGGCCACGAGTAAGCTTTAGTCTTACTCTCTTCCAAGTGAATTGTCCAGATTCGTATTCGAGAATAAACTTACACTTCCGTGTTCTCAAGTATGTCTTGCTAAAATTCACAATCATTTTTGAATAGACAAGGCTGCCGCTTATCTTTTTTGAACCATCATAAGCCACCCATTGGAGCTATTCTGGTGATTCTTCCGCGACAAAGGTAATACCGCTAATTGCTATTTAGCGGCAGTGTGAGCAGTCGAAAAAACGATCGATAGATTTTTATAAGGGCTGCTTGATATTTTTGTCAAAAAAGATGATCTCTTGTCATTTCGAAGCGGCACGAAGACCAACTCCCTCTGCCAACGAATAATACGAAACACCTTCAGCGCAATCGCCAACAGAACGGCATGGGGACGGCATTCGGGTGAAAAACTATTGCCTTCATTGTGAAGAAATTCAGCCTTAACCTATGCACAGCCTACTGGATTGGTGATCGCGCTGAAAGTGTTTTGCAAAATGGATGATTCGGTAAGAAGGCAAGGCCACGTCTTGGTCAGGCAACACATTGCTTGGCGAAGATGTTCAGGAATACTCGTCCCTTTCCTCGGCAGGAGGATAAATGTTCGCATGTCGCAATGTTACAAGCCGATGGATGGATTTCAAGTGGTGGTGATCCCTTGAAGATCAGTTTTTGCGTTGGGGAGTGCAATACCGTCGCGCTCCTTAGAAGGAGAAACTTAGGCCGCCTTGGATGGCGAACTGCCAGGGGTGTGCTTTGTCGGAGGTGTGGGTGTCGGTGCTGCCGTCGTGGGTGATGCGGGAGATGCTCACCTCCCGGTAGTTGTCTGTGATGAAGTAGTGGAAAGAAGGGATTACGCTCAGTCTGAACCGCCATAGGTTGAGTGACAAATCCAGACCAGCGTCGGCCGTAAGGCTGAAACGGTTCTTGATGTAGACGTAATGCTCAATCTCCTGTTGTCCGATGTAGGAGAAGCCGTGCGGCTCTTCCCGGTGTCCGAAAATGTAGCCCGGAGTCAGTCCGGCGAAGAATTCGATCCTGTTGAAGAATCCGGCGAAGAAACTTCCCAGAATGGTGCCGGCATCCGGATTCGTTCCGAAATAGCTCTTGTTGTGGTATGCTCCGTAGGCGGCGTTGTTGGCGCCCTGCCTTATTGATTCCTTGAACGAGGTGCGTTTTCCGTTGCTCCACGACACGGACAGAGGAGTCCCGAGGTAGTCGTTGATGTCCATGTTCTCGAACATCCACTGCACGCCTCCCCGCACTCCGAAGCCTTTGTCGTTGTACTTCCCGTAGGTGAGGCTCATCACCTCTCCCGAATTAGCTCTGGTGTTCTTAAGCGGAATCCTCACTCCGGCGGTAAACTTAAAGTCTTGATTGTCAGAATGAACCCTTTGTGCGAAAGCCGCACTTCCTGTCAGCGAAACCAGCGCCAGCACCACTAATAACTTTTTCATCCAATTAATTGTTAGCCTGTCCTCCCCGTTATCCAAAGAACATGCCATTCCTTGACCGCAGGTAGTTGGCGAACAGCCTCTTGTCCCTTGAGAAAACTCAACCTAAGACAAGGGTTTTAATCCATTCACAGACAATGAGTTGCCTGTTAACTGGAATTCTGGCGTTCTTCCACAGCATCCGCCCCTCCGGTGTCCTTGTGTCGCCTCTTTCTTTCCCGCAGGAAGCCCTCGTCAACGCCACGGACGGGATTACAAGTTATGAGATTTTCATAGAAGTCTCATGATCAAAGTCTTCTGCTTGCCAATCACACGCAAAAGCATGATCACTTCACATAGTAGCCGGACTGGATCTCAAGTGTCTCACCTCTCTTGACGGCGATGTTCTTTCCGGTGCAGGAGGTGCCTCCAAGTCTGTACTGGACAATGTAGGTACCCTCAGGGAGGCTGGTCTCGTAGCACTCCTGATAGGAGTAGACACTGCCTGACGGATCGAAATGATAGCCTTTAGGATCACTCGGACTCTTGGAGTCAATAAAGACGATGTCCGTCATGTACTTGCCTTTCTCGCTGTTGACGAACTTCACATTGCCGCAAGGAATTCTGTTCGGAACCGGGAGGTCGATGAAAAACTCCTTCTTCTCGATGGGCCGGTTCTGAATGCCGTACGGTCCGCCAGGAGCACTGGAGCAAAGGTCACGGTAGTTCATGTCGCTCAATGTCACTTTCATACGGTAATGGGTGGCGGCGTCGGACTCCACAGTGTTCTCCACACTCCAGACCCAACCGGAATGGAAATCAAAAGTGGCTCTGGATATGGCCGGAGGCTGAGTGTTGACCAACTCCGGCAGGTTCTTCACCTCCAGTTTGTAGTGGATGCTTCCGTCAGACGATTTGTCGATGATGGACAGGTCCCTGATCTCACGCGTCCTTGAACTGCTGAAGTTGCAGCCTGAGCTCAAGGAAAGCCCGGCGCCGGCGGCGCCACCGGACAAACCGGCCTCGAACGACCATGTCACACCGGAAGTGTAGGTCTGGGAGTTTATCGTGGTTGAAGGGGACGGAACCTGATTGAAGCGGACCGGAACCTGATTGCCTTTGTCATCGACCAGGGAGATGTCCACATTGTAGCCGGTCAGGAAATAGCCCATGAAATCGCCGGTCCAGCCATTCGGCAGCACCTTGTTGAACTTACCGGCGTACATCCCGGACGAAGCCACCGAGAACGTGGCGTCAACGATGTAGAAGTCCCCGATGTAGTTGCTCTTGGACGTTTTGAACGCATAGAGCGGGATGACCGAGTAGTACTGCTCGAAGCGGCCTTCGCCCGTCACCCTGAACTCCTTCTTGCCGTCCTTGAAGATCAAGCCATTGTCAATCTTGTAGTCATGGGACGAGAACAGATGGATGGACTGGAGCAGGTCGTCTCCCGAGGTGTTCGCGGAATGCGCGTCACCGACCCATGACACAAGGCCGTTCAGGTTGGCTGGAGGAAAGTCATCCATTGAGAAGACCTTGCCGCTCCTGTGGAACGCCACGAAAAGGCAGTCGTCCAACGTCTCGGCGGACAGAAAACCGATGTTGTGCCGCGAAAGGAACGTCAGCAGATCCGAAGTCGGAGAGACCACGACCACCGCCGCTCCACGCTGGTAGGCGCTCAAGATCTCATCGTCCTTGACATCCTTCTCGCTCACAAAAACCACCTTCGCCTCCTCGCAGGAGACCCTCTTCCCGGTGAATCTTGAATATATCAACTCAAGGATGTCGCCATCCAGTTCAGACAGTACACAGTAGGGCAGGTCCGAGGTGCGGTTCTCCTCGACGGGCTCCGGCTCCGGTTCCGGATCGGGGTCAAGGCCTGATTTCCCTCCGCAGGCGGCCAGCAGGCCAAAAGCCGCGCAAAGCGCAAGTATATTCAGAAAATCAATTATTCGTTTCATGGTCATTGGATTTCATTCAGAAGGTTCATGAATATATTCATAGTTTTACTTGAAGCCGTAGCCGGTTGATAGTCTCACCGATCCTCCCGGCCTCACTCTGACAAGTCCGGTGTAGTTGCGTTTCCTGGTATTGCCTTTCGCGTCCTTGATGTCGCATTGCAGCTCGTAGTCGCCGGCCACCAGGAACAGGGAGCAGGTGTTGCCTTGGCCGTAGACGCTTCCGTCATGGTAGCTTCCGGTCTCGGGGTGGCTCTTGTTGTACAGCCTGACATTGGTCATGAAAGTGCCCTCCTCGCTGTTCGTGAGGTCGAATTTCCCGGTCGGCCCCCTGTTGGGCACAGGAAGGTCCTTGGTGACGGAATACTTCTTCTGAACGAACTCAAGATCGTGGTAGTCAACACTTCCCGAGTAGAAATAGGAAGCGCCGTAGACAAGGTTGTAAAGATCTATCACAACCCTGTACTTGGTCTCCACGTCGTAGTCCTCCGCCGGGACAGCCCACACCCACTGGCTATAGAAATTGACGGTCGAGGTCGAGACAAGCGGAGGGTCTGTGATTTTCAGGGATTTCAGGCGAGGAAGATTGTTGATCACGTAGTCGTAGCCGACCGTGGAGCCTTCGTGCCTGTTGAGCACATCGCAGTCGCTTATTGTGCGGGATGTGCTTGAGGAGATGGAGAATCCCGTGTTTGATGAGATCATCGGAGACGTGCCGCCGGTGATTCCTCCGCCGATGGAAAAGCTCCAGCCGGTCGTGTAGCTGGTCGAGCCGATGACGGTCTCCGGTGTCGGTGTCTGGACAAAACGTCCTACTGGAGTTCCAGCGGTGTTTAATATGTAGATGTTAGAACTGAGAGACTTGAGATAGAAACCGCATATCCTCGCTTTCACCAAGCCGTGCGTCTTGGTGAAATTCCCCGTGTACATCTTCCCCGACACGACCGAAACGGTGGAGGTCATGAGGTAGTAATCCATGGCCTCCGAGTCACCACTCTTGAATCCGTGCATCGGCGTGACCTTCAACTGCACATCTATGGAAAACTCGCCCTCAAGGTAATCGTGTTTGGAGGCCGCTACGTTGGTTATCTTCTCGCTGACCTTGTCAGAATAGGTCGTGTACAGGCATGACTCCTCCCAGAAAGAGGACGGGTCGAAGTTGCCGGCCACGTTCAGGATGGCGTTGTTGGTCCAGGAGACAAGGCCGTTGAGGCATTCGTCCACCTCCAGACCCTCCGCCGGAGTCCGCACGGCACAGTGGCCGGAGCGTCCCTGCTGGAAAGCCACACAGAGGAAATTTCCCGCCTCCACACCGAGTTGTTCAAGCAGGATTTTTGACGGATCGCAGACAACCACGACGCGCCCCTTGAGTGTGTCAAGTCCGGAATAGCCGGCCATGTCCGTGACAATCACTTGTGCGTTGTCAGCCGAAGGAGCCGTCTCTTTCAGCCGGCCTTTGACAGCGTCCGCTAAGTCCTTAGAGAGGCCTTCCGAGACCCATGCCGGGAACGCGATCTTCTTCGCCGTCGGCGAGCGAGGAAGGCTTGCGGTAGTCGCCTTCAATGATGACCTCATCACCGTAATCCGGACTGTCCTTGGAGCAGGAGACAAGCGTAAGCACGAACGCCGGTATGGCCAGATAAAGTAAAAGAGAGTGTTTCATGGTATTACAGTCTGTAAGGCAGTTTGCGGTTGTAGTCCTTGTCCACACAGATAGTCGCCGTCTTCTTTGTGAGATTGTAAACGACTGACCATTGCGTGTTGCTTGTGATGTCTCCTCCCTCGGATTGCAAATCTTGGTGCACGGCATCAAGCAGAGACATGCATTCATCTTCCGTCATCACACGGTTCTTCTTTTCCAATGTCTCGTGGAGCTTGTCGTACCGCTCTTTTCCTCCTCCGACATTCCGCCATCCCTCGGACAGATAGAAATTGGTGACGTGGTCGGTGTCAAGCAGGTTCATCGTCCAATCTTTCGCTGACGGATCACTCAGCGGCGGCACCTCTCCCGGGCGGTAATATTCCACGACAACGCTCTTTCCGCTTGCGTCGGCGATCAGGAAATGATAGTTCGAGTCCGAATTCTCACCGTCCGCGAAAAAATTGTGGGACCGGAAAACCTCCACGGCTTGCTCAACGCTTGTACACCTGTCCAGCACCAGCCTGATGGCTAATGTCGGGACAATGTCACTCTTCCCGGGGTCATGCTGTACCGCCCCGCCGGTACCTCGAAGAGACAGGACACCTATGAACAGTCCCGCATCATTCATCCCGTCCAGACAGCAGTAGATGGATGCGGTCACAGGGATGGAAAGATCCGTCTTCCCGTCCGACAACGCACCGGCCACATAAGTGTCTTTGTCCAGAAATGGAAGGGCTGAGATGCAGATGGACTCATGCACTCCCTTTGTGACATTGTGTACAAGCACATTGGAAGACGACACAAATCTATAGTCAAAGTTACGTCCCACCAGCACGTCTCCTTCCTGGGACTTGACACAGAAAGCACTGCATCCGAAATCCACGCCACCGTCAGCCTTGCCCAGCGGAACTGTTGTCAGCATCGGCACCACTTTTCCGAGAAGTTGCATGCTGGAACTCGCCCCTCCGCTAGACATGACCTCATCGATGTGGTAGTCCGAACTATATTTCACTGAATATAAATGCCCGTCCGCCAAATTCTTCAATGTGGACACCATAGCCTTCTGATCATCATTCCTCAGATAATCGGCAGGGTTTGCGGCGGTTTCGGTTTCTCCCTTATCACAAGAGGACAGAAAGAAAACCGATACTGAAAGATAAGACACAAGATAGATAAGACGCTTCATCGTTTTGATATTGTTTGAAATATACCCGGAAGCCTCAGGGTGGCTCACCACGCCCAAGGAAGAAATTTGTGAGACAAAAATACTAAATGAAGCACCCGAAGAAAAGACGGCTCCGACTAATTTTGCCGAGCCGTCAAGAAATTGTCGTACGGACAACCTTATTTTGTCAAATCAGCATTTTTTTGCCGAACCGATAAATTACTTATCCGCCATTTTGTCGGGGTCATACCCTCTCTCTCCTTGAAGGAAGCATTGAAATTGCTCACGGAAAGAAAGCCTGATTTTTCCGCGATTTCGGCGATGGACCTGTCAGGATTCTCCAGCAAGGCGCGTTTTGCATAGCCGATTCTCATTCCGCAGATCCATTCCCGGAAGGTAATCTTGTAGGTCTGATTGATGAAAGCGGAAAGATACGTCCTGTTTGTGTACAAGGTTTTGGACAGATCCGCTATCGTGAGTCCCGGCTTCAGATAGCCTTCCGCCTCCACCCATTCCTGCACAAGACGTTGCATTTCCGGATTGCAGGAGAACGTTTCTGTCGCAGGAAGATCCGATCCCGGGTCACTTTCGATGGCACATTCGACGGTTTCATAAAAAAGCATGTAGTTCTGGTAACTGACATACAGATAAATGTAGAACGGAACGGAAGACAGCACCCAAACAAAAACAAGATTGTCAGGAAGGAAGGTCAGCACAGAACAACCGATGCCGAAAATGAGCATCCAATATGTCAGTACCGACATCCATCTGACATAGGTCGCGATATGGTCAGAATAGGTGTCATCCATCTTTTTGACGGCCCGATGGTAGGCCTTGAGCAGGTGTGAGGCCAGAGAGAAACCATACAGGGCAAGCATCAGGGCTAATGAATATATCAGGCCGGCTTTCAGTGTGCCGTCTTCGGTGAACAAGAGCGCGGAGACGGACAGGATGACATATAAAAGCCATGACAGACAATGTCTCACAATGATCTTCCGTGTGATGTAGGAGCGGTTCAGAAGTGTGTGAAGAGCCGCGACGAACAACCCGTAGCCGAAGAAATACGTTGAGAGATTCATCACAATCGCTGCATTGACGTTAACCTGCCTTATGTCAAAGCACAGATGGACGGCATAATTTGCCGCCAGCACCAAAAGCGCCGCCCCCATTAAATTCCTTGACCGCAGGTAGTTGGCGAACAGCCTCTTGTCGGGGACCTTCCCGAAGAAGAACCTAAAGACAAAGAACGCCATCAGGGTCAAGGCAATGCATAGGGAGTATCTGTACAGATCGATGTTCATGGTGTCAATGCGATGGAATGCCTTTACTCGATGCAACTGGTGAGACAGGTCATCGAGGCGTCGGGACGGAACTCGATGCCGGTGGAGGTGGCGGGGATGAGAACGGTCTCGCCCTGACGGAGGGTCACGACGTGCTCCTGGCCGTCATTCTCATGGTCAACAAGGCTGCCGCCTCCGGCGACGCACATCACGACCACAAAAGAGTCCAGTTTAGAGAGATCCTTGGCGCAAGGCTTGTCCAGGTCGAAGAGCGAGGTGGTGAAGTACTTGCAGCTGACCAGTTTGGTCTCGGCGTCCTTGACGCGGGAATATTCAGTCCTGTAGTCCGGGTAGACATCGTAGTCGATGGCCTCCTTGGCCTGCTCGATGTGCAGTTCGCGGGGCTTTCCGTCAAGACCCAGGCGACCATAGTCATAGATCCTGTAGGTCAGGTCGGATGTCTGCTGGATCTCGGCGACGAAGGCTCCGGCCCCGATGGCGTGGATGCGGCCGGCAGGGAGGAAGAACACATCGCCGGGAGCGATCCTGTAGCTTGCAAGCACGTCGGTGATGGTGTGTTCGTTGACTCTTTGCTCATATTCATCGGGAGTGATCCACTCGGTCAGACCGCTCAGCAGATGGGCTCCCTCGTCGGCTCCGACCACATACCACATCTCGGTCTTGCCTTTCATCCCAGGATGGGTCTTCGCGGCAAGCTCGTCGTTCGGGTGGACCTGGATCGACAGGTCGCTTCTAGCGTCGATAAATTTGATCAGGAGCGGGAACTCCGTACCGGTCTTCTCAAAAACCTTCTTGCCGACGAGTTCAGGGCCATATTCATTCATCACATCGGTCAGGCTTTTGCCTGCAAGAGAGCCGTTGGCTATCGTTGAGACATGGCCCGGGACAGCTGAGATCTCCCAACTCTCCCCTATCTTGTGCCGCTTTGTCTTTACGCCCTTGAACGGGGCGATCTTTTCTCCGCCCCACACCATCTCACGGAGATAGGGCTCAAATTTCAGAGGGTACATATTCGTTAAGTTCTTTTTAAACAATTATTTATCCAGCTCTGTCAATGCGAACGCATAGGCTCCGAGCGAGATGGCCTTGCTGGCTCCGATCTTGGAACGCATCACGCCGACGCGCTTCTGAGGGTCGTAAACCACCTCACGGTCGCTGCCATAGACCTTCAAGGAACGTGCCTCGCCACGGGCGAACTGCTCGAACTCGGCCGGATCATCGAGGTTATAGACCTTCATCTGAACCCGGTTCAGTTCCTCACCGGTGAGCTGGTGCATCTTACCGCGCATGGTGCGTAATATTCCTGGCATCAGGTACTTGTAGTTGTTCATCACTCCGCCTCCGATCACGATCAGGCCATCGATCAGGGTGACCGCCGTGGCCATCGCGTCGCCCGCGACCTCGCCCATCTTGTCGAACGCCTTGATCGCGGCTTCCTTGTCGCCAGGCCTCTTGCCCTCGCAGACCTCGGCGAGATCCTTAGGCTCAAGACCGTGGTCCGGGTTGCCGGTCAGCTCACCGTAAACTCTCTTCACGGCACGGATCGAGGCACCGTCCTCGACGATGATGCCCGGCATGTCAGGATGCTTGAGACAGAAAGTCTCCACGCAGGAGTTATCGCCACGGTTAAGCTCACCGTTGATGACAGTACCGATTCCCAGACCTGTGCCGAACGTGTAGCCGATGAGGTTGTGGTAACGCTTCGCGCTGCCGGCCTTCGCAAGCTTTTCATTGACCTCAGGGAGAGCTCCGCCGAGAGCCTCGCCATAGGCGTAAAGGTCTCCGTCGTTGTTGATGAACACGGGAATCCCGAAAGTGTCCTCAAGGAATGGTCCGAGGGCGACCCCATCCCTGAAAGACGGGAAGTTAGGAAGATAACCGCCGATGATTCCGTCCGGGTAATCGGCCGGGCCAGGGAAGCAGAAGCTGATGGCGGCAGGTTTCTCCTCGCCAAGTTCCTCTTCGATCTGACGGAATCCCTTGACCATCGTGCCGAGGCAGCGGTCAAGGTTGTCGGCGTTGGACGGAAGTGTGATTGGTTCGCAGCAAAACTCACCACCCTTCATCGCGCCGAAGACCATATTGGTGCCGCCGGCGTCAAGGGTCATAACAACTCTGCTGTCATTTCTTATATCAGACATATTCTTGTGTTTTTAATTATTGCCGAACCTCCTTGAATATTCAAAAAATCAAGTCTTTTCGTTGCAAAGATAATCATTATCCGTCTTTCGGGCTCATCGTTTGCAGGGAAAATTTGTACCTTTGCACCAATCCTCTATTCTTCACCACTTGTGGTGAACGCAAGTACCTCCCCCGAGGGGAGGGATTTAGGGTAGGGGTAACGTGAATGAATGTGGGTGGGCAATCACCTTCGGACGTGAGATAAGGTAGTTTACAGCGGGTAGTTGCCTACTTGCGAGAGTTGAAGTTATCTATGCAGAAAAGAAGAAATCGCCAAGGTGGCGAGAAGGGCGGCAGGAAGAGCCGCGACAAGAAATTCGGTTCCAGACAGAAGAGCAAAAGAGTGCTGGAGGAGGTGACCGGCAAGGTTCAGATGACAAGGGACGGCTATGTCTTCGTGATCATCGAGGGCGAGCCGGATAATGATGTGTTCGTCAAGGCGTCCAAGACTCGCGGCGCGTTGAACGGAGACACAGTAAGATGTGCGGTCACAAGTGAGAGAAAGGAAGCTTCATCCGATGCGGCCAAAGGCGGACGCAAGGACGCGGCCAGACGCCGCGAGGGAGAGATCATAGAGATTGTAGAGCGCAGCCACAAGCCGTTCGTCGGCGTGCTGCACATTGTCGGAAGGCAGGCTTGGGTGCTGATGCAGTCAAGGAATATGCCGTACGACATCTGCATAGATTTCGACACCCTTCCTGAGGGTGCGAAAAGAGGGATGAAAGTGGCGGCTCTGGTCGACGGATGGGACAAGGGTGAGCCGACCCCTAAGGGTCACATAGTGGATGTGCTCGGAATGCCGGGCGAGAACGACACCGAGATGCACGCCATCCTCGCTGAATATGCCCTGCCTTACAGGTTCGAGCCGGAGGTGGAGAACGCGGCGGATCAGATTTCGGACCAGATCACCGAGAAAGATCTCAAGGGACGTCGGGATTTCCGTAACACTCTGACATTCACCATCGACCCTACGGACGCGAAAGACTTCGACGATGCTTTGTCATTCAAGAAACTGGACAACGGCAACTACGAGATCGGAGTCCACATCGCCGACGTGTCCTACTATGTACTTCCGGGCACAATCGTGGACAAGGAGGCACAGGAGCGCGGCACGTCAGTCTATCTGGTTGACAGGACAGTCCCGATGCTTCCGGAGAAACTTTGCAATAAACTCTGCTCTCTCCGCCCACACGAGGACAAGCTGACATTCTCGGTAGTGGTCGAGATGACTCCTCGCGGAAAAATCGAGAACCGTTGGTTCGGCCGCACGGCGATCTGTTCTGACTACCGTTTCGACTACGACGGAGCCCAGCAGATCATCGAGAGCGATGGTAAGGAGCCTGCGGATCCGGCCATCGGTCAGGATGTCAGGGAGGCCATCGTGACGCTCAACAAGCTGGCATTGACACTCCGCAAGCGTCGTTTCGCTTCAGGAGCCATCAGTTTCGAGCGTCCGGAGATGAAAGTCGAGGTGGATGCGACCGGAAAGCCGATCAGGGTTTACGAGAAAATCACCAAGGAGGCCAACTGGCTGATTGAGGAGTTCATGCTTCTTGCGAACCGTTCCGTGGCCGAGTTCATCGCCACTTCCGGCAGGATGGACGGCAAGGCCGACAAGAAGGCCAAGACCTTTGTTTACCGTGTACATGGCGAGCCTAACACGGAGAAGATCGCGAACCTCGGCCAGTTCGTCAGCAACTTCGGCTTCAAGTTCGGGCCGAGCGGCAACGGACGCGAGATCGCCAAGTCCCTGAACACGCTTTTGGCCGAGGCCAAGGGCACGCCGGAGTGCGACGCTTTCCAGATGATCGCCCTGCGCTCGATGGCCAAGGCGATCTACACCACCGACAACATCGGCCATTACGGCCTTGCGTTCAAGTTCTACACGCACTTCACATCCCCTATCCGCCGCTATCCTGACACAATGGTACACAGGCTGTTGGCCCTCTATCTCGACAATGCCGAGAGCCAGAACAAGGAATATTACGAAGCCCAGTGCCAGCATGCCTCCGAGCGCGAGCAGATAGCGGCGAACGCCGAACGCGACAGCATCAAGTACAAGATGATCGAGTTCATGCAGGACAAGATAGGCAATGAATATGAAGGCTCGATCTCCGGCCTCACCGAATGGGGTATGTACGTGGAGATCAAGCCTACCATGATCGAAGGCATGGTCGCCCTGCGCGATGTGAAGTCCGACTTCTTCGAGTTCGACGAGCAGAACTACCTCATCCGTGGCCGCCGCACCGGCAAGGTCTTCCGACTGGGTGACGCGGTCAAGATCCGTGTGAAGGCCGCCAATCTGGAGCAGAGGCTTCTGGACTACGAACTGGTTGACACCACCACAGACAATGGCTCATCCAGTGATGGTTCTGGCAACGGTTCCAACCATGGCTCCAGCCACCGTTCCGGCAATGGGGATACGCGCCACGTCCTGGATGGAGAGGGTCGTTCCAACCATGACCCAAGCCACCGTTCCGGCAAGGGGTCCGGTAAGGGTTCCGGCAATGGGTCTGGCAAGGGTTCCAGCAATGGGTCTGGCAAGGGTTCCGACAACGGTTCCGGTAGCGGTTCCGCTGACGGCAAAGGCAAGAAAAAGCCTTTCTACGCCTCCGTCGCCCACAACGATGACCAGCCTAAGCGCAAGTCATCCAAGGACAAAGGCCGTCCCCGCAAGAAGTTCGGCACCAAACCTTCCCGAAACGAGAAGAAGAAAGCCAAATAATTCTTTGGTTTAGTACATAGCAATCTCAAAATGTGGCCGTCACGTGCGGCCACATTTTTTTGTCCAGTGTACGCCCTGTTGGCCGGATAAAATGTAGAAATCATACACTTTGTCCGGCCAAATCGCGATCACCGGACGAACAGCGCTAAGGAAGCAGGTGACGGTGAGAATCTTACAAAAGGCTTTCAGCCATATCACGATCCTGCACCGGCAGAAGCCAGATCTACCTGAAAAACTCAAAGACTATGGTACAGGTTTTTCACGGGAATGTGCCGTCCATGCGATTCTGTTCGGCTTCGAAGTGAAGGCGTTTCGTAAATTCGCAATACCCAAACTCCAACAAGGAGACCTCACCCCTACCTAAACCTTGACGTGAGTCACTGCCATTCTGTTCATATCCGAGTTTATCTTATTTCGGGTGCGGAAGAGGCTGTTTTGCCCCCAAGGTAACTTTCTGATTGGTTCCGGGGTGCGGAAAGCCGACTCTCGCACCCGATACGGTAATTCGAGCTATTTCCCCGAACCTTGCCATTCAGCCCATAACATAAAAGGTCGAGCCTATAACACAGAGAGTGACCGCAAGGGAAATAATGTCATTGACAAACAAATCACCGCCAAGAGGCAATCCCACATAATCGCCTGAATATAAAGACTATAGTATGTAAATAGTCAACGTATCTATAGTAATGTTGAAAAAATAAGTTGCGTCAATCGATAAAATTGAATCACCCTGAACATCTATATATTGCAAATTTAAAGTGATGCAGGTTATTTTTTACATTTCACATAATAGCCTCAAAAAAAGTGAAATTTTTATCTGACGATTGTGGTTGCCTCTCTTATCATTAATGGGGTTGTCTCTATCTTTTGCAATTGGCGGGAACGGTCAGGGCTGTCTGATGGCCATACAGTATAGATGGATGTCCCTTAGGAGGGGTTATCACATCAGGTAAGGAACGGTTGAGAGTGCCCTAAGCGCTTACAGGGCCGATGACCGTTCCCGTCAATTGCAAACACCTGAGATGCGCCCTGAAAACACCCTTGCAGACACTTGTGGTGGGGGAGACTGTCCGAAAAGTAGCTGATTGATACATATTAGGAAAGTATAAATAGTTCTTTGAGATATGCGATTATTTTCGTAACTTTATAATAGTTAAGAAGATACGCAAAATGGGATACATTGAGAAAGTCAAACGAAACGAAGCATTGCTCTTTCCTGAGTATTTGGACGATTATGTTGAGAGCAATTGTCCGGTGCGTTTGTTTGATGCCTTCGTTGATTCTCTGAATCTCGAACAGCTTGGATTTGCCAAATCTGTACCTGAGATGATGGGAAGACCATCATATGATCCGCAAGATCTGCTTAAGGTCCTGCTGTATGGTTACTTCTATGGAGTGCGTTCGTCACGCAGACTCGCACGGGAGTGCAAATGCAATGTTGAGCTTATGTGGCTCACAGGCAAGCTTATGCCTGACTTCAGAACACTGTCAGACTTCCGCAAAGATAATATTCAGTGTATGGAGTCAGTGTTCAAGGCGTTCAACCGCTACTGCCTCAAGTTGAAAATCTTGTCAAAGTCATTTATATCAATTGATGGCAGCAAGTTCAAAGCGGTCAATGCCAAGGACAGAAACTTCACTCTGAACAAGCTTGACGATCGTCTTGCATGGCTGGACTCAAACATCAAGCATTACCTCTCAGCTTTGGAGGAAGCGGACAATGAGGACAATGACCGTAATCTGACAAGGGAAGAAATTGAGGCTAAACTCAAGACTCTTCAGGAACGCAAGGAACGTTATGAAGGATATCTCCGCGAGATGGAGGCAACAGGTCAGAAGCAGAAGTCCCTTACAGATCCTGACGCCAAACTGATGAAGTGTAACGAAGGCTTCTGTGTGGGCTATAACACTCAAACGGCAGTTGAAGATGGCAGCCATATGATTGTTGGCTTCAAGGTTACCGACAGTCCTACAGATCACGGGCAGATAACCGAACTCTCATCAGAAGTAAAGACCGACGTGGGCGTGGATGTGATTGAGGCCGTTGCCGACAAAGGTTATCAATCACCGGAAGACATGTCCAAAGCACTAGAAAATGGTGTCGTTCCGAATGTTATCCAGCGTGATGGTGAGACTGAAGTGACAGTAGACTTCGAATACAATCCTGCAGAATCAACAGAATTGAATCCGAGCAGCACATCCCCTGACGATGTAAAGAAATGTCTTCAGGCTGGCACTATACCAGATGTCTATGGAGGCATCTTGAGTAATCCGGAGATAATCTCAGTCAAGAGCACTGAGTATACAATATCAGATGATGCGGTTTTGAAAATGACTCAGGAGCAGATGGTAGAGGAAGCTCGGAAAGGATATCTAATTCGTGACCCTCATAGAAATCTGGTTATCTGTCCCGAAGGCGCCATACTTCGTCAAAAGTCAATCAAGCGCAATGGAGATATCAGATATTGTAACAAGTTGGCTTGTAAGCATTGCAAGAACAAGTGTACAAAGTCCCCGTTCCGTGAAGCGGACTTCTCAAAGGATAAACTGGTAATGAAGGTCAAAGGATATAATCACAATGATAATGACAAGCCTGATACCGGAATCAAGGTCAGCAAGAAGGTGGTGACCACACAAAAGGTCCGGTTTCGCTTCAAACTGGATGAAAAGAAGATGAATGAACGAAAATGTCTGTCAGAACATCCTTTTGGCACAGTCAAAAGAGCTGTCGGAATGTCATATCTTCTGTTGAAAGGTAAAACGAAGGTCATCGGAGAGACTGCTTTGATGTTTTTGTCATATAATCTGAGGCGTGCGATATCAATCAAGGGCGTTGAAGATATGGTAAAAGCACTGGCGTAACAAAAGTATCCATCTCGATGAACATATTGTGCGAAAACGAGGGATAAACCCTCTGAGAATCGCATATTCAAAAAAGAAAATAAATATGGTAACTTATCTATAATACACCACTCTCAACGACTTCCGAAAATGCACTTTTACGACAGTCTGGGGGGGGGCACATAAAAGAGAAAAGCCCGGTCCATCGTAAAGACAGACCTGGCATTTTTCCCTTGTTATATGAACCACAAAGGGGAGACGCAATTCCTTGCGTCTCCCCTTTGTGGTCCCAGTAGGGCATGATCCTACGACCCCCTGATTATGAGTCAGATGCTCTAACCAACTGAGCTATGGGACCGATTCCCGACCTTGATGGCCGGGCATATTGCTTGAACGGATGCGGCCTCTGAGACCGCTCCGTCCTCAATCTGAATTATCAGACTTTGATCTCAACCTCAACGCCGGAAGGAAGCTCGAGCTTCATGAGAGCATCAACGGTCTTTGCATTGCTGTCGTCGATGTCCAGAAGCCTGCTGTAGGCGCTAAGCTCAAACTGCTCGCGGGACTTCTTGTTGACGAAAGTCGAGCGATTGACAGTGAAGATCTTCTTGTTGGTAGGAAGCGGAATAGGACCGTTCACCTTAGCACCAGTAGCCTTCACGGTGTCCACGATCTTAGCGGCTGACTTGTCAACCAGCATGTGATCGAATGATTTGAGTTTTATTCTGATTTTTTGACTCATATCAAAAATACTTAATTACGATTTAACACTTACTCGTCATCATCAGAGAGCTTGTAGCCGCTCTTCTCGATAACGTCCTTGGCCAGGTTGGCAGGAACCTCAGCGTAGTGGTCGAAAGTCATCGTGCTGGTCGCGCGGCCGGATGAGAGGGTTCTGAGAACTGTCACATAACCGAACTGCTCGGCGAGCGGAACGAAGGCCCTTACGATTCTCGCACCGTTGGCGGTGGAGTCCATAGCCTGGATCTGGCCGCGACGACGGTTGAGGTCACCCACGATGTCACCCATGTAGTCCTCTGGAGTAACAACCTCAAGGGACATGATAGGCTCGAGGAGAACAGGCTTAGCCTTCGGGCAGGCGTGGCGGAATGCCAGACGGCCGGCCATTTCGAATGAAAGCTGGTCTGAATCGACTGGGTGGTAAGAACCATCAAGCACGGTAACCTTCAGAGACTGAACCTCGTAACCAGCGAGAACACCGTTGGCCATAGCGGCCTTGAAGCCCTTCTCGATGCAAGGGATGAATTCCTTAGGAATATTACCACCCTTGACCTGATTGTCGAACTGAAGTCCGGTAACGCCTTCATCGGCAGGTCCGATCTCGACGATGATGTCGGCGAACTTACCACGACCACCGGTCTGCTTCTTGAAGACCTCACGGTGCTGTACTGTAGCGGTGATGGCCTCTTTGTAGTTAACCTGCGGAGCGCCCTGATTGATCTCGACACCGAACTCACGACGGAGACGGTCCACGATGATGTCAAGGTGAAGCTCACCCATTCCGCTGATGACTGTCTGGCCGGTCTCGTGGTCTGACCTTACGGTGAACGTAGGGTCCTCCTCAGCGAGCTTGCCGAGAGCGATGCCGAGCTTGTCCAGGTCGCCCTGGGTCTTAGGCTCGACAGCGATACCGATAACAGGATCAGGGAATTCCATCGATTCGAGCACGATCTGATGATCCTCGTTGCAGATGGTGTCTCCTGTACGGAGATCCTTGAATCCGACAGCGGCGCAGATGTCTCCGGCCTCGACGAACTCGATAGGGTTCTGATGGTTGGAGTGCATCTGGTACAGACGCGCGATTCTCTCCTTCTTTCCGGTGCGGACGTTATAGACATAAGTACCGGCGTCAACGCGTCCTGAATACACCCTCATGAAAGCGAGACGGCCGACGAACGGATCCGTGGCGATCTTGAACACGAGAGCGCAGAACGGCTGGGCTGCGTCAGGGAGAAGATCCTCTTCCTCACCGGTCTTAGGATCGGTACCTTTCACAACACCCTTGTCAAGCGGAGAAGGAAGGTAACGCATCACAGCGTCAAGGAGGAACTGCACACCCTTGTTCTTGAAAGAGGAACCGCAGCATGCTGGAACGATCTGCATAGAGATCGTACCCTTGCGAAGGGCGGCGATGATCTCCTCCTCGGTGAGGGAGTCAGGATTCTCGAAATACTTCTCCATGAGAGCCTCGTCGCATTCGGCGGCAGCCTCGACGAGCTTGTCTCTCCATTTCTCGACTTCTCCGGCCATGTCCTCCGGAACGTCCTTTATTTCATAGTTGACCAGTTCCTCACCGGAGTCATAGTAATATGCCTTGCGGGAAACGAGGTCGATGATGCCCTTGAACTTGTCCTCGGCTCCGATAGGGAGACAAATAGGAACAGCCTTGGCACCGAGTTTGGTGTAGATTTCCTCAACGCAAGCGAGGAAGTCAGCGCCGACACGGTCCATCTTGTTCACGTACGCGATCTTCGGAACGCCGTACTTGTCCGCCTGACGCCAAACAGTCTCTGACTGAGGCTGAACGCGTCCGACAGCGCAGAAAGTAGCGACAGTTCCGTCGAGCACACGGAGCGAACGCTCCACCTCAACGGTGAAGTCGACGTGACCCGGAGTGTCGATCAGGTTGATCTGATAAACGTGACCGTTGTAGTGCCAGAACGCTGTGGTGGCGGCGGAAGTGATGGTGATACCTCTCTCCTGCTCCTGAACCATCCAGTCCATTGTGGCAGCCCCTTCATGTACCTCACCGATCTTGTGAGTCTTTCCGGTGTAGTACAGAATACGCTCGGATGTGGTCGTCTTTCCGGCATCGATGTGGGCCATGATGCCGATGTTTCTTGTGTAAGTAAGATCTCTTTTAGCAGCCATCTGCGAATAAAATTAGAAACGGAAGTGGGCGAATGCCTTGTTGGCCTCAGCCATCTTGTGCATATCCTCTTTTCTCTTGAATGCACCACCTTCGTTATTGTAGGCGGCAACGATCTCTGCACAAAGTTTTTCTGCCATTGAGTGGCCGGAACGCTTGCGGGCGAAGTTGATCATATTCTTCATCGACAGCGAGACTTTCCTTTCCGGACGCAACTCAGTAGGCACCTGGAAGTTTGCACCTCCTACACGACGTGACTTGACCTCGATCTGAGGGGTAACGTTTTCGAGTGCCTTCCTCCAGATATCCAGAGGAGCCTTGTCAGAATCCTTCATCTTCTCGCCTACCATGTCAATGGCATCGTAAAAAATAGAATACGCGATACTCTTCTTCCCCTGCAACATAAGATTGTTCACGAAGCGGGTAACCTCGACATCGTGAAACTTAGGATCAGGAAGTAGAATCCTCTTTTTAGGCTTCGATTTTCTCATTGTGAGTAAAAATTAAAGGTGATAAAGATTAATGAAACGGACTACTTCTTAGCGGTCTTCTTCGGTCTCTTGGCTCCGTAGAGGGAACGGGACTGTGTCCTTCCTTCCACGCCAGCTGTGTCCAAAGCTCCTCTAAGGATGTGGTAACGCACACCAGGGAGATCCTTCACACGACCTCCGCGGACCAGCACAATGCTGTGCTCCTGAAGGTTGTGTCCCTCGCCCGGAATGTAGGCATTGACCTCTTTGGAGTTGGTAAGGCGTACCCTGGCGACCTTTCTCATCGCTGAGTTAGGCTTCTTAGGGGTCGTCGTGTAAACACGAAGACATACGCCCCTCTTCTGAGGACATGCGTCCAGCGCGCGTGACTTGCTCTGAGCGACAATGCTCACGCGTCCTTTGCGAACTAATTGTTGAATTGTAGGCATAAATGATTGTAAATCTAATATTTATGTTTCCCCCCAAACATTTGGGGCTGCAAATTTACGGATAATTCTTCAATTTACAAAGCGGAATGCGAACAGATTCACCATTTTTCAGATGGAGAGAATCCGTAGGTCCGGAATGGTGCGGTAGCCTTGTCAGGTGGTCTTGCGGTAGCTCAGGACAGCCCAGGTGGTCGTGAACGCGCCCAGACCGGCAAGGCTCAGCAAGTCCGGCCACGTGTCCGCCAGCGTGCAGCCCTTCAGGACAATCGAGCGCATCGCGTCGGCGAAGTAGCGCAGCGGATTGGCATAGGTGATCGCCCGCGCCCATCCCGGCATCGACTGGATGGGTGTGAATATTCCGCTCATCAGCATGAACACCATACTGAAGAACCAGATGACGAACATGGCCTGGCGGGCATTGTCGCTGTAGTTGGAGATCAGCAGACCGAAAGAAGCCATGACCACGATGTGGGCGAATGTGAAGATCACTATGTCCAGCAGGCTTCCCCGGCAGCCATAGCCGAACACGGCATACGACAGGCCAAGACAGGAGAAGACCATGAAGAACGCCACGGCCACATAAGGGATCATCTTGCAGAGGATGAAGGCGGTCTTGCTCACCGGGGTCACGTTGATCTGCTCGATGGTGCCGCGTTCCTTCTCCGAGACGATGTTCAAGGCAGGCAAGAAGCCGCACATCATCGTGATGGCGATTACGATAAGCGCCGGGATCATGAAAGTCTTGTAGTCCAGGGACGGGTTGTAGAGATAGCTCTCCCGGGTGTCGAAACGGGTTCCGGCGGCACCGCCCTGGGATTCCGCCCCCGAAACCGAGGCGACATATTCAGTGACAAAGGCGTTGAGGTACTGGGAGCCGATGCTTCCTCTGGTGCCGTTGACGGTGTTGACCTTGATCCCGACGGGGAGCGGGTCGTCGGTGCCTCTGTCCGACCCAAGGTAGCGGGCGAATCCGGAGGAGATGGTCAGAATGGCGTCAGCGCCGCCGCGGTCCATGACAGCCTGCGCGTCTGACGGTGACTCGGTCACCTCCCGGATCTTGAAATAGCCGGACGAGGCGCATTTCTCCGTAAGCAAGGCCGACTGGTCAGACTGGTCGCTGTCCACGATCACCAGACTCAGGTTCCTCACCTCCATGTTCGCCGCGAAAGGAAAGACCAGAATGATCAAAAACGGGAAACAGAGAACCATCCTCGGCATTCCAGGATCCCTTAGGAATTGCTTGAACTCCTTCTTCAACAGACACTTCCAAACTTTCATCTCACAACCTTGTCTTGAAATTCTTGATACTTACCACCAACAGAAAGACCATCATGCCGGTCAGGACGGCGAACTCCTTGGCGACCGCCTCAAGGCCGGCTCCCTGGATCATTATCTTCTTCACCATGATGATGAACCACTTGGCAGGGATGATGTCGGAGAGCATCTGAAGAGCGACCGGCATGCTCTCGCACGGGAATATGATGCCGGACAGCATCATGGTCGGCATTGTCAGTCCCATACCGCACAGCAGCATCGCTGTCTGCTGTGTCTTGGAGAGGACTGACACAAGCAGTCCGAGTCCCAGTGACGAACCGACGAAAACAAGCGACACCAGGGACAGTAGTGTCAGGCTGCCATGGATCGGCACCCCCATGACAAAGTGGGCCAGAAGCAGGACGCTGACGAAATTGACGACCGACAGGGCAAGGTACGGAATCATCTTGGAAAGGATGATCCAGAACGGCTTGACCGGAGACACAAGGAGCAGCTCAAGCGTGCCGGTCTCCTTCTCCTTCACGATGGACACCGCCGTCATCATCGAGCAGATCAGCATCAGGATCAAGCCCATGACTCCCGGCACGAAATTGTAGGACGAGTTCATGACCGGATTGTACATCAGCTGGACATTCGGCCTCATCGAAGCCTTAGGCTTCCCGGCAAGGCTCTCAGACAATGTCAGTTCCTCGCTTTGAAGCACTCCCTTGATGTAGCTGGTGACCACCTGGGCGGTGTTCGGATCAGAGCCGTCGCTCACAATGCGGACGCAGGCCTTACCTTCCGAGCCGGCCTTGCCGTCAAAGTCCGTCCCGAAGCAGAGCGCCGCGGCAGCCTTGCCTTTGCGGATCCTGTCCCGGGCCGGAGCGAAAGATCCGTGGATCTCGCCGACGGCGAGGTACTTGTTGCCCTCGATCCTGCTTATGACACTGCGTGCCAAAGGGTCACAGGCATCCCCGACCACATCGACGACGGCGTTGCTGACATCCGTGCTTATCGCGAAGCCGAACAGGATGATCTGCACAACCGGCATCACCAGAACGATCAGGGTGGTCCGGAGATCCCTGAATATGTGTCGGAACTCTTTCTGTATGAACGCTATTATCTCTCTCATGCCTCTCTCTCGGCCTTTCCGGCGATTTTTGTGAACACCTCATCCATGTCCTTGGCCCCGTAACGCTCCTTCAGGGCTGCCGGGGAATCCAGCGCCTCGATGCGCCCGTCCACCATCACGGAGACTCTGTCACAGTATTCAGCCTCATCCATGTAGTGCGTCGTGACAAAGACGGTGACACCCTTGGAGGCTGCCTTGTAGATCATTTCCCAGAAGTTCCTTCTCGTCACGGGATCCACACCGCCCGTCGGCTCGTCAAGAAACACGATCTCGGGATCATGCACCATCGCTATGCTGAAAGCGAGCTTCTGCTTCCATCCGAGCGGCATGTCCCTAACGAAGGAGTTACGGACATTCTCCATCGACAGAGCCTTCAGCATCCGGTCTGTCTTCTGGGCGATCCGCTTGCCGTCAAGCCCGTAGATGCCAGCGAAAAGCTCGATGTTCTCCCACACCTTCAGGTCGGGATAGAGGGAGAACTTCTGGCTCATGTAGCCGATGTGCCGCTTGATCTTCTCCTGCTCGTTGACGATGCTGTACCCCGCGACATCGCCCTGTCCGGATGTCGGACGGCTCAATCCGCAGAGAATGCGCATCGCCGTGGTCTTGCCGGCTCCGTTCGCACCCAGAAAACCGAATATCTCCCCCTTGCACACTTCAAAGGAGATGTCATCCACCGCGGTGAAATCCCCGAACTTTTTGACCAGATGGGAGATGCACACAGTCTTTATGTCCTTGTCCACAACGTCAGGCAATTTAGGAATATTCAAAATAAACTTCCTGTCAAACGCATTATTCCGCACCGGAGGAGCCTTCCGCGGCGGAAGAGGAAAGCCTGATGAAGCAGTCCTCGATCCCCGGAGTCATCCTCCGCACGTCGCAACCTTCGATTCCGGCACTCCGAAGTGCCTCGGCGAGTCCGGTCTCATCCGGCCCGTCGTCGGTGACAGACACGTGGCACGCGCTGCCGAACGAGCTGCAATCCAGCACTCCCCTCACACCGCGCAGCGCGCCGAGCGTCTGGAACATGTTGCCGCCGCTCACTGAATATATCCGGTTCGGGAATCGGGAAATGATCTCCGCCGGACTGCCGAGTCCGATGACGCTGCCGTCAAGAATCATGGCGATGCGGTCACAAAGACTGGCCTCGTCCATGTAAGGAGTCGAGACCACTATCGTCACGCCCCTGTCCTTGATCTTTTTGAGCATCGCCCAGAACTCCTTGCGGCTCACGGCATCGACACCGGTGGTCGGCTCGTCAAGGAACAGCACCTCGGGATTGTGGACAAGGGCGCAGCAAAGCGCCAGCTTCTGCTTCATTCCGCCGGAAAGAGCGCTCGCCTTGCGGTCCTTGAACATCTCGATCTGTGAATATATTCCCTTGATGGTCTCGTAGTTCTCCTCGATGGTCGTACCGAACATCGTGGCGTGGAACTTCAGGTTCTCCTCGACGGTAAGATCCTGATACAAGGCAAAATGCCCTGGCATATAGCCGATCCTTCCCCTTATCTCGCGATAGTCACGCACCACGTCCAGCCCGATCACCGTCGCGGAACCGGAGTCAGGGAGGGTCAGGGTGGTCAAGATCCTGAACAGGGTGGTCTTCCCCGCTCCGTCAGGGCCGATGAGGCCGAACAACTCACCTTTCCGGATGTTGAAGCTTATGTCCCTCAAGGCTTTGACCGACTTGTAGGACTTGCTTACATCTTTAATCTCTATCGCAGTGTCTCTGTCCATGGCTACCTCCTCACATAGGCGTACATTCCAAGACGAAGGGTTCCGTCATTCGGCACGGCCACCTTGACGGCATAGACCAGATCCGCCCGCTCGTCACGGGTCTGGATGTTCTTAGGGGTGAACTCCGACTGTTCGGAGATCCAGATCACACGTCCCTGGATGCGCTTCGGTGAAGCGGTCCCGTCATCCGGAATCACGGTCACAGTGTCGTTCAGCTTCAAGCCGGACAACTGCGCCGAGGAGAAATACGCCCTGACGTACATCTGGTCCAGGTCGGCGACCTTGAAGAGTGGCTTGCCGAGGGTGACGAACTCACCGGTCTCGGCGTAGCGTGTCAGCACAGTCCCGGAGACCGGAGCGACGATGCGGCATTTCGCGAGCTGATCCTCAAGCCTGGCGAGCTGGATCTCATAGCCCTGGACCTCGGATCTCACGGAAGCGTTGCCACGCTCCCAGCTCTGGGTCTGTGCGGCTATCTGCGCCTTGAGGACGGCGATCTTGTCCGTGAGGTCTTCCACCTGCTTGCGGGTGGTGGCGTTGCCTTCCAACAGTTTGGAGTACCTTTCGTACTCACTCTGAAGGTTTTCCAGCTGGCTGAGGTTCGGCTGGCCTTGCTTCTTGATGTCCACCAGCCTGGACGACGATCCGGCGATGCGCTCGCGCAGCTCCATTATCTGAAGGTAGGTCTGAACAGAGTCCAAGGCTCCGAGGAGCTGTCCCGCCGTCACCACCTCGCCTTCCTCCACAGCCATGGACAGGACACGTCCGGCATTCTCGGCGGACACGGTCACCTGAGTGGCGTCAACCTGACCGCATGCGTCATATTCAATGTTCTTTCCACATCCGGCGGCGACCAGGGCCAACGCCGCGAAAACAAGTCCGCTTTTCATATTCATAATCATTGTCATGTTCTTTGTCATTGTACTCCAAGTGTTTGCCGCAGGTCAAGCAAGTCCATGATGTAGGTCACCTTGTGGACATTGTAGCTAAGGCGCGCCTTGAACTCCTCGTCCAGCAGGGAAAGATAGTCGTTGACCGCGATCACACCCTCCTTGTACTGCCTCTCGCCCGTCTCCCTGATGCTGCCGCGGAGGGAGATTATCTCCTCGTCGCGCCTGAGGACATCCTCGTCCTTCTCCACCCGGCTCCGTTTCTGGACAGCCTCCATCGAGGTGTTAAGCATGAAGGACTCGCGTGTCAGCTCAAGCCTGCGAAGATCCGAGTCCGACTTGCGCCGGTCGTTCCTGAGTGTGTAGAGCGCTCCGAAATCCCATTGGAGCCTGACACCGGCCACGAAGTACGGATCGAAACTGCCGGAGAGCATGTTCAGTCCCGGACGGCCGTAGCCTGCCTGCAGGTTGAGGTTCAGACGCGGCCACAAAGAAGTGTTGAGCTGATCCTTCTGCGCCTGCAGCTGCACCGCCTGGGCATCATAGAGGGCAAGCTCCGGACGCTTGATCTCCATCGCCAGGTTGCTTTCCGGCTCCGGCTCGACAAGGGTCAGCCCCGTCATGTCCTGCCCGGTAAGCAGACCCAGCATCCGCAGATAGGCCTTCCGGTCCGTCTCCAGGGCGGCCTGCAGCTGCTCGCAGGTAAGGATGTTCACCCGGATCTGGTCGAGATCCGATGGCCCGGCCATGCCGCCGTCCACCAATGTCTGTACCTCTTTCTGATTGCGGGAGAGGTTGGACACCAGCACGTTGTTCAGCTCTATCTGCTTGTCAAGCAAGATGATGCCAAGGTAGATCGACTGCACCTTCGAACGGATGGAGTACATGTTGACCTCCAATTGCCTACGCTTTACCTCGGCTCCCGCCTTGATCTGACGGCCTTTGGCCGCGGTCGCTCCTCCGTCCCAGATCTGCTGGGTGAGGTCGGCGGTCACTCCGTACTGGTCATGCGGAATGTCAAACTCGAAGCCCGGCATGTCAAAAGGCATCTCGACCACATCGGACTGCCAGGTCGCCTTGGCGGAAATGTTCAGCCGCGGCACCCAGGCAAGCGAGGCGTTCTTAAGATCATAACCCTGACAGGCGTCGATCAGCCCCTTCTCCTTGATCTGAGGATAGTTCTCGTAGGCCATCCTGACACATTGGTCAAGAGTGGTCTGTGAATACGCCTGTACGCAGACCAGCAACGCCAGAGCGAGTGTTTTCCATTTTAACTTCTTCATATTCATAGGATTGTCACATTATCACTTGAACAGGCGGCAGACAATCAGTTCCACAGCTTCCTTTTTGCGCGCCTCCAGGTACTCCGCCCTGCGTGTGCCTTCCACTCCCAGCACATTGCTGACAAGAGGATCAAAGAAGAACGGAGCCGCACACACACTCACGATGTCGCCGATCAGTTCCTCGAACGTGATGTTCCGGATCCTCCCGTTCACGACTTCCGACTCCGTTCTTTTCCTGTGGGTGTCCAAGGCGGAGGACATGTAGCTTCCGATCTTCGACACGCAACTTTCCATCAGGTCAGGGCGCTCCTTCGCGACCTCAAGCAGCAGCGACAGCTGCCCGCTGTGGGCGCTGAAGAAGTCGAAGCAGATCTCCGTCGTCTTCCTGATAAGGTCGGGCTGGAATATGTCCGTCACCATTATCGACTTGAGACTCTGCAGGATCTCCTCCAAATAGGTATCAAAAACCTTTAGGAATATCTGATCCTTCGTCCTGAAATAGTAGTGCAGCATGGCATGGGTGACACCGGCCTGTGCCGCTATCAGCGTCGTGGTGGCGCCTTTGAATCCTTTCTCGGCGAACAGCATCTCCGCCGCCTTCAGGATGTCCTGTTCCTTGTTTTCTTTTTTCGACATTGCCTTTGGATTAACAATATTGTTTAACACGACTGTTAACACAGCAAAGATAGTGTTGTTTCTCAAACAATCAAAGATATTCCTGAAATATTTTCAAAAACGTTGCAATTCTCAAAAAATGGCTATCTTTACCTTATGAATAAGAGAAAGCGCATCATCGCCGTTGCCGCCGTCCTGGCGGCTGTTTCTATGAATATGACCGCTCAGCCGGCCCAAAGAACCATCTGGAACGACGGATGGACGTTCACCAAGGACGGAGAAAGCCGTGTCCTTGACCTGCCTCATGACTGGGGTGTGGACGGGCCGTTCGTGCAGGAGTACCCCGGGGAGACCGGAAAACTGGCCTGGTGGGGCAAGGCGGAATATTCAAAGATTCTTTCCGTGACGGCGAAAGACCTGAGGTCGGGAAAGCGGTTCCTCCTCGATTTCGGCGGAGCGATGTCCTATGCCAAGGTCTTCTGCAACGGGAAGGCCGTCACCGAATGGCCGTACGGGTACGCCTCGTTCCGCGCGGATCTGACTCCGTTCGTCAAGGAGGGGGACAATCTGGTCAAGGTCACGCTGGACAATCCCGGGGAGTCCAGCAGATGGTATCCCGGAGGAGGAATCTACCGGAACGTGTACCTGACGAAAGCCGGCCCCGCCGGCGTGGCGCAGTGGGGGACGTTCGTCTCGACGAAAGGAAATGATGTCAGCATCGGGATCACGCTACGCAACGCCGGGAAGGCTGTGGGAGGAACAGTGCGCACGGAGATCGTCAGGGTCATCAATCCGGGTTCTTCGGTCACCGGGCCGGTCGAGGTGATCGTGGACGGCAAAACGAGGAAAGCCATAGTGACCAAACTGGACGCTGTCACGGACGGCGGCGAGGTCATCCAAAAGTTCAAACTGAAAGACGCGCGTTTCTGGAGTCCAGAGGCACCTGAACTCTACCAAGCCGTCACCACCGTCACCACAAGAGGCGGAGGGAAGGACGTTTACCTGACCACATTCGGGCTCAGAGACCTGGAGTACAAGACCGACGGGCTGTACGTCAACGGGCAGAGGACATTCATCAAGGGAGTCTGCCTGCACCACGACGCCGGGGCGCTCGGAGCCGCCTGGAACGAGACGGCGTGGGTGAGAAGGCTGAACATGCTCAGACAAATGGGCTGCAACGCCATCCGCACATCCCACAATCCTCCGGCGCCGGAACTCCTCGACCTCTGCGACCGGATGGGATTCCTCGTGATGGACGAGCTGACAGACACTTGGACAATCCCGAAGAAAGAGAACGGCTACGCCAGACTGTTCGATGAGTGGGCGGACAAAGACCTGAAGGCCATGATCCACAGGGACCGCAACCATCCGTCAGTCATCATCTGGAGCATCGGCAACGAGACCGGCGAGCAAGGCTATCCGGAGAAATACGGCATCGCCTACCACCTCACGGAAGTGTGTCATAATGAGGATTCCACAAGACTTACAAGCTTCGGCAGCGACAATCCGTGGGCCAGCGGACAGGATTTCCGCAACACGATGGACATCTACGGATTCAACTACAAGCCGCACCTCTACGGCAAGTTCCACGCCGCCAATCCGGGCAAACCGTTCCTCGGAAGCGAGACCGCATCGACCGTCAGCTCAAGAGGTGTGTACATATTCCCGCCAAGCGACAAGGAAGATGGCGCCTTGGACAATTTCCAGGTGTGTTCGTTCGACATGTTCACCGTTCCGTGGGGGCAGCTGCCTGACCAGGAGTGGGCGGAAGAGGACAGGAACCCTTCCTGCCTCGGAGAGTTCGTCTGGACCGGATTCGACTATCTCGGCGAGCCGACACCTTTCAACGCCGACCTCACAATCCTGACAAACTTCCACGACGAGGAGGCCAAGGCCAGGGCGGAGAAGGAACTGAAGGAGAAAGGAGCGATCGCGACTCCTTCCAGAAGCTCGTACTTCGGAATCATCGACCTCGCCGGCTTCCCGAAGGACAGGTACTGGCTCTACAAGTCCCGCTGGTCGTCAGAACCCGTCCTGCACCTGATGCCGCACTGGAACTGGCCGGGACGCGAGGGGAAGATCACTCCGGTGCAGGCCTACACGAACTGCGCCGAGGCGGAACTCTTCGTCAACGGGAAGTCCTACGGCAGAAAGGCCAAGGGAGCCAACGAGTATCGCTTCCTTTGGGACAACGTGGTCTATGAGCCTGGCACCGTGAGGGTTGTCGGCAGGACCGAGGACGGGAAGACCATCGAGAGCGCCGTCGCCACAAGCGGAAGCCCGGCGAAGATCCTGATGGCTCGTGAATATGGCAGCGGACCTTCAACGGAGTTCGGCGGCGACTGCGCTCCGGCACATTCACGGACATATTCATCGGAAGACATTGTCTTCGTGGACGTAAAGGTCGCGGACAGGGACGGGAATATGGTACCGACAGCGTCCGACAGGCTGAGGTTCAGCGTCTCCGGCCCGGGTGAGATCGTGGCCGTGGACGCCGGCGACGCGACCTGCCACACGCCGTTCCGCTCCGATGAGATCAAGGCTTTCGGCGGCCTGGCAAGCGTCATCGTAAGACGCACGGGCACCGGAACCGTCATCCTGAGAGCCGAGAGCGAGGGACTTGAGGCGGGAGAGACAGAATTGTGACTGAACAAACATATTCATTAATATTTATGAGGAAAAATTTCGTACTTGCCTGCGCGGCGCTGCTCCTTTGCGCGCCGGGTTTCGCGCAGACGCAGAAAGCCAACTACGCCCTCGCCGAGAGATTCTCGGCCAAGAGGGTAAATCAGATGGTGTTCTCCACGCAGATCACCCCTAACTGGTTCAGGGACAGCGACAAATTCTGGTACAGTTGGAGGACTCCGCAGGGAACCCGCTACTACATTGTGGATCCGGCCAAGGGCACCAGGACCGAGGTGTTCGACATGGACAGGCTCGCGATGCAGGTGACCGAGTTCGTCCGCTACCCGTTCGAGGCCAAGCATCTTCCTATCAGGGATTTGAGGTTGAAGGATGACAAAGAGTTCACTTTCAGCATCATCTCCGGCCTCAAGAACGACAGGGACACGACCTGTTTCCGCTACGAGATCGCCACCGCCAGGCTTGACACCGTGGCCAAGGAGAAGGACAAGTACCCTCGCTGGGCCTCCGTCGCCCCTAACGGTGAGTTCGGAGTCTTCGCCAAGGGTTCCAACCTTTGGGTGATGGACTCCACAAGCCTTCGCAAGGCGGCCAAGGACGAGAAGGACAGCACCATCGTGGAGCATCGTCTGACCACTGACGGCATCCGCCAGTTCGGCTACGGCTACGGCAACTACTCCGGCGACACCGAGGCCGACTCCACCAAGAGGCACTATCCGGGCGATCTTGTCTGGTCTCCGGATTCGAAACGTTTCGCCACGATGAAGTGGGACGTGAGGAAACTGGACGACCTTTGGGTGATCAATTCCGTCAGCGGCAAACGTCCGGAACTAGAGACCTACAAGTACCAGATGCCAGGGGAGCCGGGACCGAAGGGCTACCTTTACCTGTTCACGATGAACGGCTCGCGCGATGGAGCCTCCTTCAAGGAGATAAAGAGCCAGGCGTTCAAGGATCAGGAGGTGTCACTGCAAGGCGCGAGGAGAACGGCCAAGGACAACTACCTGGACTACTGGAAGAACGAGTGGCTTGGCGACAACACCGGGTTCTACATGGTGCGCCAGAGCCGTGACCTCAAGAGGCTTGATCTCTGCCGGGTGGACGTTGACTCCGACTCCACCAAGACCATCATCTCCGAAAGGGAAAGGACCTACGTGGAGTACCGCGCTCCGTTCCTGATCGGTGGCGGAAAGCAGATCCTCCACTGGTCCGAGCGCAACGGATGGGCGAACATCTACCTCTACAACAGCGACGGCACGCTGGTCAGGAATCTGACCGAAGGGGCGTTCCACGTAGAGGACATCCTCGGGGTGAACGAGAAGGAGGGCTACATCCTGCTGAGCGCATGCGGAGTCAACAAGGACGAGAATCCTTACCAGATGCATACGTTCAGGGTTCCGCTCACGGGCGGCGCTCTCCAGCAGCTGGACATGAACGACATGGACGTTCTCTCGACGGCGAGCGACGACGCCAAGTTCTTTGTGGCCAACTATTCGAGAGTGGACTGGACACCTGCCGTGGCCCTGTTCTCGGCGACGGGCAAGCGGATCGCCGATCTGGAGACCGCCGACCTCAGCCTGCTGTTCGAGGCCGGCTACAAGTTCCCGGAAAGATTCAAGGTGAAGGCCGCCGACGGCGTCACCGACCTCTACGGAGCGATGTACAAGCCTTACGACTTCGACTCCACGAAGGTCTATCCGATCTGCGACTATGTTTATCCGGGCCCTCAGGTGGAGGCGAACAACATCTCCTGGAGCAGGGGCTTCACCCGCACCGACAGGCTCGCCCAGATCGGAATGATCGTGATCACGGTCGGCAACCGCGGCGGACACCCGAACCGCTCGAAGTGGTACCACAACTACGGCTACGGCAACCTGCGCGACTATGGTCTTGAGGATCAGAAATATGCCATCCAGCAGCTCGGTGCGAGACATCCGTTCATCGATCTTGACAGGGTAGGCATCCACGGCCATTCGGGCGGCGGATTCATGAGCACGGCGGCCATTCTGAAATATCCTGATTTCTTCAAGGCGGCTGTCTCCTGCGCCGGCAACCACGACAACAGCATCTACAACCGCTGGTGGAGCGAGCAGCATCACGGTGTCCTGGAGAAGATCGACAAGGGCGACACGACCTTCGTCTACAGCATCCAGACCAATCCGGAGATTGCCTCCAACCTGAAAGGCCATCTGATGCTGGTGCACGGCGACATCGACAACAACGTCCACCCGGCCAACACCATCCGTGTGGTCAACGCCCTGATCCGCGCCAACAAGCGTTTCGACATGCTCATCCTCCCAGGCCAGCGCCACGGCTTCGGCGACATGAATGAATATTTCTTCTGGCGCATGGCCGACTACTACGCCGAGTGGCTGATCGGCGACTCCGAGCGCTGGAAGCCGGACATCACGCAGATGAACAACGACTAGGCCCGTCACCCAACCACCTCGACAGGCTCAGCGACCGGAATCCCTCTGGTCACTGAGCCTGTTCAATTTACAGCATTTATAGCCCCGTCACCTCCGGGAACAATAATGCCCAAAACTGTCGCCACAGAGTGCACATCGGCACCCTTGGGGAACAATAACGCCTAAAACTGTCGCCACAGAGTGCAAC
>FR893176.1 GCA_000433355.1 Alistipes sp. CAG:435 | reverse complement strand
TGCAGCCGTCTCGAACTCTACGCGAGGGCGATGATCGATGCAGGACTGATCGGAGAACACACCTCTGACCACGAAAGCGGAGAGAAGGCCAGTTCCACATTCAACAAGATGGACACGAAGATGGGCATACTGGCCACTGCCGGACTCCGCTGGTACTTCTGCAACAAGGCCGGACTCTGGGTGGAGGGCGGCCATGACGCAGGCTACGTGTCGGCAGGATTGTCGTTCAAGTTCTGATGAGGTGGCGGGACGAATTCTCGCCTGACTTCATAACGAATTTATATAATACAGCGTGGAATTCAGGACATTATTTTGACCGCAATTCCACGCTGTATTGAAATGTCGTCTGATTCACTTGAGGATCTTGAGTAATCAAGAGCCCAGTCTGTTTTAGAATCAGTTCGCCATCAGAACTTCTGCATAGTCGTTTGCTGAATTCGGCAAAGTGATATGGGATAGAGATTTCGTGTCGTTCCAAGCAAGATCATAGATTTGCAAGCCATTGGATGTCTCCGAAACGTTCAGAAGAATGTGGCCAGGCTTTTCAGAATTCGACGTGGCGGATATTATCTGGCCGATTTTGCAGGTGTAAATGGCTTTGCCGATAGTTCCGTTTTCAGGATTGACCAGGCGGAACAGACTCAACCCTCCGCATGTGACAATATAGCCGGCATCACTGCCCGCCCTGAACGGAATCAATGATTCGGCTGCGATATCCTCCATTATGTGGAAGCCCTCTTTGTCCAGCATGACCGCAGTCCAGTTGCCATCACCCTTGTTTGCAGAAAGAAGATATGAAGTGGATTCTT
>FR893175.1 GCA_000433355.1 Alistipes sp. CAG:435 | reverse complement strand
GGACATGGCTGAGAAATTCTGCGGGCCAACAGACGAAAGTGCTGCAAGCGCTAGAAAGGACAGCGGAATCCATCGGAATCTTTTGCATTTGCTGACCGTCAAACCTATGCAGACAGCATAGCCCCAAACGTTGAAGAGGACTACGTATAGGCGTGGCGCGGTGATTCCGTAGTCCGTTATCCTTTTGGCGATTCCTACCGTCATCAATATAAGAAGCGGAAGGAAAATGGCAGGCAAGAGTTTGAGCGCCTTGCGGTCGAATCTCCACTTGTTGTCTTCTTTTCGAAATTGTACCGGATAGAGCAGAAACATCATCAGTATCAGGCATATCATTGATGCCATTACAAGTGTTGATACCCATCCGCAGGGAAGCTTCCATTCAAAAAGGATCTTTACGGCATATACATAGAGCGTTACTACATAAGTGCCGAAAAGAGGAAATATCAAATAGTTAATCAGTCCGAGTCCAGTTGTTCCGGGACGTTCAGTGTCATGTCTCTCTTTTTCTGGAATCAATTGCATGAACACCATCGGCGCGACGAATATCATGCATACCAGGAACACGTCAGCGAACACCTTCCATCCGATTTCAACTCCGAAGAGTACATTGAATGCAAGAACGAGCAACTCCAGTCCTCCAGCCAGGAGCACCCCGACAGCAAAAGCAGTCGCGAATGCTGATGTGCAGTCGATGATATAGTTCCATAGCCTCATGTCATTGTTGGATTTTTGAAAGACAGGAGCAA
>FR893174.1 GCA_000433355.1 Alistipes sp. CAG:435 | reverse complement strand
TGACGGAGTGTTTCTCGCCGGGTTGCACATCGCCGATCATACGGTTGCGCCAGACGTTGGTGATCTTGATTTCCAATAGGTTGTCTCCTTCTTTGAGAAGCGGCTTGATGTCGGCGGTTCTGAACGGGGCCTTCCAGAGGACGCCGGCTGGGGTGCCGTTGATGGAAAGGTCTGCGATGTTCTTCACGACTCCAAGATCTATGAATATCCTTGCGCTGGTGGCCAGCTGGGTGGAGTCGATAGTCACCGTGGTCTTGTAGATGGCGGTGCCGGAGAAGTATTTCACGATCGGGTTCTCCTTCCTGGTCCAGGACACCAGTTCTGGGAACTCCTCGTCGGCGGTGCCGCCGTTCTTCTGGTCGAAATGCACCTGCCAGGTCGAGGTGACGGTCTGGATTGTGGTCGCTTCGACAGGCTCAGCGACCGAATTTTGCTGGTCTCTGAGAGATATTCCTTGGTCACTGAGCTTGCGTTGTGCTGAGCTTGCCGAAGTATCGAAGTGGCCGGCACTCACCAGCGAATCAACCGGGTGGACCTCAGTAGAGTCCGATGTGCAAATCATAGTTGTGTCTGTCGTATTGACAAACACAGTGTCGATGGTCACCTTGATCTGCGGCCTGTTTGACAGCACGACGAACCTTGCGTCGGCGGAGAGCAGCGGAAGCGAGACGGTCGAACGGCCGTTGCCGAACTTGACATCAGCGTCCGTGACATCCCCATTCTCAGGATTGAATATGGCCGCGAACTTACCGCCGTCCCGGAAACTGAGTTCTACATTGGAATCCTTTCCGGAGAAGTTTCTCACCCAGTAGATCTGTGTGCTGTCCGGTAGGGTTCTGTGGACATATTTAAAGTCTCCGTAACTGTCCGGAGCGTTCGCCGGCGCCTCGACAGCATTTTCCTGGTCACTGAGCGACATATTTCGGTCACTGAGCTTGTCGAAGTGACCTGCTGAGCCACCTGTCGCTTTGATGGTTGGTGAGCTATGCCGAACCACAGGCTCCGCGACCGGTGAAGTGACCGTGGCCCTGAAATCCGGCTGAATCCCGCTGCGCCTCAAACAGTCTTCAAGCCCTTTGGCAAATACATTCTTCCTGCGCGAATGCCAGATGTCATCCACAATCGAGGCGAAAGCCCTGTCGTCAGCCTTGAGCCCCGCGCAACTCTTCGGCTCCTTGCCGCAGATGATCACCCCAGCGTCGGCGAACTCCTTTATCTTTTTAAGAATATCCAAGGACATCACCTCGCAGTTCCTGTCCAGCCACAGAACCCTGTATCGCGCTCCCGACGGAGCCACGAGTGTCCTGTTCTCAACCTTGATCCCGGACCTGAGCACGGTCGGATTCGCGAAATCGTAGTTATACCCGTCAGGAACCTGCGGCAGACTGCTGAAAGCCTGTCCACCGTAGAGCCCCGTGATATTCAAGTCCTCTCCGTAGTATAGTAATATGTCAGCGACGGAGTTTCCCTGCTGGAGCATCGAGCTGGAGCGGGCAAGGTAGTCGGTCAGTACCCATGCATATTCACCCCACGTCTCGTTCCGGTGCAGCCACTGCCCGTAGCGGAAGAGCTGGAGGCCCGGGAGATATTGGTCGTTCGGCTGCGAGGCGGACTCGTGGATCACGAACCTGTTGACACCTGCGCTGAGCCCCACATCGGCGATAAACTTCATATTCTCTGGGCAATATGTGTACGCCCTCCCTTCGTCCCCGTTCACGGAGAAGGATTCCGCAGCCACGAGCCGTTGTCCGTAAATATGTGACACAGAGGCTGATTCCCTGATGTCGCAGATCGCTGACGGCACGGCCGATCCGGTCGGAGTGTTCTCCATCCAGAACGCCGCCATCGGAATCGTGGCCTTGATCTTAGGATCCATTCCGTCTCCGGTGTAGGCACGGCTTGCCTCGTGGGATTCCGTGTAGCGGCCAGCAAGGTCATATTCATTGACTATCTCATTGATTCTGTCGTAGTTCTCGCAGAACAGTTCGCCGAGAGTGCGGCGCCAGTCCCAGAGGAAACGTTCGCTCATCTGGGAACTGCCGATGATCTCGCCCGCGAGCACCGGCAGCCACGGCAGCAGATCGTAGCCCCGGCGCGCCTTGAACTCCTTGGCGAGCTTCGGTGTCCAGGTATATGCCCCGGCCTCGTAGCTGTCAACCAGCAGATATCGGATGCCTTTTTCGCCGAGCATCCCGTCGGCCGCATCCTTATAAAGATCGAGATAGGTTCGGAAATATCTCATCCAGGCGTCCGGATCAAGCTTGTCAACCTCCAGCCCTGTCGCTTCCGGAGAGGCTGGGTGGTTGATCTTTCCGGTGATCGACCATCCGAATCGGTAGATTCTCCAGCGTCCGGCCGGCAGCGAGCATTCCAGTTTTCCCTCCGCGGTCATCTTCCCGGTGAGGTCGATGATGTCCGAGGTCCTGATCGCGTCCTTTGAATACGGTGTGTGGTATTTCCAGAAATCGTGGATGATTCCGAATCCGCCAAGTTCCTGGCTGTGATTGATTTTCATTACCGTGAACAGCTCCAATGACTCCAGCTTCTCGCCTTTGACCCTGAAGAATTGGGCGCAGGTAGGAGGAACGTTCACCGTCAGGTATGGCAGTACGGTCGGCTCAATGTCGCAGACCTTCCGCCATTTCAACCCATCGTCGCTGCATTCGAGAATATTCCGGCATTCCGGTTTCCCGGTTCTCGGCCTGTCGCCCATAGCCATTGTCTTTAATGTCAGAGACTTGATTGTCTGCGGCTTCCGGAACTCGACGCTGATTGTGGATTCGCTCTTGCTGACCTGCGCTCCGAGCGCGTTCATCGACTTGTCTGAATATGGCAGCCTGACAGCGAGGACGTACAGATCCTTGCCATAAGGCTCTATCTTGATGCGGTCGTTGTCTGTGTGATAGTCTTGGTACGGGCCGACAACATTGTAGAGGTCAGGAAGTTGCACGGAAATCTTGCCTCCTCTGGTGTCGATTGACCTCCATTCGAGTTTCTTTATCGCATCCTCCGGCTTCACCCACGTTCCGCCGGTCGAGCTCCAGCCCGGTGCACTTGCGATAGTGACATCCATATCCAGCGAGTCGGCCAGATTCAGCGCGAACCGGAAAGCGTCTTTCCAACCGTCGCTGAGGTAGGGGAGTTTGACCTTGGCCGCTCTCGGCATATTCACTCCGCCCGCGTCGAACTGGTGGAAGCCGCCGATCCCGTTGCGTTTCATCCATTCGATGTCCTTGCGGATGCCTTCCTTTGAGACGTTCCCGTCCATCCAGTGCCACCAAACCTGCGGCCTTGCGTCTTTCGGCGGTGTCTGAAAAGACTTTACAAGCGCGGATGTGTCCGCCTTTCTGACCAATGAATATGTCTGTGTGGAGTCCGTGTCCGGAGTGGCTGACAGGGGGTGTGCCAGCAGAAGTGTCAGTGTCGTGAGTGCTATGCCGATCTTCATATTCCTTATTAATTTAATAATATTCAAAGATAGGCATCTCTTCCCATTATTTCAAGGTTTTTGGATTTTGGCAGTGTGAAGAATTTGGGACAACCTTTAAAAACTGATGCTTTATGTTTGATTTTTGGCAAAAATGTCATAATATTCGAAAGAAAAGTCGATTTGGCACTGATAATGCATTAGGAAGGACAAAGAGTTAATTGGTTCTAATAGGATTTTATCTTTCTAATCTATTAGCCTATGGGGACTGTTTATCATACGTTTTATTCATAATTAGGTTTGTATTAAGTGGGAAAGGTCGGGGCTGTGAAGTTCCGGCCTTTTTTGATTTTATCAAAAAAGGCCGGAACTTTGTTCCTTATTCAACCCCAGTCACTATCGTGACAGCTCCAGGAGGGGATTATAACTTGCGGTTTTTGTAAGAGTCGATGCAGTTTGGAATTATGCGCTTGTAGTGCTCGCTGGTGTAGAGAGGGGAGGAGATGATGAAGTCAGCGGTGCTGCGGTTGGTTGCGAACGGGATGTTGTACAAGGACGCGAGACGGGTCAGGCCCATCACATCGTTCTGATGCCCCTGCATGATGAGGTTGTCACAGAAGAATACCAACATGTCGATCTTTCCCTCGGCTATCATGCCACCGATCTCGAAATCACCGCCGAGCGGCCCGCTGAGCATGCACACGACAGACGGAGCCTCAGGTCCAAGTTTATCTGTCAGCGCCTCGGAAACAAGACGGCCGGTCGTGCCGGTGCAGAACAGATGGCAATGTTTGAGGGAACCAGCGTTGTAACGTACCCAATCCAAAAGCTCCTGCTTCCTTGAGTCATGAGCCACCAATGCGATGTTTGTTATCATATTCCTGAATATTAATTGTTTACTTTTTCTTTGATTCTCCTTGAGCTCCATCCTTGAAGATGGAGATCCTTTTAAGTTCCCGAGGTCCGTTGTCATAGGCCGCCGCCCTCTGCTCCCGTTTTTTCCTGCCCGTGAACAGATTGCGGAAGAACTCCTTTAGCGTGTTGAACTCCCTCTGGTAGGCGATTCCGACACCGTTTCTCTGCGTGTTGTCCAGATAGGTGGTGTAGTCATCCGCCGAATGTGAGAACAGATTCAGTCTCAGCTGGCCGGACTTGTCAAGCTTGATCTCGATATCCAGATTACCGACCACATCACCGTCCGATGATGAGGAGGATTTGGCATATTCACGGTTCCCGACATTGCCATTGACTATTACCCTGTTGTTGAAGAGTTGCGTTGATACAGCCACATCGAATATGTTGGTGCCGCTTTCGCTGGACTGGTAGTTCAGTCCGAGGTCAAGCGGAATGTCCAGTTTCTGAAGAATGTTGTTCAGCTGTCCGGCCATGATTTCCGCCACATTGGAGTAGAGCATGTTCGTGTTGTTCACGACACCGGACTGCTCTTCCGGCATGAAACTGCCCGATATCAGGAGCGACAGGAACTGACGCTGCACCTTGTCGTCTGTGTTGAGAGCGCTTTCCACCCTTGATTTCGTGGTCGGATCCAGATCCGGGACTTCGATGGAGAAGGATAGTTTCGGCTCGCGGAGTTTCCCGGAGACACCGATGCCGCAGTTTACGGTCCTCCTTGCCGAAACTGTCGTCGTGTCGGCAAGCAGGGTGGCCACCGAAGCCTTTGTGGAATATATTCCTTTGATGTCCAGGTCACTGTCCATCACATCTCCGTTGAACCTGATCGAACTGCCGTCCGAGATGGTGAAGTCTCTCTTGGCGATGTCCATGGCGTTGAAGTGGAAATTACCGGACCGCAGGGTATAGTCGCCGTTAATCGTGAACAAGTCTCGTCCTGGGCGAGCCTCGATGTCGATTATTCCCTGACCATGGCCGTTCAGCACGTTCCCGGCGGCCCTGTCGATTTCGATGTACGCCTCTGTGCCCTGAGTCGCGTTTACCCTGAGCTTTATCCCGAAGTCGCTGCCCTTGCCACGGTTCCGCTCCATATTGCTCATCATTGCCTCGTAAGGATCCACATAGACTTCCTTGAAGGCCTGCTTGAATGTCAGGAGGTCGTTTTTACCATCGTTGGAGGCGTTGTCTATAGGAATATGTATGCGTCCGTTCTTGTCAGTGCGGACGTTGACATCCAACTGCACTGCATCGAACGGCCCTTTGACCAGGACATCGCCGCTGGCGAAAAGATGACCGTAGAACGCCTGGTTGTCGCTCTCCGTCATGTCGATAGCCTCGATGCCCTGCATCTTTATCCTTGTGTCCAGCCTGAAATCCTTCAGGTGATCGAACAGCAACCCGCCGGAGATTGTTCCGGTGCCGTCGAAACGGTCCTTGATCGTTACGCCATCGAAGAACAAGCCTTGATTGGTGACGGAGAACGGTCCGTTGACATAATAAGGTACATTCGTGAAGCCGACCTTCAGCAGCACATTGTCGAAAGTGGTTCCCTCACTGGACAGGGAGAGCGAGCCCAGCGGGCCGCGGGCATGGACCCTGCCGCTCATCGCACCGCCCATCTCGCTGAACACGGACTCCAGCACCGGGGCTATATATCCGACGTCCATGCCGTTGAAATCCGCGGTGGCGTCTATCGTGTGTCTGTCGAGGAAATAATCCCCGCTGACGCCAAGCGTGGTGATTCCGTTGATGTCATTTCTGGCGATGACACGCATCTTGTTGTCGTCCAACGAGCTGGCCAGGCGCAATGTTCCCATTCGGTGTCCGGCCACTTGGGTGGAATCAGAAGTCAGTCTCATCATAAGGCCGGCGTTGCTTTTCCACGGCGAGGAGATGATGGCATGACCTGTGGCGAGACCGGATATTCCGAAGTTCTCTCCGAGAAATTTGTTGAGGATGCCAAGATCGAACTTTACAAGATTGACTGAAAGCGTGTCTTTTCTGGTTGATGAATATCCTCCGTCAACCTGCACCGATTGATCCGCGCACACGGCTGTCAGATTGTCAACCTTGATGTCTTTCCCGATCACGTTGATCGCTGATCCCGACACATTCCACGTGGCGTCTTCATACCAGATGTAGGAAGGAAGTGTCTTGGCGTTGACCGTCAATTCTCCACCATGCGACCGTCCCAGTTTTCCTGTGAGGTACAGCTCACCTTTATTGGCGCGCTCGGTGCCGTTGTCATAGGTGAATCCGACTCCGAAACTGTCTCCTTTGGCATAGAGAATGAGGTTGTCGTCCAATAGACTGAGTCCGGACATAGTGATCGCTGAACAAGACGCTGTCGCGTTCAGGCTGCTGTCCTTGTTGTCAAAGCTCAGGTTGACGTCCTTGATGAAATCCTTGTCCAAGGCGATTCTCGGTGATTTTACGGACGCTGTCACATTACCGTCACCGGCCACGTTCAGACGCACTTTCGTGCCTTGGGCGATGTAGAGTCCAGGCTTCAGGAACGACAGGACGTCCCTTGCATCGGCAACATCCAGACTCAGGTCATATTCATCGCCTTTCCAATCGGCCGTCTTCCCTTTGTAGAGCGACGGGAGTTCCCTCTGAACTGTAAGCCCCTGCACGTCTCTGATAAGGCTTGTGAAAGGTTTCGAACCTACGTAACCGCCATTAATGAAGCTTGACGTGACGTTGACCCGGTTGACGTTGTTGTTGGAATGGGATTTCACACAGATGTCTCCGATCTCGTGCCAGCCGTTGTCGTTCTCAAGAGTAAGCCCCAGTACATCGAGGTCCCCGATGAGGTCTCCTCGGCTGATGTTCATGTAGTTGGCGTTGATTCTTCCGGAGATCTTGGAGTTTTCCCTCTTGTCCAGTCTCAATGCATGCAGGTCGGCGTAACCGATTGACGCATAGAATTTATAGAGTCCGTTACGGGTTTTGTCCGAGAGTGTGAACAGACCTTGGAAGAGGAAATTCAGGTTCGGGTCGCCGCACACGATGCGGCCATCGAAAGCGTTGTCTGAATATGTCCCAGCCGCCACGATATTGGAATAATCGTAACCCAACGCCGACAATTTCTCCACGGACAGCGTGTCTATGTGAATGCTGGTCCTTCCTTGCCCGACGGTCATTCCCATGGCACCCCTGAGAGTCACTTCACCTATTTGCTTGACTCCGGCAAGTTTTCCTATGTCAAGGTTTCTGGCGGAGACATTTCCGCCCAGTCCGATGGCCTTTCCTTTTGTCAGGATGTCCCGGATATAGGCATCTGCGGTCAGCGCTCCCAGCGAAGATGTTATGTTGCCTTTTACTTTCAGTCTGTTAAGTGTTCCGTTGGCATTCCCGTTGAACGTGAATCTAGTCCCTGGAGCGAACTTGGACAGATCTATGGACGCGCCTGGAGCGAAACCCCTTATGAAGGTTCCGAGCTCGTCTGTGGTGAACGCCAGGTTGTCAAGTCTGAAATCCAGCAGCATGCCGCTCGCGCTCGGGAGCCCGGAAAGTCTTCCGTCAATGGACCCTGAGACTCCGCTGTACGTCTCGTGAAAGTCGAAGTTCCTGATATACATGTCTTTGACGGAACCATTCACGTCAGCCTTCCTGAGGTTTATCACGGATTTCATTTTGACCAAGGCCGGGGCAAAGTAGGAAATGCTCTTGAAATCCACCCTGCTGTTGAATATGTTTCCCGTCATCACGACCTCTTCTATGTAGTTGGAGAAGGAGGATACACCGGCATATTCCATGGCGTATTCAGTCATGCTTATGTCTGACCACTTGTCAAGAATATGCAGGTTCCGGATGGAGGTCCTGTCTTTCCCGACTGTGGTTTTTCCGGACATGGCCAGAATTTCGTAGCCGCTTCTCTCGCTTGCGCTCAGGTTCTTCACCGTGCCGGCGGTGCGCCCGTCAGAGTAACTGAGATTTTGGACTTGAAGGTCATGAGCGGTGACATCAAGGTTCTTCCAATCTATGCCATATTCCTTGAGCGGGGATGTGCCTGTCTTGTTTACAAGCCGGAAACGGAAATTCTTGACTCTGACCCTGTCCGCGTCAAGCCTGATTGTGAGCGGGGCGCTTTCTTCCTTTTCCTCGGACTTGTTGAAAAGGCGTCCTATGTTGCCGCCCCGTTCGTCTTTCGCCAAGACGAACATGCCGTCGTTGACACTGAGCCTTTTTATGTGGAGCGTCCCGTCATTCCTTAATCCTTTGAGGGAGAATGTGGTGACAATGGATCTGGCTTTGGCGACAGTGTCGAGCCGCTCGCCGTTCCAGTCTGTCACGGGGGCGTTGTCGATTAGGACCACATCATTGAGTACCAACGCAGAGAAAGGCTTCAGGTGGATTTTTGAGAATTCCACGCGTCCGTTCAGCGCGTCTCCCAGAGCCTCCACGGCTTTCCTTGCGGCAAAAGTCTGGACCGCCGGAGTCTGCAACAGAATCCAGCAGGCGAAAAGCACGGAGGCCGTCACCACAATGATGCCCCGGAATATCTTGATAGCCTTCTTCAATAACCGCAAGCCACGGCGATGTGCGTCCGGAGGCTTGTAAAAACAAAGATACTAAATATCCGTTGGATTGACGAAAATAGTTGTATCTTTGCCGTTCGATAAAAAGTCTTTGAAGAATATGTCGGATTATATCCTTGGAATCGAATCGAGTTGCGACGACACATCGGCCGCCGTTATCAAGGACGGATTCCTGCTCTCCAACGTTATAGCGAGCCAGCAGGTCCACAAGGATTATGGAGGAGTCGTTCCTGAACTCGCCTCCAGAGCCCACGAACAGAACATCGTGCCTGTCGTAAGCCAGGCGTTGGACAAGGCCGGGATCAAGGCTTCGGACCTCACGGCCATAGCTTTCACCCGTGGCCCCGGGCTTCTGGGATCTTTGCTTGTCGGCACATCGTTCGCCAAGGCTCTTGGTGTGGCCCTGAATATTCCTATAATTATGGTCAATCACCTTCAAGGGCATATTCTCGCTGACTTCGTGAAGCAGGAGGGCAAGGAGAACCGCCAGCCGGCGTTCCCGTACCTCTGTCTGCTGGTCTCCGGAGGCAACTCGCAGATTGTCAAGGTGAACGGCCCGTTGGACTATGAGATTCTCGGCCAGACGATCGATGACGCTGTGGGTGAGGCGTTTGACAAATGCTCCAAGATGATGGGACTTGGCTATCCTGGTGGCCCTGTCATCGACAGGCTGGCCAAACTGGGGGATCCGAACCGCTTCAAGTTCGCGAAGCCGCAGATTCCGGGGCTGGACTACAGTTTCAGCGGAGTGAAGACCTCGTTGCTGTATTTCGTGCGTGACGAGATGGCGAAGGATCCGGAGTTTATGGAGAAGAACAAGGAGGACATCTGCGCCAGCTTCCAGAAGACGTTGATAGACATCCTGATGGACAAGCTGATCAAGGCCGCGGGACAGACCGGGATCAAGGACGTGACCATCGGCGGGGGAGTCTCCGCCAACAGCGGGCTCCGCTCCCGGATCGAGGAGGAGGGCCGCAAGCGTGGCTGGAACACATATCTCCCCGAGTTTAAGTTCACGACCGACAACGCCGCGATGATCGCCATAGCCGGTTGGTTCCACTACCTCGCCGGCGAGCGCACCCCCCTTGACATCGCCCCCGTCTCCCGCATCGCGGATTATTAATGAATATACAAGGAAAAGAATATGATTGAATTTGAAATGACAGGTAGGGTTGGCCGTGACCTCAGGCCGGATGACGTGAGGATAGTCGCGGCGCGAGAGATGAACCTCCGCGGCAACGCGGTCATCAACGTGATTGACCCGACAAAGTCCTACCAACCGACCTTCCCGAACGCCGACGCGACCTGCGTGATCGCCAAACGTTCGATCGACGCCCGCAACGATGTGATCTACCGCTACCGCATCGAGGGCTACAACCACCGCTTTGAATCTTACGTCCCTTACGAGATTCCTGAATATAAGGATGTCACCGACGCCGACCCCGTGATCATCATCGGAGCCGGTCCCGCCGGAATGTTCGCCGCCCTCAAGCTCCTGACCCTCGGCTTCAAGCCGATCATTCTGGAGAGGGGCAAGAACGTGCGCGACCGCAAGTTCGATATGGCGAAACTCACCCGCGAGGGAATCCTGAATCCTGAGTCCAACTTCTGCTACGGCGAAGGCGGAGCCGGCACGTTCTCCGACGGAAAGCTCTTCACCCGCTCCTCGAAGAGGGGTGACATCAGAGAGGTGCTCTACCAGTTCGTGAACTTCGGCGCAAGCCCTCAGATTCTCGTCGATGCCCACCCGCACATCGGCACGGACCGTCTCCCGAAAGTCGTGGAGAACATCCGCCAGTGCATCGAGTCCAGGGGCGGTGAATATCATTTCGGCACGAAGGTCACCGACATGACCCGCAATGAGGACGGCACGATCGAGGTTTCGGCACTTGATTCTGAGAACCTTACGAAAACCGGCAAGCCGAGCGTCCAGAAATATTCAGCGAAGAAGGTCATCCTTGCCACCGGTCATTCCGCCCGTGACATTTACGAGATGCTTGTCGCCAAGGACTGCGCCCTTGAGGCCAAGGGATTCGCGATGGGAGTCCGTGTGGAGCATCCACAGGCCCTGATCAACGACATCCGCTACCACGGCCAGTGGGAACCGGGTATGCCGGCGGCGGAATATTCATTCACAGAGCAGGTTAACGACCGTGGCGTGTTCTCGTTCTGTATGTGCCCGGGCGGCGTTCTGGTGCCTTCGGAGACCGAACCTGAGACCATCGTGATGAACGGAATGTCCAACTCGGCGCGAAGCGGCAAGTTCGCCAACGCCGGCGTGGTTGTGCAGATCAATCCGGAGGACATCCCGGAGGAATATACCGACAAGGGCGCTTTCGCGGGCCTTGAGTTCCAGAAGGATGTGGAGAGGAAGATGTGGGAATATGCCCACGAGCATTCCGATTCGGAGAATCCTTTCGTCGCTCCGGCGCAGAGGATGGTGGATTTCTGCGAGGGTGAGGATTCGGAGGATCTTCCGGAGACTTCCTACAAGCCGGGTGTCGTTCCGGCTCCGCTGCATGAGATTCTTCCTCCGTTTATCGCCGAGAGGCTTCAGGATGCTTTCTCGATCGTGAACCAGAAATCGATGAGAGGGTACTATACGAATGACGCTCTGTTGATCGGTGTGGAGTCCAGGACTTCGTCTCCGGTCCGTATTCCGAGGAATCCTCGCAACTGCGAGGCGGACGCGTTCCCAGGACTTCTTCCGTGTGGCGAGGGTGCCGGATATTCCGGAGGCATCGTCTCTTCGGCCATCGATGGCATCAACTGTGCCCTTGCCGCGGCCCGCTCACTGTCAGGGGCTGATACTGAGACTGATGATGGCTCTACAACTGGCTCTTCGGCTGGTTTTAAGACTGGTTCTGGGACTGATGTTGAGGCCGCTGGCGAGGTGGGCGAATAGCCTGATTGGTCGCTGAGCTTGTCGAAGCGTGCCATTCCGATGGCTTGGCAGTTACCGCTGAAGCGACATCATTGCTAAGATCGAACAGGACCCCTCTCAACCGAAATTTTGCACGTTACCAAAATTTCTGGGTTGAGAGGGGTTCCTGTCGATGGGGTAGAATGTATGTCACAAATCTGTACAACCATCGGTTCTTCCACCATACCCTTGTGATGTGGCCTGCTGCCGTGTCACCGTTTCGTACAGGAAAACACCCTCTGGTGTACC
>FR893173.1 GCA_000433355.1 Alistipes sp. CAG:435 | reverse complement strand
TGTTACCGAAGGCATTCGAAGCAAGCCTAAACTGCATAGTTCCGAAATTATATACTTTTGTGAACTGAAAGTAATACGTAAGGTGACTATGGGTTTACGAAATCAGCTCCTTTTAGACCTTTACAAGGACAAGGCAAGTGTTTTCACTATGCAGGGAATCGCCATGGCTTATGGGCAGGGACTTGAGCGGAATACTATTAAGAACAGGATGATCAGCTATGTTAAAAAAGGCGAGATCATCAATCCGAGGAAAGGAATCTATGCCAAGCCGGGTTATGACGAGAAGGAACTTGCCTGTTTGCTCTATACGCCATCCTATATATCTTTGGAATATGTGCTGCAGAGGGCTGGAATTATCTTCCAGTACAGCGACGAAATTACTTCGGTGGGTAATTTGAGCCGGAGCATTGAAATTGATGGAAAAGTGTATCGGTATCGTAAAATCAAGGGTGAAATCCTGATTGACACAGCCGGCGTCATCCGCGAAGGGAATGTGAACATCGCTACTCAGGAAAGAGCCTTCTTGGACACTTTGTACCTGAACAGCAATTACTATTTCGACAATCCCGTCTCCCTGGACAAACAGAAGGTGCTTTCGCTCCTTCCCATATACAATAGCAAAACTCTCGAACAACGTGTCACAAAAATTCTTGGATAGAAATGGATACGAACAGACATAAATTCTTCATGCTGCAGTTGCTTAAGGACATATTCTCTGACGCGCTGCCACCATGTTTTTCTACAATCTGCCGCGATTCTCGACAGATCTGGACTTCAATCTTCTTAATGAGGAGAAGGAGACTGAGGTCTACGAGCGCGTCCGTAAGATTATCCTGAAATATGGCAAGATTCACGATGAGGCCATCAAACACTATGGCATCATCCTCGTGCTTGATTATGGCATAGGGCAGCGAAAACTCAAAATTGAGATATCAAACCGACTATACGAGAATCACTATGAAATCCGGAACTTTCTGGGCCTCCAGATGCGCCTTATGGTGAAGGAAGACATGTTCGCTCACAAACTGTGTGCCCTTCTTGACCGGACCGAAATTACCAGCCGAGATGTATTCGACTGCTGGTTCTTCCTAAAAGAAAGGACATCAGTCAATAAAGAAATCGTGGAATCCCGCATGGGAATGCCAATTGGAAAATATCTGGATAAGTGTATTGAGAGTGTCCAGAGTGTCTCGGAAAAGAGTTTGATCAGCGACAGTGTGAACGCGTCTGAAGTAGGCGAAAATTTTGCAGCCACCAACCACACGGATGACGTATTTACGTTCATTGGCATATAAAGCCAAAAACGCCAAAAAAACGAAGGAATAGGAATCTTGGATGTTTCGCGAATAAAATCCGAATCTAATCCGCAGCACAATTTCTTGCCGCATTGGAAAAAATGGATTAATTTTGAAGTCTAAAACCCCGTCCGTCTATGGCAGAAAAAATCATCATTCTGGATTTCGGTTCGCAGGTGACGCAACTCATCGGGCGCAGACTCCGCGAACTGAACGTTTATTGCGAAATCTACCCGTTCAACAAGGTTCCTGCGCTGGACTCCTCCGTCAAGGGAGTGATCCTTTCCGGAAGCCCTTGCTCGGTGCGTGACAAGAACGCCCCGCAGATCGACCTCGGCGGCATCAAAGGCAGGTTTCCTCTTCTGGGAATATGCTATGGCGCGCAGTATCTTGCCCATAAGTATGGCGGCGAGGTGCTTGGCTCCCTGGCCCGTGAATATGGCCGGGCGATGATGGATGTCGTTGATTCCGAGTCACCTCTGCTTAAGGGAGTCTCCGCTCATTCGCAGGTCTGGATGTCCCACGGTGACACGATCGCCTGTCTTCCTGAAGGAGCCGAGGTGATTGCCTCGACCGAGAGTGTAGCCAACGCCGCATTCCACATCAAGGGCGAGCAGACTTATGCCGTGCAGTTCCACCCGGAGGTCTTCCACACGACTGAAGGCACGAAAATCCTCGGCAATTTCGCTTTGGGAATATGCGGCTGCAAGGGTGACTGGACTCCTGCCTCATTCATCGAGACGACAGTAGCCAGCCTCAGGGAACAGATCGGGGACGAGAAGGTAATCCTCGGACTCAGCGGCGGTGTCGATTCGACGGTGGCAGGCGTGCTGCTGAACAAGGCCATCGGCCACAACCTCACCTGCATATTCGTGAACAACGGCCTGTTGAGAAAGAATGAATATGAGGATGTGCTGGCTTCGTACAAGGACATGGATCTCAATGTCATCGGAGCCGACGCGTCCAAGGAGTTCCTTGACGCTCTCGCCGGCGTTACCGAGCCTGAGGCCAAAAGAAAGATCATCGGAAGGCTCTTCGTGGAGACCTTCGACAAATACGCCCGCACCATCGAGAACGCCCGCTGGCTCGCCCAGGGGACCATCTATCCTGACGTGATCGAGTCCGCCGGCATCGAGGGCATCGCCTCCAAGATCAAGTCCCACCACAATGTGGGCGGTCTTCCGGAGAAGATGAACCTGAAGATTGTCGAGCCGCTGCGTGCGCTGTTCAAGGACGAGGTCCGCAGGGTCGGCAGAGCCTTGGGCATCAAGGAGGAACTTGTCGGCAGGCATCCTTTCCCGGGACCGTCACTCGCCATCCGTATCATAGGCGACATCACCGAAGAGAAACTGAACGTTCTCCGCGAGGCCGACGACATATTCATAAAAGGGCTTCGTGAATATGATTGCTCCTCCCTTCACCTTCCGTCCGCTTCCGATCCTCGTGTGGAGGCCTCGAACCTTTATGACGCCATCTGGCAGGCCGGAGTTATCCTGCTGCCTATCAAGAGTGTGGGAGTGATGGGTGATGAACGCACCTACGAGAATCCTGTGGCTCTCCGCGCCGTTGTCTCCACCGACGCCATGACCGCCGACTGGTTCCATTTCCCGTATGACTTCCTCGCCCAGGTCAGCAACGACATCATCAACAAGGTCAAAGGGGTCAACCGCGTGGTGTACGACATCTCCTCCAAACCGCCGGCAACGATCGAGTGGGAGTAATGCTTTAATTTCAGGCACGGAATGTGCTGTCTTTGCCATCGCTTTGAGAAAACATCTGGAATACTTGAGCGCATTGGCGCTGGTGTTGTTCGCGTTCTTCTTTGCATCAACCAACCTCTTCACCCACGTCCATGAGGGTCCGGAGGGAAAGATTGTGCATTCTCATCCGTGGAGCGGGAAGGCGCATAGTCACAGCGACACGGAGTTGCAGCTCCTTCAACTCATCTCAAGCAATATATTCGAGGCGAGCGAGCGGATCAGTGTCACGGTGTCAGACAGCCCGGTTGTTCCGTATCATCCGTCAGGGGTCTTGCCGGAAGTAGCCCAGACAGTATTCCATCACGTTCTTGGACTCAGGGCTCCTCCGCTATCGTTATAATCACATGTCTACTTGAAAAGTAGAGCCGTAGTCCGCATGGCCCGCTGCCGGGTCGTGCCTATTCCCGAATTTGATATAACGATAGAATATTCATGAAAACAACACATATTTTCGCCACTGTTGTGGCTACACTCATGGTGTCCATGAGTGGACATACTTATGCACAGAGCAGAAAAACAGACGCGAGCGTTTCCGGTCACGTCATCGACGCGAAGACCGGAGAGCATCTTCCTTACGTTACCGTGATGATAGGCGGCACCCAGATAGGCATCCAGACATCATCTTCCGGACATTATTCAATCAGGAACCTTCCTTTGGGCAAGCATGAGATCATCGCGACTTCAATTGGCTATAAAGACGCTTCTGTCACTCTTGAGTTCAAGGCCGGTCAGTCGTACGAGGCCAATTTCAGCCTTGAGCGGGAGAATCTGTCTCTTGACGGGGTGGTGGTCAGCGCCACCAGGAATCATTCCTCCAGAAAAGAGGCTCCAGCGCTTGTCAATGTCATAGACAGCAGGATTTTCGCCACCACCTCGTCTCCGACCCTGGCGGAAGGACTGACTTTCCAGCCGGGTGTCAGGGTGGAAAACGACTGTCAGAACTGCGGATTCACGCAGGCCAGAATCAATGGCCTGGACGGCCACTATTCACAAGTCCTCATCGATTCCAGACCAGTGTTCTCGGCGCTTGCGGGCGTGTATGGTCTGGAGCAGATCCCATCCTCGATGATTGACCGCGTGGAAGTGGTGCGCGGGGGTGGCTCCGCGTTGTTCGGAGCATCCGCGATCGGAGGCACCATCAACATAATCACAAAGGAAGCGATGAGTTCAAGCGCCGGAATCAGCCATGACCTCACCTCCATCGGGGTAAGCGGTGCCTTGGACAACAACACCAGCCTGAACGCATCAATGGTGACGGATGACGGAAGAGGGGGCCTGTTCGTGTTCGGGCAGAAACGTTTGAGGGATGGCTATGACGCGGACGGTGACGGGTTCACGGACATTCCTATGATCAATTCCATCACAGTAGGTACAAGAGGACACCTCCGCGTGAATACTTTCTCCAAAATCAGGCTGGAGTATCATGGAACCAAGGAGTTCCGGCGAGGGGGAGATCGTCTGGATCTTCCGGCTCATGAAGCGCTTATCGCGGAGCAGACGGAACACACGAACAACAGCGGATCTTTGAGCTATGACGGGCAAAGTCAGGATGGCCGGCAAATTTGGAACGCGTATGCTTCCGCCCAGCACATCAGAAGGAGCAGTTATTACGGAACAGGGAAGGATCCGAATGCGTACGGAAAGACCACCGACCTCACCGCGGTCTTCGGCGGTCAATATTCCTACAAGTTTGACTGTCTGCTGTTCATGCCGGCGCAGTTGACCGCCGGTCTGGAATATAACTATGACGACCTGAACGATGTCTCCTTTGGCTATGACTACAAAACCTCTCAGAAGGTACGCATTTTCGGCTCCTATCTCCAGAATGAGTGGAAGAACGCCCGCTGGAGCCTCCTCGCCGGGGTTCGCATGGACAAGCACAGCCTTATTTCACGGCCAGTGCTCTCTCCGAGGGTGAATATCCGTTACAGTCCTTTCCGTGATCTGAGCTTCCGCGCCATCTATGCGGGAGGATTCCGCGCTCCACAGGCTTTTGACGAGGATCTGCACATCTCCGTCGCAGGCGGTAAACGGATACGCATCAGGCTCGCGGATAACCTGAAGGAAGAGCGTTCCCATTCGTTCAGCACTTCCGCCGACTGGTATCACACCTTCGGTACCGTCTCTTTGAACCTGATGGCGGAAGGATTCCTTACAGTGTTGAAAGATACTTATGCGCTGAGGGAGACCGGAGAAAAGGCAGATGGGGGAAAGAGCAATATAATGGAAAGATACAACGGCTCGGGCGCTAAGGTTTACGGATGCACTCTGGAGGGAAGACTTGCTGTCGCTGATGAACTCAGTCTCCAGGCAGGTGTCACTTTGCAGAGAAGCCGTTATGACATCGCGCAGAAATGGAGCGACGATCCCGATGTCGCCTCGACGCGGGAATTATTCCGCTCGCCGGATTGCTATGGCTACATGGTGGCTTCCTACAGTCCGTTAAGGAACTTTGACATAGACCTTTCCGGCACATATACCGGATCGATGCTTACTCAGCACATGGCCGGTAGCGGCACCAAAGTGGATGTCGCCGTCCGCACTCCTTCGTTCTGGGACATGGGCTGCAAGATCAGCTACGGGTTCAGCGTCCTGGACATCTGTCGTCTAAAGTTGCACGCCGGAATCAAGAACATTCTCAATGCTTACCAGAAGGACTTCGACAAGGGGGAGAACAGGGACTCTGGCTACATCTACGGCCCGTCCCTCCCGCGTTCACTGGTCTTCGGCGCCGGACTGAGCTTCTAAAAGTGTCCGTTGGCGTCGAAGACTTGGGAATAGTAATACGGGGCGGAATAGCCGGTCACTATGAGGCCTTTGGGAACCTCCGTGTCGGCGGTCAGTCTGCCATCCTTGTGGATCCAGAAACGGTTCGCCACCTTGCGGTCCTTGGAAAAATATTCAAAATCAAGGCTGCTCCCAAAGAGCGCTATCTCCCCCTCGTCTGACATCGCGAAACAGTCGCAGTGCTTGACAAGAGATTCTTGAGGTCCCCTGCCGTAACCAATGCTCTTGCCGACAAACGTCCCGTCGGTTCCGAATTCGTACATGTCACAGGTGTAACTGTCGAAATAATAAATATTTCCGGATGGCGTGATTCCGGAGTAGGAACGTCCTTAACTGAGCGTTGAGTCAGGGAAATCCAGACGGATTTCTTCAAGGTTGAGTCTGGTCGGCCCAGTGACCGGTTTGTCCGTTTTTACGCGCGGGATTCGTGAATAGAGATTCTTGTCGCTTTGGTTGGCGCACGACATTGCGGCTAAGAGTGAACCGGCGATGATTGTAGTCAAGGTTACGTTTTTGAAAAAATACCACCGTTGGCGAGGACATCATCGGTACAACCCGTCAATAACCGCGATGCGGCAGTCATTCGTGGCACCATTTACCCGGACAGGGCGCGAAGCGCAGGTGCCTCGTGTGACTGCCGCATCGCGGCGTCCAAACGAATATTGTTTTATTTAATATGTGCGATTGAATAGACCGGAGCGATCTTCTCAAGCCGGTTGCGGCCGTAGAGCCCGTCCAGTTCTGCGAGGAATATGAACTCGGTGACCTTGACACCATATTCCTTGCCATCGACGGTGATCTTCAGGGCGTCAAGAGCCTTGGCGATGCCCTCCGCGGTGCCGCCGGTGGCCAGAACGTCATCGATGATGGCGATCTTGAATATTCCATCCTCAGCCTTGCCGGCCGCGATGTCGGATTTGCGGAAGTAGAGATTGTCGGGGCCATATTCCTTCATAATCTCGATGCTTTGCAGGTCGTCGCCGGAGTGAGGCAGCTTGCCCTTCTTGCGGAACGGCACGACATTGGTCACTCCGCTGTCCGAGGTGAGGAGCGGCGCGCAGAACAGGAACGCGCGGGCCTCGGGGGCTGCAACGGTCGGTGCGGTCACGTGCCTGCCGATCTCGCCGATCAGCTTGGTGAAGACCTCCTTGTCCTGCATAAACGGCATTATGTCAACGAAATTGATTCCTTCCTTAGGGAAGTTTTGATAGAATTTCAGTGTCTCTTCAAACATGGCTGTTGATAACTTTGTGAATATTGTAGGGCAAAGGTATGGACTTTCTATGACATTTGTATTAATTTTGTTCTTTAATATTCAAAAAGGAACAAGTCAAATTCCTTAATATTTATGTCAAACAAATCAATCATCGCCGCCACAGTCGCAGCGCTTGCCTTTACTCTAGGAGCAAAGGCTCAGACGAACCTTCAGACTTTCTACGATTTCGGTAAGGATCGCGGTCACGTGACCACCACCCTCGAAGGTTTCTACGGGGACAAATGGGGTAACACCTTCTTCTTCGTGGATTATGACTACAACTCGAAGAACGAGAATGACAAGGTTTACGCTCCAAGCGGGACCTACTTCGAGATCGCGCGTTGCCTCAACTTCTGGCAGAACACAAAACTTGCTCCTTTCAGCTTCCACGTCGAGTACAACGGCGGCGCGTACAACGGCTACACCATCAACAACGCCTTCCTTTTCGGTGTTGACTGGTTCCTTCACAGCAAGGATTTCAAGAACACATTGAATCTCAAGGCCCTTTACAAGACCATCAACTATAACGGCGCGAAGCACGCTGACGGCAGCAAATTCAAGAGCGAGGTTCCGCTCCAGTTCACCGCTGTCTGGGGAATGCAGGATCTGTTCGGCGTGAAGGGCCTCCGCTTCTCCGGATTCGCTGATTTCTGGTGGGAGGACCACACCGTCTGCCCTTACGTAAATGACAAGAAGGCCGGATACCGTGACTGGACAAAGGCGGAGGACGCTCACTTCGTGTTCCTTTCAGAGCCACAGCTCTGGTACAACATCGGCCAGCATTTCGGAGTTGACAACCTCAATATCGGTACTGAGATCGAACTCTCTTACAATTTCGGAACCGGAAAGGGCTTCTTCGTGCGTCCTTGCCTTGGTACCAAGTGGGTATTCTAATATTCAACGACACTTAACAATCCAAGACAATGGCAGAAACAAAGACACAGGCCGCCGAGCCTAAGAAGTCAGGCTGGATGACCAAACTGTTCGGATTCGATCCGTCCACGATGAAGGTCTCCACCGAGATCGTCGCCGGTATCACCACATTCCTCGCGATGTCCTACATCCTCGCCGTCAACCCTTCAATCCTGGCTGACTGCGGAATGGACAAGAACGCCCTCTTCACCACCACGGCCGTCGCCTCCATCCTCGCGACCCTCGTGATGGCTTTCTACGCCAAGCTTCCGTTCGCCCTTGCCCCTGGTATGGGACTGAACGCCTTCTTCTGCTACACGGTCTGCCTCGGAATGGGCTATAGCTGGCAGTTCGCGCTGACCGCTGTCCTTATTGAAGGTATAATATTCATAATCCTGACTTTGACGAGTGTCCGCGAGGCGATTGTGAACGCCCTGCCGCTGTCGCTGAGAAAGGCGATCGGAGCCGGTATCGGTCTGTTCATCGCGCTCATCGGCCTGAAGGGCGGCGGCATCGTCGTGGATGATCCCGCCACACTGGTTAACCTCGGCGACATCACCGGCGGCGCCGGTCTCCTTTCCGTAATCGGTCTTGTCATTACGGGCGCGCTGGTCATCTTCAACGTCCCGGGAGCCCTCCTTATCGGAATCATCGCCACCGCCGTCATCGGCATCCCTATGGGACTCACGCAGTTCCATGGATTCGTCGACACCCCGCCGTCCATGAAGCCTATCCTCTGCCAGTTCAGCGCCGACACAAGCCAGATCTTCAGCCTTGACATGCTGATCGTCGTGTTCACATTCCTGTTCGTGGACATGTTCGACACGATCGGCACTCTTGTCGGCGTGACGACGAAGGCCAACATGGTTGAGAAGGACGGACGGCCTCTGCGCATGAACAAGGCCTTCATGGCCGACGCCATCGGCACGGTCGCCGGAGCCTGCCTCGGAACAAGCACCGTGACCACCTATGTTGAGAGCGCCTCAGGCGTGGCCCAGGGTGGCCGTTCGGGTCTGACCGCATTCTCGGTCGCCGCCTGCTTCGTGCTGGCGCTGTTCTTCGCTCCGGTCTTCACCGCCATCCCTGGCTCCGCTGTCTGCCCGGCACTCGTGTTCGTGGGACTGTTCATGCTCAGCCCGATCAAGGACATTCCTCTTGACGACTTCTCCGAGTCCATCCCGGCTTTCCTTACCATGATCCTCATGCCGATGACATATTCAATCTCCAATGGTATCCTCCTTGGTCTTGTCGCCTATGTCATCCTTAACCTTTGCACCGGAAAGGTCAAGAAGGTCGGTTGGTTCATGGCCGCTTTGTCAATTTTAGTAATTCTAAAATTCATATTCTTGTAATTAATTATCGCGTAACAAATTAACAATTATGTTGCGCGATTGTTGATAACTTTAGCGATAAATGTGACCGACAGGCCGAATTATCTGCTAACTTTGTGAAAGTCGGTTCGACTCCCATTGCGGGGATCGGGCCGGCTTTGTAACCTGGATAACCAGTCGGCAATACTTATCGAAATAAAATAAACTGAATATGGATGTAACTGTACGCAAGACCAATGGCTCTTATGAGGAGTACGACAAGGTCAAACTGATGAACGGCATACGCGAGGCCTACAAGACGGCGGGTGAGGAATGCCCTGAGGCCGTTGTGGTCTCGATCGCGGAGAACCTCTACATTTACGACAAGATCACCAGCCGTGAGATCAGGCGTCAGGTCGAGGAGAGCCTGATGTCCATCAACAAGAAGGTCGCCGTGGCCTACATCGAAAAGTTCGACGCGGGTCTGGATCTGCGCAAGAAGCGCGACTTCATCCGCGACTACATCGCCGCGTCCAACGCCGCCACCGGCTCCAAGTTCGACGCCAACGCCAATGTCACCCGCAAGAACATCGTGACCCTCGGTCAGGAGCTCTACAAGGAGAACAACATCAAGCAGAACCGCTACATCATGAAGGACAAGATCAAGGCCCTGTACGGACGCTCGCTCGCGGGCCAGTACATCAAGGATCTTGAGAGTCACGTCCTTTACAAGCACGACGAGAGCGGCACCCCTGGCTACCCTTACTGCGTCGCCATCACAATGTACCCGTTCCTTGTGGACGGCCTCATCAAGCTTGGCGGTGTGTCCGTGGCTCCGACCGACCTCAAGTCATTCTGCGGCGAGTTCATCAATCTGGTATATTCAATCTCCTCTCAGTTCATGGGAGCCGTTGCGACCCCGGAGTTCCTGATGTACCTTGACTACTTCATCCGCAAGGACTACGGTGACGACTATCTTGATCACCTTGAGGACGTCGTGGAGATGAACGCCAAGAAGAGGACGCTTGTGAAAGTCATCGACAACTACTTCCAGCAGGTTGTACATTCCATGAATATGCCTGCCGGCAACCGTGGGTATCAGACGGTGTTCTGGAACATCAGCTACTTCGACGAGAGCTACTTCCGCGGCGTGTTCGGCGACTTCCGTTTCCCTGACGGCTCAGAGCCGAAATGGGAGACCCTTTCATGGCTCCAGAAGCATTTCATGAACTGGTTCAACGAGGAGAGGAACCGCTACATTCTGACCTTCCCGGTCGAGACAATGGCGCTGCTGACCGACGGCAAGGACGATTTCATCGACAAGGAATATGCCGACTTCACGGCCGAGATGTGGTCCAAGGGACACAGTTTCTTCTGCTACCTGTCTGACAGTCCGGACAGTCTCGCGAGCTGCTGCCGCCTTCGCAACTCGATCACCGAACTGGACAAGGTCGATGAGTCCCACAACCACACGACGCATCAATATTCAATGGGAACGGCTTCTGTGTCAACAGGTTCAAAGTCTGTGATGACCATCAACCTGAACAGGCTCATCCAGCTTGCCACCAGACGCTACTTCCTTGAGAAGAAAGGCGTTGTCATCGACGGCTCCAAGGCGCTTGCCAGGGCCGACTACGACAAGAACCAGCTTTATGAATATATCCGTGAGGCCGTGACTGAGGAGACCGAGAGGGTTCACAAGTACCAGAAGGCTTTCAACGAGATCATCAAGGACTTCCTCGCCGCGCATATGCTGGATGTCTATCAGGCTGGCTTCATCGATATGAAAAGGCAGTACCTTACCATCGGTGTGAACGGTCTTACCGACGCCGCTGAGTTCCTGGGACTTACCATCAGCCCTAACCCTGAGTACAACGAGTTCGTGGACGTCATTCTGGAGACCATCAACCGCTCCAACAAGAAGGACAAGACCTCCGACACGATGTTCAACACGGAGTTTGTTCCGGGTGAGAATCTTTCCGGCAAGAACTACAAGTGGGACCAGAAGGACGGTTTCTACGTCTCCCCGAAGCACAACATGTACAGTTCGTACTTCTACAATCCTGAGGACGACTCCCTGTCGATGATCGACAAGTTCAAGCTGCACGGCAATGAATATGTCAAGCATCTTGACGGCGGATCGGCCCTGCATATGAACGTGGCCGAGCATCTGTCCAAGGACCAGTACCGCCAGCTGCTCAAGACGGCGGCTCACTACGGCACGAACTACTTCACATTCAACTGCCGCAACACCGTCTGCAACGACTGCGGGTACATCAGCAAGGACACCCTTGAGGTCTGTCCTAAGTGCGGAAGCCACAATCTGGACTATCTGACCCGTGTGATCGGTTACCTCAAGCGTGTCTCATCGTTCAGCGAGATGCGTCAGGTCGAGGCCGCCCACAGGTTCTACAACCACGATGGCTCCAAGGCTGCGGCACAAGAGGAGGCTTAACGAATATGATCAAATATGTTCCTGAGATGACCTCGGTGGTCATCGAGGAGATTCCCGATAGAGTTACCTTGGCGGTTGACATAAGCAACTGCCAAGGTAATTGCATTGGATGCCATTCTCCTTTTCTGAAGACGGATGTAGGTGTTGAATTGACCGAGAAAGTCATTGATTCTCTGGTCGCTGACAATTTCGGGGTGGACTGCTTCCTGTTCCTCGGTGAGGGAAGGGATCCGGAATCTCTGCTGAGGCTGGCCGCCCACGTCCGCTCCAAAGGGCTTGCCGCCGCCTTGTACTCGGGACGGAACGCGGTGGAGGACAAGATATTCGAGAATTTTGATTATGTGAAGGTGGGACCGTACATCGAATCATTCGGCCCTTTGAACTCCAAAACCACTAACCAGCGCTTGTATAAAGTCGCTCACGAAGCGGATTCATATTCATTGATGGACATCACCTCCCGCTTCTGGCATCGGGGTATCGATAAGAATGTGAAATAATATTCCGTTTTTGACGATAAAAGATTTGTAAATATTCGCTTGCATTCCCGAGAATAATTCCTATCTTTCGGGTCTTGTTTCATTTTTTTGTTGAAAAGTTAAAGATAGGTTTTGTATGTATAAAAATTCATTAGGCGTGTTCCTGCGTTCCGCTGGTATGGCTCTCGTTCTTGGAGTTGTGTCCGCTATGGCTTCTTCCTGCGGCGGAAACAAGGAGAATAATGAGCCGGAACCGGTGAAAGAAAGTGTCGAGTTTACCCAGACTACGGTCTCGATTCCGATAGACGGGAATGGTACCGTCTCTTTGAAGGTCACCCCGATTGATAAGTTGGCCGATGTTGAGGTCAATGTGGCTGACGAGGATGTGATTGATTTGGACAGGACCTCTGATTCAGAAGGTTATGTCTTTACAATGAAAGCCAAGAGCCTCGGCTCGACCACAATCGTCGCTGTCCTTGGATCCAGCATCGCAAAGTGCGCCGTCAGCGTTGACCCTATCGCTGTGACGGGAATATCCTTGAACAAGACCTCCATTCAACTCGTTGTGGGTGCGACGGAGACGTTGAGCGCCAAGGTCACTCCGGACAATGCCACCAGCCCGAGCATCTCCTGGGATTCCAGCGACAAGGAGGTCGCTACCGTGGATAACGGAGTCGTTACCGCCGTCTCTGCCGGAAAGGCCACAATCACCGCGGCTTCGTCTTCTTTTACAGCTGAATGCGTTGTCGAAGTGAAAACTATCGAGGCTGAGTCGCTGACGTTGGATGTGGCTTCAAAACTGCTCACGGTGGATGAGTCTTTCATCGTGAACGCCACAATACTTCCGGAGGGGACGACATACAAGAATGTCGAATGGATTGTGGATGATCCTAAAGTGATTAAAATCGAGCCGTTTGACGCTGTTGAATCAGATAATCTTGTCTCGGTGAAGGTTATCGCTCTCAACGCCGGTAACGCGAAGTTGACCGCAGTGATCAAGGACATCAAGGCTACGTGCTCATTTTCGGTGAAATCCAAGGAAATCCCGGCTACGGATCCGAAAATCGGTGACTATTACTATTCCGACGGAACTTGGAGTGATGGTGGATTACTTTCTATAAACAGCGATGGCACCAAAGCTGTCTGGGCGACTGAAAAGCCTGCCCCTGTAGAAGGGAAAACCGTTATCGGAATCGTGTTCCAGACAGACCAGAGCCGCTTCTCTGAGCTTGAGCAAAAGCAGGGGTTCACGCACGGGTTGGTGTTCTGCACAAAGGGAGCCCACGCTCCTGGCGCCCAGTTGACCAAGTACGCTATGAATGAGGGAATTGACTGCATCGGTAACCATAAGCGTGGAGATTCTTGGTACAAGGATATTTATGGACAGTTATGGACAGCTACAGTCAGGAACACCTATCCGGGTGAACAGTTGGAACAATATCCGGCCTTTGACTGGACAACCACCGATTTCGTCCCGTCCGCTCCGGCCAAAACCTCGGGGTGGTTTGTCCCAAGCATAGGACAACTTTGGGATTGTATGGCCAATCTGGGTGGTGTTGAAGTAGCGCAGCATCTGAGCGGACTCCGTGACTATGGTTATGATGTCACGTACTTTGGAAATGTGATGCTTTCCTACAAGCCGATGGATGCCATCAACGCTCATTTCGCCAAGATTCCGGCCGCTCAAAAAGAAGAGCTTGCATATTCGATGACAAGAAATGGTCAAGGAGTATGCCAGATAATGTCTTCCACCATTTATGACAACACTGATGGTGTATGCTGCATTTTCTGGCTTGGCGAGAATCAGGAATTCGAGACGTCCTGCGAATGGATGAACCAAGATTTCATCTGCCATCCTGTGCTCGCTTTCTAGTTAGACGCTAATTTAGTATAATTCAGTATAGTTATGAAAAAGGTATTTTTGACATTGCTCGCCGCGGCGTCGCTCTGCGCCTGCAATGGTGACCTGAAGGACAGGGTGGACACTCTGGAAACCAAGGTCGCCGCCCTTGAATCCAAGGTGAATGAGAACGTAAGTTCGATCGCGAAACTTGCCGATGCCGCCGCCAATGCGGTGACAATCGTGTCAGTGACTCCGAACGAGGATAAGACAAGCTACACAGTCAAATTCAGCGACGGGCAGACGGCTGTCCTGACAAACGGAAAGGACGCCGAGGCTCCGGTGATCGGAATGAAGGAGTTCGAGGGAGAACTTTATTGGACTGTCAATGGTGAGTTTATGACCAACAATGGAGCCAAGGTTCCTGTCTCAGGCAAGACTCCTCAGTTCAAGATTCAGGATGGCAAATGGTATGTCTCTTATGATGGAAAGACTTGGGATGCGGTACCGGTGTCCGGTACAGTCGAGCCTAAACTGGAAATATCAGAGACCGAGACCGAATATGTATTCACGCTCGGCGAGACGGTCATCAAGATCGTCAAGGAGAAAGCCTTTGCGATCAAGGTCAAGGCTGACTCAAGGATGGTTGTATCAGGACAGATTGTCACCATCGGTTATACTCTCTTCGGCGCTGATGCGACCACCCACGTTGTCGCTGAGTCCAAGGGCCTTGAGGCCGAGGTTGACGAGGCCAGTTCAACGGTCAGGATCACCGTTCCGAAGACGATATCCGCCGATGCCTATGTTATTGTCAAGGCTGTGCGCAACAGTGACGGTAAGTATTCCGCACAGTACATCTCCTTTACCCAAGGGGAAACTTATGGCACTTTTGGCGGTGTCATAGTAAAGGATGGTAATGAATATCTTAACTGGTAAAACGAACTGAAATGAAAAAGTCATTATACATCGCGGCCGCTTTAATGGCAATAGTCGGCTGCTCCAAGTCAGAACTCGCTCCGGAAACCGCCGGAACACACGATATCAATGTCTCCGTCGCTGTCAGCACGGGTGCGGACACAAAGGCTGTGTTCGATGGCGACAGCCACATCAAATTCGAGAAAGGGGACTATTTCTATGCCGCTGTGGCGAAGAAGGAAACTCCCACCAAAGGTGTCAAGGTCGCAAAAAGCAAAGGAGCTGCCGCCGGAGTGTATTACTCTATATTCAAAATCAAGGATTTCGAGGCCACAGCTCCTGTCTTCGATGGCGAGCTTTGGAGCATAGTGGACGCTGATTTTGCTGATGAATATAATTTCTATGGCGTTTTCCCTGCCGCTGCCGTAAATACGGCTTACTCTGAGGAAGACCTCACGTCCTGGACTGTAAAGATTCCTGAGGAACAGACCGCGACCCAGACTTCCTGGTACAACCGCGCGGACATCATGCTCGTGAAGCCGACCACAATCTCGACTTCAAACAAGACTCACAATGATGAATATGGTGAGTATTCCACCGTCAACAGTGAGAAACTTGAGTTCGCTCACTTGTTCGGTTTTGGAAAAATCACATTCGCTGGAGTTCCGGACGCCTATAAGTCTCAGGTTGTGAAAAGCGTCAGGATCGAGGCGGTCGGCGCTAACAAGGCTCTTGCCGGACGTTTCAGCGTTGACATCACAAAGGACATTTACGATGCTGGTGTAAAGTCAACATCTCCAGTCTCATACATCAACCTTCCAGGCGATGGTACGACCACAGTGTCCGACTATGTGGCTTGGTTTGTCGCCAATACTGGTGAGTTTGATGTCAAGATCACTGTTTTCACCAACAAGGCTGATCTGGTGTTCGAGCGTAAGGGACTTGTCATCGCACGCAGCGCGATCACTTCTCCTACAGTCAACTACAAGAGCTCTGATGTCGTGACATCACACGATGTGGCTCTTGCTGAAGGTGAGACCTGGACAAACACGCCGGCATATTCCAAGATCATCAATAGCTCTTACAAGGAAAGGGCTTGGGGCGATGGAGACAAGAAGATGAATTTCTCCATCTCATATCCTGGGTCAAACAATGGCAATTACGGAACGTCCTTATATACTACGGATGGCTATACCCAGGGACTTGCCAGCACGACGATAACAGGTGGCAAGGTCGTTCTTTCTTCCGCGGCTGATTTCAGTGGAGTCAAGATGGTCAAGGCTAATCTTGGTATCTACACAGATGACGCTACCGCAGACTTCACTATGAGTCTTGTCAAGGATGGTAAGACTTATGTTCTCGGCAAGTTCAACATCACTGGTAGTGGCAAGAATCCTGACGGCAAAGATTACTATTTCCCGGCCAACTCTGAAACCGAGTCCGGACAGCTTGTCCTCACTGTCGATAATCTGTCCAACACAAGCTGCCGTCCTTACATCGGTGCGCTCAGCATCAATCCGGCTCCAGGAATCGTACTTGACAGCAAGACGATCAAGGTGGCGAAGACGGCCCATTCCGAGAGCGTTGATTGTGGTGTCTATGCGGCTACCGGTGATCCTACCGTGACTGTCGCTGATGATGCTAAGTCCTGGCTTTCCGCTTCCTGGGCTTCCAACAAGCTCACTGTGACCGTGACAGAGAACACCGGCAAGAAGAGAACCGGAACGATCACCATCAAGGCAAAAGGGTTGTCCGAGACTACTGAGACTGTCACTGTCGAGCAGGCCAGTGCTACAGCTGTTAACTACAAGCTTTCTGTGACCGCGGCTGATATGTACAAGGTTCTCAAGGCTGAGGCCGACAGACTGGCCAATGAAGGACAGACGGTTGATCCGTTGACCGGTTATCCTGTGACGGCCAAGTTCACGGCTGTCGGTGTGGATGATCCGTCCAAGACAACAGAGGTCGAGATTTATGGCGACAAACTCTACGTCGGTTCCGCCACGGAGTCTATGTTCAAGTCCAAAGGTTCCCTTAAGTGCACGTCTGCGATAGGAAGTATCTCTAAGGTGGTTCTTGTTGCGGACTATAAAATAAGGACAGGCAATTGGGATGACATTACCCTTAAGTTGTCTGCTGATGGGAAATCTTGGTCAAAGATCAATAGTAGCTTGCTGTCATATGAAGGAACCGGCCCTTATACCAGCACCGCGGTGATTGAGGATGAATCAATCACTTGGTTTGACATCGCTGTCATCGCTGGTGGCAGGACGACTCAGATCTACAGTTTTGAAGTAACATTTACGACCGACTGATGAGTGGATTAAATAATCTGTTCAAGATGATTGTGGCTATGGTTCTCATCATAGTCACAATTTCTTGTGAAAAGGATAATGGCGGGTCAGGGATTGACTCCACCATCAATATTTCCGGAAAGAAGTTGTTGACGGTCTCGTCGGAGGCTTCCGGATTCGAGGTGAAATATTCAGTGACAGGAAGCGGGGCCGGCCAGGCTGTGACCGCTGTCTCCGATCAGGATTGGGCTGTCGTGGACGGCAGCGTGCCGGGAACTGTTTCGGTTTCGGTCGGCGCCAATCTTTCCGCAGAGGACAGGACTGCCGTGATAACCTTGACCCTTAAGGGTGCCGAGGACGCTTTTGTGACCGTTCTCCAGTCTTCTGATCCGGATTACAGAATTGACACCAAACAGAGCTTTGCTCTGGCCGTCACGGATGTCGAGGCTTCCAGTGCTTTCGTCACCGTCGCTCCTACAAATTCCGATTCGTACTACTGCTATGGTGTCGTCACCGCTGAGCAATATTCGAAGTTCAACGGCAACGGAAAGGCTTTTGTCGCTGACTATGCCAAGCAGTTGATCGACTATGCCCGTAAGGCTGCCGAGGCCAACGGACAGGAATTCTCTCTTAAGAATTATCTTACTAAGGGTTATAAATCACATACTTACGATGGGTTTACACCTCTGTCGGACTACTATCTGTTCGCGTTTGATATGACTTTGGGCGGGGAGTGCAGCGGCAATGTCGCGGTGAAGAAGTTCACAACGAAGAAATATCCTGATTCGGCTCCTGATTTCAGAATCACTGTGGATGCGGACGCTAACGTCAAGGTGGTCCCGTCCGATGCCTCTGTCACTTATGTGCTGACTGTCGATTCTTATGAGGTCTGGAGCAAGAGCGCCACTCCGAAAGCCTGTGCCGAGGATTTCCTCAAATGGGTTGAGGAAAGTGACAACTCCATCAGGTCGTTCATGCACCAGGGTGAGTTCTCGGAGTGCTATTATAATCCTAAGGCTCAGATGGGTAACCTTACCACCGGAGATTATGTGGCGTATGCTTTCGGGTACAACGGCTCGAAGATAACAACCGGGATCTCCTATCTGAAATTCCATTTTGACGAACCGAAAAAGTAAACTTGAATGAAGATTCCATCATTGCTCAGGCTGACCGCGTTGGCCTGTGCGGCTGCGATAGTATTCGCTGCCTGTGGCGGCAACGCCGAAGACAACGAGGAGCCTACCTCGACTTTTGATGTGAAGGTCAAGCTCCTCAGCATCGGGTCTGAAGGTGGCAAGCTTGCCGTCGATTACAGCATCAAAGGCTCCAAGGAGGGCAACACCGCCGAGGTCTCGACAGACAAAGACTGGATCCATCTCGGCAAGACCTACAGCACGACGTTCAGTTTCAATGTTGACAAGAACGAAACCGGAGAGGACAGGACCGGAGAGATCAAGATGACCTGCAAGGGTGTCCAGCCGCTGACTCTTGTCGTGAGCCAGGGCAAGGAAGGCTCATCCTCACAGGCTTACAACAAGTTCAAGATTGAGGTCAGCGAGATCACGACTTCTTCCGCGAGGGTGGTCATCACTCCGGTTAACGCCGCTGAGACCTACCTCTACTCGATCGTCAGCAAATCTGACTACGATAAGTTCGCCAATGTTGAGGCTTACATCAAGAAGCGGATCGAGCAGATAAAGGAAATGTGTGCCATCTATGGGATGAACCCGAACTCTTTCCTGACCAAGGGCACGTTCGACACGGCCAAACTGGAGACTGCCCGGAAGACCACGATTATGGACAACACGGCATATTATGCCTCTGCCTTTGACCTCAGTTTCGATGACAAGGGCAACGCCAGCTACAGCGGGAAGATCGATCTTTGCGAGTTCCGCTCCAAAAAGGCCACGCAATCCAATATGACTCTGTCTCTGAGCGTCTCCGGCACGCATCTCAACGTCACGTCTTCATCGTCAGGTGACACCTGGATCTGTGATGTGGTGTCCAAGGATGCGTGGGACGAATTCTCAGTGCCGGAGGATGCCGCGCACACCTACATCTCCACGATGACCCAGTACGGCGCGTTGACCCTGTACAAGGGAAGCCAGAGTGTTGATGTCTCCGGCAGCCTGACAGAGAGGGGCAAGGAATATGTCGCGTTCGCCGTGGGCTACAGGCAGTCCGACACGGACGGTGGTCTGACAACAGAAGTCAAGTACATAACTTTCAAGTATTAGTTTATGAATATATTCAAAAGGAAGGCGCTTCCTTTCACCGCCATTTGCGCGGCTCTCGCCGTGTCAGCGGCTTGTGAGAAGCAGGAATCGCCGGAACAGAATGGTGGTGAGAAGTCCGGACCGATCATAATCAATGAGTCTCCGGCCGCCATCAAAGGTGAGCTGATCATAAAGATCAAGGGCTCGGATGTGGGGACAAGGTCCGCCGGTTCGTCTGACGATGCGCTGGACGGCACCCGTGAGGTCTCCGAAGTGCTGGCACAGAACGGAAAGTTCCGTCTGGAAAGGCTTTTCCCTGAGTGCGGACGTTTCGAGGCCCGCACCCGCGCGGAAGGGCTGGACACTTGGTACATAGCCAGCTTCGACAAGACTTTGGAAACTTCGGATGTGGTCGCCCAACTGAAGAAATGTGGCTCGGTGGAAAGCATTGAATATTCACTGCCGGTCGTGATGTCAAGCGCTGAGGGAGAGGGCTCACCGTCAATCGCTCCGATGGCGTTGTCGGCCAGCCGCAAGGAAGAGTTCCCGTTCAACGAGAGCAGGATGGTCCAGCAGATGCAGTGGCACTACAACAACACCGGCTCGATCTTCGGAAAGACCGGTCTGGTCGGCGCCGACGCTGATGTGTGGGCGGCCTGGAAACTCTGCGCCGGCAACCCGGATGTCATCGTGGCCGTGATCGACCAGGGTGTGAAGTACGATCACGAGGACCTTGCCGACAATATGTGGATCAACAAGGGTGAGATTCCTGGCAACGGAATCGATGACGACGGCAACGGCTACATCGATGACATCTATGGATTCAACTTCGTGGACAACAAAGGCACGATCGTAACATCCTCGAACCTTTCGCACGGCACCCACGTCGCCGGAACCATTGCCGCGGTCAACAACAACGGCATCGGCGTGAACGGAATCGCCGGTGGATCAGGCAATAAGGATGGTGTCAGGATAATGACCCTCCAGACTCTCGGCGCAAGCGAGAACGGCTCCTCAGGCTCCGGGCTCGGCGGAATCGTCAGGGCTATGAAATATGCCGCCGACAACGGGGCGGTCATCTGCCAGAACAGCTGGGGCTACAACCAGAAGCTCAGCTGGAACACTTGGACGCGCAGCTCGTTCTCGGCTCTGAGACGCGCCATCGACTACTTCGTCAAGTACGCCGGCGTTGACGAGAACGGCGAGCAGACCGGCCCGATGAAAGGCGGAATCGTGATCTTCGCCGCCGGCAACGAGGCTGTCAACCATCAGTCATTTCCTGCCGCGGACAAGAGCGTGGTGAGCGTCGCTTCATATTCTTACACCGGTGACGCGGCATATTACACCAACTACGGCACTTGGGTGGACATCTCCGCTCCGGGCGGTGACACCTACGCAGACAGCAACTATGGCGGCGTCTATAGCACCAGCGTCAATGAGGACGGAACCTCCGGCTATGAATATATGCAGGGAACATCTATGGCCTGCCCTCACGTCAGCGGAGCCTGTGCCCTGGCCGTTTCCTACTATTACGGCAAGGACAAGCGTATTGGGCTTACCCCGGATATGCTCCGCTCGGCGCTTCTTAGCTCCGCCCGTCCGATCAACGCCAACCTCAGCGCTCCGTATGTCGGGAATATGGGCGTGGGAATGCTCGACACCTACCGTCTGCTTCAGTATATGGGCTATCTGGGAGAGATCCCGGCTCAGACCCTCACCGCCGGCCAGACAAAGACACTGGAGATGTCGGAATATTTCCCGTCGGTACAGGTGCTGTCATATTCAGTCTCGGATCCTGCTGTCGTGAAGGCTTCTCTGTCGAAGGGAGTCCTCACGCTTGAGGGTGTGTCTTCCGGAACGGCGGAAGTCACTGTCTCTGACGGTAATTCAATGTTCAAGACAATAAAGGTAACAGTCAACTGATGAACAGATCAATCATAACGAAATTGTCTTTCGCCCTTCTTCTGGCGGCTGTCGCCTGCACAAAGGAGGAGACCCCGGAGCGGACTTCGCTGCCGGAGCCGAAGGTTCGTGTCTCTGATGTCACCAGCACGTCTTTCAGCGTGTCTTGGGATGTAGTCACTGACGCTGGAGCCTACACTTACATATTCAATGACAATGACACTGTGACGACAAGGGAGCGTTCGGTATCGTTCGCTGACCTTGAGCCGTCGGTGGAATATTCATTCTCCGTCAGGACTGACGCGGGGACTAACGGCGACTATCTGGATTCGAGGTTCGTCACCATCCACGTCATCACGGAGGGGGAGAGTGTCCTTGAGGCGCCGGAGCCTGTTCTGGTGGCCGCCTACAAGTCAAGGACCATCATAAACTGGAAACCGGTCGCCGGGGCGTCGGCTTATGAATATTCAGTCGCCGGGATGACCGGCAAGGTCGAGGCCTGCTCTGTGGAGCTTAGCGGGTTCGACGGCTCCACTGACTATGTGTTCCGTCTGAAGGCCCTGTCAGGGGAGAAGTATGTGAACGATTCGCCGGAGGCGGAGCTCAAATTCACGACACGCCCCGCGTCCGAGGATATTCCTCAGATAATTATGTCGCTTCTTGAGTGCGGCTCTGACTACGCCAACTTCAATGTCTATGCGGTTCCGGATTTCCGCTATGTGTATTTCGGTGTACCGGCAAGCTATTTCATCGACCATTCCGACACCGAGATCAGGGACACTTATCTGAAATATATGCTGGACGCCATCAATGACAGCAATATGACTGTCGAGGGTGGGATGTCTTATTATTCCAAGACGGGTTCGTCCAACTACTCCGAGTACCCGCTCTATCCGGAGCTGTCGTACTACATCGTGGCGTTCGGAGTCAGCCTTGACGGAAAGGCCACGACTCCTTTGTACAAGCTTTCCGCCAAGACCAAGGCGCACGACACGATGACCGAACCATCCCTCGGTGGGGCTGACTGGTTCAGTCAGACGATGTTCCATTCCGTGTTCGGCCAGTACAATTCCACCAATTGCGTCTGGACCAACTGGACTGGAAATGGCGTGGCCAAGATGAGCTATGTCCTCACTTCGACATATTCATTCAATGTTTATTTCGGAGGGTCGTTCGATCTTTTCAGGCGCTACACCGCGCTTAAGGGAAGCGCTGTGACAGATGCGGAATATATTGAGAAAGTCAATGAGGAGTCAGGGCTTACCACCCGATTCGCTCCGTTGTCAGCCGCTAACTCCTACACATTGGGCACGTTGGCGATCAATGAGGCGGGGGATTCTACCTTCGTTGTGAACACCCTCAGCACGATGGCTACGGCCACGTACTATGACTGGGCCTTCGTCTCGCTTGGTACAAGCTCTTCCTACCCGGCATCCACTTCCTTGACCTCGGCGGTATCGATCGCTTTCGACGCGACAGAATCCTTGAATATCCAGGTTTCCGCCGGACGCTACCTTATGTGCCGCAGCTCTGAGTTGGGAGGCGTGACATTGACCGAGGCCGCGAAACTGGTGAAGGAAAAAGGGACGGATTTCTCATCGACACAGATCAAGGTTCTGAATATGACCGGAAAGATTTCGATGTCGTTCGGAACCGACACTCCTCTGGAGCCGGGCACAAAGTACACGTTGCTTGTGTCCTTGACCTCCGCGAGCGGGGACGAGGTCCTTCGTTACGCCACCGCTTCCACCGCTGAAGGCACGAAGACAAGATCGGCGTACAACAGCGAGCCTAAGGGACGCATCGAGGTCAATGCTCCTGTGATCCTTGACACTTACGAAATAAGCAGATAGATATGAAACTGAACAAGATATTGCGAATGATCGTCCTGGTTCCGCTGCTGTGCGCCACTGCTGTGGTGTCGGCTCAGAACAAGGCGGTCACTGTCAGCGGAAAGGTCGTTGACAAGACAGGCGAGCCTGTCATCAGCGCGGGAGTGTTCATTAAGGGAACCACTGTCGGAACCGTGACGGACTTCGAAGGAAAGTACACCTTGACCAATGTGCCGTCAGACGCTGTCCTTACTGCCTCGAACCTTGGCTACACCACGGCCGAGCAGGCTGTGAACGGGAAAACAGTTGTGGATTTCGTCCTGCAGGACGAGTCCGTGATCCTGGACGATGTGATCGTCGTGGCCTACGGTACGGCGAAGAAGGAATCATTCACCGGTTCCGCCAGCGTGGTGAAGGGCGATGAGCTCAGCAAAAGGCCGGTCGGTAACCTCACGAAATCTTTCGAGGGAGCCGTGGCCGGAGTCCAGGTGACTTCCGGAGGCGGCCAGCCTGGCGAGGGAGCGTCTATTATGGTGCGTGGAGCCGGATCGGTGAACGCTTCGTCCAGCCCTCTGTATGTTGTGGACGGTGTGCCTTACGACGGAGCCATCAGCGCCATCAACCCTGCGGACATCGAGACGATGACAGTGCTGAAGGATGCCTCGGCCGGTGCCCTTTACGGAGCCCGTGGAGCGAACGGTGTCATCGTGATCACCACCAAGAAAGGAAGCAAGGACAGGGTGAACGTGAGCTACAAGGGTAACTTCGGCGTGGCCTCCAGAGCCTTGAAACGCTATGACCTTGTCGGGATGAGCGACTATGTCGAACTGACCTACGAGGCCCTGCGCAACTCCGCCCAGTACGGCACCGGAATGGATTTCGAGGCCGCGAGCGTCTATGCCGCCGACAACCTTGGCCAGACTATCGGCGGACTGAAGAATCCTGAATATTACAACCCTTACAAGAATTACTCTTGGTCGGAGTTGATCAACAAGGAGTCCGGGAAGATCCAGGAGGACGCTGTGGCGGCCTGGAACGAGAACTGGATGGACGAGATCAGCAACGACAAGGCTTTCCGTACCGAGCACGTGCTTTCGGTCAGCGGAGGAACCGAGAAGACAACCTATTTATATTCCTTGGGTTACTACAAGGAGAACGGTACTCTTCAGAACACTGACTTCGACCGTTTCACCGGCAGGATCAGCGGGGACGTGCAGGCCACGGACTGGTTCAAGATGGGAATGAGCGCCAACCTCGCGCACGCGGTGTCCGATTTCCAGGACGCCACCGGAAGCGCGACCTCGAACGTCTGGTACACAGCCCAGTTTATGGCTCCTGTCTATCCTGTTTACCTGAAGGATATGGACGGAAACGATGTGCTTGACGCGGCCGGGAACAGGCAGTATGAATATGGCTCCGAGGAGGACAACGGCTACGCCAACCGTGTCACCGCGCAGGGATTCAACTCCAAGGCCGAGCTGTACGACAACAAGGCTTACTACAAGCGCAACTCCGTGTCCGCCAGAACGTTCGTGAAATTGGGAACAATCAATAAGGACGCTTTGCTGTACGGCCTCAATCTCGACATCAATCTCGGTGTGGACTTCACTGACTACGGCCGCACGACGACCAACGACAAGTACCACGGAAACGCCGCCTCACAGGGCGGAACCGTCAGCAAGTACAACACCAGGACGATGAGCTACACGCTCAACGAACTGCTGACCTACCGCAGGAAGTTCGGGGAACATTCCGTTGACCTTCTCGCGGGCCACGAGTACTATCGCTACAATTACAACTACCAGCTGGGGTCCAAGAGCGGCATCGTGGACGGCATCGACGAGCTCGGCTCGGCGGTGACCACGCTCAGCAACACGTCATATTCAAATGACTATGCCATCGAGTCGGTGCTCGCGCGTCTGAACTACGGTTTCCGTGACCGCTACTATTTCGACGCTTCCTGGCGTACCGACGGCTCGTCCCGCTTCCACAAGTCCAACCAGTGGGGTAACTTCTGGTCAGTCGGAGCCTCGTGGAGAATCTCCGAGGAGAGCTTTATGAAATCCACTTCCGACTGGCTCAACAATCTGACACTCAAGGCTTCGTACGGAGTGCAGGGTAACGACAACCTTGGCTCGTACTACGTTTGGCAGGGCCGTTTCAGCTATGGTTGGGCCAACGGAACCCGTCCGGGCTCGACCGCCTCTTCCATTGAGAACAAACTCGTCACCTGGGAGAAGAACGGTAACCTGAACACCGGTATCGAGGCCAGCATGTTCGGCGGAAGGCTCACAAGCACCATTGAATATTATTCCCGCAGAACCCGGGATATGCTTCTTAACAACCCTCTCGCCATCTCATCCGGATTTTCAGGCTATGACGACAATGTCGGCTCGATGGTGAACAGGGGATTGGAAACTTCGTTCAGAGGAGTGATATTCGATCGTTCCAACTTCCATTGGGACGCTTCTTTGATGCTTTCGATGAACAGGAACAAGGTGACGGAACTCACTTCTTCGCAGGATGTCATCAACTATGGCAGCGTCGTGATCGAGAAGGGTAAGCCGATCTACACATTCTATATGTCCAAGTCAGCCGGAGTCTCACCTTCGACCGGCCGTCAGCTCTACTATGCCTACTACCGCTACGCCGTGGACAAGACGGGTTCCATAGTGACCGAGAAGTGTGATGAATATGTCACCGACAATGTTGGTCTGGCTTCTTTGAGCAAGTACTACTACGGCAGCCGCCAGGCTTTGTTCTCAGGCAGCTTCTCGTCCAACTTCACCTTCTTCAAGAACTTCGACTTCTCGTTCCTGACCACGTTCTCGGTCGGCGGAAAGATCTACGACAGTCTGTACGGCGGCGCGATGAATGTCACCTACGCCGGAAACAACTGGCACAAGAACGTGCTCAGGCGCTGGCAGCAGCCGGGTGACATCACGGATGTCCCTCTCGTTGAGATCGGAGGCAGCCGCTCCAGCACCGGAGAGGAACTGATCGATGCTTCCTATTTCGCCATCAAGAACATCACCCTCGGCTACACCCTTCCTTCCTCATTGACAAAGAAGGCCGGGATCGGGGCCTGCAGGGTGTTCGTCACCGCTGACAATCTGGCTCTGTTCTGCAATATGAACGGAATGGATCCTCAGTACAACTTTACCGGAACAGTCTCCTACACCTACACCCCGTCAAGGGTTGTGGCAGCGGGAATTGACATAAACTTCTAACGGAATGAAAAAGATACTATCAATAATGTCGGCGGCCATTTGCGCCGTTTCCTGCAACCTGGAGTTCCAGCCTACGGATTCCGGCTCCGGAGAGGATCTCCTGAAGTCGGCGACCACGGCCGTGACCATCGTTGACGGAATATACAGGACAATGTGGACCGCCGGTTGGTCAACCGGTGGAAACGCCCACCAGTGCTTCGGAATCTCCGCCTACAACATCGCACTTGAGTCGATGGCCGATGACTTCATTATGCAGAGCCAAGGCAACGGGTGGTTCTGGTACGACCACTGCTACAACGTGAAGTCGTTCTACACTTCGGACAGTTTCCGTCCGTATGACGTGTGGAACGCCAACTACACTTGGATCTCCAACGCCAACTATGTGATCTCCGCCGAGAAGACGATGACCGGAAGCGAGGTCGATGTGGACTATGTGCTCGGCAACGCCTATGCGATCCGTGCCCTGTCATATTTCAATCTGGCGAACTGGTTCGCCCGTCCGCCTTACAGCGCATTGCAGGAAAAGTTCCGTTGGTCAGACCCTTGCGTGCCGATCTACACCGAGCCTACCGGCAAGGATTTCGTCGGCAAGAAGCGTGAGAACCTTGAGACAGTCTTCGCACAGATCAACTCAGACCTTGACACGGCCATCGATCTGCTCGAAAAAGGTGACGCGTCTGTCCTCGGAGGCACAAAATCCCATATTTCCTATTATGTCGCCCTCGGCATCAAGGCTCGTGTAGCTTTGGCTGCGGGAAATTGGGAGACCGCTTTGGCCGCTTCGGAGAAGATCATAAAGTCCGAGGAATATTCGATCGGCGGGACTTCCGAGCTGATGAACGGAATGAACTCCCTCTCCGCTTCCAACGTGATGTGGGGCGCCGGGATCGAGAACACCGAGCAGGCCGGAGGCTACGCCAGTTTCTTCGCTCACATGGACAACGTGGACGGGGCCTATGCCCAGTCCGCCCCTAAGCTGATCAACTCCAGTCTTTACAAGCAGATCCGCCCCGGGGACATCCGCCGGGCCTGGTGGGATCCGGATGACAAGGAGTCTCCGTACATCTCCAAGAAGTTCAAGTTCACGAATGTTGCCGCCTGGCTTGGGGACTACATTTATATGAGGGTCGAAGAGTTCTACTTTGACGCTGCCGAGGCCGCCCTCCGTCTCGGGGACAAGGACAAGGCTGTCCGCTACCTCAACGCCGTGATGCAGAAGAGGGACGCCACCTTTGACGCCTCCAACCTTGACGGGACAATGCTCGGCTCGCTCACGACATCCTGGACCGGCTCCCTGCTTGAGAATATTCTCGTGCAGAAGAGGATCGAGCTTTGGGGTGAGTTCGGCCGTCTTGTCGATGTGCGCCGTCTCGGCCAGGGAATCGATAGGAAGACCTCCGACGGATTCGCCGAGGAGTGCATCTCCACGATGTCCGGCAACGGCATCAACCTCACCAACCCTGACACATACGACTGGGTGATGACCATCCCTCAGGATGAGATCAACAACAACCCTAACATTAACGAAGAAGATCAGAATCCATAATGGAAAAGTTTTTAAGAATATTGTTGTGCGCCTCCGCCGCGCTGCTTTCCTTGGTCGCCTGCGATCAGGAGCAGATCGGCGAGATGGCCTCTCCCAATGATTCGGACAACAAGGAGATCCATTTTGTCCAGAAAAGCCTTGTGAAAGAGTTCGAGCAGGGAACGAAGGAAGGTGAGTTCACCGTTGTGCTTGCCAGAAACGGCAACAAGGGCACTTACCGTGTGTTGCTCCAGAAGAGCGGCAAGAACGCGTCCCTGTTCTCTGTACGTGACACGGTGGTCATTCCTGACGGGCAGTACAGCGTCGAGGTCCCTGTGACCGTGAACATGAACGCTGTGGTGCTTGGATCCAGTGTCACCGCCTCCCTCTGCATAATCGGCAGGGACGCGGAACTCGGCGATGATCCGGCCTATATCACACAGTACAGTGATTTCCTTGATCTTACCGCATCGTTCACCCTGGAGTGGGAACCATATATGAGAACCACCGAAAGCGGCGAGCAGGTGCAGCAGACAGCGACATATTACTACTCCCAGTTCTACGAAGGCTATCAGCGTGGAATGCTGGTGGAGCGCGCAAAAGGCACCACCAACATATTCAGACTTCTGGATTGGGGAGCCGGTGTCAACTTCTTCTTCAAGGTGAACAGCGACAATTCCGTGGTTGTGCCGGGGCAGTCGATAGGCTACTACTACAGCGGCAGCGATGAATATGTCTATGTCTCAGACATCGCCCAGTACCTCGGTGACGAAGCCTCTTATGACCGTTTCCCTTGCACGTTCGACGGCAAGCAGACTTTCACCCTTAACCTGGTCTATTATGTCACGGACGGAATGTTCGGCTACGGTCCCGAGAAGATCGTCTTCGCCGGTGACCACGACAACGATCCGGTTGTCGCGGCGACTTACGAGGGTGACGGAAAATTCTCCTTTGAGTTCAACAGCTTCACTTCTTCATGCAAAGCCGTGGTTGTGGAAGGCGACGTCACCGGAGACACCGCGGAACTGAACAAGGTTTACAAGCAGATCTGTCTTGGCCAGCGGGATGACATCCGGACATTCTCCGAAAACACACAGCAGTGGACTCCGTCGGTTCCGTCCAACACGTTGATAGCCGTGCCTTTTGATGCGGAAGGCAAGCCTGGCGAGATGATTGCCATACGCTTCACCTACGATCCGGACGGCACGATAGCTCCAGAGGTTCTGGAGTTCAGCATCAGCCCTTACAGTGTTGACCCGTATTCCACTATGGTCTGGAAAATTCGTACGAGGAACGCCGCGTCTGTGCGTTACATTATGATGGATAAGGATGTGCTTGATTATTATGAGGAGAACTATCCTCTTGACCAGATTCTTGGAATAGGATCTAAATTAGACGCGGATAACCTTGCCGCAAGTGAAGGACCGGACGGGCTTACCCTTTATTATCAGGGACTTTCGGAAGGTGGAGCCTATCGAGTCCTCGCTGAGGTTACCAACAGGTACGGAGACAAGGTCTATGTCACGGATTCAACCGTTCTGGCATCACATGCGGACAAGTTCAAAGCCGTGAGTCTGGATGATTTTGTCGGAGCCTACATCGTGAACGCTGACGTGAAGACTTCCGACAGCAATCAGGCGAGCACGGAATCCTTCCGTGTGGACATCATCAAGACTGGAGAGAACACCGTGATGATCAAGGGTTTGTGCAACTACAGCTCGTACTCTCCGGCGATCACCGGAACTTACATCCCGGAGGAGCATTGCATCCGTTTGCAGTCTCAGAATCTCGGTGAGTTCAGCTACCTGAACGTGGTCTTCGGCTTCGTCGCCAACCTTTATACCGGAATCTGGGATCAGTCCAGCAGTATGGAATTCGGTTTCTGCGATGACGGACTTCTGCACTGGCGCACGACCGCAGGCTCGGAGATGAGCCTGACCGGCTACAAGTTCCTACTCTTCGACGGAACCTCCTACACCGGCTACGCCGTCGGCGATAAGACCTACGAGAACATCCTGATGCAGAAACTTTGATTCAGGAATTTTGAATATTTGAATGGAGGCGGATTGTCCGCTTCCTTTTTTTTATGCAAAACGACAAAGGGTTGGAACGAAAGCGAGAAGGACAGCCGGCGAAGCCGGCAGGAAGCGCCTCCGGCGCGTGTCCCTTCTCCGCTAGGGAGAGGGGTCGGGGTGAGGGGTAATACGACAAAGGGTTGGAACGAAAGTTCCAACCCTTTGTCGGGATGATCCGACTCGAACGGACGACCCCTACGTCCCGAACGTAGTGCGCTACCAACTGCGCTACATCCCGATAATTTTTTTGACTTGAAAGGCAGCCTCGGGAGACTGCCTTTCGGATGCTTCTTTATGCGAGCTTATTGATATAAACCGCAATACCACTCTTGAGATTGGCAGCCTTGTTCTTGTGAATGACTCCAATCTTTGCGAGTTTGTCAATCATCTTATAGACCTTAGGAGCGCCATCCTCGGCAGCCTTCTTGTCTGTAGTGTTACGAATCGCGCGGATCGCGTTCCTCGTCGTCTTTGCATAATACTTATTATGCAATCTGCGCCTCTCGCTTTGGCGATTGGCCTTTTTTGCTGATGCGTGATTTGCCATCGTTCTTATTTTTTAATATTTGTAGTGGGTAGGAGAATCGAACTCCTATTGCGGGAATGAAAATCCCGAGTACTAACCGTTATACGAACCCACCAAGACAGGTATACCCATAAGGCTGTCTGCCAAATTGGGATGCAAATATATGGATAATTTTCGACCTTACAAAATAATTCGGACGATATTTGCCCTATTTGCCATCATTTCCGTCCTCATCCCACTCAAACGAGTACAAAAGAGACTCTGTCTGCCTAAGATACTGTCGTTTGTCATATTTCGGAGCATAGACCCATGCCTCCAGCACGATGATGTCCTTTCCGTCCTTGCTGTAGAACGAATGTGAGACGAACGGGCCGCCCATGTAGTCGTTATAGACCTCCCAAAGACCTCTGGTCTCCACGAAATCCAGATTGTGGTACTTGAGGAACTTTATTCCCGGTTTGACGAACACACTTGTGGTCATGTAGGAATTCTCGGCTGTCGCAGGGACATATTCCTTGAGAAAAACGTTGCGTCTGGCAATGATGTTCTCCTCCGAGAACGGGTCCTCGTCCGTTGCCGGGTATTTATAGATGAACACACCCTGGGTGCTGTACTGCTTTTCGTCCGCTATCCAGATGAAGTCGTCCGTGACCTTTTTCAGATTGTAGCCTACGGGGAAGTGTACCCTTCCTCCTATCATTTTGGCGACAACGTCCCCCAGTTTGGACTCCTCGTAGAGCAGAGTGTTGGCGATGACCCTGTTCCTCTCGGCCTGCTCGATGGCTCCGGTGATGTTCTCACCGTTTTTTTCAAGGACAACAATCGCGGAATCCGCGCATGAGGCGTTGACCTGGATCACACACTGCGGATGTGCCCAGACATCAGTCCTATAGACGACGCCTTGCTTGACGACAGTCGAGTCAATGTTGAAGATCACTATGTTCCTGTGGAGTTTGAACATGTCCGAGAACGCTCCCGGCGAAAGATTGACCAATGAATATAATGGTTCCCTTTGCGGCAGGTACTCGCAGTCTCTTGCCAATAACCCGCCGATCTCGTTGCCCAGATTCCCTTCCCAGTTGTCCTTGCCTACCACGATGATGACTTCACCAGCCTTGCCCGAGACATTAGGCAGGAGGGTTTTCGTGTTGTTCATGCAGGAAACCGCGCTGATCAGCGCCGCGATGCAGATGACGGTCTTGATTATCTTTTTCATCTTTGTGTTGTTTTTCTGGTTGCAAAGTTACGCTAAACTTCTAAAAACATCAAATTCCAAGCGGTCTGAATACTCTCGTTTTGTTGATGCAATATATTGATAATCAGTGATGAGTGCTCCTGTGTTCTCTTTTGTCGCTTCGACAGGCTCAGCGACCGGACACTTTCGGCCACTGAACTTGTGGTCGCTGAGTCTACCGAAGCATCGAAGTGACCGCGGCTACCGTATCAACCGTGCGATGTCGTTTCCGAAAGCCAGTACCATCAGCAACAGCAGCAGCAACATCCCGACAATCTGCGCCGCCGTGAGGAACCTGTCGCTCGGCTTCCGTCCAGTTACCATCTCATAGAGGCAGAACACGATGTGCCCGCCGTCAAGTGCCGGAATCGGCAGAAGGTTCATCACCCCGAGCATAATCGAAAGCAACGCAAGAATATTCAGGAACCTGTACCAGTCCCACGTCGCCGGGAAGACCTGCCCGATGGCGATGAAGCTGCCCACTGACTTGTAGGCCTCAGTGCTTGGCGAAGCCACCAGCTTCAGATCCTGAAGATATCCCCCGATGGTGTCGAAAGTCAGCTTGACTCCCGCTGGGATGGCGCTGACCAATGAATATTCCTTCGTCATCACCCCCGGAATCTGCATAAAGACCCCGATCCTGCCAGCCGTGTCCACCTGAAGCGGTACGGAAAGCGTGTCTGAACCACGTAGGATCGTGGCCGTGACGGTCCCGCCTTTGACTTCCGAAAGGTATTTTCTGGAATCCTGCACAAAAGGAGTGCTGACGCTGTCTATGGCGATGATCCTATCGTCGTGCAGAAGACCGGCGGCAGAGTTCTCCGACGCGCTCATCACAGAATCGATCACGAACGGCACGGCGAGGTCGAACACTCCAGGAGTGTTGAGCACCGCCCCGATCTTCGAGCGGTCGATGTAGAGATCCACCGTGTCATTGTCCCTCAGAACAGTGACCTTGCTGACATTCCTGCGCGCCAGATCCGCCTGAAGCATCCCGAAATTCTCGGGAACATATTCATCCATCCTGATGATGTGGTCGCCGTTGCGGAAGCCAAGCTCGACACCTAACTCATTGGTATAGATCTGACTGCCCTCGTTGCTGATGTAGGCGCTGCCCCAGATGGCCATAATTCCGATGTAGGCGATAATCGCGAATATGAAGTTGTAGAGCACGCCGCCGCCCATCACCAGAAGCCTCTGCCAGGCCTTCTTGGTGCGGAATTCCCACGGCTGCGGATCTTTCTTAATCGACTCAAGGTCCATCGACTCGTCTATCATCCCGCAGATCTTGCAGTAACCGCCAAGCGGCAGCCAGCCGATTCCATATTCAGTCTCCCAATCCTTCGCTTTCGGGAATATCCTGGTGAACCATTTCCCCTTGGTACTGAACAACTTGGTGCCGCCGGCATCGAAGAAAAGAAAGAATTTATCCACCCGGATCCCGAACAGCTTCGCGAACGTGAAGTGCCCGAACTCGTGGATGACAATAAGTATCGAAAGCGCAAGAATGACTTGCAGAATCTTCATCAGAACAACCATCATCAACCTTTCTTAGCTATGCCCTCAATCTTCCTTTGGGCCAATGAATATATTTCCTCGTTTGTCTTGAATATGTCCTCGACGGACGGTTCTTTTATGAACGGTGTGCATTCGATGCATTCTCCGACAATGTCCGTGATCCCGTAGAAAGAGATCCTGTCGTGAAGGTACGCCGCCACTGCCGCCTCGTTCGCCGCGTTCAGGGCGCAAGGAATATTCCCGCCCCGCTCCATCGCCTTGTAGGCCAGCGCCAACGCCGGGAACTTCTCGGTGTCAGGCTTGAAGAACGTGATCCCGCCGAGTTCCGCGAAGTCCAGTTTTTTGTTCGCGAGCGGAAGCCGCTCCGGGAATCCGATGGCGAACTGGATAGGCTCCCTCATATCCGGGCAGGCGAGCTGTGCGATGACGGATCCGTCCTCATATTCAATCATGGAATGGATGATGGACTCCGGGTGGACAACGACGTTGATCCTGTCGCAATGGGTGTCGAAGAGCCACCTCGCCTCGATCACCTCGAAGCCTTTGTTCATCATTGTGGCTGAGTCGATTGTGATCTTGGCACCCATACTCCAGTTCGGGTGCTTGAGCGCCATATCCTTTGTCGCCGCGCTGATCCGCTCCTTGTCCCAGGTCCTGAAAGGCCCGCCGGAGGCGGTTAAGTGAATCTTACGGATGGCGTTGCCCTGTGCCGACAGCAGGCATTGGAATATCGCCGAGTGCTCTGAGTCCACAGGAAGGATAGGGGCGTGGTATTTCTTAGACATCTCCATCACGATCGAGCCGGCAGCCACGAGGGTCTCCTTGTTGGCCAGGGCGATGACTTTTCCGGCGCCGATCGCGGCCATTGTCGGGGCGAGCCCGCTGAACCCGACCATAGCAGCCACCACTATGTCCACCCTGTCGCTTGTAACCAGGTCGCAGACCGACTTCATTCCCGCGAACACCTTCGTGTCAGTGCCGTCCAACGCGTCCGCAAGGTCCTTGTACTTGGTCTCGTCGCAGATGACCGCGTTGTTGGCGTCAAACTCTTTGGCCTGGCTGGCCATCAGCTCCCAGCTGCCCTTGCAGGTAAGCATCTCAACCTCAAAAAGATCCCTGTGCTCCCTGATCACATCCAGGGTCTGCCTGCCGATCGAACCGGTCGAGCCGAGTATCGCTATTCTTCTTTTATCCATCAGAAACTTATATATTTGGTTGGATCCACGGCCTCGCCCTTGTGCCAGAGCTCGAAATGAAGATGATCCCCGTCGGAGAGCGATCCGGTGCCGCCGAGAATGGCTATAGGCATGCCTGCCGTCACCTTGTCCCCGGTTTTCTTCATGAGTTTCTGGTTGTGTTTATAGACCGAGATGATGTCCCCTTCGTGCTGGATTCTTATCGTGTAGCCTTCCGTATCCGTCCATCCGTCCGAGATGACCGTGCCGTCAAGAACCGACATCACCACCGAGTTGCCTGGGGCCGTGATGTCGATGTAAGGATGCAGGACTTTGTCGTACCCCTGCGAGACAACGCCTTTCAGCGGTGTGAAGAAATGCATCCCCTCGATCGGAAGCGACCTTGAGGAATTGGACTTGACGTCGAACTTGTCCTCGTTCGCGACCTCCTTCCGGAGCAGCGAATCCTTCTCCGCGAGTTTCTTAGGGTCAACGGTTTCGGTGACGTTCTTCCTGACCTCCATAAGGCTGTCGATCTTGAGCGGCTCCTGACCGTCCACAACCCTTCGTAGGTTCTCGGAATACAATTCCCATTTCATGATCACATTCTGCAATGAGTCAACCCTGATGGCATTCTGGATCGCGTCATGTTTCGTGCGGGCGTCGGGGTAGCCGGGAATCAAGGTTCTGATCGGGGTGAACGCGATCAGGCAGAATATGACAGTTATGGTGACAACCACAGTTGTGATCGCAGTCACGAGCGCACCCATCCTTGTGAATTTTCTGGACCACAACTTGTCATGTGTGTCATCATTCACAAGCGTGAGCCTGAAGTTATTTATGATGCCGCCTTTTTTCTGTTTGGACATAAGATTTTGACCTGAAAGCCTTTTTCGTTAACTTTGCGGATTACAATGGACAGGATCATCGGCATAGATTACGGACGCAAGCGCGTTGGGGTCGCGGTCAGCGACCCGCTGGGTGTTTTTGCCTCAGCCCTGGACACGGTTCCAGCTGCAAAGATAATAGAATATATCAAAAATTATGCTCAAAAAGAGACCATAACCCGCTTTGTGGTCGGCTATCCGATGAACATGAACAACAAACCGTCCGAGGCCGCCGCCGATGTGGAGATATTCCTGAAGAATCTCGCCAAGGCTTTTCCCGGCATTCCGGTGACCCTTGAGGATGAGCGGTTCACATCCGTGCTCGCGCACCGTGCTATGATCGATGGAGGGATGAAGGCGAAGGACCGCAGGGACAAGACATCCGTGGACAAGATCAGCGCGGCCATTATCCTTCAGAGCTATCTGGACAGGACTGACAGAAATTAAAAGGTTAGAGTTATGATATTACCTATTTATTTATATGGGTCTGAGGTTCTCAGGCAGAAGGCTGCCCCGGCTGACCTCTCGGAGAAGGAAAAGATCACCAAACTGGTCTCCGACATGGAGGAGACTCTCGCTAAATCAGAAGGTTGCGGACTTGCCGCCCCTCAGGTCGGCGAGAGCGTCAGGATCCTTATAGTTGACGGCACCGGGATGACCGATGTCTATCCTTACCTCGCCGATTTCAAAAGGGTGATGATCAACCCGGTCATCCTTGAGGAGAGCGAGAAGAAATGTGAATATTCCGAAGGGTGTCTCAGCATCCCCGGAATCTACTGCGATGTCACAAGGCCACAGAGCATGACCGTTGAATATTACAATGGTGATTTCGAGAAGGTTACCGAGACTTTCGATAAGTTTGCCTGCCGTATGGTGCAGCACGAGATGTCCCATCTGGACGGAGATCTGTTCGTGGATCATGTCGCTCCGATAAGAAAGAAGATAATTTCGAAAAAGTTGATGAACATCGCGAAAGGAAAGGTTTTTGCAAGGTACGCCACAAAAATTAAATAAACATTACGACTATGGGTGCATTTCATGCGTATGACATACGCGGAGTCTATAACGTTGACTTCGATCGTAACACCGCCTACAAGGTGGGCTATTTCCTTCCGGAACTCCTTGGCGCAGACAAGGTTCTTGTCGGCCGCGACTGCAGGACATCCTCTCCGGAGATCCACGAATATCTTGTGAAAGGAATAACCGACGCCGGCGCTGATGTCTATGACATCGGTCTCAGCACGACCCCGATGGTCTATTTCGGAACCGCCAACTACGGGTTCAAGGCCTCGGTCCAGATCACGGCATCGCACAATCCCAAGGAATATAACGGAATGAAGGTCTCCAGGGAGAACGCCCTCCCTGTCGGTCTGGATTCCGGCCTCGGGCAGATCCAGGAATGGATAGAGAGCGGCAGGCCTACCCCTGTGGCCGAGAAGAGGGGACAGGTCATTCTCAAGGATATTCATAAAGACTATCTTGATTTCCTGCTGAAGTTCAAGGGCGACTATTCCGACATCATCTTGATATCCTGCTGAAGTTCAAGGGCGACTATTCCGACATCAAGATCGCTTTCGACCTTTCCAACGGAATGTCAAGCCTTTACGCCCGTGAGATTTTCGGCGATGAGCCTGCCTACATATTCGAAGAACTTGACGGAAACTTCCCGAACCACGAGCCTAACCCGCTGATTCCTAAGAATGTCGAGCCGCTTCAGGCTTTGGTGAAGAAGACCGGCGCGGATGTGGGTGTCATCTATGATGGTGACGCTGACCGTGTGATGTTCGTGGACAACGAGGGCAAGTTCGTCTCTCCGGACCTGATGATCGCCGTCCTCGGCCACTATTTCATCGACGAGAGGCACGAGACCGGAACCGTGCTCCAAGACATCCGCAGCTCGAAGGCGGTAGGCGAGTACCTCACTCCGATGGGATGCAAGATGGCGACCTGGAAGGTCGGACGTGCCTTCGCCGCGAAGAAACTTCGTGAACTTGACGGAGTCTGGGGCGGTGAGCTTGCCGGACACTACTATTTCCGTGACTTCTTCTATTCTGACAGCGGACTCCTCGCTTCCATCCTGATTCTGAGGGTTGTTGCCGCGATGAAGAAGAAAGGCGTCACCCTTCACGAACTCATCGGCAGGATCGCGCGCTACCAGAATTCCGGCGAGATCAACTTCCGCCTTGAGGACAAGAAAGGCGCGATGGACGCTGTCAAGGAATATTTCGTCTCCAAGGAGAAACCGACCGCCGAGATGGATTTCGACGGCTACAGGGTCGAGTTCCCGGACTGGTGGTTCAACATCCGTCCTTCCAACACCGAACCATACCTCAGGTTCATCTGCGAGGCGACATCGGACGCTCTCCTTGAGGAAAAGATAAGTGAGACCAAGAATCTTCTCGTGGAGAGGTTCGGCGCAAAACTGTAGGCGGGATGATTCGTGAAAGATTTTGGGTAGGCGCCATTGTCATGGTCCTTGCCGCAATTGGACTTTCCGTTCCTGCCGTGGCGCAGGACACTACGATCAAGACGAAGAAACAGGCCGAGATCCTCGTACCGAGAATCTCCCGCGAGGCCGTTCAGTCCATGGATCTGAACAGGGCCGAGGCCTTGGACACAATCGACACGGCGGATCCTCACATCAAGATTCTGCTTCTGTCTGACTATACATGGAAATACTATAAGGATTCCACCTACGCCCGTGACCACAAGATATTCAATGAATATTGGACCCACGACTATCCGGACCCTTACCATGTCTCTTTGGAAGAGCTTCCGGATGAGATCGCGCTTTGGATAGTGGACACATTGAGTGAGTACAAGTGTCCTCATCAGAATGATGTCTATTCAAAGTTCGGCTACCGCCACAGACGGCGTCATCAGGGAGTGGATCTTCCTTTGAAGACGGGTACTCCTGTTTATGCTGCGTTTGACGGCAAGGTCCGCATTTCAAAGCGTTACAAAGGCTACGGAAATCTCGTGGTCCTGCGTCATGACAACGGCCTGGAGACATTCTACGGTCACCTTTCCAAGATTTACGTGAAGGATGACCAGTGGGTGAACGCCGGCACGATCATTGGCTTAGGAGGCTCGACTGGCCGTTCGACAGGACCTCATCTGCATTTCGAGACCCGTTATAAGGGCTACGCGTTTGATCCTGAATGGCTGATAGATTTCCATTCCGGTACGTTGAGGCACAGGCTGTTTGTCTTGAAGAAGAAGTATTTGAACGCGAACAGCAAGTACGTTCCTGAGAGCGAACAGGAGGAGATCGACATCCTTGAGGGGGACGCAAAGGACAAGGAGGAGGCCGCCAAGAAGGCCGAGGCCGAGAGAAAGGCCGCTGCCGCCGCCCGGTACCACACCATCCGTCAAGGTGACACCCTCGGCGCTCTTGCCCGGAAGTACCGCACCTCTGTCAAGACTCTCTGCCGTCTCAATGGCATCAAGGAAACCACGACCCTGCGTCTTGGCAAGAAGCTGCGTGTGAAGTAGTGCTTTCTTCCGGTCGCTGAATTTATGTCGGTCGCTGAGCTTGTCGAAGCGACTGCCTGAAATAAGAAGCTGTTTTGAATTGTTTGAAATGTTCTTTGAGGTGAAAAATCTTCATTTTCTTCCCGCTTCTTCAGTCAGATAGCACCGCTATCTTCCTTGGAAGAAGCGGTCGAAACTGAAGTTTTTCACTCTCAAACCTTCAAACAAACAATTCAAAACAGCTTCTAAGAGAGGCGAAGAAATTTCCCCTTTGCGATTTTTGCACGTTACCAAAAATTCGCAAAGGGGAAAGTTCTTCGCTGATTGAGGCATTGGATTACGACACCATCGCCCAAATTGTGCGGATCACCGTGATGAAAAGTCTTTGATAATAAACGTTTTGGCTACTTTGCTTTAGTGGTTTCAGGCTAAAGTCAATGATTCAATCATTTGGCTATAAGTTTGTTATCAGCCACTCGTTGATTCTGAATGGGTGGCTGATAATGCTTTGATAATGAGTTAGATAAGGCTTTGTCTTAAGTTCGTTTGCCCTAAAGGAGATTTTATAATCGCCAGACTGTCAATATCATAGAGATTACGCTGCCCCAAAATGAGGCCGAAAAAGCCACGAGACTTGGAGCGAAGCGACCGAAGGGGGGTCGGGGAATCCTTTCCCCGTGCCCCACCGGGGCTGTCACGCAGTGACAGGGGGAGACTGTCTTAAAAGTATAATTACCACATCCGAGGATTGAAAATTCGTTGTCGCCCCTGCAGTGGGGTACGGACTTTTCTGCTCTCGTCGAGACTTTTCAGACAGTCTGGGGGTGGGAATATGGGTCACAAAAGAAGGAGACGCAATTCTTGCGCCTCCTTCTTTTGTGGTCCCAGTAGGGCATGATCCTACGACCCCCTGATTATGAGTCAGATGCTCTAACCAACTGAGCTATGGGACCGGATGCCGTCCGACACGGTTTGACGGACGGCATGTCAAAGTTACCAAACTTTTTGAAAAAGACAAAACTCTTTGAATATCTTTGCAAAATTTACGATAGTATGTTTTTGTAAAATGTAAAAAAATGACCTTCATCACTTTAAATTTGCAATATATTGATGTTCAGGGTGATTCTATGTATTCAAATTTATCGATTGATGCAACTTGTTTTTTCAACATTACTTTACGCTTACATATTCCGGGAATAATGTCTAACTTTATAGATTGTTTGTCGCATAATTTTACTGAAATGAAAAAGGCTCTGTGTGTTATTTTTGTCATGCTTGCAGGACTTGTGTCCTGTAAATACGATGACTCTGAGATCTGGAACAAAGTCAACGAGAATGAAGCCAGGATAGCGGCTTTGGAAGAGCAATGCCGTGGATTCAATCAGGATCTGCAGACATTGCGCACCATCGTCAACGCGTTGCAAGGCAATGACTACGTGACAGGCGTGGTGGAAGTCATTAAGGAGGGGACTGTTGTCGGGTACTCGATCACGTTCAGCAAAAGCGGCACGGTAACCATCTACAATGGAAAGGACGGTCATTCTCCTGTGATCGGAATAAGACAGCACACCGACGGGAAGTATTACTGGACCGTAGATGGTGAATGGATTTACGACGGTTCCGGTACAGGCAACCGGATAAACGCGGGAGGCACCGCTCCGGAATTGAAGATAGAAGACGGCTGGTGGTACGTCTCTTATGATGGACGAAAGACTTGGACGAAATTGTCGAAGGCAACCGGTGAGGACGGGGACTCGCTCTTCTCCTCTGTCACGGACAACGGTGACACTGTGACCGTCACACTTATGGATGGAACCGTGTTCGAACTCGCCAAGAAGTCTTCGGATCTGAGCATCCGGTTTCCGGACTACGGAACATTCAGATTCAATGCCGGGGAGACAAGGTCTGTTGTATATAAGATCCTTAATGCCACAGGAAGCGTGGTGGTCAAGGCGTTTGCGCAGAATGGATGGAAGGCGGACGTCAAAAGGAACAATGACTCGGAAGGAGAAATTGTGGTGACCTCCCCTTCCCCGTTCACTGGCGGTGAGGTTGTGGTGCTTGTATATGATGATTCGAAGACCATCGTAAGGTGCTTGGATTTCGTAGAGGGCAACGTCATCACTCCTCAGGAGACATATTCAATGTCAAGAGGCGCGGGAGAGATTGCCGTCACTGTGTCTGCTGACGTTGACTATTCCGTGGATATTCCAGAGGACGCCGCATCCTGGCTGAGATATTCAGGGTTGAAGACCAGGGCGATGCGTCAGGATGAACTTGTCTTTCATTGTGACAGGAACGAGGGGGAGAGTGCCAGAAGCGCGGTGGTCGGAATCGTGAACAAGGCTGCTGGTATTCATGAAAAAGTTGTGATTTTTCAGGAAGGAATAGTGCACACCCTCCAGACCCATTCTGTCGGCAACGGAATAAAGATAGTGATCATGGGAGACGGCTTCACCAAGGATGATCTTACGGCTTCGGAAGGGGAGTCAATGTCATCATTTGACAAATGGGCCGACAGGACAATGGAGGAGTTTTTCGCCGAGGAGCCTTACCGGTCATTCCGGGACAGGTTCGATGTGTATTCTGTCGCGGTCGAGTCGGACGGGCGGAATTTTGACGGCAGCACGGCCTTTGCGAGCAAGTTCGGAACGGGAACCTATATCGGAGGCAATGACAGCAAGGTCTGGCAGTATGCCTACAAGGTTGATGGGATCAGTTGGCTCACGGTGAGAAACACGCTTGAACTGGTGATCCTGAATTCCTCGAAGTATGCCGGTACAACCTACATGTGGTCGGACGGCAGGGCTATAGCCTACATCCCGGTTGTCAGCTACAACACCGAAGATTTCGGGAAGGTTCTTCGCCATGAGGCGGGCGGTCACGGGTTCGCTAAGCTTGCGGATGAATATTTCTACGAAAAGACAATCACCGAGGACAAGGTGAAAAGCCACAAGGAATGGTTTGCCAAATACGGTTTCTACCCGAACGCCGATGTCACGAACGATCCCAAGGAAATCCATTGGGCGCATTTCCTTTCAGATCCGCGCTATTCCGGTCAGGTCGGAATCTACGATGGCGGCCTGACGTTCAGATACGGTGCCTACAGGCCGACGGACGACAGCATCATGAGACATAATGCCGGCGGGTTCAACGCTCCTTCGCGTGAGGCCATATTCAAGAGAATCATGAAGTTGTCTGAGCCAAGCGGGTGGAAATATGATTTCGAGGCGTTTGTGGCCTACGATGAGATCAACCGTTCGGCCGCGTCACAAGCCTACTACGAAAACCAGATGGAAAACTTTGACGAGGAGTCGTTTGTCCCTCTCGCTCCTCCTGTCGTAAGGGAGGAATAAAAGTTCAATATTCCTTTACGCCGTTTCCGGCCATCCATTCCAACAGCGGGGTGCTGTCGAATCCGACGGTGCCTTTCAGGAATACGTTCACGTTGAATCCAACCTCTTGGCTCAGCCGGAAGACATTCTTGAGGGTCTCCAAAACACAGAACTCAGAGGCGATTCCGCAGACGGTGACCTCGTCCCCTGCCAGAAACAGACTCTGATTTGAGGCTGTCACGGCCGCCAGCGCTCCATATTCCTCCCTCTCCTTGTTCTGCCCTTTCAGGATGAATCTTGTCTTCGCTTCCTCCAGCCCGTCCAGCAGCCCGTCGGCGAGACTTGTCCCTAAAGTGTAGTGAACGCAGTGCTCTGGCCATTGACCACCGTTTGCCTTGAACGAACAATGATCCTTCGGATGCCAGTCCAAAGTGAAATACACAAGATCGGCTCCGTTCTTGATCCCGTTTATCTCCGGAATGATCGCCTCTGCTCCCGGCACGGCCAGAGATCCGTCAATGAAGTCCCTCTGCACATCCACTACAAGTAAAATCTTTCTTCCAGTCATATTAATAGTTGCTTTTTTATTGAATTCATTTTTTGATTCATGACCCGCACGTTCATATTCACAATTCGGAACAAGTCGTCCCATTTCGTCTGAATCCTTCTTTTCTCAAAGATAGCCATTATCTACAATAAAGAAAAATCAAAGAAGCCATGTGCCTGTTGGCAAGCCTTTATGCCTTGGTGATTGCAAGCCGCCTCAAGGTGTTTATGAATATGATTTCTTCCTTATTGTGCGAACATGATGCGCAGTGATAGAAAGAAGAAACTCTCCTTCCCTTGCGCGATTCCGCATCATGTTGATGCCGGCCACTTATGTTTATAGTTGGCGGGAACGGTCATGCCTGTCTGATGGCCGTACAGTCATGGACTTTGTTCCTCAAGACCGATTTCAGCGAGGTGTCAGGAACAGTGAACCACTCCTGATGTTGCTTAAGTGGCTGTGGATGTTCCCGCCAATTGCAACGAAGTTGAAAAGGTCTTTCGTCGTGGGAGGGGCAAGCCGGTTCTTTTAGCACAGGGCTTTGGACTTGCTCTGGCTTTGGACTTGCCCCGGTTTTTGACTTGCTCCGGCTTTGGACTTGGCCCCAATATTCTTTGAAATCAAAGAGTTATGAGGAAAAGAAAAACGGACAAACCGTCATTTCTGATGATTTGTCCGCTTTGGCTCCTCAAGTAGGACTTGAACCTACGACCCCCTGATTAACAGTCAGGTGCTCTAACCAACTGAGCTATTGAGGAATTTTGTCAACCTTTTCGGTTGTTTGTTCCTTTCGGGAGTGCAAAGGTACAACAAAAATTGATTAGTGCAAATTTTTTTGTAGTTTTTTTTGTGTACCTTTGTGTGAATTTCTCGGAGGAGGAAAATGGACATAGACTTGTTTTCAGATATGGTCAAGGGGCTGATCCTTGACAATGATGAGGTTACGTTGCCTGGCTTGGGGACTTTCGTCTCCGAGGTGATGCCCTCTACTTTTTCTGACAAAGGGTACACCATCAATCCTCCTTACCGAAAACTGTCGTTCAGGCAGCGCGGATCAGGAAACGAGGAGATGATGGCGGAGTTCTATGCCAAGATCAACGGGACGGATCTTGAGACTTCAAAGAGAATCCTTGGGGAGTTTATCGCCGGGCTGAGGACAACGCTGCAGGCAAAGAAGGTCGTGATATTCCCCGGGCTCGGCCGGTTGAGGGCGACTAAGGAGAACACGTTCTTTTTTATCGCTGACGAGGATTTGGACATCTATCCTTATGGGGTAGGGCTGGAGCCGGTGTCTTTGAAGACTCACGAGGAGACTCCGGACGAGGTGGCGCAGAGTGTGGCGGCGCTTAGGGAGCTGGTGGCGGATCCGGTTCCCATCAGAGAGCCGATTGCACCGGTCGCTTTGACAGGCTCTGTGACCGAGGAAACAGACACTCCGACCGATGAATCTGACACCGGAGCCGAAAATGAGAAAGAAGATGAGAAAGAAAGAGAGGAGGAGACAGGTCACAAGACGAGAAACCGTGCTTGGAAAGTGGTTCTAATCGTGGCGGCAAGCCTCATCGGTTTGGCGCTGGTGGCTCTCGGAATATTCATACTCCTCGCCCACTTCGCTCCGGATTTCATTGACTCGATCCTTTACACCCCTGAGGAACTGAGGATTATAAATCATTAGGATTATGGAAAAGATCAACGTTTCAGGCAATAGGTTCAGTACTGACATAACGATCCCGTGCTACGATACGGACGCATCGTTCCGCCTGAAGCCGGCCGCGTTTATGGATCACGCCCAGGAAATGGCGTATCTGGCGGCCCAGGCGCTTCATTTCGGCTATGACGACCTTCAGAGGCATCACACGGCCTGGGTTCTGTCACGGATGCGGATGGATTTTCTGAACCCTCCGAAATGGACGGACGAGACGACCCTCTACACTTGGCACAAGGGACAGGACGGCCTGTTCTTCCTGCGTGACTTCGAGCTCCGAAGGAAGGGCGACACGGACTTCGCCGACAAATCAAAGGCGCAGGTGCTTTGCACCTCTTCGTGGATAGTGATGAATGTCGAGACCCGGCGGCTGGTGCGCAGCGATGAGGTTCTGAATATGGTCCCGGCGACCACCCAGTGCCCTGACAATGCGATCCAGATCCCTTGCGGCAAGGTCGTGATGCCTAAGAATATCCCCGCGGAGGAAGTCGGCTGCCACAAGGCGGCATATTCAGACATCGATGTGCTGGGGCACACCAACAATGCCCGCTACGTGGTCTGGGCTATGGACTGCATTGACTATGAGGAGGTCGCCGGCAACCCTATCAGGAGCATAAGCATCAACTTCATCAAGGAGACGAAGCCTGGGGAGGTTGTCAGGATATTCAGAAGTGTTGAGGATATTGACGGACAAAAGAAATATTTCATAGAAGGTAAAATTGAAGACAAACCGTGCTTTTGCGCGCGGATAGATTTTTAATTAGATATGCGAGATTTGTTTTTAGGGGCTGGAATAGCCCATTCGATTCTAGTTTTCGCAGTCGTGATCGCGATCGGACTGTACCTAGGCAAATTCAAGATCAAAGGCATCTCCATCGGTTCCACGTGGATTCTGTTCGTGGCTATCCTGTTGAGTCATTTCGGCCTCAGGGTGGACGCGACCGTGATGAACTTTATGAAGGACTTCGGCCTGATCCTGTTCGTGTTCTCGATAGGCCTTCAGGTCGGCCCGGGATTCTTCCACTCCTTCAAGAAAGGCGGACTTCAGATGAATATCCTTGCGGTCGCCCTTGTCCTGTTGGCTGTGGCCGTCACCGTGGCGATCCATTTCATCACCGGCGAGGATCTCAAGACTATGGTCGGCGTGATGTCCGGAGCCGTGACCAACACCCCGGGACTCGGTGCCGCCCAGCAGACGATGGCGGATTCAATGCGCGCGGAGAACTATCTGGCGTCTGACATCACATCGGCGACCTCCGGGCTGGCTTCCGCCTACGCTGTGGCCTACCCGTTGGGAGTTCTGCTTGTGATCGCTCTGATGATGTTCTTCAAGGCGATATTCAAAGTTGATCTCAATAAGGAGAAGGAAGTCCTTGACAATGAGGATAATAATGAGGATGTGGCAAGGCGTATGCACTGCGAGGTCGAGAATCCAGCGGTCTTCGGAATGACAATCAAGGACGCCACCAAGGATCTGGGCAATTCCATCGTGATCTCCAGAATACTTCGCGACGGGCTCATGTCCGTTCCCGGGCCTGATACCGTTCTCCAGAAAGGAGATAAACTTCTGATCGTCACTTCTCAGAAGAATGTGGACTCGCTTAGGATCACCTTCGGAGAAGAGGTTCCGATGCACCTTCAGGACTGGGAGCAGCTGGATGCCAGGATGGTGAACAGGAAGATAACCGTCACCAAGACGAACCTTACGGGAGTGACCCTCAGAAGTCTCAATGTCAGAGCTAATTACGGAGTGAGCGTAACCCGTGTCATCAGATCCGGTGTGGGTCTTGTCGCAAGACCTAACCTCATCCTCCAGATGGGAGATGTGTTGAGGGTTGTCGGTCCGGAGCTCGGAATAGAGGAGGTAGCCAATCTTGTTGGTAACCAGACTTCGACTTTGAACCACCCGAACCTTATCCCGATCTTCTTTGGAATCGCTCTTGGTGTGATATTCGGTTCAATTCCTATCGCCATCCCAGGCATTCCTCAGCCTATAAAGCTGGGACTTGCCGGAGGCCCGCTCATCATCGCGATCCTGCTTGGCTACTTCGGCCCTAAGTGGAAGATCACGACCTACACGACCCAAAGCGCCAACCTGATGGTCAGGGAGATGGGAATATCCTTCTTTATGGCGGCCGTCGGTTTGGGAGCCGGACAGAACTTCGTAAGTTCGATCCTGGACGGAGGTTACTGGTGGATCCTTTACGGAGCGCTCATCACCTTCATTCCTGTCTGCACGATCGGCCTCATCGCAAGATATGTCTGCAAGCTGAACTTCTACCAGATCTGCGGTCTGATCTCCGGTGGTACCACCGATCCCGCCGTCCTGGCGTTCACCCAGGGGGCTTACGGAACGGATTATCCTTCAGTGAACTACGCCACCGTCTATCCTCTGTCGATGTTTATGAGGGTGCTAGTTGCCCAGTTGCTGATCCTTTTGGCGATAGCTTGACGTTATGTTTGACTTGATCTATCCGGTTTCCCCGGCTCCGGTTATGCCTTTGCCATCGGCCGACAATCCCGGTGACCGTCCACGTCCTACGGGCGAGATGGTCCCGGTCGTGGAGGAGAACGGCCTTGTCATCGGACAGGCCACCAGGCAGTCCGTGCACGATGGCTCGAAGCTGATGCATCCGGTGATCCATCTTCACATCATCAACCGGGAGGGGTGTCTGTATATTCAGAAACGCTCGATGAAGAAGGATCTTCTTCCGGGGCGTTGGGACACGGCCGTCGGCGGTCACGTCGATTACGGCGAGACGCTTGAAGAGGCACTCTACCGCGAGGCCTCTGAGGAACTGGGATTCAGGGACTTCAATCCGATATTCCTGAAATCCTACATTTGGGAGTCGGCTCGCGAGAAGGAACTGGTCAGCGTCTTCGCCACCGTCGGCAACTTCACTTTGAAGCCTGACAATGACGAGGTCACCGAAGGACGCTACTGGAATATGTCCGAGATCGAGTCGAATCTGGCGCGGGGACTGTTCACTCCGAATTTTGAGCAGGAATTCAAATCAATCAAGGACACTTTACTGGCTTTGCTCTGATGGACAATAACATTGACAAATTCATAAAGGACCAGTTGTCGGTCTGGCCTCTTGCCGCCGAGAACTATCGTGACCTCAAGAAGGTGGAAACCAAACGGTTGGATGTCGGAGGACTGGAGGTCATCGTCCAGCATAACCCTTGCCGCAAGATTTCTTCCGAGGCGGCCCTGGACCCTAAGTCTCTCAGCGAGAGGCCTTGCTTCCTCTGCCCTGAGAACCGCCCGGCGCAGCAGACCCACATTGAGTTCGAGGGGCGCAAGGGACGGAAATACCGCGTCACGCTGAACCCGTACCCGATCTTCCCGTCGCATCTCGTGATCTCAAGTTTCGAGCACACGCGGCAATCCATCTGGCACCGTTATCAAGACCTTCTTGACTTTGTCAGCGCGCACAATGAATATCTCGGGTTCTACAACGGCCCTGTGAGTGGGGCTTCAGCGCCTGACCATCAGCATTTCCAGGCTTGTCCGCAAGGACTGATGCCTCTCCAGAACAGGGTGGACGGATTGTTGGCGGCCGGCGATGTCAATACTCTGGAATATTTCACCAACGTCAAGGAAGCCAAGCTCTTCCATCTTAATGAATATGCCAACGGAGTCTTCGTCCTTTGCGGCGGCACGGCGAAATCCGTGGCTAAGCTTTTCTACCGGCTTATGGACTGCGCTCCGGTGCCGGAGGACTCGGATGAGCCGAAAATCAACCTGTTCGCCTGGACGCATAACGGGGAATATCGCTCCATTGTGATATTCAGGGATAAGCATCGTCCGCACAACTATTATTCCACCGGGGCGGATCATCTGGCGATGAGTCCAGGGTGCGCTGATCTGGGAGGTGTGTTTGTGGCTCCTAAACGTGAGGATTACGACAAACTTGACTCAGAGCTTCTTACGGCGGTTGTCCGTGAGATAACCGTCAGCGGGGAGACAGAGAAAGGCATCATCTGGAGGCTGACCAGAACCCAGCGCAGGCTGGAGGTCGGGATAATGTCCGGCAGTGCGATCGAGTTCGAGATCATTTCCGACGGGGCGGGACGGCAGAAAGTCGAATATTCGGCGGGACGCATTTCCTACAACGGAGTTCTTTACGATGAACTGGTCTTCGAGGCTCAGACTGAGGCCACTATGTTCGCCGAGCCGTCGTTCATCCTTTACGGAGTGACTATCGGTGTGGATTTCCATTGGGAAAGGAAGGTGACCCAGAAGTTCGCGGGAACTCTCAAGTTCATCGTGGACGGGGACAAGGTCACGGCCGTGAATATTGTTGGAGTTGAGGACTATCTGCTTAGTGTCATCTCGTCTGAGATGAAGGCTTCGGCCGGACTGGAGTTCCTCAAGGCGCACGCTGTCATTTCTCGTTCCTGGGTTATGGCGCAGGTGGAGCACCGTCGGAATCCGGTCACTTCGACAGGCTCAGTGACCACAGAAGTGAGTCCCGTGACCACCGAAGTGAACTCAGCGACCGGCGGCGAGGAGGAGTACATCAAATGGTTCGACCACGATGACCACACCCTCTTCGATGTCTGCGCCGATGATCACTGCCAGCGTTACCAAGGTCTCACGATGGCCGTGGGCGACACTGTCCGCAAGGCCATAGACCAGACCTGGGGTCTTGTGCTCACCTCTGAAGGCCGGATATGCGACGCCCGCTTCTCAAAATGCTGCGGAGGCCGTATGGAGATATTCAGCACCTGCTGGGAAGACAAGGATTACCCTTACCTCCAGCCGCTCCCGGACACTCCGGACTGCGCGGAAGGAGGCGACGTTTTCTGCGACACCAAGGACGAAAAGATTCTCTCCCAAGTGCTTAACGACTACGATCTGGAGACGAAGGACTTCTACAGATGGACCACTGAATATTCAAGGACGGATGTCTCGGAACTTGTCCGCAGACGCTCCGGAATAGATTTCGGCACCATCCGTGACCTCGTCCCGATCGAGAGAGGCCCGTCCGGAAGGCTCAAAAGGCTCAAGGTGGTCGGCGACAAGAAGACAATGGTCATCGGCAAGGAACTGATCATCCGCCGCTGGCTGTCCGAATCCCATCTCAAGAGCTCCGCCTTTGACATAAAATGGGTCGGCGACAGACTGGTCCTTGACGGATCCGGATGGGGACACGGAGTCGGCCTCTGCCAGATCGGCGCCGCCGTGATGGCCAGCAAAGGCTACACGTTCGATCAGATCCTGCTGCACTACTATCCAGGCAGCATACTGGAAAGAAGATAACATAATCAACACATAATGGCTAATTTCACTAAACGTAATCCTTGGATGTGGATCCCGACCCTCTACTTCGTCGAGGGCATTCCATATTTCCTTGTCAACAATGTCTCCGTCCTGATGTTCGCCAAGATGGGCGTTCCGAACGGGCAGATGGCGTTGTTCACATCCCTGCTTTACCTCCCGTGGACGTTGAAGTTCCTCTGGAGCCCGTTCGTGGACATCATCAAGACAAAGAGATGGTGGATCATCACGATGCAGATCATAATGTCCATAGCCTTTGTGGTCCAGGCTCTTACGATGCCTCATCCGTCAGCGGAATCCATCGCGGCCGGCAGCACGCCTATGAGCCTTTTCTCGTTCACGCTGATCCTGTTCGTCTTCGCGGCCTTCGCCTCCGCCACACACGACATAGCGGCTGACGGCTTCTATATGCTGGCCCAGAGCCAGAGCAGCCAGGCGGCCTTTGTCGGAGTCCGCAGCACGTTTTACAGGCTCGCCAATGTCTTCGGCAACGGTGTGATCGTCGCAGTGGCCGGATTGCTGGAGACCAGAACCGGCAACATCCCGTTGGCCTGGCAGCTGACCATCGGCGGATCCGGCATACTCCTTACCTGGTTGACCCTCTATCACACGTTCGCGATTCCTAAGCCAGAGTCCGATGTGCCTAATATTCAAGAGGATTCAGGCAACAAGGTCGCCGAGATATTCGCAGGTTTCGGCCGCACCGTGACGACATATTTCAAGAAACCGGGCGTCTGGCTCGCGATCATATTCATGCTTTGCTACCGTCTCCCGGAGGCCTTCCTCATCAAGATGTGCACCCCGTTCCTTGTGGCTGCGAGAGAGGCCGGCGGACTTGGGATGCAGACCGCGCAGGTAGGCATAGCGTACGGTACCCTCGGCGTGATATTCCTTCTTCTCGGAGGGATCCTCGGAGGACTTCTCGCATCACGTCTTGGGCTGAAGAAATCCATCTGGATCATGGCCGCGTTTATGACGCTTCCTTGCCTGTCGTTTGTCTATCTCGCTGTGGTACAGCCTGTAAGTTTCGCCACAATCTGTACCTGCATCGCCATAGAACAGTTTGGCTACGGCTTCGGATTCACCGCCTACATGCTCTACATGATGTACTTCTCCGAAGGCGAGTTCAAGACCTCGCACTATGCCTTCTGCACCTGCTTCATGGCGCTGAGCATGATGATACCGGGCATGTTCGCCGGCTTCCTGCAGGAGTCCCTCGGCTACAAGGGCTTCTTCTGGATGGTGATTGTCTGCTGCATAGCGACCGTCGTCGTCACCTTCCTCGCCGACCGCAAGATCGATCCTGAATATGGCAAGAAATAATCAACGAATTGATAATCAATGAATATATGAACGCAGTCAAAAGAATATTCACCGTCCTGCTCTCCGTTGCCGCATTGTCGGCCCTTTCCGCGCAGGCTGGACAGAAACAGATTGTACGCACCGGCATCGAAGTGCTTGAAGGCCGTGGCTTCGAGGGACTTGTCGGCAAGAATGTCGGGCTGGTCACCAATCCGAGCGGTATCGACCATAATCTCCGCTCCACCATCGACATACTCCACGAGGCCCCGGGAGTCAATCTAAAGACATTGTTCGCTCCCGAGCACGGAGTCCGCGGGGATGCCTACGCCGGCTCGCACGTGGAGGATTTCAAGGATCCTAAGACAGGGATCCCGGTCTATTCGATCTATGGCTCCAACCGCAAGCCGAGCAAGAAGATGCTTGAGGGGCTGGACATCGTTGTCTATGATATCCAGGACATCGGCAGCCGTTCCTATACTTTCATCAGCACCCTCGGTCTCGTTATGCGCGCCTGCGCCGAGAACGGCATCGAGGTGATGGTTCTGGACAGGCCTAACCCGTTGGGCGGCAACAAGATCGAAGGCTGTCTCGTGGAGCCGGGCTTCCATTCGTTCGTCAGCGAGTTCAAGATCCCTTACATCTACGGCCTCACTGTCGGCGAGCTCGCCCTTCTCCTGAACGAGGAAGGCCTGAACTGTGGCGAGAAAGGCAACGAGGCACCGCTGAAATGCAGACTTTCCGTCATTCCGATGGAAGGATGGACAAGGAATATGCTCTATCAGGACACGAACCTACCTTGGGTGCTCCCGTCCCCGAATATTCCTTATCCTCAGTCCGCCGTTAACTATCCGTCCTCCGGCATAACCGGAGAGTTCCAGGGCTATCTGAACATCGGCATCGGCTACACCCTCCCTTTCGAGGTTTTCGCAGCCGAATGGATTGACGCCGATGCCTTGAAGGCGCTTCTTGACAGCTACAACCTTCCGGGGGTGGCATTCAGGACAATCCACTTCAAGCCGTTCTCGGGAAGCCTTCAAGGAAAGCTGATCCACGGCGTTCAGTTCCACTACACTGACTATGAGGCCGCCTGCTGCACGCTGACGCAGTTCTACGTGATGCAGGCCGTGAACGAACTCTATCCGGAAAAGAATCCTTTCGCCCTCTCGAAGGGGCGCAACAATATGTTCGACAAGGTCTGTGGTACGGATTATGTAAGAACGACTTTCGGAAAGCGTCTCAAAGTCGAGGACATCGCTGACTATTGGTCAAAGGATGTCGAGGCTTTCAGGACACTATCCCGTAAGTATTGGCTATATAATTAAACCACTTAATTAAACCACTTAACACCGAATCAAAATGAAGAACATTCTGAACATCGCGATTGCATCGGCCGTGGCATTGGCCCTTATCGCATCACCGGTTGATTCATATTCACAGGAAAGACGCTCTTCCGGATCGAGGAGCACCACCACTTCTTCCCAGACCAGATCTTCGTCCAGAAGTTCTTCTTCCTCAGGAAGTTCGGGTTCGTCCTCCACGAGAAGTTCCGGCTCGTCCGCAACAAGGAGTTCTGGTTCTTCCTCTACAAGAAGCTCTGGTTCTTCCGTGTCCGGAAGCTCCCAGGACAATAGCCGCAGGAGTGGTTCCAGCGTGTCGAGGAGTTCTCAGGACAACAGCCGCAGATCTTCCACGAGCGTTTCACGCGGTTCGCAGGACAATAACAGAAGAAGTGGCGGCACTACTGTAAGGAGTTCGTCCTCAGACAGATCATCTTCTTCAGTGAGAAGCTCGTCATCCGCGTCAAAGTCTTCTTCCCGCAGCGGTGACAGCGGAAGCTATCAGGACAATAACAGCCGTAGGAGTAGTTCCAGCGTGTCGAGGGGGGCGCAGGATAACAACCGAAGAGGTTCTACGGGTTCTACATCAGTAAGGAACTCGTCTTCTGACAGGTCATCTTCATCCGTGAGAAGCTCGTCTTCGGTAAGACGCTCTTCTTCAGAGAGATCATCATCTGTAAGAAGCTCATCCTCGTCTGTCGGAGAGTCTTCCTCATCGACAGGAAGTCCAGGAGGCAGGGTCGCGAGACAGATCGGATCTTCATCCTCCAGAAGTACTTCAGCAAGAAGTTCCGCGTCTGACACCAGAAGGGAGCAGTCCCAGAGGGTCGGAAACGCCACCCGAGGAGGTCTGACTTCCTACGACCGTAACGCACATGGCGGAAAGGATGTGATGAGGGAGAGAAGAAGCGACTTCATGAGGATAGGGGAGGACCGTAACGTCCATAGAATCCCGCCGCGCGACCGTGACTTCATGCCATACGACCGCCCGAGGCATTTCTGGGCGCATGAGCACCACTACTATGGCTATAGGGTTCACTACCTGCCACCTCGTTACAGAAGAATGACTTACTGGGGAGTAGAGTACTGCATCTATGACGGAATATATTACCGTCCGTACGGTGACATGTTCGTGGTTTGCCGTCCTCCGTTCGGGGTTTGCATCGACCGTGCGATTTCGGATCTTGTGTTCGCGTCGGTTCGCTTCGCCTACTACAACAACACTTACCGGATGTACCGCGCCATCGATTCCAACAACAGGATCATCGAGGAGCAGAACAGGATAATCGCTCGGAACAACGCCACCATCGCCGCACAGAACAGTTCGTTCGCTTTGAACCCTACGAGAGCCTACAACGCTTATTCACTTGCGGACCGTCTTGGTCTTGTGCAGAGCTACGCCTACGCCAACCAGCCGTACTACTATCAGGACGGGGTGTTCTACATCGTCAACTCCAACGGCCAGTACGAGGTCATCGTTCCTCCGGCCGGAGCCCTTGTCGAGGATCTTCCTGACGACTACGACACGATAACGATGGACGGGATGGACTTCTACAAAGTGGATGACACTGTCTATAGGCTCACACTTGTGGAAGGAAAGCCTTACCTTGAGGTTCTCGGCCAGATGTACGGTAAGCTGGCCAACCAATACAATTATTACTCAAACAGAACTGCTTCCTACAACAGTCTCTATTAACAGTTTAGACATTAATGGACAAACTCAGGAACTTATTTGAAAGTTATACAGGTCAGAAAGTAAGTGACACGGAGGAACTTAACTCCTCCGGAAGCAACAGGAGATATTTCCGTCTCAAGGGCGGGAATATCTCCATTATAGGTGTCATAGGGACAAGCCGCGAGGAGAACAACGCGTTCATCAGTCTCAGCGCGCATTTCCTCAGCAAAGGAATAAAAGTGCCTAAGGTACTGGCTGTCAGTGAGGACGGAATGCGGTATATTCAGGAAGACCTTGGCGATGACCAGCTTTACAAGGTTGTCTCCCAAGGGCGCGAGAGCGGTGAATATAGTTCCTACGAGTGCCGTCTTCTGTGCCGTGCCATGGAGATGCTGCCGAAACTTCAGTTCAAGGGAGCCGAGGGGCTGGACTGGTCAGTCTGCTATCCGGAGCCGGCTTTCAACGAGCGGATGATCCTCTTCGATCTGAACTATTTCAAATATTGCTTCCTGAAAGCTACCGGACTGGAGTTCAACGAGGTGAAGCTTCAGGACGATTTCGAGAGGCTAAAGACGGACCTGATGCAGGATATGGGAGACACATTTATGTACCGTGACTTCCAGGCCCGGAATGTGATGATGAAGGACGGCGAGCCGTACTTCATTGATTTTCAGGGTGGACGGCGCGGCCCGATCTACTATGATGTGGCATCTTTCGTCTGGCAGGCCCGCTCACGTTACCCGGAGAACCTCCGCAAGGAGATGGTTCAGACCTACCTTCGCGCTTTGAAGGGCTACATGGATGTGGACGAGGCTCATTTCAACGAGAGGCTCAGGCTGTTCATCCTGTTCAGGACTCTCCAGGTGTTGGGCGCGTACGGTTTCAGAGGCTATTTCGAGAAGAAACCGCATTTCCTTGCGAGCGTTCCTTACGCTCTGGGTAACCTGCGTCGCCTTCTCCAGAAGCCGTTCGAGTATTATCCTTATCTGAACGAGATCCTCACCAAACTCACCACGATGTCGCAGTTCAACAACATCGCCGAGGACAAACGTCTGGAAGTGAGAGTCTTCAGTTTCGCTTACAAGAAAGGCATCCCTGTTGACACATCCGGCAATGGAGGAGGCTACGTCTTTGACTGCCGCGCCATCAACAATCCGGGCAAGTACGAGCATTACCGTCAGTTCACGGGGCTCGACAAGGAGGTCATAAAATTCCTTGAGGACGACGGGGGAGTCACGAAGTTCCTGAACAATGTCTATGACCTTGTGGACAATCACGTCAAGTGCTTCATTGAGAGAAAGTTCACCCATCTGCAAGTTTGTTTTGGATGCACTGGCGGACAGCACCGCTCGGTTTACTGCGCCGAGCATCTGGCCCAGCATCTGGCCGACAGGTTTGACATTAAGATAACGGTGACCCATAGGGAACTTGACATTGAGAAAATCCTGTAGATGAAAGCGATGATTTTCGCGGCGGGTCTCGGGACGAGACTCAAGCCGATCACGGACACTTTGCCTAAGGCCTTGGTGCCTGTCGCCGGAAAGCCTCTCCTGTACCATGTCGTGTCAAAGCTTAAGGAGGCCGGAATCTCTGACTTTGTGATCAACGTCCATCATTTTGCCGACTCGATCATAGGCTACACTCATGAGCAGAACGATTTCGGTGTCAAGGTCAGTTTCTCGGACGAACGGGATCTTCTGCGCGAGACCGGAGGTGGGATCAAATTCGCCCGCCCCCTATTGGAAGGCGGACATTTTCTGGTTCATAATGTGGACATAATCTCGGATTTGGATGTCGTCTGGTTCATCTCTCAGACCCGTCCTGACGCCATGTCGAGCATTCTTGTGAGCGATCGTAAGACGCAGAGATATTTCCTTTTCGACGATGACATGAGGCTTGTCGGCTGGACGAATCTGGCCACAGGTGAGGTCAAGAGCCCTTACGGGGACATCGACCCGGGAAAGTTCCGGAAATATGCTTTCGCAGGCATCCACTGCATCTCTGACGGCATATTCAAAGTCTTTGACGAGGATGGCTGGGGCGACCGTTTCTCTATCACGGACTTTTATATTCAGGAATGCGCCAAGCATCCGATCTATGGAATAGTCCCTAAGGAGTTGAGACTGATTGATGTGGGTAAGTTTGAGACCCTCTCCGAGGCGGAGGAATTTGTTAGAAACACACTTAAAAACAACTGATTAATATTATGGCAAAAGGCAAGTTTTGGTCTGAGTTCAAGGACTTCGCGATGAAAGGCAATGTGATCGATCTGGCTGTCGGTGTAATTGTCGGCGGCGCTTTCGGCAAGATTGTCACCTCTTTGGTCAACGATGTGATCATGCCGTGCGTGGGCGTGCTCATCGGCGGCTTCGATTTCACAAACCTTAAGATCGTCCTTCACAAGGCTGTGATGGAAGGCTCGGAAGTGATCAAGCCCGCCGTGACCCTGAACTATGGCAATTTCATTCAGGAGACGGTTAATTTCCTGATCATCGCTTTCAGTATATTCCTTGCCATCAAGGGATTGGCTAAATTGCAGAGAAAGAAGAAGGAAGAGGCTTCGGCAGCCCCTGCCGTACCGGCTCCTAAGCCTGATGATGTGGTTCTTCTTGAGGAGATACGCGATCTTCTGAAGAATCAGAAATAGCACGCTCCTTGTAGGCAATCGGAGAGCATCCGACCGCTCCCTTGAAATATTTCCCGAAGAAAGACTGGTTCGCGAAATGCAAGATCTCGCTGACTTCCTGGACGGTGTAGTTGCCGCTCTTGAGCATTGTCTTGGCATCCTTGATGACAAAGTCGCGGATCCAGTCTTTCGCATGTTTCCCTGACTCCTTGTAGATAATCTGGGCGAAGTACTTCGGGGATATGAAAAGCCTTCTGGCATAGAATTGCACGCTCCTTTCGAATGTGTAGTTCCGGCTTAGCTCAGTCAGAAAACGGCGCAGCAACTCATTGCTCCTCCACTTTGTCACCTTGTGCTCGACCACGTGTTCTTTCAGGAGGGTAAGGCGGGCGGAGAGATAACTCGCAAGCATGACATAAGCCCCTTGGAGAGCCTCGGATTTGAACATGTCGCTTTCCTGCAAGATTATATTCTTCACTGTTGAGAAGAATGCTATCATGCGCTGCCCTTCTGAGGGGGGCAGGTGCAGCACTTTAGGATCATACAGGGAGTCTCTGAGAAATCTTGTGCTGCTGTAGGTGAAGCTGATAAGGCTGCTTTCGGGGTCGATCGCGACGGATATGGCCTTGAAGTCATCGCTGACTTCCATCGTCTCGATGATGTTTCCGATGCTTACAATGATCACATCGTTCTCCTTTACTGAATATTCATTGCCGGAGATGAGCGCATGCCCTTCTCCGCCTACGCACATAAAGATCACCGTAAACCGCATCTTGACCGGTAGGGGTGGGAACGACTTGAATATCGCTTCCCATTTGTAGTCGATGCAGTCATTCAGGAAAAGCTGGTTGTCATAGATGGTCAGCCCATGGAACTCATTGAGCTGTTGGATGTCAAAGTTGTTTATTTTTCTGAACTTGTCCATTTCTTATTTGTCTTTCTTTAATATCTTGTAGCCTATCGCGGCCACGGTGATGCTCATAAGCGGGCTGATCAGGTTGAAAAAGCAATATGGCAGGTATGCCAGTGTCGGAACACTAAGGATGGTGGCTTGCGTCATGCCGCAGCTGCTCCACGGGTACAGCGGTGACGTGACTGTGGCGGAATCCTCCACGGAGCGGCTCAGAAGCCTGTTCTCATAGCCCTCTTTCTCATAGACATCCTTGAACAGACTGGAGGTCAGGATGATGGCGAGGTACTGGTCTGAGACTATCCCGTTCAGCGCTGTTCCAGTCACCACAGTGGAGGTCACAAGGCTGGTTCTGCGTTTTGTCAGCGGAAGAATCATGGAGGCGAGGTGGCGCAGCATTCCGCTGGCTTTCAGCGCGGCCCCGAAGCACATGGCGCAGATGATAAGATAGACCGTGTTCAGCATTCCCAGCATCCCTTTCGATGCCACAAGCTGGTTGACTTCCGGATTGCCTGTCTCGATGGAGACGGAGTTGTAGATGGATTCTATTGTTCCTGTGAACAGTATTTTGGCGTTGGAGCCGTCTCCGGCGATCGAAGCCCCGATCTCCCGGATTATGTCAGGCTGGAATATGATCGCTGCGATGGCCGCCGTTGCGGTTGACAGGGCCAGCACGATGAGGGCGGGCATCCTTCGCGCTATCATCACCGCTGTCAAAGCCGGGACAATCAGCAGCCAAGGTGTGATGTTGAATTTCGAGTCAAGGACGCTGGTATATTCATTGATCAAGGAAGAATCGCTCCCGGAGTGGGAGAATCCAAGGATTGTGAATATGACGAGCGTGATGACGATTGACGGGACCGTCGTGTACATCAGGTAGCGGATGTGATCGAACATAGGGACCTTGCTCATAGACGAGGCCAGCACGGTGGTGTCAGAGAGAGGTGAGATCTTGTCCCCGAAGTAGGCTCCGGAGATGATAGCTCCGGCAATCATTCCGTCGCTGAATCCCAAGGCTTTCCCGATTCCGAGCAAGGCTACTCCGATTGTTGCTATTGTCGTCCAGGAACTTCCGATCGTGACGGAGACCAACGCGCAGATGATGCAGGCCGTGAGGAGAAACACCTTAGGGCTGATGATCTTGACTCCGTAGTAGATGAAAGTCGGCACGATGCCGCTCACTGTCCAGGTCCCGGAGATCGCTCCGATAAGGAACAAGATGACAATGGCGGTTGTCACATCGCCGATGTTGCTTTTGATCGTTTCCTCGAAATCCTGCCACGGTACCTTGAACAGCCACATGGCCAGCCAGATGGCGACACCTGCGGAGAAAAGCAGCGCGACCTGGCTGGCGCCGAGGATGGCGTCGCTGCCGAATATGCTGATGTTCAGCGCCAGAAGCGTCACGAGAATCAGGATCGGAATCAGGGATATTCCCACCCGGAACATGGTTATTTTCTTCATCTGAGTAAGTCCGTTAATATTCCTTTTTCAAAATGGAGTGCAAGTTAAATTTTTTTTCGCATTTTTACGCAAGAATTCCGATTGTACGGATTTAGTTGACTGAAAAAATAAAATAAAAGTATATGAAACAGATGAAAAATTTCAAGATTGCTTTGGCCGTTCTGGCCGCGGTTTCGGCCTTGGCCATGTCCTTGTCTTCATGCTCTAAGGATGACGGCCCTTATTATCCGGTCTATAACGGACTTGTGACCATCAAGACAACAGACTCTGGTGTCACCTATTTCCAGTTGGATAAGAAGACCACTCTGGAACCGACGAACTGGAAGAACCCTTATAAGCGTGAGGTGAGGGCTTTGCTCCAATATTCCGAGGAACCGGGGGAAGTCGGACTCTTTTCAAAGAAGGTCAAGGTCGCATGGATCGACTCGGTGCGCACAAAAAGCGCTGTTTCTTATGACAATGAATTCATGAAAGGTAACAATGCCCCGATTGAGTTGTATAATGATTGGGTGACCTGCCTTGAGGACGGTTATCTTACCATACATTTCGCCGCCTTGTTCGGACGAGGTGGCAAGATCGTGCACATTGTTGATTTGGCGGTGGATCCGAAGACTCTCGATCTATACCTCAAGCATGACAACAATGGTGATAACGGATATATCCCGGGTGAAGGTGTAATCGCTTTCAAGATCGATGACCTGCTGAAGGATGTCAAGGATGGGCAGGAACTGACATTGCACTGGAAGGGTTCGGAGGGAGAAAAGACCGCTAAAGTGAAATATCTCTCCAGATTCGCTCTGCCTCAGAAGTAACAGTCTTCTATCCTATTGATGGGAACACTGTCTGGAGACATGGAAAAGGTTCTTGTCGAACAGGCAAGAAATGGTGACCGGGCTGCGATGCGGCAGATTTATGACTGCTACTCCAGATACCTTGCGGCCACCTGTTCCCGTTATCTGCCGGACGGAGGAGATCTTAGGGATGTCCTTCAGGACAGTTTCGTTAAGATATTCTCGTCATTGGGCAAGTTTGATTATCGTGGCGAAGGCTCTCTGAAGGCGTGGATGAGGCAGATTTCCGTCAACGAGGCTCTGAAATTCATCCGCAAACGGAAACGGTCCGACACTGTCGAGTACAAGTGGGACTTGCCGGACAAGGAGGAGGAAGAGGAACCAGATGTGGGAAGTGTTCCGCCTGGCGTGATCCAGAAAATGATCCAGGCTTTGCCTGAGGGGTACAGGACGGTGTTGAACCTTTACGCCTTCGAAGAGAAAAGCCACAAGGAGATCGCCGCCTTGCTCGGGATCACAGAAAACACCTCGGCTTCACAGCTCCACAGGGCGAGAGCCATTCTGGCAAGACAGATCAATGAATATAAGAAAAGAACGGAGACGACATGATGGAAGATAATGATTGGCTGAAAGGCCTGCAAAGCAAAATGAAAGACTATGAGGAGCCCGCGCCGGAAGGATTGTGGGAGAACATCGAGTCTTCTGCCTTTCCTGAGAAAAAGCGTCGTGTGATAGCGTTTCTTCTGCCTTTCCTGAAAAAAAGCGTCGTGTGATAGCTTTGCCGATCCTTTGGCGAAGCGTTGGTGTGGCTGCTGCCGTGGCTCTGGGCGTGTTCGCCGGACTTCGTTTTTTTGATTCTCCGGTCGGGAATCCATCGGACAGGTCACAGGAGATCCTGGCTTCCGGTCAGCCTTCTTCAGTCAATGACAACGGAGGTTGGGAGTCTTCTGTGGAAATCGTCCGGAAGACGGAACCGGAAAAACTGTTGGCGGAATCAATACCGGTTCGGAAACGTCAGGCCAAGGCTCACGTTGTGAATAATGTGAAATCTGACCTTGTGGAAGAGAACGTTATTCCTGAGGCTGAGACTAAGGAGATTGAGGCTCAGCCTTATACTACAGAAGAGTCGCTTCAGGGGAACCATGCCGAACCACAGACCCAACGACAAGAAGAGGAAATTTCGGGTACGAAGAAAACCGAGGAGAATGAACCGGTTGTCATCTCGACGGATCATGACGATGAGGACTGGTCGGATTACATTTCGGTGACGGGTGATTCCCGTACATCAAGACGCAGGGCCGCCGCGTTGGATGTGTCCCTTTCCGGAGGATCCGTGGACAGCAGGGATGAGAACTCATACGATCTTCAGATGTTTTACAGGGGATCGGCGCCGGCTTCCACCAACGGCTTGATTGATGATTCTAAAGGCAGTGTCGGGAACGATGCTCAGGTCCAGACCAGAGGCATGGCTCCGATGCAGATGAAGAGTGGCTCGACGGTGACCTCAAGTTCTGACCACAAGCGTCCTGTCCGGTTGGCTCTTGCAGTCAATTTTCCTGTCAGCGGCACATTCGGTCTTGAGACCGGAGCCATGCTGACCACCCTTCACAGCACTTTCACCACCGAGGCCGGCCGCACCCGGACCGAGACGGAGCAGACATTGAGGTATTTGGGTATTCCATTGAATATGACAGCCTCGCTTGTTGACTCCAAATGGGTTTCGCTCTATCTGGGAGGCGGCGGAATGGTCGAGAAGTGCATTTCCGGCAAATCAGCGTCGGTGGAGACGTTGGCTGGAGTAAAGCAAGGTGACAGCGTCAAGAAGAACCTGAATGTCAAGCCTTTGCTGTGGTCGTTGAACGCCTCGGCCGGCCTTCAGGCGAATCTTACGAAAAACATAGGTCTTTATGTGGAACCGGGGCTCAGTTATCATTTCGATGACAAGTCCGATGTCCGGACCATCTACAAAGACCGTCCTCTTGACTTCATGCTGACTTTCGGAGCCAGAATCTCTTTGAAATAAACAGAATGTTCGCGGCGGACACTGAACTTGTCGAAGTGTCCGCCGCGAATGTTTATCCTTCAGTCAGCTTCGTGACCGCCGCGTGAACTTCCCCGAAGCCGAACCCGGAGATGATGCGGGACATCTTGGCGGCGATGCGGTCGTTGCAGAGGTTGCCTATGGAACCTTCATGGGTGTGGTGGAGTTCTCCGTGATATTCAAAAGTCCCTTGTCTGATTGAATCCGCGACCTGACGGTAGGCATCCCTGAACGGCACCCCGTTCTCCACCAGGTGATTGACCTCCTCCACGCTGAACGCCAGCCTGTACTTAGGATCGTCCATCACATCGGTGACAACCTCCATCCCGCGGACTGCATATTCAACAATGTCGAGGCAGTCGTTCATTTCTTTGAATATAGGGAAGAAGACTTCCTTTAGGATCTGCATATCCCGGAAATAGCCGCTCGGCAGGTTGCCGATGATGAGCCGGATGGTGTTCGGCACGCCCTGGAGCTTGTTGCAGTGTGCCCTCACCAGCTCGAACACATCCGGATTCTTCTTGTGCGGCATGATGCTGGAACCTGTGGTCAGTGCGTCTGGCAGATGGATGAACCCGAAGTTCTGGCTTGAAAACAGGCATCCGTCCATCGCGAGCCTCCCGACGGTCTCAGCGACTGAGGAATATGCGAACGCGACAGCCCGCTCCATCTTTCCCCGGGTCATCTGCGCATATACTGAATTGTAGTCCAAGTCCTCGAAACCAAGCAGCACCGTCGTCAGAGTCCTGTTCAGCGGCGCTGACGAGCCGTAGCCGGCTGCGGATCCCAACGGATTGAGGTTCACCACATCCCAGGCGGCCTTCATTATGCTGAGGTCATCGCAAAGGCTCTCGGCGTAGGCCCCGAACCAAAGCCCGAACGAGGACGGCATCGCCACCTGAAGGTGGGTATAGCCTGGAATCAGCACATCCTTGTACCTCTCGCTGGCCTCCTGAAGTGTATTGAAAAGCGACTCGACCTTATGCACGGTATTCTCAATCTCCGCTCTGGCGTAGAGTTTCAAGTCCACCAGCACCTGGTCGTTGCGGGAACGTCCCGTGTGGACTTTCTTTCCGACATCCCCAAGTCTGCGCGTGAGCATAAGCTCGATCTGCGAATGGATGTCCTCCACATCCTCCTCCACGTAAAGCTCTCCCTTGCAGGCGGATGAATATAGTTCCTTAAGCACCGGCAGAAGCTTGTCGAGATCCTCTTTGGAGAGAAGCCCGACGCTCTCCAGCATCGTGATGTGGGCCATAGTGCCCATTATGTCGTAAGGGGCGAGCTCGTGATCCAGCTCACGGTCATTTCCCACCGTGAACGCGTCGATCCTCTCGTCCTCCTTGAATCCTTTGTCCCAAAGTTTGTTCGCCATGTATTACTGTTATTTGTCAAGTTCACCGCAAAGATACCATTTTTTTTAAGGATTACTTGTCACGCGACAATTGTGACCGTCAAAAAATAATAATTTTTCCGCCGATCATCGCCGGAAGTGGAGAATCGTGCGGGATTTCTCTTTTATTTTTTAAAAGTAAAAAGCCATATTTGTAGAAATAATCAAGCGGTGATCACATGTCGCCGCGGACTTGACAAATCATTTTAAACAGCAACAAAACCCAAGGCACTGCAAATGAACAACATCAAACCACATTGTGTCAGGTTAATCGTGATAGCGGTCATTGTGGCGCTCACGGCGACGGCCTCTATGGCGCATACGCACAGGACGAGCGTCAGGGTGGCGGCGGCGGATTCCGGGCCTTCCGACAAGGAGATGGCCGACATCGTCTGCGATGGGCGGCACGATGAGATTCCGCTCCGGCGGGCGCTGGAGTCGCAGGGCGGCTGCGGCAGGCTTGAGATGGCAAGCGGCAACTACATCATCGACAGTTTCTTCACGGCGGAGGACGGCAGCGGCTATGTCCTCAGGACTCCTTACGATTCGAACATCCGTATCGAGGGCGACCTGCCGAACTGGAACGGCGAGGGTGTTAGGCTGAGGGTCTCGCAGGACTGCTATGACTCCCTTTCGGACGAGGTGACATATTCAGTGATCTGCGGGACGGCAGGGGACTTCGCGCAGACGATGTCGCAGAATCTGGAGGTGGCGAATGTCGCCGTGTATCTGCCGGACAACAGGAAAAGGATCATCTGCATCGACGGCTACAACACTGGAAGAATGAGCAAGGAAATAGAATAATGTTAATAATCACTGTATAAAAGCAACTTACAATGAACCACAGAATCTTAAAATCCATTTTGGCGATCGTAGTGGCCGGAACGGCCGCCACCGCCACGTCGGAGGCCAAGGTTGAGCTTCCGCAGATCCTCAGCGACCATCTGGTCCTCCAGCAGAAATCACAGGCCAATCTTTGGGGCAAGGCCGCGCCTTCGTCGAAGGTGACGGTGAAAGCCTCGTGGGGGACGGAGGAATATTCAGTCAAGAGCGACCGCGAAGGCAATTGGAAACTTGCCGTGCAGACTCCGGCGGCGGGCTACACGGCATATTCAATCACCATCGCCGACAAGGACGGCGCCGTCACCTTGAGTGATGTCCTCGTCGGTGAGGTCTGGCTTTGCGGCGGGCAGTCCAACATGGAGATGCCGCTGAACGGATTCTGGCATTGCCCGGTTGAGGGTTCCATTGAGGAGGTGGCCCTGTCGGGACAGTTCAGGGACAAGATCAGGCTGGTGAAGATTCCTAAGACGGGAGCCGAGACGCCTCAGGAGACCGTCGAGGGCAGGTGGCAGGTCAGCGGGCCGGCGACCTCTGGAACGTTCACCGCCGTGGGCTGGCATTTCGCCAAGATGCTGAATGCTGTGCTGGACGTGCCTGTGGGTCTGGTCTCATGCAACTGGGGAGGCTCGGCGCTTGAGAGCTGGCTTCCGAAGGATGTGGTGTACACCTATCCGGAGAACACTCTGCCTTCGGGACAGTACGCATCCAAGAAGGATCCGGGCGGATCGTACAACTGTGCCAGCCCGGCAGTCATGTACAACGGCATGATCTATCCTATCCGCAACTACACCTTGAAAGGGTTCATCTGGTACCAGGGTGAGACGAACTCCGGCTTCCCGCAGTACTACGCGCAGAGGCTCGCCGACATGGTGAAGGTCTGGAGAGACCTCTGGGGACTGGGCGAGATGCCGTTCTACGAGGTTGAGCTGGCTCCGTTCACCTATGGCGGCGACGGCACCACGGGCGCGAGAATCCGCGAGGCGCAGCACAAGGCGGTGGAGCTGATCCCGGGCAGCGGAATAGCCAGCATCAACGACCTGGCCTATCCTTATGAATATGACGAGATCCATCCTCGCCGCAAGAAAGAGGTCGGAGAGCGCCTCTCCTACCTGGCTCTGAACAGGACTTACGGCATGGACTACCTTCCGTGCGAGGGACCGAGGTTCAAGAGCTATGAGTTACGCGGCGGCGAGATCGAGGTCGCGTTCTACAATGGCGAGAGCGGGTTCAGCCCTTGGCACGACATCGTAGGCTTCGAGATTGCCGGTGAGGACAAGGTCTTCCATCCAGCCGAGATCCGCAGAGGCACCCAGCTGAACACGGTGATTGTGAAGAGTGGCAAGGTTCCGGCTCCTGTGGCGGTGCGCTACTGCTTCCGGGATTTCCAGGTTGGAAACTTCACTGGTCGCCGCTGCCTTCCGGTAATACCGTTCAGGACTGACAACTGGTGATAAGGCCGCTTCGGCTGGCTCATTGACATGGTGGTACGGTTGGTGAGCCTGCGGACAATGATAAAAAAGTCTTGCAATTTTTCGGTTTTCCATAGGAAATCCGTAATTTTGCAAGATTTTTAATAGTATATGCAAGAGATTAGGAACATCGCGCTCATAGCGCACGTCGATCACGGCAAGACGACCCTTGTGGACAGGATGATCTACCAGGCCAATCTGGTGCGTCAGCCAGAGAATCTGGGCCAGCTGATCCTCGACAACAATGACATCGAGAGAGAGAGAGGTATCACAATCCTCGCGAAAAACGTGTCTGTCACCTACAAAGGTGTCAAGATCAACATTATAGACACTCCGGGCCATAGCGACTTCGGAGGAGAGGTGGAAAGGGTCCTGAATATGGCGGACGGCGTGCTCCTGCTCGTTGACGCTTTCGAGGGCTGTATGCCTCAGACCCGTTTCGTGCTTCAGAAAGCCCTTGAGCTGGGCAAGAAGCCTATCGTGGTTGTCAACAAGGTGGACAAGCCGAACTGCCGTCCCGACGAGGTTCAGGAAGAGGTGTTCGATCTGATGTGCTCCCTGAACGCCACGGACGAGCAGCTTGATTTCAAGACCATTTTCGGCAGCGCCAAGCAGGGCTGGATGTCGGATGACTGGAAGAATCCGACTTCGGACATCACCCCTCTTCTGGATGCCATCCTCGCCGAGATTCCGGCTCCAAAGATCGTTGAGGGCACACCACAGCTTCAGGTGACCTCACTTGAATATTCCCCATACGTAGGACGTATCGCTGTCGGCAAGCTTACCCGCGGCGAACTTAAGACGGGCCAGCAGGTCAGCCTCTGCAAGAGGTATGATGTTGTCGAGAAGCATAAGATCAAGCAGCTTATGGTGTTTGACGGTCTGGGAAAGGCCAATGTGGACACTGTCCAGTGCGGTGACATCTGCGCCGTCGTGGGCGTTGACGGCTTCGAGATCGGGGACACGATCGCAGACAGCGAGAATCCGGAGGCTCTTCCTCCGATCTCCATTGATGAGCCTACGATGAGCATGCTCTTCACCATCAATAATTCCCCGTTCTTCGGAAAGGATGGTAAGTTTGTGACCTCCAGGCACATCAAGGATCGTCTGGACAAGGAGTTGGAGAAGAACCTGGCCCTTAAGGTAAAGCCGGGGCTGAACGCCGATTCATTCGTGGTTTATGGACGTGGTGTGCTTCACCTGTCCGTGCTCATCGAGGAGATGCGCCGTGAGGGATTCGAGTTGCAGGTAGGCCAGCCTAAGGTGCTGGACAAGACCATCAACGGACAGCGCTGCGAGCCTATCGAGGATCTCTCGATCGAGGTTCCGGAGCAGTTCGTCGGCGCGGCGATCGAGCTCGCTACCCGCAGGAAGGGCGCTCTTCTGCACATGGAGCCGAGAGGTGACAGGACGCTGTTGAACTTTGATATCCCTACACGTGGACTCATGGGACTCAGGAGCAACCTCCTGACCGCGTCCCAGGGCGAGGCCATCATGGCGCACAGGTTCAAGGAGTACCAGCCTTACAAGGGTGAGATCGAGAACCGTACCAATGGTTCGCTCGTTTCCCTTGAGACGGGAACCGCGATCGCATATTCAATGAACAAGCTTCTGGACAGGGGCAAGTTCTTCATCGACCCGGGTGATGACATCTACTGCGGCGAGGTAGTGGGCGAGCACACGAGGGAGAGAGACCTAAACATCAACATCTGCAAGACGAAGAAGCTCACCAATGTGCGCGCCGCCGGTTCCGATGACAAGGTCGTGCTGCCGCCGCCTGTGAAGATGTCTTTGGAGGAAATGCTTGAATATATTCGTGAAGACGAGCTTGTGGAGGTGACTCCGCACCACCTCAGGATGCGCAAGATCCTTCTTGATCCGATGGACAGGAAGCGTTCCGGCAACTCCGGAGATGATGAATAGGCAAACTATTTGCGAAAAGATTTTATATTCGGAAAATTTTTTATACCTTTGCAACCCTTAAATCTGTTTACTGGATCGATGGAAGATAATTTAACAGTTCCTATAAATGGATTGTCCCAAGGACGGAAGGAATTCCGTTGGAGGGTAGGGAAGACGTTCTTTGATCATTTTGAGAATTCAGAGATTCTGGCCGCGGATCTGGATGTTGAGGTTTCCGCCGAGAAGTCAGGACATTTCATCGGGATTGACTGTGATGTCACCGGGGATGTGACCGTGGCTTGCGACAGATGCCTTGAGGATTTGAGGCTTCCGGTCGAGACCGGATTCCGCCTGAGTGTCAAGTTCGGTCAGGAACCGGCTGACAGCAGTGACGCCGCGGAAGGGGAAAGGGAGATAGTCTGGCTTCCGGAATCGGACGCCGACCTCGATTTGGGGCAGATAGTCTATGATTATGTGTGCCTGTCACTTCCGGTGCAGAGGGTGCATCCTGAGGGAGAATGCAATCCGGAGGCCATGCGGTATCTGAGTTCTGAGGATGAGCAGAGTGGGGATTCCCAAGGCAGGGATGCTTCATTGCCGTTCGCGTCATTGAAGGATCTGATTGATAAAGTGAAATAATAAAAATTTAAGAATAATTAACTATGGCACATCCGAAACACAAAGTCTCAAAGCAGAGAAGAGACAAGAGAAGGACCCATGATTTCGCTCCGGTTCCTACTCTCGCTACCTGCCCTAACTGCGGCGCAACAGTGATGTATCATCACATTTGCCCTGAGTGCGGTTACTACAGAGGACGTCAGATCATCGAGAAGAGCGCGGAGTAGTCTCTTCGGTAGAAAACTAATGGTCCCATAGTTCAACGGATAGAACGGAGGTTTCCTAAACCTTAAATATAGGTTCGATTCCTATTGGGACTACAAAAGAGGCTCGCCACAAAGGCGGGTCTCTTTTGCGTTATTTGGAATATTTGATTATTCTGATTAATTTCGTAAGACGTTTGATTATTGATTATGCCGTCACAGATGCTGCCGTCATTGCTGCTTTACATCCTGGCTCTGGGGTACACTCCGGGGCCGTCTAACCTGTGCGCATTCCATTCCGGAATCCACTTCGGAAGGAAGCGTGCGATGCGGATCTGGTGGGGTTTTGTGATCGGATTCCTTTTCATAGACGTGACTTTGGTGCTGGTGGCGCATTTCCTTGGCGATGTGCTTGGGCCTTATGTCAAATGGCTGTCATACGCCGGAGCCCTATACATGGTCTGTCTTGCGGTGATGATCATCGTCAAATCCGGCCAGTCGAAGGAGGACATGGCGAAATCCTGCACGGTAAAGACGGGAATTGCCATCGAGATAACAAACGCCAAGGTCTGGATGTTCTGCCTGACGGCCCTTGGAACATTTGTCCTGCCATATTCAAGCTCATTCATCGAACTTGCGAAAGTCGGCGCCTTATTGACCCTTGCCGGTCCGGTGGCGAACCTGGTCTGGCTTGTGGCCGGCTCGGCGCTTGACAGCCTGACGGAAAAGTACGGCAGAATCATCGACATAGTCCTTGCCGCCGCGCTGGTTTTCAGCGCGGTCATGCTGATTTTCTGACGGATTGTACACGTCTATCTCCGAGGGAAACGGACGGTAAAGCACGCTCCCTTGAGGGAGAAAGACTTGGAGTAGAAGATCTCCCCGTTGCATTTCTCAAGAATATTCCTGCAGATGGACAGGCCCAGACCGGTGCCGTTGCTCTTTGTCGTGAAGTTCGGGGTGAAGAGTTTCGAGCGGTTTTCCTCACTGACTCCAGGACCGTTGTCCTCGAAGACGATGTCGTAGAATCCATCCTTGGAGGACAGACGTAATGACACCACAATCCGACCTGTAAACGGCTCCAGCCCTTTTTCTTCCGCCTCCGTCTGAGCGTTCTCTATAGCCTGGACAGCATTGTTTATCAAGTTGACGAACACACGGGTAAGCTGTGGTTTCGGCCCCATGACAGTGGCGTTGTCAAGTCCCATGTAGGAGAATCGGATGTTGTCCCTGCTGTCGAACAGGTCGATCTCTTCCTTCAGAAGGTTGTCCAGATTGATCTCCACCGGTTCCTCCGTGTAGAGTTTCGCGAAAGTGGAGAATTCATTCGCGGTGTCAGCCAGCAGGTCTATCTGCTTGAGAACCTCCACGGAAATCTCATCGAACCGGTCTGCCCATGCCGGATTCCCGTTCTTCTTCATTCTGATAAGCCTCTGGATCTGAAGCTTTATCGGGGTGAGAGGATTCTTGATCTCATGAGCGACCTGACGCGCCATGGTGGCCCACGCCTTATCCCTTTCCGCCTGGGTCAGTTTTCTGGTGGAGTTGTAAAGGTCGTGCACCATCAGGTTGTAGGCCCGGACAAGCCGCGCGACCTCGTCATCCCTCTCGTAAACGATATATTCAAGATTGTTGATGCTTGCCTCGTTCATCTTGCGTCCCATCTCGGACAGAGGCTTGAACATCTTGTCCACCGCCGTGGCCATGATGAACCTGGCCAGAAGGAGCAGAATCATGAACACGGTGATGACAGAGATGGAGTGCAGCACGGCCTCGGACTTGAAGTCGAAGCTCTCGTCTGTGAACGGCGAGCACATGATGGCGATCATACTGCCTTGCGCGTTGAACACCGGGGCGTAGAGGAAATATGTCCGTTTGTCTCCGATGCTCTCCTTTCCGATGTAGTATCTCTTGTTTTTGTATATGATGCTTTCAAACGCGTCCGGATTCATCCTTGAGCCGAGAAGCATCCTGTCGAACACTTCAGGGGTGGTGGAGCGGAATTCCTTGCCGCTTGTGGTGTAAAGGGTGATGTCGGACTTCATCGTGTTGCTGATGTCCTCCAGGATGACTGACGCCTCCTGCGCGCTGAAGTCGGTGAAATCCTGTACGTACCGGCATCTGGCCTGAAGCAGTGTCTGGAGTGAGTTGACCTTGTCGGCCATGGAGGATTTCAGGTTGGCGTTGTTCCTTCTATATACGAACAGCACGCTGACGGTAGCCAGCGCTATAAGCGTCATGACCAGTGCCATGAGCATCGCCGCGTTGATCCTGGACTTGTAATAGTTGCTCTCACGTTGCCTTGGATGGATGCGGTTGAGTGTCAGGAGGGTAAGGCAGAAGTAGAATACCAGCGTCAGGAATAGGAAGGCGACGATGTAGGAGAAATCCTCGGTTTTGGGCCTTGAGACGATGATAAGGTTATTGTCGGAGATCTTGTTGACGAAATGTGTGTAACCGTTCATCCGAACCACACCGTCATCAGCCTCTTCGATCACTTTCTCAAGCTCATCGTCCACTATGGTAGGATACGAGTAGTTTCCCTTGTAGGATGTCAGGGACTTGTTGGAATACTTCGCGTATGAGTACCTTGCCGGAATCAGCACGTCTCCAGGGGCGGAATAGCCAAGCAGGCGTGCGTAGCCTTTGTTCTCGCGGTTCGACTTGGGTGACACCCGCATGAGCATCATCGTGACCCCGCTGCCGGGGTTGTAGTAGGCGAAGCTGCCGGCATAGAGACTGTGGCCGCCGGAGTCCCTCATGTACCTGAATCTGGAATCCGCGGAAATCACCTTTCCGCGGCTGATCATCTCGGTGAAATATGCTATCGCACCCTTGTCCTTGACGTTCTCCGGGAAGAGCTCCACAATGATGTCGTAGTCCTGTGAGGCTCTTGGCATGTAGCTTTCTATGATTCTGTTCAGGATGATGCCGTTGCTGTTCTGTATGGCTGACAGAGTGGCGATCAGCTGGTCGGAAGCGATCTTGTCCTCCACCCGTCGCAGCTCAAGCTCAAGACTGATGTCTCTTTCCATGGACAGTCTGTTCGCCCACACATTGACCTTGTTCTGCTCTTTCCGGAATCCAAGTGTGCCTGCCATTATCACCATGTAGGCGGAGAAAATGACCGCTGTGACTGTCCTGCTTCCCGCTGAGAACAGATCATGCCTTATGCCGAGCAGGTGCTTGAGGGCTGGCATGAGCATCTGGGTCAGCAGCGGAATGGTCATTAAAAGCCCTGTCAGTGTCAGATAGACGAGAAAACTGAATATGTTCAGGTCGTTGAGCCGGTATAGCTCAAGCGAGATGTTGGAGTTCAGGATTATGCTCTTGAATATGATGTGGACAAAGGCCAGGACTCCTATGACCAGAAACGACACGCAGGTGGTATATGTCCATAGAGTGCCTTTGACGTGCCGGCTCTTGAGGATCCTTCTGAATATGTCGTCCCTGGTCACGAATGAACAGCTTACACAAAGCACTATGAGCATTGATGCTATCAACACCGCTCCAAGGGAATTGAACAGCTGCCCGTCCGCATAGACCGTAGGCGAGAAAAGCCTTGCGCTGTTCTTCATGTTCTCACCCCAGAGATAGGTGGCCACGATCACCGCGAGAAGCCCGGCCAAAACCATGAGAAGCCGTTTCATGCTTCTCTTTTCGGCCAGATGCAGGAGTGACGCGATGGTGAAGCAGGCGATGGCAAGCCAGATCATTGTCGAGTGGGTCGCCGCTGATTGGCCGGAGACCGGGCTCGACATGATTTTGAACACAGGCTTTCCGTCGAACGTAACTGCCGAGCCGCTGCTTTCCGACAGCGGGACGATGGTGTAGTTCCTGCCAAGACTGAGTTTTTGGTTCACCCCGTTTGGACTATCCTCGGACATCGAATCGACAATCTCAAGCCCGGCTATCACCTTCCTGCTCCCCAAGGTCTCCGCTTTCACAAGATACCATTTCTGGCCATAGTTGACGAATGACGGCTCGGAAGTGACTTCGGCGAGCGGTGAGTTTATGCTTTCTCCAGGCTTGGACAGCCTCGGGAAAACTATTCTGGAGGCTATGTTGTCGTTCCTGACCGGGAACTGGTTGCACCATGACAGGAGAGTGTCGTCTATGTATCTGTAGATGACCATGTCGGACGGCACGTCATTGTGGCCGGCCCATACCCTGCGGTCGGCCGTGAGGGCCGATCCGATATATTCATCCAGAATGTGCAACCTTTTGCTGACGGCTCTGCTGACCTTGACGGCTTCCCTTTCCGTGTTGCCCGGAAGCTTGCTGACAGACAGCGAGAACACGAGAAGGATCACGGCGAACGCCAGGAATCCTCCCGCCAGGAAATTCTTTATGCCAAACCTCTTTATGCTCATTCGTGATGGTATGGTTCTCCTTTTATTATAGTGAACGCCCTGTAAAGCTGTTCAGTGAATATGGTCCTGACCATCTGGTGCGAGAAAGTCATCCTCGACAAGGAGATCTTTCCGTCGCATCTGTCATAGACCGCGTCAGAGAAGCCGTAGGCGCCGCCGATCACAAATACAATATCTTTGCCACCGCCGAGCGTCATCTTCCTTATTTCTTCCGCGAATTCGATGGAACGGTACTCTTTCCCATGCTCGTCCAGCAGTATGACCCTGTCGGATGGTTTTATGTTCTTGAGTATCAGTTCACCCTCTTTCCACTTGATCTGCGCTTTCGACAGCGCCGAGGTGTTCTTCAGCTCCGGGATCTCGCAGACCGTGAACGGCACATAATGCGACAGTCTGGAAGAATATGTCTCCAGACCTTTCCGTACCCAATCTATGTCGGTCTTCCCGACTGTCAACAAGGAAATCTTCATCTGATGATAACTTTGGTGGTGTTCCTCTAACCTATTCTTTACAAAAATAATGAAGATGTCTTGATTATTCAAATATTCCAAAATGTTTTAATGACGTGGCTCGGAATTTGTAACAGACGATTCCGCTATGAAGGTCTTTGCTAAGATATTCACGTCCTTAACCGTGATGCTGTCCTTGTTCAGCGGCACTGCCGTCGCTGACAGTTATGACGTGTTTGTGCCGATAGCGAAGTATCTGGGCAACGGTGACGCCGAGAGGCTGTCCGCCTGGTTCGATGACAATCTTGAGATAACGATCATGTCCACCACCAACGATTCCAGCAAGAATCAGGCGAAGCAGATTCTCAAGGCCTTCTTTGACAATCACACGCCACGCTCGTTCGAGATCCGTCACACGGCGTCGCGGTCCAATTCCAAGTACGCCTTGGGCTTCCTGAACGCCGGCGGTGAAGTTTTCGAAGTCACGATTTTTGTCAGCGACTGCGGGGGGCGGTACAAGATCCAGCAGTTGAAGATTGACAGAATCCGATGATTCCGGCTTTGGGAAATTTAATAATGACAACCAGTTTAAGACACATACTTAGAACTTTATCTGTAACCATCATCCTGACGATCCTTTCCATCTCCCTGGCCAGCGCCCAGGCTACAAAGGTGAAAGGGCGTGTCGTGGACGCGTCCACCGGTGAAGGAATCCCTTTCGCCGGAATATATTTCCAGAACTCGACGGTCGGGGTCTCCGCGGATCTGGACGGCTATTACTTTCTGGAGACCAGGGACACACTGACCATGCTGTCTGCATCGATACTCGGCTACGAAGAGCAGGTCGCGAGGGTGAATCCACATAGGTTCAATGAAATCAACTTCTCCCTGAAACCGGTTGTGGATGAGCTCAATGCCGCTGTCGTGAAGCCTGACGACCGTTATATGCGCTCGATTCTGAGAAAGATTGACGAGGCGAAATCCAGGAACAATCCGGAGAGGCGCCAGCTTTACAGCTGCGATGTATATACCAAGATGGAATTGGACATCACGAATCCGGAGAGCCGGATGATAAGCGGTTTCCTGCCTAAGGAGTTCAAGTTCGTCTATGACTATATGGACACCTCCGTAGTGTCCGGTATGCCTTTCCTTCCGGTCTTGATCTCAGAGACAACATCAAAGTACTACCACCGTAAGGATCCGCCTTCCAACAGGGAGATCATCAAGGCCACCAGGATCTCCGGGGTTGACAAGGATCCGGTCCTTGCCCAGTTCACAGGGAATATGTATGTGAAGACCAACTTCTACGACAATTACATCAACATATTCCAGGTGGAGATCCCGTCGCCGCTTTCTTCCTCCGGAATGACCTACTACAACTATTATTTGGTTGACAGTCTTCAGGTCGAGGGGCGCAAGACCTACAAGATCCGTTTCCATCCTTCCCAATGGGTGTCCTCTCCGACCTTCGACGGCGAGATGTCCATCGACGCTGAGGAATATGCTCTCCGGGACATCCATGTAAGACTCAAGAAAGGTTCCAATGTGAATTGGGTCAGGGATATGACCATAGATGTCGTGAACTCCAGGCTTGCGGATTCGACTTGGTTCTACAAGCAGGACAGGATGTATGTGGATTTCTCGCCGACGATGCGGGACTCCTCGAAGATCGTCACGTTCCTCGGAAACCGGCAGATTGACTACTCCAATCCGGACTTCGTAACGACTTTCAAAGAGGACAAGGATGACATCAGCGCTCAGGTCAAGGCCGGGAAGGATGTTATGAACAATGACGAGGAATATTGGCAGAGCGTGCGTCCGTTCCCGTTGAGCGAGAAGGAGCGGGGAATCTACAACATGGTGGATTCCATCAAGAATGTCCCGCTCTACAAGGATGTCTATGCCATAGCTGAGATGCTGGTCAACGGCTTCCTCAACACGAAATATGTCGGTTTCGGCCCGTATTCCTCCTTGTACAGCTTCAATGAGTTGGAGGGCGGAAGAATCCAGCTCGGAGCCCGTACCACCAAGGATTTCAGCCGCAAGGTCAGGTTCATGGGATATGCCGCCTACGGTTTCAAGGACAAGACGTTCAAGGGTGGCGGAACGTTCGAGTACATGTTCAACAACCAGCCGACCAGCAAACTGACACTCTCGTACAAGCATGACGCGATGCAGTTGGGCAAAGGTCCGTCGGTCTATGGCAGCGGAAGTCTTATGTCATCGGTTCTCGCCAAGGCCAACAGCCAGAAAATGAGCATGGTGAATGATTACGCCCTTTCCTGGCAAAAAGAATGGTCGCAGAATTTCAACATGATCTTCTCGTTGGAGAGCAGGAGGATATTCTCCAATCCGTTCGTGCCGATGGTTTCCCGCGACGGGAACATATTCAATTCGGTCGGATACAACCAGGCGCATGTCCAGCTCCGTTTCTCGAAGGACGAGATCGTCACCAGAGGGGTGTTCGACAAACACTACATGTACTCGAAGTACCCTGTCGTGACGCTTGACCTCATCGGATCGACCAAGGGAATAGGGAAGAATGAATATTCCTACTTCAGGCCGGAGCTGTCGATCCAGTACACACTGCCGATTCCTCCCCTGGGATTGTCAAAGTTCAATCTGAGCTCAGGCACGATTGTAGGAAAGGTGCCCTATCCCATGCTCAAGATCCACGAGGGCAACGGAACCTACACGTTCTCGCGGTATGCCTTCAACTGCATGAACTACTATGAGTTCGCCTCCGACCTTTGGACCACCTTCTTCTGGGAGCATAATTTCAAAGGGTTCTTTCTTGGCAAGATTCCATTGCTGAAAAGGCTTCAGTGGAGGGAAGTGGCGTCGCTGAGAGCGGCTTACGGTACGGTAAGGAGGCAGAACAACGGAATCATCGGGGATGATAAATCCGGCGCTGTGATGTTGTTCCCTGAGAAGATGGGCAAACTGAACCGCCCCTACATCGAGATGGGAGCGGGAATCACGAACATATTCAGAATCCTGAGAATCGACGCTTTCTGGAGGATGACCCACCGCTATGAGATGAAGGACGGGGTGAAGGTTCCGCATGACAACCGCTTCGTGGTCACCTTCGGTCTGGAGTTCAAGTTCTAAAATCAAATCGAATTCCATATCTTTGCAGATTATGTCCAGAAAATTGACAATATTACTGCTGACAGTCCTTTCGTCAGCTTTGCTTAGCGTTCCGTTCCTGGTTCCGGGGACTGGTTGGTTGTCGTTGATCGCTTTTGTGCCTCTGCTGTGGGCCGAGGACATCGCCACGGGAGACGAGATGAAAGGGTTCTGCTGGTGGCACTACCTGTGCTTCGTCCTGTGGAACGCCGCCACGACCTTCTGGGTCTGCAACGCGACTGTGGGTGGAGGAATATTCGCCATCCTTGCCAACGCCTTCCAGATGTCGCTCATCTTCGGGCTGTTCCGTTGGAGCAGGAAATGGCTAAGCGGGGCGCTACCTTACATATTCTTAGCTTTCGCATGGATCGCGTGGGAACGGTGGTACCTCACCGACGCGCAGATCAGTTGGCCTTGGCTCGTGCTTGGCAACGCCTTCGCGCGCACGACAGGGTGGATCCAGTGGTATGAATATACCGGGACGCTCGGCGGCTCGCTTCTTGTCTGGGCGGCGAACCTCAGTGTGTTCGGCATTTTGGAATCTCTCGCAAGCGGACGTTGGATGACATTCAATCTCAAGGCTAAGTCCGCGGCCTTGCTGGGAACCTTGGCGTTGTTTGTAGCCCCTCCTATCGTGTCTTTGTTCCTGAAGCCGGAACCTTGTGACGAGACCCTTGACGTTGTCATCGCGCAGCCGAACATCGACCCGTACAACAAGTTCGGAGGAATGACACAGGAGGAGCAGAATGAGTTGCTGATCAGCCAGTTTGAGAATATCCCGGACAGCGTTCCCGTGCTGTTGGTCGCTCCGGAGACCTTTACCGGCGATGTGGTGACGAACTCGCTTTCCTCCAGCGCTACCGTGCAGAGATTCACCTCGTTCCTTGCCGAACATCCGAACGCCAACCTGCTTGTGGGAGCGTCTTCGAGGACATATCTGAAAAGGGCGCTCAAGCCATCCTACACGGCCCGTCCTGCCGGCAGCGGAGTCTGGATGGAGTCGCACAACTCCGCCTTGATGCTCGACGCCTTCAGTTATCCGGAGATATTCCATAAAAGCAAGCTTGTCGTGGCGGTCGAGATGACACCTTATCCGGCGTTCTTCTGCAAGATCGATGACTGGCTTGGCGGTGTGATGGGGCGTTGTGTCGGCCAGAAAGAGACCGGGCCGCTGCATTTCAATGAATATTCCCACGCTACCGAATCGAAAGATACCATGGTCGCTTCGGACCATCTTGAGAGTAGGTCAATGCCAGATAGTGATGTTCCTGCTCAGCATGTCTCTGTGACAGAGACAATTCCTGTGGGCTGCGCTATCTGTTACGAGTCTGTCTATGGGGAATATTGCACCCGGTACGTCCGCAACGGGGCCCGTCTTCTGACCGTGATCACCAACGATGCTTGGTGGGGCGATACCCCCGGCTATAAACAGCATCTGTCATATTCATGCCTGCGTGCCATTGAGACCCGTCGTTGGATCGCCCGCAGCGCCAACACCGGCATCTCCGCCATCATCGACCCGTCCGGAAAAATCGTCTCTCAAACGTCCTGGTGGCAGCCGGAGACATTGAGCGGCAAGGTAGGGCTAAGCGATGAGAAGACTTTCTTCGTCATCCACGGTGACTTCATCGGCCGCCTATCCACACTCATGGCCGTCCTCATCCTCCTCGCGACCCTCGTCCGCCGTTTCGCCAGACAGAGAATATAACGTTGCGGCTATTCTTGCATTATTCAGCGCATTATACAGCACGAAAAAAGGGGACTAAAGCCTGTCCCCTTTCTCATCATAAAGTTCATTCTGCAGAACGGTGTAGTCGGTCACCTCGACAAGGTTGATCCGACATTTGTACTTCTTCTTCCATTTCCCGAGGAAGGATTTGTCTGACAGCATCGTGGTGCCACGTTTCAGATATGCGCCAAGAATCGGGCTGACCTTCAGGGTAAGGTCTGTCTTTCCGTGTTCCACGCAATAGGCGATGTTCCGCTCGATCTGCTCGTCGATGACCGCGCTTGAGGAAATCTTGCCGGTGCCGTGGCACACAGGGCAGACCTCGGCGGTGTTGATCTCGGTCACCGGACGGATTCTCTGCCTGGTGATCTGCATCAGACCGAACTTGGTGAGAGGCAGCACGTTGTGCTTGGCTCTGTCACTTTCCATGAGTGATTGCATGTACTTGTGCAGTTCGTTGCGGTGCTCACCGGAATCCATGTCGATGAAATCCACGATCACGATTCCTCCCATATCCCTGAGCCTGAGTTGCCGTGCGATCTCCTCGGCAGCGATCTTGTTGACCTCGAAGGTGTTCTCCTCCTGGTTGTCGGTCTTGGAGCGGATGCCGCTGTTCACATCGATCACGTTGAGGGCCTCGGTCGTCTCGATGACCAGATAGGCTCCCTGCTTCATCGGCACCACCTTGCCGAATGAGCTCTTGATCTGCCTTGTGACCTCGAAGTGGTCGAAGATCGGATCCTTCCCGTTGTACAGCTTCACAATCTTTTCCTGATCCGGAGAGATCAAGGAAATATATTTCTTTATCTCCTCGTAAACCGCCTCGTTGTTGACATGGATGTTCGAGAACGAATCGTTCAGGAGATCTCTGAGGATGGTGGTGGTCTTGCTGTACTCGGTGAAGAGCAGCTGGATGCCCTTAGACTTGGCAACTTTCTTCCAGGAAGACTCCCATTTCTCAATAAGAGACTTCAACTCGGCCACGAGGACCGCGGCGTTCTTGCCTTCGGCCGCCGTGCGGATGATGGCTCCGTAGTTCTTAGGGAGAATGCTTCTGACAAGAGTCTCAAGCCTTCTTTTCTCTTCCTTTGAGGAAATTTTTTGGGAAATGCTCACCTTCTCGGCGAAGGGAATCAGTACAATGTTACGTCCTGCCAATGAAATTTCCGCGGTCAGTCGTGACCCTTTCGTGGAGATCGGTTCCTTGACGATCTGCACTATCATCATCTGTCCTGGCTTCAGCACGTTCTCGATGCGGCCCTCCTTCTCAAGGATCGGTCCGATGGGAATGCCCGAGTAAAGTTCTCCGAGATCCGTGTTCGGGTTGCTCTTGCGCACAAACTCATCGAACGATGTGAAGTAAAGTCCCAGATCCAGATAATGAACGAATGCTTCCTTCTTGTCTCCGATGTCCACAAAGGCGGCATTGAGCGCAGGAAGAATCTTCTTCACTTTTCCCAGGTAAACATCCCCGACGGAAAAACTGTGCCCTTTGCTGGACTCTTTGTTGAGCTCAATCAGCCGATGGTTTTCCATCAGCGCGATGTGAACTTCTGTCGATGTGACATCGACAATCAAATCTTTCTCAGATTTTTCTGACTCCATAAGGAAATAACAATGGTGACAAAAATAATCCGGCGTCTTGCCGACTTATTTCTTTAACGATAATAAAAAAGGCTGTCCGGCACTTCCGGTCAGCCTTTTTCTTCTAGCAGACTGCTAAAATGGCAGGCACAGAAGCGTATTACTTCTTCTTGTGTCTGTTCTTGCGCAAGCGTTTTTTACGCTTGTGCGTCGACATCTTATGTCTCTTTCTCTTTTTTCCGCTTGGCATAATAAAAGAAGTTTAAAAATTATTTTTCCTCCTTGACTGCGTTCACGAAGATCTTCGCTGGCTTGAAGGCCGGGATGTCGTGTGCAGGGATGGTCATAGTTGTCTTCTTGGTGATGTTTCTGGCTGCCTTCTTCGCTCTGTGCTTAACAATGAAGCTGCCGAATCCGCGGAGGTACACAGGCTCTTTCCTGATGATGGAACCCTTTACGGTGTCCATGAAAGCCTCGATAACGGACTGAACTGCGATTTTCTCGATTCCGGTTGACTTTGCAACCTCATTCACGATTTCTGCCTTTGTCATAATCTATAAATTATTTATTTGATTTACCATAATAATCCCCAAAGTTCGTTTGAGGATGCAAAAATAGACTTATTTTTTTAATATTCAAAATCAGATACATAAATTATTATCCATATTTTTTTGGCACGGTGATTGACCATATTCCAAAATGCGTCTTGGACTTCCGGATTTCTGACAAAATGTCAGAGGAAATCCGTGACGTTTTTAGATGAACATTATGAACACAGAGAACAATAAGGACATTTTCTTCCCGGCGGGGACCGCGGAAGTGAACATAATCCCTGTGATGCAGGGAGAAGAGCAAATGAAGGTCGAGTCTGGTGACCTTCCTGACACTTTGCCCATTCTGGCTTTGAGGAACGCGGTGCTGTTCCCAGGAATGGTCTATCCTGTCACCATAGGACGCCAGAAGTCAATCACTTTGATCAAGGAGGCGGAAAAGCGTGACTCTTTCATCGGAGCCGTCCCGCAGGTGGATGTCACAGTGGAGGACCCTACCGAAAAGGATCTTTATGAATATGGTACAGTGAGCCGTGTCATGAAAGTCCTTGAGATGCCTGACGGCACGATCACGGCCATCATTCAGGGAATCAAGCGCTTACGTATGGACGGAGTTCTGTCTTACGAACCGTATATCACCGCCAGGGTCAAGTACATAGAGGACATCATCCCGGAGAACGACAACAGCACCAAGATGATCGCCGAGTCCCTGAAGGAGAAGGCCGCGGTCATCATAAAGTCCTCGTCTTTCGCTCCGAAGGAGGCGGTAGGCGCGCTCAAATCCATCGACAACTACGCTTTCCTCGTGAACTTCATCGCCACCACGGTCGAGATCGAGAACTTCATGGAGAAGGTCCAGCTGCTCGGGATCGACGACATCACCGTCAGGGCTATGAAGCTTCTGCAAGTGCTTGACACCCAGATCCAGCTGTTGAAGATCAAGCAGGAGATCAACCAGAAGGTCAAGAGCGACATCGACCAGCAGCAGAGGGAATATTACCTTAACAATCAGCTCCGTACCATCCAGGAGGAGCTTGGAATGGACGAGGAGGAAGAGTTCGAGAAGTTCCGCGCCAAGGCCAAGACGAAGAAGTGGCCGGAGGCGGTCGGAAAGCAGTTCGAGAAGGAGCTTGCCAAGCTTGAGAAGTACAATCCATCCTCTCCGGACTACAGCATCCAGTACAACTACATCGAGTTCCTGCTCGATCTGCCTTGGGGCGAGATGTCAAAGGACAACCTCGACCTGAAGCACGCCCAGAAGGTCCTGGACAGCGACCACTACGGCCTTGACACAGTGAAGGAAAGGATCATTGAATATCTTGCCGTCCTCAAGCTGAAAGGGAATATGAAGTCCCCGATCCTGTGCCTCTACGGGCCTCCGGGAGTCGGTAAGACCAGCCTCGGCAAATCCATAGCAAAGGCTCTGGGCAGGAAATATGTCAGGATCGCCCTCGGTGGTATGCACGACGAGGCGGAGCTGCGTGGTCACAGGAAAACCTATGTCGGTGCCCTTCCGGGACGTATCCTTAACGGAATCGACAAGGCCGGCACATCCAACCCGGTAATCGTTCTGGATGAGATCGACAAGGTCGGCAACGACTACAAAGGTGACCCGTCGTCCGCTCTTCTGGAAGTGCTTGACCCGGAACAGAACGTGGAGTTTCACGACAACTATCTGGACATCGACTACGACCTGTCCAATGTCCTGTTCATCACCACGGCGAACAACATCTCCACGATCCAGTCAGCCCTGCTTGACAGGATGGAGCTGATCAACGTCACAGGCTACCTGGCCGAGGAAAAGATGGAGATCGCGAAACGTTACCTTGTGCCTAAGCAGCTGGAAGAGCACGGAATAGGCAAGAAGGAACTCCGCATCGACAAGGCCGCGCTGGAGAAGATCATCGATGAATATACCCACGAGTCCGGTGTTCGTGGCCTTGAGAAGCAGATAGCCAAGATCGCCCGTGTGACGGCCAAGAAGATCGCTCTCGGCGAGAGTTATCCGACTGTCATCAAGAAGGAGCACCTTAAGGAATATCTCGGACTGCCGACCAATTTCCATGACCTTCAGAAAGGCAATGAGGCTCCTGGAGTCGTCACAGGCTTGGCCTGGACGCAGATGGGAGGCGAGATCCTGTTCGTGGAGAGTTCGGTGAGCGGCGGCAAGGGCGTGATGACGATGACCGGTAACCTGGGCGATGTGATGAAGGAGTCCGCCACGATTGCCTACCAGTACATCAAGGCCCATCCTCAGCTTGCCAAAATGACATCCGAGGAATTCGGGGCGAAGGACATCCACGTCCACGTACCTGAGGGCGCTGTGCCTAAGGACGGTCCGTCAGCCGGTATAACTATGGTCAGCTCAATGGTTTCCGCCCTGCGTGGCGAGGCCGTGAAGGCTGGAATCGCGATGACCGGCGAGATGACGCTCAGAGGCCGTGTGCTTCCGGTCGGCGGCATCAAGGAGAAGATCCTAGCGGCGAAGAGGGCCGGAGTCACCGAGATCGTGATCTCCGAGGACAACCGCAAGGATGTCGAGGACATCAAGCCGATTTATGTCGAAGGCCTGTCGTTCCACTATGTCAAGAACATTGACGACGTGATTTCGTACATATTCAAAGATTAATTTCTATCTTAGCGGTCGTTATGGACGTAAGGATAGAACAAAGTTGGAAAAAAGCGCTGCAAGGTGAGTTCGAGAAACCTTACTTTGCCGCGCTTGCGCGTTATCTGCACGGTGAGAAGGCACATGGAAAGGTGATCTTTCCTCCGGGACCGGAGATATTCAAGGCATTCGAGCTGACTCCTGTCGATCAGGTCAAGGTCGTGATTCTGGGGCAGGATCCCTACCACGGCTACGGCCAGGCGATGGGGCTGAGCTTCTCGGTGCCGGACAACGTACCCGCTCCGCCGTCCCTCAAGAACATATTCAAGGAGATTGAGGATGACCTCGGGATCAGGATGAGCGGCCGTCCGAACCTTGAGAACTGGGCGCGTCAAGGGGTACTTCTTCTGAACTCGATCCTGACTGTACGTTCGGGTGAGGCGGCTTCGCACAGCGGAATAGGCTGGCAGCAGTTTACCGATGCCGTTATCCGTTATATCTCTGATAATTGCAACGGAGTCGTATTCCTCCTGTGGGGCAATTACGCCAGAAGCAAGAAGGAACTCATCGACACCTCACGGCACTATGTGCTGGAGGCGGCGCATCCGTCTCCTTTGGCATGCGGAGCCTTTTTCGGGTGCCGCCATTTCTCCAGGACGAACGAGATCCTTGCCAGTGAGGGCAAGACTCCGATAAACTGGCAACTGTAATCCGGCTTTTTGGCCATCATATTCAAAGAATTTATAATGAATCGCATAGCATTGTTCCCGGGGTCCTTCGACCCGTTCACGTCAGGCCATCTGAATATCCTGACAAGGGCCTTGACCATCTTCGATGAGGTCATAGTGGCCGTGGGAATCAATCAGGACAAGCGTGGCTTCTTTTCGATGGAGCAGCGCGAGGACATCATCCGTCAGGCGACCCGTGGAATGGAAGGGGTCCGGATCATTCACTATGAGGGACTTACCATCGACATCTGCCGTGAGCTCGGAGTCCGCCACATTGTCAGGGGAGTCAGGAATATGACAGACTTCGACAACGAGCAGGCGATCGCTGACGCGAACCGTCATCTGGCTCCGGAGGTGGACACCATCATCATCCCTACCGCTCAGGAATATTCACATATATCGTCTTCGGCTGTGAGGGATGTGGTGCGCCATCACGGCGATCTGTCGCAGTTTATCCCTGAAGGGGTTTTGTTGCCGGAGGTCAGATGAGTCGCCGCGCGGTCATATTCATTCTTTGGCTTTTGCTGCCGTTTCGCTGCTTTGCGCAGGTTGATTCAACCCGTCTGGCGGAGCTTGACAAGCGGTTGGATAAATATTTTCAAATCCTTGAGCCAGAGAATGTTGATGTCAAGTCCCGTGAATGCGACCTTCTGATTGATTCGGCCAAGGATTCGCTTCTGCGCCAGCACATCGCCCTGAAGATCTACGACCACTATCTGATGTCCCCGGTGATGGGCGACGAGGCCGTGGCCATCCACTTGACGGACACCTGGTTCGCCCCGGGTTTGATCGACATGGGAGGGGACGACGTGCTTCTGGAGGCCAAGATCTTCGCCGACTTCAACCGTCAGTCGCTTTTGGGGATGAAGGCACCTCCAGCCAAATTGGAAACTCCTGATGGAGAGGTTGTTGAGATCGGCGGGCCGTCGAGCCGCTACCGTGTGCTTTTCTTCTACGACACGGATTGCGCCAAGTGCAGGCTGGAGACGGTCATGCTGCGTTCCAAGCTTAATTCGAAGAACTGGCCGATAGATGTCTATGCCGTCTACACCGGTGTGTCGGCGGAGAGTTGGAAGGAATGGCGCGAGACCAAATTCACTGTCAGGGCCAGTCAGACGAGGGTCATCCATCTTTGGGATCCCGAGATCAAGTCCGACTACCAGATGAAATACGGTGTACTGCAGACCCCCCGGATGTTTCTTGTGGATCGTTCAGGCACCATAATAGGCAGGGGAATGGACACCGGCGCCCTGGACCGGCTTCTAGGCATAGTCCTCTCCCGCGAGGATTATGAATATGGCGGCTCCGCCTCCGCCGTCTTGATGGACAAGCTCTTCATGTCGTATGAGGATTCCGCCCGGTCGGTGCCCTTGTCGGAGCGTCCGTCTGCGGATCGTATCCTCTCCATCGCCAAAACTCTGGAAGACCGCACCTTAGCCCAAGGCGACACCATATTCTTCAAGCACCTCGAAGGCGATCTTCTCTACTGGCTTACCTCTCGCCGCGATGAATTCAGCAAGGAAGGCGCCCTCCCTTTCATCAATGAATATATCCTCTCCCGTCCCGGAATCTGGAACACGCAAGACGACACCCTCAAGGTCGTAGGCCTTGCCCGTATGATGAAAGACCTCCTTTCCCGCACCCCCGTCGGCTCGAAACTCCCGAAGGCAAAGGACCTCATTTCCAAGAGTTCTTCGGCTGAATCTCAGTCAAACCCCACCGTCTGGCCGGACCGTATTCAGGAACAGGATGAAGTTAACAACCGTAACCAAGCGTCCGATCGTTCTCTGGAACAGGTCGACGTAAGCGATAAGGCACACGGTGACCATACCTTAATCCAACCTCGGAATGATGCCAACGCCCTTTTCCTCCGTGACTGGACGAGGAAATGGAACCGCCTGCGCAGAAAAGGCGGCTACATAGTCTTCCACACCGAAGGCTGCCCGGTCTGCAAGGCCGAACTCTCCGCCGCCGACTCCCTTGGCCTGAGAACCCTGGACGTGAACGTAGATGAGATTATGGTCACCAATCCCGCCCTCGCCAAGTCCCTCCTCGACACTTTCGACCTCTCCTCAATGCCATTGATCCTTCAGGTAGGCCGTCACGGCATCATCCTCCGCCGCTATCTCTCCTTCATTCAAGACAAAGGTTCCCCTAATCTGTAACGGATTTATAATGAATATATTCGTGAATCCTACCCTCTAAAAATGACTGTCAGGATATTCTAAAACAATAAATGTCAATAAGTGGCGCTCCACTCATTGATACATAGCGATTTATGAATTTCCGCCGGGACTGCCGCAAGTTCACGGAAAATATCTGGCTCCAACTAAGAAGCTGTTTTGAATTGTTTGAAATGTTCTTTGAGGTGAAAAATCTTCATTTTCTTCCCGTTTCTTCAGTCAGATAGCACCGCTATCTTCCTTGGAAGAAGCGGTCGAGACTGAAGTTTTTCACTCTCAAACCTTCAAACAAACAATTCAAAACAGCTTCTAATTATAGAGCCTTGTAACCAAGATATGCATTCTGTGCTTGCGTCTAATAATTGATATTACTATAACTATCAAGCCTGAAATGCATAATCCCGATAATTAATTTGTCGCCGCTGCTTTGATCTCTTTTCCACGTCTCTGTTTTCGCGTCCCTGCTCCGGCGGGGAATGATGGACATTCACCCGGATAGGGCGCGAAGCGTAAGTCCGTCATTCCCGCCGGAGCAGGGACGCCTAAATCCGAAATCTAACCGATAACTTTACGCAGCACCCGAGTCAGCTGATCTGAGCACGAGGTCCCGCGTCCGTGGCAATTGACTCCCGACAGGATCTCGACCGCCTTGCCGGCCTCCATCCCCTCCAGAAGCCTCCCGATCGCCTGAAGGTTCCCGTCACAACCTTTGATGTACCTTAAATTGTGGATCTTCCCCTCGATAAGGTCAAAGTCAATCTGAGCCGAGCACACGATCGCGCTCGGAACCGCCGTGATGTGCCTGACACCATCGGTCGTTTTGTCAGACAGGATTTTGAAATCGTCACCTATAGTCATTGTAGTAATTGTTAAACGTTTAAACAAACAAAAATATAAATTTTTTGTGAAAAATAGCGTAACTTTGCACGGCATTTGAAGAGAACCAATGTCGGAAAAACGGATAATTAATTTCTAAATTCATAGAATTATGGTATCATACAAAGATCTTGGCCTGGTCAACACCAGAGAGATGTTCGCAAAGGCCGTGAAGGGTGGCTACGCTATCCCTGCCTTCAACTTCAACAATATGGAGCAGCTTCAGGCTATCATCCAGGCTTCAGCCGAGGAGAAGTCACCGGTTATCCTTCAGGTTTCCAAGGGAGCCCGCAACTACGCTAACCAGACCCTTCTCCGTTATATGGCCGAAGGCGCTGTTCAGTATGCCAAGGAACTCGGTTGGGAGCATCCTCAGATCGTTCTTCACCTTGACCACGGCGACAGCTTCGAGCTTTGCAAGAGCTGCGTTGACATGGGATTCTCTTCAGTGATGATCGACGGTTCCGCCCTTCCTTACGAGGAGAACATCGCCCTCACCAAGAAGGTTGTTGAGTACGCTCACAAGTATGACGTCACCGTTGAGGCCGAGCTTGGCGTTCTCGCCGGCGTTGAGGATGAGGTTGCCGCTGAGGAGTCTCACTACACAAAGCCAGAGGAGGTCATCGACTTCGCTACCCGCACAGGCTGCGACTCACTCGCCATCTCCATCGGTACCTCTCACGGTGCCTACAAGTTCAAGCCGGAGCAGTGCACAAGAGACCCTAAGACAGGCCGTCTCGTTCCACCTCCACTCGCTTTCGACGTTCTCCACGAGATCGAGAAGAAGCTCCCTGGATTCCCTATCGTACTCCACGGATCATCTTCAGTTCCTCAGGAATATGTCGATATCATCAACCAGTACGGTGGCAAGCTTCCTGACGCTGTAGGTATCCCTGAGGAGCAGCTTCGTGAGGCCGCCAAGAGCGCTGTCTGCAAGATCAACATCGACTCTGACTCCCGTCTCGCCATGACCGCCGCTGTCCGCAAGGTCTTCGCCGAGAAGCCAAGTGAGTTCGACCCAAGAAAGTACCTCGGACCAGCCCGCGACGAGATGAAGAAGCTCTATGAGCACAAGATCGTTGACGTTCTTGGTTCAAACGGTAAGGCTGAGTAATTTGTTTGTGGAGCGTAAGCTCTTGACAATAAGTTAGAAATATGATTCCCTCTGGTCGATTTCGACTGGAGGGAATTTGTTATATATTCATTTATAGTTATTTACTTATCACGGTGGAGCTGTGGTGGGTCACTTCGACAGGCTCAGCGACCGCGAGACAGGCACTCGGTTCTCGAAACCGTCGGGACGCCCATAATCGGCTCAGTGGGCAAAAAAAGGTGAGACAAAAAGGTTTGGGATTATCATTTTTATGCTTAATTTTGCCGGAAATTTGAACCACATAATTGAGTATGCGTATCAAAAAGACGCCGATTGCGGTGATTTTGTTGCTTTTTGTAAGTCGGACTGCGGGAGCGCAGGACGGTAACTTGGTGAATATCGGGCTTCAGGCAAGGGTGGATTACCAGCGGGAGTACGTGGGCGGGGATGCCGTCAAGGGCAACTGCGGCTTCAAGGGCAAGAATGTCAGCATCCTGATAAACGGAGAGTTCAATGAACATTTCTCCTACAACTACCGGCAGCGGCTCTACCGCGGCCACGGCAGTGAAAGTTTCTTCAACGCCACGGACTTCCTTTACCTCACTTATAGGCCGGACGAGCGTTGGAGCTTCTCCGGCGGCAAGCAGATTGTCGAGATCGGAGGGTATGAATATGACATCGCTCCTATCGACATCTACTTCTTTTCCGAATATTGCAGCAACATCTCCTGCTACCAGATGGGAGTCAACGCGGGATATTCATTTGGCGGAGGAACTGACCTGCTGCGGTTCCAGCTCTGCCAGAGTCCATTCCGGCGGGAGAACAGTGACCTGTATGCCTACAACCTGATGTGGAACGGCTCCCATGGCTGTTTTGATTCCATATGGTCACTGAATATGATTGAATATCTTCCCGGAAAGTTCATCAACTATCTCGCCCTCGGCAACCATTTCTCTTTAGGGAAGTTAACTGTGTTCGCAGACTTTATGAACCGGTCGCTCGTGGACAAGATGTCGTTCCTGAGGGACTTCACGCTCATCGGTAAGGTGGCATATTCATTCAATGACAAGTTGAATGTCTTTGGAAAGGCGAGCTTTGACCATAACGATCTTGACAGGGAAGGGGATTGGTGTGTCATGCCGGGCACATCGATGGGAAGAGTCGGCTGCGGTGTGGAATATTTCCCGCTTGCTGACAAGAGCATCCGCCTCCACGCCACATTCTGCCACTCATTCGGGGACAACGGCAACCCTGCCGGTGTCTTGCTTGACAACCAACAGATCGCCAGCGTCGGCCTCACCTGGAGGATGAGCCTGCTCAAACGATAGTTTCTGAATATTCCGCCTCTAAAGCGTTAACAAGCCTGTTATGAATAAGACCAGGAAAAAGTCTTCGAGCCCCGCCCTGAACGGGGTGATCTGTCTTGTCATCGTCATCGGTTTCTTTGCCTATCTGGGCATCTCGATGGGCATGGCCAACATGCTCAACACCGTGATGAAAACCGCACATGATCTTTTGATCAACACCGTGTTCTACCTGATGTCCATCTGTGTGCTGATGGGAGCGCTCAGCCGCCTGTTCGCCGAGTTCGGGGTGGTATCCATTCTGGAGAAACTGCTCCGACCGCTGATGAAGCCGCTGTTCAACCTTCCGGGAGTCGCCTCGCTGGGTGCCGTGATGACATTCCTGTCGGACAACCCGGCGATCATCTCGCTGTCAAAGGACAAGAGATTCAGCAAATATTTCAAGAAGTACCAGCTGATTTCCCTGACCAATTTCGGAACGGCGTTCGGAATGGGACTCATCGTGATCGTCTTTATGATGGGGCAAGGCTTCTTCAAGGAGTCGCTGATCGGCCTTTTCGGGGCGTTCTGCGGCTGCATCGTCTCCACAAGGCTTATGCAGAGATTCACGCTGAAGGCTTTCCCTCAGTACCTTACCGAGGAGGCTTGCGAAGGCATTGAGGAAGAGGAGGCCGAAGAAAAGGAAGAGGAGAAGAAGTCGCTTTTCACAAGGATTCTGGACTGCCTTCTGGACGGCGGCCGTTCGGGAGTCGAGGTCGGAATGTCCATCATTCCGGGTGTGCTCATAATATCCACATTCGTGATGATTCTGACTTTCGGCCCTTCTGCCTCAGGTGCTTACACGGGCGCGGCCTACGAGGGCGTGGAGATCCTGCCTTGGCTGGCCGACAAGATCGATTTCGTGTTCAAGGCTCTGTTCGGATTCAATGACCCTCACCTTGTGGCGTTCCCGATCACATCTCTCGGAGCTGTTGGGGCTGCCCTCAGCCTCGTGCCTAACTTTGTGGCCAACGGTTGGGCCGACGGCAACGCGATCGCTGTCTTCACGGCCATCGGAATGTGCTGGAGCGGATTCCTCAGCACCCACACGGCTATGCTTGACTCTCTGGGTTACAGGGAATTGACCCCGAAAGCCATTCTGGCGCACACAATCGGAGGACTCGCCGCCGCTTTCGCGGCGCATTGGATGTACGTTCTGGTCTCCTTGTTTTAATTGTCAGTTGGTCACTGAGCCTGTCGAAGTGACCTAATCCCTTTTCCCGAGATTAAACGAGATTCCTAAGTTGAGGTTGGTGTTCAGTTTCCCGTAAGGGTAGAGGATCCAGTCATTCGCCTTGGCGAACCTGAACGGAAGGTGGTCTGAGCCGATGAATATGTTGAATCCCGGAACATGGAATCCTACAACAGCCCCGACCGTTGACCCGAATTTGGACACGGCATAGTTCACACTTGCGCTGAACCATTCAACCGGTTTGACATTGGCGAACAGACGCGCTTCGGTCCAACTGTACGCTCCGTGGATGTAGGTCGAACTCAGAAGACCGGCTGACAAGCCGCTGTAGAACGGCATTGTGTACTCGGCCCCCACATTGACAGTCGCGGCTGTCATTCCACCGTCTGTCCCGTTTTTCTCGGTTCTCCTGAAGTCAAACAAATCCATCACTTCATCCGTCAGGTCATCGAGCTGGTTTTTGAGCGAATTATCCTTGTCTCCATCGAACGAGACATTGTCGAACCCGTCGAACGACCATCCTTCTCCGCTGGTCCGCGCCACAGTGGTATTCTTCCAAGCCATGTAGCCTAAATCGTTGACAGCCAAGGAAAGTTTTAACCCATCTATGATTTCCAGCTCCGCGCCGAGGTCAATCGCGGCTCCGAATCCGTTCACAAGAGAGTTTTTGTTTGCCTTTACGCTGTCGAAGTCCAGCAGATCCTTGTCGGAAGGATTGTCGAGCGCGGCTCCGGATTCTCCTTTTGTCTGTATGTCCAGGAATGATGATGATTTCAGGCTTCCGTCCGACTGGATTGACCACCTGTCTTCTGTCATCTGAATATTCATTCTCTCTATGTCCGCTTTCATGTTGGCTGTCCCCACGAGAAATTTCACCCTTCCGCCCACACTGAGCCTCTCCGTGACGCGGCGGCTATAGCCCAACGCGAACTCCAGACGGCTGTCCACACTGGCTGATATTCCGGAAACGTCGTAGTTCTGTGACTTGCCGGCGTTTTTCATGAAATCGAAGAGACTATACGGCAGATTGACGGCCGCGCAGGTTCTCATGTTGACATCGAACGAAAAGAAAGATTCTCCTTTCGATATGCCGAGCGATAGCAGAGAGACCGTGTTGTCCACATTGAGTTGGTTGTCAGGACTCAGCTTGCCCAGGAACTCGTCGGCCGGAACGGCGGAATTCATGAATGTGGTCAGCTTTCCGTCGACAGGGTAGAGAAATGTGCTGACTCCCATGTTGCTTTGCGTCTCCAGATTGAAGGAACCGATGACCGGAACCGTGAAATAGCTGGTGCTTGACGCGAAGGCCGGATTGAACTGATGCCTGTGGTTATAGCCTTCGAGAAAATACGTGGAGCGGAATATCTGCTGCGCGAAGGCCCCTTCGGCGGCTGCAAGCGCGATGATGATGAATATGATTGCCTTTTTCATTGTGTCTGACTTTTGATGAATGTTACGTTGATCCATGGGGATTCTGTCAGAACTCGGTCGTGACCGAACCTTGCATTCTGATCTTCATGTTCTCCAACCTGATTCCCTGGTTCTTGTTGAGGCAGGTTCCTTGGTGCTCCCTGTCGGTTCCGGAGGCCTCCAGATTCAACCTCAGCCCGTCCAGCCTTTTCAGATCCCCGGCCGAAGATTTGAGGGTCATCGTCATCGGATTCCGGCTTGGTCTCTCGATGGATCCTGACGAGACGCTTCCGTCCACCGTTACGGTGATCTCCGGGATCACCCTTGCGCTTTTGTCAATGGCGGAGACTGTCAGACTGATTCCCAAAGGGATCATATTCACGAAATCGAATGTCACATCCGCGTTTCTGATCTCGAACTCCTTGCCGTCCCCGTCCTGCGGGTTGAAAGTCTCGTTCCAGCCCGTGAAGTCGTAGCTGTACTCGAACCTCAGTCCGCTTCCGAACGACAGAGGGGCGATGACATCATAGCTGCAATAGAATGAATATTCCCTGTCGGTCCGCACAGTGATGAACTCATCTTCCGCCTTGACATCCACGTTGGTGATTCCTATCCGTTCAGGGACATCTTTCACGATGTCGGGCAGAGCCGGAGCCTTGATGTTGTTGTAGCCTTCAGGCACGTCCTCTCCCGTGGCGGAGAGGCATATTCTTGTCTCTTTGCCGGCCTCGATCCGGATTTCATCGGTCGCGCCTCCCTTGTCCCCGATGTGCACGGTGTTCTTTGTCTCGCCTTTGAAGGACTCCAGATCCGCGTTCAGGGTCAAGGCCAACGGGCTGTCGTTGCCCACGCGAAGCATTATCTGAGGGTTGTACAGATCGAGCGCGGTTCCGTCACCATCGATGAAATCCGGCATGGTCCCGACATCGACGGTCTTAGGGTCTATGTCGATTATCGGATCAACCTTGACTGTGGCGCTTTCAACTTCAATCGAGCCGACATTTATGCCGACATCCACCAGAATCTCCTCCGGGATGGAAGCGAATGTCCTTCCGAGGTCGTCTGAGAGCACCTTTACATTGAATCCGCTAAGCTTGATGTCATCGTTGACGATGATCCTGTGTCTGTCCGCCATGAAACCTTGTCCTGCCGGAATCTTGTCGAAATCAATTCCGGTGATCTCCAGATTGACGGAATTGGGAGACTTGCTGACTTCCACAGGATCGAAGGTGAGCATATTCCTTTCCTTGTCGAAAGAGTATGAGATCCGGCCGCTCTTTGTCGTTATATCTCCGATTTCGAGGTAGTCGGGAAAGTCTATGACAAGACCTGTGACGGTGGCTTTCCCGACATTGGCGCTGAATGAGACGGTACCTGTCGCCTTGCCTGTGACACCCTTGACGTCAACTATCTCCTCAGGAACAGCCTCGTCGATCGTGACCGGAGTCGGGATGGGGGTGAAATTCCTTGAGAAAGTCAGTCCTGAAGGCAGCGGCGATTCCGGAGAGATGACTCCGGTCTCGCTCATGATCAGGGAGCGGTCAATGCCTGCCGTGAAACCTCCTTCGTTGACAAGTCCACGGGTGATTGAGACAGAGGGCACGTTGAAGCCGGTCTCGGTGCGGTTGCCTGACAGGTGCAAGGAATAGTCGCCGTCGGCGCTGACGACAAGAACCCCGGTTCCGTTCTCGTCTATGTCCAGCAGGTCGGAGATCAGGATTGTCTCCGAGTTTCCTATCGGCGCGTGGATGTCGCCGCCGATGCTTATTGTCTTGTCGAAATCCTTGGTAAGGTCGTAGTCCTCGTTGACGCAGGAACAGAACGAAGCCTGGATGTTGACCGCCAGTACCACCAACAGTGCGGTTTTGCTTGAGAAAGACATAAATATTTGGTTTTCAATAATTGATGTTAGAGCTCACGGACAAATGTACACAAAAACTGAAGATATTCAATGAAAAGGTGTGTGAAAATGACTATTTTTGTATCCCATGGACATAGTCAAGGTAATAGAAATCTTCGCTCTGGTGACGGGCGTCCCGTATATCGTTTTGGAAGTGCTCCAGAAGAACAGCATGTGGTACTTCGGAATCGCCACTGGGCTCGCGTGCGCATATTCATTCGCAGTGCAGCATCTTTGGTCGAACATGGCGCTGAACATTTATTACGTGGGGATGTCCGTATGGGGGCTTTATCAGTGGAGAAAGGACAGTAGGGCGCTTGCCGGGTCCGGCGGACAAGAGGACGCCACTGTCCACCTCGGAAGGATGAGCGGGGCGACCGCCTTGTGGAGCGCGGTCATATTCATCGCGGGAACAGTCGCTCTTGTCTGGGTCCTTGAAGTGTTGGGAGGTTCCAGCACCTGGCTGGACTCGGCGTCGGCGATGATGTCCGTGGTCGCCACATACTGGCTCGGCCGCTCGATCCCGTACCACTGGGTTGTCTGGATCGTCACCGACATCATCCTTGTCGTGATGTGCTTCATGGAAGGGCAGTTCTGGCTGACGGCTCTTTATGTGGGCTATGTCGCGGCCGCGGCCTACGGGTTGTTCCATTGGCTTGGAAAAGGAAAATATATTAACTGATAATCAATGAATATGACTGATTTCGGAAGAATCATTCTATGCATGGCTTTCGCTGTTCTGGCGGCATCCATGTCATCCGCTCAGGATAAGGGCGTTGTTTATTGTGACGCGTCCGCGTTCCCTCTCTATGGCAAGTGCATTGAGGAGACTTCCGCCCGTTATGAGCGGCTTCCGGCTGAATTCAAGGGTGTCGTGCGTGGCCCTTTGTGGGACTTGGGACGCAATTCGGCCGGGCTTTACATCCGCTTCCGCTCCAATTCCACGCAGATCCGCGCCCGTTGGAAGTCCACCAGCCCGCGCCAGTATATGCCGCATATGACAGACGCAGGTGACAGCGGTCTCGACCTTTACATCCTGACCGAAAAAGACGGCTGGCGTTTCGCCGGCAGCGGATTCGACTGGGGTGGACGCGACAAAAATGTCAAAAACAAGACAATCATCGCGAACATGACCCCTGACATGAGGGAATATATGCTCTACCTCTCCATGTATAACGGAATCGAAGAACTTGAGCTTGGAATCGACGAAGGGGCCGTCATAGAGGCTCCGGCTGTGGAAAGTCCTAAGACTGAGCGTCCTGTTGTCATGTACGGGACGAGCATCCTTCAGGGAGGGTGCACATCGCGTCCGGGAATGGCATTCACGGCCATCTTGGGCAGGAAGCTCGACAGGGAGGTCATCAACCTTGGATTCAGCGGCAACGCACGGCTGGACTATGAGATCGCTGAATATATCACCCGTGTCCAGAACCCGAGCCTGATCGTGCTCGACTATGTCCCGAACTCCTCCGCCGAACTGATAAACGAAAGGGGTGAGAAGTTCTTCAGAATCATCAGGGATGCTTTCCCGGATGTCCCGGTGATCCTCGTCGAGGATCCGACATTTCCTCACACCCGTTTTGATCAGAAGATGTTGGAGGAGGTTACATCCAAGAACGCCGCACAGCTTGCCCTGTACAAGAAGCTGAAAAAAGCTGGCGAAAAGAGGCTGTACTACGTCTCCACCGACGGCCTGATCGGCGATGACGGCGAGGCCACTGTTGATGGCGTCCATTTCACCGACCTCGGAATGATGCGCTACGTGGAGAGGGTGCTGCCTGTCATGAGGAAGGCGCTGAGGTAAGTGTCCTGTGAAATAATTATAGTATTTCGCTGGAAAGAAGTATCTTTGCATGATTTTCAACCACGGCGGTGGAAGCATCGCCGGGCATAAAAAGATTCGATTATGATTATCATTGTGGAAAGCGGGGCGACGAAGACCGATTGGTGCGCGGCGGCCCTGGACAAGGAACCTATTAATGTCAAGACCGCGGGCATGAATCTGGCCACGATGCCTCAGGATGTCATCGAGGGGATAGTGGCCGAAGCGATGGCCGAGTTCAAGGCCAGGGGACTGGACTCAAAGGTGTCCGAGGTCCATTTCTACGCCGCCGGCCTGATTGTGCCGGAAGGTGAGAAGGTGCCTCCGCAGGCGAAGGGGCTGGATCACGTGCTCAGGTCGTTGTTCCCGGAGGCTGAGATGGAATATGCCTCGGATCTTCTGGACGCGGCGCGTGCCGTGTGCGGCCACAAGCCCGGAGTCGCGGCCATCATGGGCACAGGCTCCAACAGCTGTCTTTTCGACGGGACGAATGTGGTGAAGAACGTCCGCTCTGCCGGATTCATCCTCGGAGACGAGGGCGGCGGTGCGAGGCTCGGCAGGCTTTTCATGGCCGATTTCCTCAAGGGACTTGTGCCGGAGCCGGTCGCGGGTGAGTTCGCCAGGGATTTCAAGGTTGACTACATGACCGTCGTGCAGAACGTCTACCGTGGCGAGGCCCCTTCAAAGTACCTCGGCTCATTCGCTCCGTGGATTCTTCAGAGGTACGACACCTGTGAATATGTCCGCGGCCTTGTGGAGCAGAATTTCAGGGACTTCATCGAGAGGGCTTTGATGCAGTACGACATCGACAGGTACCCGGTGGGTGTAGTGGGCGGTTTCGGCTATGCCAACAGGAACATCATCAGGAAGGTCGCCGAACCTTACGGAATCCGTTTCTCCACAATCATCCCGGCCCCGATCGAAGGTCTCGTCGAATATCATTTAGGAAAGAAATAATAATGGCTTCGCCGGAGATGTTCCGGCATAAGATGTTATGGAAGATTCAAGAACAACAGAACAGTCCTCAAGGTATGACCACCTTGAGAAGATGTCCACAGAAGAGTTGCTGAACGCGATCAACACTGAGGACAGGACGGTTCCGGTCGCTGTGGCCGGAGCGATACCGCAGATTCGGAAACTTGTGGACGGCATCGTGGAGAGGGTTCCTCTCGGCGGTCGTGTGTTCTACCTCGGAGCCGGGACGAGTGGCCGTCTGGGCATCGTGGACGCTTCCGAGATCCCTCCGACCTACGGAGTCCACGACGTGTTCATCGGCTTCATGGCCGGTGGTGACAGCGCCATCCGCGACGCTGTGGAAGGAGCTGAGGACGACGTCGAGGGAGGCTGGAGAGACCTTCAGGCATATTCACCGACAAAGAATGATGTCGTGATCGGAATCGCGGCCTCTGGCACAACCCCTTATGTGATCGGGGCATTGAAGACAGCCCGCGAGAACGGCCTTCTGACAGGCTGCATCACCTGCAACGAGAATTCTCCGGTGGCAGCCGCAGCAGAGGTTCCGATCGTGGTTGTCGTCGGTCCTGAGTTCGTGACCGGCAGCACCAGAATGAAGGCCGGCACGGCCCAGAAACTGGTTCTGAACATGATTTCGACTGTGTCCATGATCCGTCTCGGCCATGTCAAGGGCAGCAAGATGGTGGACATGCAGCTGACGAACCGTAAGCTCGTCGATCGCGGAACCAGGATGATCATGGGCGAGACCGGCATCGAGGACTACGACTTCGCCCGCAAGCTTTTGCTTGAATATGGTCAGGTCCGCGCGGCCGTGAACGCTTACCAGAAAGGTGAGGTTAAGTAGATGACGGTTCCGGAGACATTTCCATCAAAACTTTTGGAGGACGCTGTGCAGGCCATAGGCTCCCTTCCGGGGGTGGGCAAGCGCAGCGCCTTGCGCCTGGCCCTGCATCTGCTGCGGCAGCCTTCTGAGAACGTGCACCATTTCGCCGACTCGATAGTCAAGATGAGGGACGAGGCGAAGTACTGCCGGCAGTGCTGGATGATTTCAGACGAGGACATCTGTCCGATCTGCGCCGACAAGTCCCGTGACCATAAGACTATCTGTGTCGTGGAGAATGTCCGAGACGTGATGAGCATCGAGAACACGGGGCAGTATCGTGGTGTCTATCACGTGCTTGGCGGAATAATCTCGCCGATCGCCGGAATCGGCCCGTCGGACATCACGGTCGCCCGACTGGTTGAAAGGGTAAGGGATATGCTCGTGTCCGGAGACGTGAAGCCAGAGGAGGTCGAGATAATCCTGGCCTTGAGCGGCGACGTGGAGGGCGAGACCACCTCATTCTACATCTACCGTCAGATTTCTGAATATCAAGTCAGAGTCTCATCCCTTGCCCGAGGTCTGGGTTTCGGGGATGACCTTGAATATGCCGATGAGCTCACTCTGGGACGCTCGATAGTCAACCGCCAGACTTTCAAGCCATAAGAATTTGCGGATGCTTGTATAAAAGCTTACCTGGCAATGTTATTATCGATAGTTGAATCCCTGCTTCTGGCCGCGTCGCTCTGCGCCGACTGCTTCGCTGTCTCGACGTGCTCAAGCGTCACCCTTAAAGGAATATCCCGGAGAAAGATCCTTCCGATCGCTTTCGTGTTCGGAGTAGTTCAGACTGCACTTATGGCCCTGGGCTGGCTGTTCGGCGACATATTCGTCGGACATATTCATAAAGTCGCCAGTCTCATAGGATTCCTGCTGCTGCTTTATGTCGGCGGGTCGATGATTCTGGGAGCCGTGAAGAACGAGGACGAGTCTCGCGACCTGAACGGCCTCAAGAATGTCATCATCGGGGCCGTGGCCACCAGCATTGACGCTTTCACCGTCGGCATCAGCCTTTCCATGGGTTTAGTCCCTACCGGCAAGATGATGATGAACCTCGCCGCCGTCTTCATTGTGACCATGCTTTCCGTGATCGGAGGAATGTTCGGCGGTCAAAGAATAGGCTGCCGCTTCGGCCGTCCGGCGGAGCTGATCGGCGGCTCTGTCCTCATCCTCATCGGCCTGAACATCCTGCTGGGATTCATTTAGTTTTAGAGTCGTGGGACTAGGAGCGAAGCGACCGAAGGGGTTTCGGGGAAACCTTTCCCCGTGCCCCACCGGGGCTGTCGCGAAGCGACTGGGGGTGAATTAATATTTTACGGAATTATGCACTTTAGGCTTGTTCGTAGTAAAGGCATATTTACGTGGCATTGTTATGGATTGCAAGCCCAAAGTGGATTGTCGCGGACATCAATGAATACCATAGCCTCTCACTATCAAGCTTTTCAGAGACAAAAATGAGGGCAAACGTTACTCAACAGAGCCATCCGACACCCTCCGGGAACGAAAAGAGGCGTATATGCATCCCAAAAGTGCAGAAGAAGTCTTCGTGCGCGTGCCGGATCGCCTTTCTGAAGTGACAAAGGAAATAATGTCTCCAATGAATGCTCAGCAGCACCCTCGGGAGACGAAAAGTGGAGGAAACGTTTCCCAAGAGTGCAGGCTGCACTCTTGAGGAACAAAAGAGGCCGAAAGTGTTACCGAAGGGATTCGGAGCAAGCCTAAAGTGCATAGTTCCGATATTTTATGGACTAAATTTTTTTTAGTCCATAAAATATTCTTATTTTTGTGGACTGACTTCTCCGTAACGTCAGCGCATTGAAGTGGAACCTTTCCCACGCTCGGGCCGGGAATAATACAGGAAGAGTATGATTGCGATTTTCTACAGACTGAACGGCAAGCTGTTGGTTTCCCAGTCTGAAACGGAGCTTTCTAAAATCAGCAGGGACAATGTCCTTTGGATTGACATCCTTTCTCCGTCGGGAGAGGAGAAACACACTGTGGATGAGTTTCTTGGAGAGGAAATCCAGAGCCGCGCGCAGGCTGAGGAGATTGAGAGTTCGTCACGTTTCTCCGAGACGGAGAACGCGATTTTCGCGAACACCAACTTCCTGATGCCGGGACCGGAGGACTATTCGATGGAGGCCGTCTCGTTCACTTTCGTCGGGAATTGTCTGACGACCTTGAGGGATGTTCCGCTGCGAAGCTTCACCGAGCTCCAGCGCAGGATAGTCGCGATGCCTCAGTCATATCCGAACGGCTACACGGTCTTCGCCAGCATTATGGACCAGCGTGTCGATCTGGACGCGGATATGATCGAGCTTATGAGCAAGGAGATCTCCCAGTACAGCAAGCGAATCAACCAGCAGGAAGACATCGACGAGGACTTCCTCTTGGACATCAACCAGTTGCAGGAAAACACGATGCTCGTGCGCGAGAACATCGTCGATAAGCAGCGTCTGATCTCGAATATGCTCAGGAGCGACAAGTACCCGAAGGATCTGCACAGGCGTTTCTCGGTTCTGCTCCAGGACATCAATTCCCTGATCAACCACACGAATTTCGGTTTCGAGAGGCTTGAGTACCTTCAGGACACGGTTGTCGGTCTTATCAACCTGGACCAGAACAAGATTATGAAGATATTCACCCTTGTGTCCGTGCTCTTGATGCCTCCGACCCTTGTGGCGAGCTTCTACGGGATGAACGTCCCTATGCCGCTGATGGACAAGAGCTGGATGTGGGTGCTGCTGCTCGGCGTGATGCTGCTGACGGTCGCGCTGGTGCTGTTCCTCTTCAAAAGGAACAAGCTTCTGTAAAATAATCCGGTTTTCTTATTGTAAATCAGATGATTTTGCCTATCTTTGCACGCCTTTTGACCGGCCGTGCCGTGTTGGCGTGTCCGGTAGGGCGTAAAAATATTGTTAAACAACTAGTTATCTTTAATTACCATTATGGCAGAAGAAACACAGAAAGTAGCTGAGGAAGCTAAGGTAGAGGCTCCTGTACAGGAAGCGCCTAAGGCCGAGGCTCCGGCAAAGAAAACATCTCTCAACGCTTCAGTGGCGCCAGAGAACTTCGACTGGGACGCTTTTGAGGGCGGATCAGAGATTTACGGCGGCGAGGACAAGAAGTCCATCGAGGACGCTTATGACCAGACTCTCTCCAAGATCGTGGAGAACGAGGTCGTTGAAGGAACCGTTACCGCCATCTCCAAGAGAGAGGTTATCGTCAACATAGGTTACAAGAGCGAGGGTGTCATCCAGGCTCCTGAGTTCCGTTACAATCCAGACCTCAAGGTCGGTGACAAGGTTGAGGTTTACGTTGAGTCCGCAGAGGACAAGAAAGGCCAGCTCATCCTTTCCCACAAGAAGGCACGCGCCCTCAAGTCTTGGGACAGAGTGAACGAGGCGTTCAACAACGACGAGATTGTCAAGGGCTTCGTGAAGACCCGCACAAAGGGCGGTATGATCGTCGATGTGTTCGGAATCGAGGCTTTCCTCCCGGGCTCACAGATCGACATCAAGCCTATCCGCGACTACGACGCTTACGTCAACCAGACAATGGACTTCAAGATCGTCAAGATCAACCAGGAGTTCCGCAATGTTGTCGTTTCCCACAAGGCTCTTCTCGAAGCCGAGCAGGAGCAGCGTAGGGCCGAGCTCATCAGCAAGCTCGAGAAGGGACAGATCCTCGAGGGTACCGTCAAGAACATCACCAACTACGGAGTCTTCGTTGACCTCGGCGGTGTTGACGGTCTCATCCACATCACAGACCTGTCTTGGGGCAGGATCGACAACCCTGAGGAGGTCGTTTCCCTTGACCAGAAGATCAAGGTTGTCGTCAAGGAGTTCGATCCTCAGCAGAAGAGAATCGCCCTTGGCTACAAGCAGCTTACCCCTCATCCTTGGGACAACCTCGACGCCAACATCAAGGAAGGCGACGTTGTCAAGGGTAAGGTTGTCCTCATCGCCGACTACGGCGCTTTCGTAGAGATCGAGCCGGGTGTCGAGGGTCTCATCCATGTGTCTGAGATGTCTTGGTCTCCAAGACTCCACAGTGCTCAGGAGTTCCTCAATATAGGTGACGAGGTAGAGGCAAAGGTTCTCTCCATCGACCGTGAGAACAGGAAGATGTCCCTCGGTCTGAAGCAGCTCACCCCTAATCCTTGGGAGAGCATCCGTGACAAGTACCCTGTAGGTTCCGTTCACAAGGCTGTCGTACGCAACATCACCAACTTCGGTGTGTTCGCAGAGCCAGAGGACGGTGTTGAGGGACTCATCCACATCAGCGACCTCTCTTGGAACAAGATCAAGCATCCTTCAGAGCTCGTTTCTCCTGGTGATGTCATCGACGTTCAGATCCTTGACTTCGACGAGGCCAACCACAAGCTCAGCCTTGGCCACAAGCAGCTCACCCCTAATCCTTGGGACGCCATCGAGGAGAAATACCCTGTAGGCTCCGTTGTCGAGGGTACGGTTGCCTCCCTTACCGACAAGGGCGCCAACATCAAGCTTGAGGGTGACGACGAGGGCTTCGCGTTCAGCCGCGACCTCATCAAGGAGGACGGCAAGCAGGCCATTGTGGGCGAGACACTTCCGTTCAAGGTCATCGAGCTCAGGAGAAGCACCCGCAGGATCCTTCTCTCACACGTAAGGACATACGCTGAGGCCAAGGCCGAGAAGGTGGCCGTTGAGGCTGACAACACCAAGAAGGCGGTCAAGAAGATCAACTCCAACCTGGAGAAGACCACCCTCGGTGACATCAGCGAGCTCGCTGCCCTCAAGGACAAGCTCGAGAAAGGTGAATAATTTATGGATTTCACATTGACGGTGCTGGGCACGGCTTCGGCCAAGCCCGGCCCCGAAAGGAATCAGAGCGCTCAGGTACTTTCCGTACATGGGCGCTCATTTTTAATAGATTGCGGAGAAGGCGTGCAGACGCGTCTTCAGGAGTGCCGCATATCCCTACTGAAGATAGACTCGATCTTCATCTCCCACATCCACGGCGACCACGTATTCGGACTTTTCGGCCTGCTTTCCACGATGGGAATGCTCAGCAGGATGTCGCCGCTGAACATCTACGCTCCAGTCAGCTTCGGCCCGATCCTGAAATTCTTCCTTTCCTACTACGGCGATGGCATCCCTTTCGAGATACGGCATATTCCTATGAATATGAAGGTTCCGGAGATGATTTACCACACCAAGTCTCTGGAAATCTACGCTTTCCCGCTGAACCACAAGATCGAAACCTTCGGCTGGCTGTTCCGCGAAAAGGAGCCTCAGATGAATGTCAAAAAATGGAAGATTGATGAATATGACCTCTCACTCACCGAGATCGGCGCGGTCAAGCGTGGCGAGGATGTGATCCGTGAATATCCTGACGGCACCACCGAGGTGCTGCCGTTCGAGGAACTGGGCTACAAACCGTATGTTCCTCGTTCCTTCGCCTATTGCAGCGACACGGCTCCGTTTCCGGAACTGTCTTCCTGGGTGAAAGGCGTGGACCTGCTCTATCACGAGACGACATACACGGCTGTGTTGGCGGACCAGGCTGCCCAGCGTCATCATTCCACGACTCTTCAGGCCGCGCAATGCGCGTTGGACGCAGGCGTGAAGAAACTCGTCATCGGGCATTATTCCTCACGGTGCAAGAACGTTTCCCAGTACGAGGCGGAATGCAGGAGCATATTTCCGGAGACGTATGCGGCCAATGACAGGGATGTCTTCGATGTCCCTTTGGTTAAATTGGACTGAGATGTTGTCAGATTGGGCTTATAGAGACCTTTCGTTGGCGAAAATTCATTATATTTACATTCTGTAGTCAGTAAGCGGCAAAACTTACACCGCCGCGTATTTGACAAGGATCCTTAAAGATTGTAAATATTCAGATGAGAAAGGTTATTATATTCATAAGTATTGTTCTGTGTCAGGTGGCCGCTTGGGCACAGGGCACGCCTCAGGAACGGTATATTCAGAAATGGGCTCCGACCGCTGTCAGGGAGATGTACCGCAGCGGTGTGCCGGCCAGCATCACATTGGCTCAGGGCATTCTGGAGTCCCGTTACGGGCTTTCGCCGCTGGCCTCCGAAGGCAACAACCATTTCGGAATCAAGTGCCACAAGGATTGGAAAGGTAAGTCGATGCGCTACGATGACGATGCGAAAGGGGAGTGTTTCCGGGTCTATGACTCCGCGGACGAGTCGTTTCAGGATCACTCGGACTTTCTTCGCTACCGGGATCGCTACAAGTTCCTTTTCGACTTGAAGACAACTGATTACAAGGGTTGGGCTTACGGCTTGAAGAAGGCCGGCTACGCCACAGATCCCAACTATCCGGCGAAGCTGATAAAGTACATAGAGGACTACAAGCTTTATGAATATGACACAATGACTTCCGAGGAGTCCGAACGTCTTGCGGAGGCCGTGGAGAAAAAAACTGAGGTGGCTTCAGGGGATTCCAAAGTGGATTCCGGCAAGAAACCGGCTGCGGTTAGGAAAGACAAGGCGAAGAAAGACAGGAAAGCTCGTAGGACCAGAAGGAAACGTTCCAAGGAAGTGTCTGAACCTGATGTGATTCCGGCCTCACCATTGTCTCTTGAGGAGCCGAAAAGAATTGACAAGAGCGGGTTGGAGGTGTTCTGTTTCTCGTTGACCCGGGAGGCATATTCCCGCAACGGGGTTCCGTTCATCACCTCGGTGGAAGGGGAGACATATTCAAGCATCGCCCAGTCGTACCATCTTTATCTGAATGAATTGTTGAGATTCAATGATTTGACTCATTCCGAGGAACTCCTTCCGGGTACGGTGGTTTATCTGCAGACGAAGAAGAACCAGTCCGAGAAGGGCCTTGACAAGTACATTGTGGGTGAGGACGATGAGTCTCTGCGTGACATCTGCCAGCGGTTCGCCGTGAAGATGTCCAGTGTGATGAAGATGAATGGCTTTCCGGCCGGTTATGAACCTCGCGAGGGTGACACGATCATCCTTCGCGGTAAGAAGATGAAGAAGTGATGAAGACTTGGAAACTGATAGTTCTGGTCGCCGCGTTGTTGGTGATCGTGATCTTGGGTGCGGTCGGCGGCCGTTGGTACGCCGGCAATCGTAAACCGAACTTCACTGGCAAGGCTGATCTGTATGTCCGTCCGCAGATGACTGTGGATGATGTGCTTGCGCAGATTCCCGACAGCATAGTCGTCAACCGTCACAATCTGTCCCGGGTTGTTAGAAAAGAGCTGGTGGACAGCGACTTGAAACCGGGGCATTATGTCGTGGAGAAAAACAAGCCGAGCGTCTATGTGGTCCGGATGCTGAAGAACGGCTGGCAGTCGCCCGTGAATCTGGTCCTTTCCGGCACTATGAGACAGAAGGGCAGGATCGCCCGCAAAATCTCCAACCAGATGATGTTGGACTCCGCCGAGGTCGCCGATGCGCTGAACGATTCGTTGTTGCTTGCCGGTTACGGTTTCACACCGTCCGATGTGTTCTCCCTGATCATTCCGGACACCTATCAGGTCTATTGGACGGCATCTATGAAGGACATCCTGGACAAGCAGAAGGCCGCTTACGATGCCTTTTGGACCGATGAGAATCTCGCCAAGGCCGAGGCTCAGGGCTTGACCCCGAAGCAGGTCTCGATCGTGGCCTCCATAGTGAAGAGCGAGTCGAACTATGCTCCTGAATATTCCTCAATCGCCGGTGTGTATCTGAACCGTCTGCATCAAGGAATGAGGCTTCAGGCCGATCCGACGGTGGCCTTCTGCTATGGTTACACCCTCAACAGGATTCTGCTCAAGCATTTGGAGTACGATTCCCCGTACAACACCTATCTGTATGAAGGTCTCCCTCCAGGCCCGATCTGTGTCCCCGACAAGCCGAGTCTTGAGGCCGTCCTGAATCCTGACCGCCACGGCTATCTCTATTTCTGCGCCAACGCCGCAATGGACGGCACCCACAAGTTCGCCGCCACCTATTCCGAGCACCTCCGCAACGCCCGCGAGTTCCAGCGCGCCCTCGACGCCCGCCGCGCCTCCGGCCGGTGATTCCTTGCCGCTCTATCAGAGCAGTCCCCAAATATTATTGCATTTCCGCGGCTTTCTTCAAGTCCTCTTTGTCCGGTGTGAATATATGGTTCAGCACACCGACAGAAACAACTTTGGTCTCGCCATCGTATGTGATGGTACCAACACTGCAGACAAAGTAGTTATCGACTTTCAGCATATTATCGATAACTAATCCGCCCAATCCGGTTCCGATCATTGAACCGAACATAACCAGATCAGCATCACTTTCATCGCTTGACAGTTCTTCGGTCAGCACAGTATTCAAGACATCTTTCAACGCCTTGCAATGCGCGGCTTTGTCAGGACACGTGACAACGCATACACCTGCGATGATCACCAACACTAAAATAAACAACAGAAATTTTTTCATACGACTACACGTTTAAAATCAGTATTCAAAAGATTAGACTTCAGTTAAAAGAAACTCTCTGCAGAAAATCCCAAAAGCATATATTTAACCGCGTTTTATGTTAAATTTTGACAAAAATACGACTTTTCTGTGTGGAATCAAGAAAGTTGCGTTAAATAGTTTATTCTCATTCGAGGCCGCCTAGTTCTTCATCTGTCATAAGCCAGACAAAAACTGATCCTCGAATTTTGGTAACGTGTAAAATTCGAGGATCAGTTTTTGCTGGCTCCAACCGAAGTGAGAATCACTCCTTAGATCTCGCTGCCGGTGAACTGCCCGATGAAGTAGATCGCGCCGGTGCTGGATTCGCTAATGATGTAAACGAACGGTCTGTCGGCGTGGAACTCTACCTGGCGAGGCTCCGGCTCGTAGGCGGACATCGTCATGATGGCGGCGGTGACGGCAGCGGCCTTGGTGCCCTCCTCGCTGACCTCGATCTTCGCCTTCTGGAACATCTTGGAAACGAACATATTCCCGTCAGCAAGTTTGCTGAAGTCGGCGCCTGGCTTGAACATTGTCGGCGCGCCGAGGCCGGCGATCACCTCGTTCAGCGGCTGCTCAACCTCGGTGGTGAACTTCGGCAGTTTCAGATCCACCTTGCAGTTCTCCATCGTTCGGCCCAGTGTGGCGATCTCCTTGGCGTTCACTACCTTCATCATCTCCGCAATCGACTTGTCGGCGTTAGGCAGAAGCACCGTCATTGCGAACGAACCGTTCCCGTAAGGAATCCTGACCGCTGAATATGTCTTGTTCGATGTGTATAGATATTCATCGGTCCGGTGCATCATCTTGACTTTCTTGATGTCGCGGGTGTAGCCTCTGAACGCCTCCACCTTCGTGTCTTTCGTCTGGAACCTCTCGGCCCACGAGCCGTTGAAGTAGATGGCGTTCATCAGGTAGGCCACAGCGCCCGGATCCACGTTGTCGATGATCCTCGGGATCATCCCTCCTGTGTGCTTTGAGCACCAGCCGTTGATGGTGTTCACTGTCTTCGGTGAGGTGAAGTCCAGATTCCGCACCTCGGTGCCGAACAGGTCGCCCACCGTCTTCCCGAACTCATTGTTGATCCTGTTGTCCTTGTTGACCGCCACGTAGTCCGCCACGTTCACGGTGACGGAAGGGTCGATGACACCGGCCTGCTTGACCAGAAGGCCGTAAATCTCGTTGATCTCCTCCATCGACGCGCCTGTCCATCCGAGCGTGTTAAGGATTTCCTGTCTTGTGTCGCCGTCCGCCCCGTTCGCCAGAATTGTCATAAGTCCGGTCACGCTGAGCGGGGAGATCACCCGTGAGTCCATCCCGTTGGTCTTATTGAACAGATTGATGGCGAATGTGTTGTTCTTCGCCAGAAGATCCCTTTGCGCGTCAGAAAGGATCAGATAGTCATTGTCAATCGCTTCCATATCACCTTTGCTTGCCACTCCCGTGTCGCTCTGTCCGCTCTTCTTCGCCGTGCCGCAAGACACCAGCATGGCCGCCGCCATCCCCGAAAGCACCACTCTTCTCGCTGTCTTATTCATTTCTCTCACTTTTTTCCGTCAGGCGGGCAATCACCTTCCGTGAATATATCCATTCAAGCGGCTATTGCCCGCCGCCCTAACTAACCAACTCCCTAAATCCAGCAAGAACCGTTCCTTGCATCACCTTCCCACAATATTCTTTATGAATATCCCACATTTGTTTGAGTTATGTAACCTTCAAAAAATAACCTGCATCATCTTAAGGAATCTTTTCGGTCTAGATCTCTTTTCTCATCAGTCATGTGCCACCGGCACACTCCTTCTTCGAAAATAGATCTATCCTCGAAAATATTCTCTGAATCTGAGGCAACTTATTTTTTTCATGTTACTATAAAAAATGGATTTTCAAACCCAATAACATTCATTATGAATATCCCCATCCCTGTCTATGGTTGCCCATCCCATTCTCTTTTTAAGTGGGCAAAATTCAACCGGTTTTCTACCAGGGCTCTTGTCCCTTTGCTTGGTGTGTGTCTTTACCTGATTTGTAACAAATTGTTTTATAGGTAATTGTGATTTTCTGGTAGTCAAAAATGGAGGGCAGGGTTTTCTATGCGCCTGATTATTTGAGGGTGAAGATTCACATATTGGTTATCAACCCATTATGGAATCCTGCCCGTCAAGCATTCGTGCGATGGCCTTGGCGAGGCGCAGGTCGGGTTCCGTGAAATGGTTGCCGGGATTGATCTCGAAACAGTAAGGAATGGCTTGCCCTTCAAGTAGTTCCAGAATCTTGTCCGTGCATTCTCCCACACGACTCATCACAGGGTGCTTCGTTCCGCTTTCGTTGTCCCCGAGTGAAAGTGACACGAAATCCGGCCGCCTGACCATCGGATGCGAGACGGCATATTCAATGAACCCTGGGTACCAGAAAGAGGCTGAGCCGCAGGCGATTCTGACGAAGCGGTCTGTCTTCCAGGCGCTCCAGAGGGCAAAAAGTCCGGCCAATGAATATCCCGCCAAGGCGTTGTACAACGGTGGGGCCGGCAGTTTGGCCTCCGTTTCAGGCATAATCCTGTCCAGCAGTTCCGTCAGATACCGCTCCGCGTTTCCTTTGAATGGTGGCTGCTCCTTGCGGACTCCCGGAGCCGTCCACGGAGTCAGCTCACCCTCGAAATCGAAATCATGAACCGACACCAGATTGAAGTTCGGGCAGCCGATCCGCCTGCACGCCTCCCAAACTTGGTGCCCGTCCCCGGCCACGGAATGAATATAAACCGTCGGAAGCGCTGTCTTGCCTCCGCTCCAGATTCTGATTTTTTCCATATCACCCGCAATTTACGAATAATATCTCGGAATCAATCCGGTCACAGAGCTTGGTCCATGAGTTTGTCGAAATGGCCGGAACCCCGAAGTACGATGGCGACCTGTTCTATCAAGTTGCAGATTTTTAAGAAGTTACCGGGAACTGAACTGCCAAGTGGCATGGCGGTTTTGCCTGAACAGATCTTGGTCGCTGAGCTTGTCGAAGTGACCAGGAACTTAATGAAGTGACTGGAAGGTATTCATTACGTGTACTGCCACTATAACTTATCACTTGACAAAGTCACTTCGACAGGCCCAGTAACTGTGCCTAAAAGACCGTGATGGGATGCCCTTTTGAGACGTTGTCGCACCAGATGCTTACAGCCCGTTTTCGGCAACTACTTAAAAAAATAGGCGCTTGGCCTTTCTCCTTTGGTTGAATCCAACCGAAGGAGAATGCTTAATGAATTGAAAGACAGTTCCTTTGCGATCACTCGCTTATTGTCACAGAGTTCCGTGTAGATGCTTGCTGGACTGCAAGTTAGTACTTTGTCCTTGGCGTAATCTTACTGGAGGAGAACACGCTGGTCTTTGATGGTTAAGCACTTGGGCTTCACTGTGGGAAAATTGCCGGATTATGTGTAAGAAGCTGTTTTGAATTGTTTGTTTGAAGGTTTGAGAGTGAAAAACTTCAGTTTCGACCGCTTCTTCCAAGGAAGATAGCGGTGCTATCTGACTGAAGAAGCGGGAAGAAAATGAAGATTTTTCACCTCAAAGAACATTTCAAACAATTCAAAACAGCTTCTAAATTAGCGGTTGATTCGGTAAAGATTGATTCTTATGAAGAAAGTGCTTGTGATTTCGACCAGTCTCAGGCCGAGGAGTAATTCGGAGGCGTTGGCCGATGAGTTTGTCAGAGGCGCTCAGGAGGCTGGCAATGAGGTGGAGAAGGTGACGTTAAGAGGAAAGGACATACGTTTCTGCAAAGGCTGTCTTGTCTGCCAGAAGACCCAGGAGTGTGTGATCAAGGATGACGATGCTCCGGCGATCGTGCGGAAGATGTACGAGGCTGATGCCATCTGTTTTGCCACACCTATATATTACTATGAGATGAGCGGCCAGATGAAGACGCTTCTGGACCGTGCGAATCCTCTTTACACGATGGACTACCATTTCAGAGACATTTACTTCCTGTCGTCGGCCGCAGAGGACGATGTCGAGGCACCGTCACGGGCTATCACCGGACTTGGAGGCTGGATTGCCTGCTTTGAGCATGCGCATCTTGCTGGTACGGTATTCGCCGGCGGAGTGACCGGTATGGGTGAGATTGAAGGCCATCCTTCCCTGAAGTCTGCCTATCTTCTCGGCAAGTCAGTCAGATAGTCAGCCCGTCGCGCCACATAACGAGTTTTCTCAGGTTCAGCCTGCCTGTCTCAAGGAGATGCGTCAGAAATCGATCAGCATATCGAACTGGTCGCAGGCTCCGGTACGGTGTGCGAGATGTTTTGTGGAAGGAGAGATTCCGAAGAGTGGGGAATATGTCTTCACCTTCACTGTCTTGCCGTCTGGCATGAATTCCAGGATTCTTAGCCAGCCGTCTCCGCCGTTGCCTTCCCAACCACCGCCGGAAATCTGTACGTTGAACATCATCTGATGTACGTTCTTGCCGGCCGTATTCTTGTCCACACGGTAGGCCACAGCGTCCTCAAAATCGCCCGGTTTGCCGGTGTGTCCGCAAACGACCAACACCACGTTAGGGCTGACGGACACGAATTTGTCCCAGAAATCCTTCCCTGAGGTCTGAGGGGTAATCTTATAATTTGTGTTTTTAGTATATTCCGCTGAACGTTGCTTGAGATAGCTGTGGGTCATGGCGATGACCTTATGTCCACGAAACTTTTCACTTCCCGCGAGATCCCTTGCCCAGTCAAGAACATCCGGCCGTGGGGCGAACTCGGTTGTGATGACCAGGATGTCTCCCCAGTTCTTGTCGTGGAACTCAAACGCCGCGTTCTCCATGGAGATGTCCCCGTTGCGGTTCGGAAAATCAGCGACGAGGCAGTCACGCCAGCACGAGTTGCGCTCGAAAGGGAAATATTCAGGAAGTTTGGTCCGTCCGTTTTCGGACTTCTGATAGCCATAATCGTGGTTTCCACCGGAGATGATGTACGGGACTTTGCCGTCAAGCCTCGCCATCGAACGTGAAGCGGATTCCCACATCTCCCGGCTTGTCTGGTTCAGCATCTTGCGGTTCATCGTGATGTTCTCGTTTTGCTCGACCATGTCTCCCGTGCAGAGCACAGCCTTGATGTTCAGATGCTCCACATTGTCCGCGATCCAAGCTGTGCAGAGCTCGAAGATCGGTTGGTTGATGTCGTACTTGGTGTAGCCCTGCGGGTCCCCGAGGATAATCATCGAGAATGAGTCCTCGTTCTCAAGATTCTGACGGTCGGCCCTGTTCTGCGCATGAACGGAATATGCCCCTGATGCCAGCAGGCATGCTGCCAGTAAAAATTGAAGGTGCTTTCTCATATTGTCTATCATTGGTATTCTTGTATTCTCTACAGTGGTTTGAAGGCAAAGTTACATCTTTTTTCGGATGATGGTTCCGGAAAATGTCTTATATTCGCTGAAAAACCAAGGCGAGAGGATGTTTTACGTCAGTGATCTTCTCGGCAAATAACGGCCTGCGGACACGAGTCGATTAAATTATAGGAATATGTTCGGATATCATCAAAGTCACATCCTGTCTTTATTCTTGTTGCTTGTGACAATTTCGTCGCCGGCGCGGGAAGTGGATGTGAAAGTTGCCCAAAGGGAGAGAGCGGCCACTGAAAAGGAACTGCTCCGGTTCAACTTTGGCTATTCCACCAACGAATACGGCCTGATGGAGGTGACCTGGCATCATTTTCTGAACCGGTACGTGGCCCTTGGCGGAGGCGTGTCGTGCGGAGTGGGCTTTATGGGGAAGAATATGCCGAGCGGCTATATCGCTGATTCTGACTATGATCAGTGGCAGATGACATCTGGCGAGGAGGATGAATGGAATATAGACGCACTGGCTCCGAAATTTCTGTTTTCGGGAATATTCAAGACTCCGGATCTGCTGGAGTCCTGGCGTTGCCGGATCGCTTGCCTTGTGGAAACGGGGGCTGTCTTCGCGATACCTTTCTCAAGGAGAGAGGTGCTTCTGTCCAACGAAACCGGTGACACGAATACTGAATATGTCCGTGGCTGGGGCGGGCGCAGCGTCTTTTGGCAGTGCCGCGGCACGATCCTGTTCTCATTCAGTGATTGGGGAATCGGCCTGAGTTATTCGCTGAACGACATTGATATGTACTCCAGCGTCAGAAACTTGAGCTATAACGGAACTGATTTCTACGATTTCTATCCTAAGAAAAGAGCCCTTTACCACACTTTCGGGCTGACGCTGTCATATTCATTCTGACCATTATGTCACTTCCTGTTTTGCGGTCACTCAGGGGGCGGCATATAAGTTTTTTCATCATAATATATGCAAGGTTTTACAAGTTTTACATTTAGTAAGTTGTGACTTTAAAAATATGATGTTATGAAAACTATGATCAGACTTGTAACCATTGCCGCTTTATCCTTGGCGGTGTATTCCTGCGCCATTTCCAATGACAATGACTTCTTGGGTTATGCCCCCGGGATGAACGAAACCGCTGAAGCGATGACCGGTGGTGACCGTTTCGACAAGATCGCCGAGAATCCGTTTGTCAAGACAAAGGATCAGAATGTCTCCACGTTCTCCATCGACGCTGACGGGGCATCGTACACCATAATGAGGAAATATGTCAAAAACGGCTGGGCTGTCGAACCAGCGTCCGTCAGGATAGAGGAGTTCCTGAATTATTTCACGTTTGATTATCCGGAACCGACCGGATCTGACCTGGTGGCGATCAATGCCGAGACAGGGCTTTGTCCTTGGAATAAGGAGCATAGGCTCCTCCGGCTCGGACTGAAAGGTAAATCTTTGAATGACAATGAACTTCCGGCTTCGAACTATGTATTCTTGGTCGATGTGTCCGGATCGATGAGCTCAAAGGACAAACTTGAGCTCCTCAAATCCTCTTTGGTCACACTTTTGGACTACCTTCAGCCGGAAGATCGGATTTCCATTGTGACATATTCCGGAGCTGTCCGCAAATTGCTTGAGTCGACTCCTGTCAAGGATGCCGCGAAGATCAAGGCGGCCATTGGAAAATTGAGCGCTTCGGGTTCTACGGCCGGCGGAAAAGCGATCGAGATGGCTTATGAGGAAGCGTTGTCCAATTATATTCCTGATGGCAACAACCGTGTCATCCTTGGCACGGACGGTGATTTCAATGTTGGAGTGACAGATTCTGACGCTCTTACCGAACTGGTTGAAGGCTATGCTCGTAAGGGAATATACCTGACAGCCTGTGGCTTCGGTTCCGGCAACCTTAACGATGCGATGATGAAGAAGATTTCCGTCAAGGGCAATGGCACCTACCAGTACATTGATTCCGAGGAGGAGATGGCCAAGGTCTTTGTTCAGGAAAGATCAAAGTTCGTTTCCGTCGCCAACGACACCAAGGTTCAGGTCACATTCGATCCGGATATGATTGAAAGTTACCGTCTTATCGGTTATGAGAGGCGCGTGATGGACAACAAGGATTTCGAGGATGACTCTAAGGATGCCGGGGAGATCGGTGCCGGACAGACTATCACAGCTCTCTATGAGATTGTACCTACAGAAAACTATAAGGATGGCGAAAACTGCTGCAAGTTCGACTGCCGTTACAAGAAATCTCTTCTGGACACTGAGAGTCAGGCGCTTTCGGTTGACATAAAGGTGGCCGAGGGACAGATGTCCTCGGACCTGTCATTCGCTTCGGGAGTCGCCGCTTACGGACTGGTGCTTCTTGGTTCTGAATATAAAGGTGACGCTACCCTTGAGATGGCTTCGGAACTTGTGAAGTCAGGACTCTCTTTCGATCCTTATGGCTACAGAGCCCAGCTTCTTGATCTTATCTCAAAGGTTAAGGTGAGCGAGAAGTGACCGTTATTCCAACCAACCTTCCGGGAACTGCATCGTGACGCAGTGGAGGCCGCCGTGGCCGGAGAGGAGAGGACGGCAATCGATGACGATTACTTCTCTGTCCGGGAACACTTCCTGAAGTCTGGTGCGTGCGACCTCATCGAGCTCTGAACCGGAGCCCGGCACGAGGACCGCTCCGTTGATGATCAGAAAATTGGCGTAGGATGCAGGGAGCGGATAATCGTCCAGGAACATCTGCTCCGGCTTCGGAAGTGGCACGAGCCTGTACGGCTTCCCGTCAAGAGTCCTGAAGGACTGAAGCTGCGCTTCCATATTCATTAAAGACTCGTAGTCAGGATCTTTCGGATTGTCGCTTTTTAGGTAGGCGATCGTCTCCGGGTCGCAGAAACGCGCCAGAATGTCGATGTGGCTGTCCGTGTCGTCGCCGGAGAGGCTGCCGCTGTCCACCCAGAGCACACGCTTGAGGCCGAACGCCTGCTTGAGCTCACCCTCGATTTCCTCTTGGGTGAGATATTCATTCCTGTTGTCGCTGCAAAGGCATTCCGAGGTGGCCATAAGGGTGCCGGCCCCGTCGGTGTCGATGCTGCCCCCTTCCAGGACGAACGGACGCATATCCACGCACATCACCTCGTCGGCGAATGCCCTGTCAAAGAATATCTTCTTGGTGATTCCGTTGTCGAAATTCGAGGCGAACTTGAGGCCCCAGCCGTTGAACACGAAGTCGTAAAGGTACTTCTCCCCATTGTCGCCATAAACCGCGATTCCGCCGTGGTCGCGCGCCCAGGTGTCGTTGATGGGGCATTCCTGAAACTGGATCTTGGAAGTATCCACGCCAATCTCGTTCAGCCTAACCGTGGCGGCCTCGATGTTGGCCGTCACCAGCAGCACCTTCTCGAAGCGCAGTATCGCGGAGATGATCCGTCCATAGCATTCCTGCACCTTCTCCAGTTCGTACCAAGGTGTCGTCTCGTCAGGCCAGGTGAGCATCACCCCGCTCTGTCTCTCCCATTCAGCAGGCAGTCTCATAATCATTACAGTTTATTATATGCAAAGATATTGTTATTTTTGTGAACAGCGAACAGGAGTAAGGTATAAGCTATGAAATTTCGTTTGGAATCGACATACAAGCCGTCGGGGGATCAGCCGGGGGCGATCGAGGGGCTTTGCGAGGCTCTGAGTCAGGGCGTGGGGGATGTGACATTGCTGGGCGTGACAGGGTCGGGAAAGACCTTCACGATGGCGAACGTCATCGAGAGGCTCCAGAGGCCGGCGCTGATCCTCAGCCACAACAAGACGCTGGCGGCGCAGCTTTACGGGGAGTTCAAAAGCTTCTTCCCGTCCAATGCCGTTGAATATTTCGTCTCATACTACGACTATTATCAGCCTGAGGCTTATCTTCCGACAACTGATACATACATCGAGAAAGACCTCAGTATCAATGACCAGATTGACAAGTTGCGCCTCAGCGCCGCCTCGGCTTTGATGTCCGGACGTCGGGACGTGATCGTGGTCTCCAGCGTGTCCTGTCTCTATGGTATTGGAAACCCGGAGGATTTTCACGCTCAGTCTGTTGTGGTCAAGAGGGGCGAGCAGCGCAGCCTGACAAGGCTCCTTTACCATCTGGTTGACGCGAACTACAGTCGCACGGAGGTGGATTTCAAAAGGGGAACGTTCAGGGTTCGTGGAGACACTGTCGATGTCTTTCTCGGAGGTTCTGACGAGGCCGTGAGGATTGAGTTTTTCGGTGACGAGATTGATTCCCTTTCGCTGATCGATCCGCTGACCGGGGCGCACATTGAATCCTTGGATGAGGTTCCGATCTTCCCGGCCACGAACTTCGTGACCACGAGGGAGCGCAGCATCAAGGCCGTGAGTATGATCCAGGACGATCTCAAGAAGCAGGTCGATTACTTCAATGAGATTGGCAAGGGGTTGGAGGCCAAAAGGTTGCAGCAGAGAGTGGAGAACGACCTTGAGATGATCAAGGAGATGGGCTACTGCCCGGGCATCGAGAACTACTCCCGCTATCTGGACGGCCGTCAGCCGGGTCAGAGACCGTTCTGCCTTATAGACTACTTCCCGAAGGACTTCATCACGTTCATTGACGAGAGCCACGTCACGATTCCGCAGATCAGGGCGATGTACGGCGGCGACCACGCGCGAAAGTCTGTCCTTATTGAATATGGCTTCCGTCTTCCGGCCGCATCAGACAACCGACCTTTGACCTTCGATGAGTTCAACTCTATTACCGGTCAGAAGGTCTATGTCAGCGCCACGCCTTCGGACTATGAGCTGGAACGCTCCGACGGCCTTGTGGTCGAACAGGTTGTGCGGCCTACAGGCCTGCTGGATCCTCCGATCGAGGTGCGTCCGACCAAGAATCAGGTCGATGATCTTGTCGAGGAGATCCGCAAGAGAGCCGAGAAGGACGAGAGGGTACTCGTCACGACCCTGACCAAGAGGATGGCCGAGGAGTTGACCGACTATCTGGACAAGATCGACATCCGGGTGCGCTACATCCATTCCGATGTCGATACCGGCGAGCGCGTGGAGATCATCGAGGACTTCAAGAACGGCCTCTTCGATGTTTTGGTCGGAGTGAACCTTCTGCGTGAGGGACTGGATATTCCTACAGTGTCGCTTGTGGCGATCCTGGACGCTGACAAGGAGGGCTTCCTCCGCTCGGGAAGGGCGTTGACCCAGACCGCCGGTCGAGCCGCAAGAAACGTCAACGGCCTTGTGATAATGTATGCCGACACGGTCACCGAGTCGATGGATCAGACCATCCGCGAGACCAACCGCCGCAGGACGAAGCAGATTGAATATAACAAACTCCACCACATCACCCCGAAGCAGGTTGATGTCAAAAGGAATATACTCGTGTCCGAACTCTACGGCGAGTCGGATAAGGCTGTCAATCCTCGGGTCAAGAACGGTCCGAGCGGAAGGGTCAGCGCGGCGGATTCGGTTTCGGATCCGACGTATATTCCTAATCCAAGCGAGCTTGGACGTGGCACTGTCTCCGTCGGGCTTGGACATGATTCCAAGAGGGAAGGCAACACGGCCTATGTTGATGGCTTTGTCAAGGCTGACCTTGCCGCCGTGCTTCAGGATCCGGTGATCAGGTCGATGAGCCGGGAGCAGATCCAGAAGACCATCGCGGAGGACAAGCGCAGGATGGAGAAGTCCGCGGCTGACCTGGACTTCAGCGAGGCTGCGCGCTACCGCGACGAGATGTGGGCCCTCCAGGAATATCTTAAAGTCTGGAAGGATTGATTTGTCCGGTCACTTCGACAGGCTTTACGCCCTGTTGACTTTCGTCACGTGCTTGAGCGTCTTGATCTGGGAGATGACCTTGTCGAGCTCCATGTTGGACGGCACGGAGATCCTCATCGTGATTTCGTAGGTGCCGCTCCGCCGGTTCTCGTTGACGTTGAATGTCCTCAGAGAAGCCTTGAACGTGTTCACGATCTCGGTGATCTGACCGATCACGGAGGACTCCATGTCCGCGATGATCTTCAGCGAGCTCTGGAAACTGCCGCCGGCAGGGGAGTCAGCCCATTTTACTTTCTGGATCCTGTACGGATAGGTGCTGATCAGGCGTGCCGCGTTCGGGCAGGAGATTCTGTGGATTTTGATCCCCTCTGTCCTGGTCACGAACCCGAACACATCGTCCCCGAACACGGGATGGCAGCACTTGGACATCTTGTAGTCCAATCCCTTGAGGTCACGTGCGTTAAGTACAAGGATGTCATCCGAGGAATGTCTGTTACCCCAGTCGGCTGACCTTGTCTCGATCCTTTCCGCCTCGGCCTCCCTTGCCGCCTCGATGGCTTCCGCGGCGATTCTGTCCCTGTCGAGGATGTAGTTCTTCACATCGTTCACATCGACATTCCCGTCAGCCACCGCTGCGTAGAACGAATTGAGGGTGTTATATTTCAGCCTTTTCAGCAATTCAGCGACGACATCGTCCGGAAGCTCCAGCTTCCAGTTCTTCAGGCGCCTTCCCAGAAGCTCCTTGCCTTGCGCCGCTTTCTTATATTCCTCCTCATTGAGCTCCTGCTTGATGCGGTTGCGCGCCTTGGAGGTCACGACGAAATTCAGCCAGTCTGAGGACGGCTTCTGGTTCTTGCCGGACATGATGTCCACGACATCTCCCGTCTTCAGTTTCTCCCTGATTGACACCGCCTTCCCGTTGATCCGGCCTCCGGCGCAGCGCACTCCAAGCCCTGAATGAATATTAAAGGCAAAGTCCAGCACGGTGGCTCCGGCCGGCAGGATCCTCAGCTCCCCGGACGGCGTGAACACGAATATCTCCTTGGAAGGCGGCTGCGGAAGCTCGTCCGGACTGCCTTCGTGAGGATGCTCAAGGGCGTAACGCACGGATGTCAGCCATTTGTCCAGCTGCGCCTCGTGCTTGATGCCCTTGTAGGACCAGTGTGAGGCCTGTCCGTTCTCCGCCTCGTCATCCATCCTTTTTGTCCTGATCTGAACCTCAAGATAGGCACCGCTCTTGTTCTTGACCGTGATGTGCAGGGACTCGTAACCGTTCGGCTTAGGGTTCGTCACCCAGTCACGCAGACGTTTGGTGTCGGCCTCATATTCTTCAGTCACGTATGAATAGACTTTCCAGCAGAGGTCTTTCTCCGTCTTGGCATCAGGCTCGCAGTCGATGATGAACCGGATTGCGAAGACATCATACACCCCCTCGAACGGCACTTTCTGCTTCTGCATCTTCCTCCAGATTGAATATGCCGTCTTGGTCCTGATCTTCAGCTTGTAGTGGATCCCGTCATCGGAAAGGGTCTTCTTGAGCGGCTCGATGAACTCATCGGTCAGCCTTATGCGGTCTCTTTCCGTGGCTTTCAGCTTGTTGGTGATGGCGCGGTACTGCTCCGGCTCGGCGAAACGGAAGTAGATGTCCTCCATCTCGCTCTTGATGTTGTAGAGCCCAAGTTGGTGTGCCAGAGGAATGTACAGCATCAAGGTCTCCAGAATCTTTTTCTCCCTGGAAGCCTTAGGAAACATCTCCAGATGCCTCATTACCTCCAACCGGTCCGCGATCTTGAGCACGGTCACACGAGGGTCTGTCGAGTACTGTACTATGAGTTTCTTGTAGCTTTCGGCCTCCAGCCGGGTGTCCTTAGGCTTGATGGTCGCGATCTTGTTCAGTCCATCAACCATTTTATAGACGTCCTCCGGGAATCCGCCTTTCGGTTCCGGTCCCTGGTCTTTAGATTCCGGCCCCTGAGCCTGCCGAAGGGCCGTACCATCCAAAGGCCTTTCCGCGCGCAGATCAATCTCCGGATGCTTTCTGGTCGCCTCGTGGAGGAACACCGCCGCCACGCAGTCCGCCGGCAGACCGATCTCGTCCGCCGCGATCAGCGCCACGTTGACCGGATGCTCGATGAAGGGGTGTCCGTTGCCACGCGTCTCGTCGGCCAGCGCCGCCGAAGCTATAGCGTACGCTTTGTCGATGAGAGCCTGTCCGCCCTCATCGTACTGGGGAAATCTCTGATGAATCGTGTCCATAGCAAGTCCGTTTTACGCCCGAGGGCATCATTCCTCTCAAAAATACAAAAAAAACTTCAAAAATGACACAGTTTTGTCTTCTTTGTTTGACCAGATTCAACAAGAAAGGCAAAGAATGTTTAGTGGCAGCTCGTCTTTGGCGATTCTGACGGAATCAGCCCGGATTTCTTACGTGGACTTGGATTCTTTTTTGTATTTTTGCGGACAGGAAAGCGATTTACCTTCCATGGACATTTACTCATCGTTGTCTTTTGTGTCCGGCGTGGCCATCACCACGCTGGCTTTCATCTTGCTTCTCGTCAGGATTGAACCGGACGAGGAAAGCCGGAAGATCCGTTTCGCAAGGGCGATACTTGCCGCAAGTTATTTTCTGCTTGCTGTCCCTGACTGGCTGAACATCTACGGACTGAATGACTCCGAAGACATAGCCGCCGCCACGATCGTCTCGGTGTCCATCCAGTCCTTGCTGTTCACTTTCACGTTGATAACGATGATCCAGCCATCTCTCGTAACGATGCGAAGGATATTGATCAACGTGGCTCTCGTGGCCGTCGGTTCGCTCTGCTTTCTTGTCGTGGATTCGTTGGCTGGCTCGCCGATAGTCACATGCGTGGCGGTCGCCGCTGTCATTGTCCAGCTTATTCTTTACTCGGCGTTGTTCCAAAGATGCTACAAAAAGTTCGTCAAGCAGGTCAAAGACTATTATGATGAGGAATATGAACGGCCGCTCCGTTGGGCGAGGAACAGCTTTATCGCTGCCTTGACGGTCGGGGTGTCCGCACTGTTGTCCCTTACGGTACCGCAGCTGGTCTATAATGCCTTCATGTGCTGCTACATAGCCTTCTACGTCTGGTTCGCCAGCCGCTTCATCAACTACATCATCCGTTCTGACTATTATCTCCCTGCTGTGAAATCGTCTCCTGATGAGGCTGCCGGACTGAAATCGGATCAGGAAACGATGGCGTCGGACTCTGAATTCAACGTTTCGGAGGAACTCATGAGCAGACTTAAGGCATCGTTGGATGAATATGTGGCCTTGAAGGACTACCTGAACCCTGAACGTGACAGAAACTACATCATCGAGCGTAGCGGTGTGGATCCCCGGTTCTTCCGCTGGTACTTCCAGAATGTGATGGTGCAGGACTTCCGTGTCTGGAGAGCCAACCTGAGGATCGAAGAGGCGAAGAGGATAATCATGGCAACTCCGGACGTCTCGATGAACGCTCTTGCGATGAGACTCGGCTTCGGAACGTCCCAGAATTTCTACCATCATTTCAAGAAAGTGGTCGGCCAGACCCCGACGGAGTTCATGGAAACTTGCGGGACGAATCGGCCTGAATAGTAAATCTGTTGGTAAATCACGCTTACGGGTGGTAAATTTCATGTCTTAAAGAAATTTACCACCCTCATTGTTTTGACCTTACCGCATCGTTGAGTACTTTTGTCCAACCGAAGCTTAGTGGAATTCTTGCCGAAACATTATATACTTTCATTAGACTTCCCACTGAGTAAGCGTTAAAAAATTAGTTGGCAATCAAAGATCACCAAGTTATTTTTTAAGGATTACTGAATAGGGATTGTATTCAATGATGATAACAGAAGAACAGATCTACATGGCGCTTTGCCTCACCTCCGTTGTGGTTTGCATGACGGACGCTGTTCTTCTGCTATGCATGTGCCGGTTCCTCCGGAAGATGAACCGGAAACTCTACCGCCCCGAAAGGTACATCAGCGCGCGGATCACCCTTGGTCTCGCGTTCCTCATCATCGCCTTGATGACTGCCGGACTGCTGTTCAAGGGCGTTGCCGAACCGACCGAGAAGTTCTTCTCGATTGGCAATCTGGTGATAAGCTCCTCGCAAGCCCTGCTTTTCACGATCGCCACATTGGCTCTGCTGAACTCAAGGCTCGTGCGTAGAATCCCTATCCTGCTGAATGTCATCCCTATCCTGCTCTTTGTGGCCGTATACTTCATATTCATCGAGCATGACGCTGTCAGCCGCGGGATTTGTTACTGCTTTTTCACATTCTATGTAGTTCAACTGATTCTCTACACGGTGGTTTTCGCCTTCGAGCGGAAGGAATATATTCATAAACTGATAGTCAACTGTACAGCGGAGGAGTTCGTGAAGTGCCGCAACAACGGGGTGACGTGGATTTTTGTTTCCGCCCTGCTTGTGGGCATTCTGGCGCTGGCGTCGTACTTCTTCACCGAGTACTGGCAGCTGTCGCTCTTTATCCTCACCTACACGGTGTTCTACACGGCGGTGACGGTTTACTTCCTGAAATACGCAGGGAAGAGCGCCGAGATCGAGAGCATCACGGCTGATGACAGGGATTTCTGAATATGCTTGAGGACAAATGGTTTATTATCAATAGTTTAACAAATTAATGCAAAACGTAATGAAAAAGACATTGTTGATTGTTGTCGCGGTTCTGGGCTTCGCCGCCGTAGCAAGCGCCCAACCAAGGGCAATCGGTATCCGTTCCGGTTGGGGATTTGACTTCTCCTACGAACACACACTCAAAGGACCGAACTTCGCCGAGTTCGAGATCGGTATGGACGGCTACGCTTTTAACGCCTTCCATGTTGACGCCACCTACAACTTCATGATAGCCAATCCGGATTGGACTCCTGTGGGAACATGGGGCATATACGCTGGCCCAGGAGTCTCAGCCTACATGTGGCCGTCCGAGAGTGTCTTCTACGCCGGAGTACTTGGCAACGTTGGTCTTGAGTACAAGTTCAAGTTCCCTCTCCAGCTTTCCGTGGATGTCCGTCCGCGCATCATGTTCGGCAACGGCGGCGTCTGGACAGACGGTCTCTTCTACGGAGGTGTCAGCGCCCGCTACTACTTCTGATGACGGCTGACAGTTGATTCTTCAGTCAGAAAACGCTGTAGCCAGGCCCTGCCGTGAAAGCGGGGCCTTTTACTTTTCTTTTCTTTGTTTCAGGCTGTCCTTTCATTTCTCGCTGATAATTTGCTATCTTTACAGGTTGAAATGGTTTGCCGTCGGAGACTTCGGCGCAGCCGGCAAAAAGGAACATCATCATGAGCATCTTGAAAGTGGGAATGGTGCAGCAGAGCTGCACGACAGACATAAAGGCGAACATCGCCAAATTGACTGAGAACATCTGTGAATGCGCCGCCAAGGGCGCTAAACTGGTTGTGCTCCAAGAACTTCACAATTCGGTGTACTTCTGCCAGACCGAAGACGCGTCGCTCTGCGACCTGGCGGAGACAATCCCTGGACCTTCCACTGAATATTTCGGTGACCTTGCCAAGAGGCTCGGGATCGTGCTTGTCCTCTCGCTTTTCGAGAAGCGGGCTCCGGGACTTTACCACAACACGGCTGTCGTGATCGAGAAGGACGGAAGCATAGCGGGCAAGTACCGCAAGATGCATATTCCTGACGATCCTTGCTTCTACGAGAAGTTCTATTTCACACCGGGGGATCTGGGCTTCAGGCCTATCCAGACTTCGGTGGGGAGCCTCGGCGTGCTGGTCTGCTGGGACCAGTGGTACCCTGAGGCAGCAAGGCTCATGGCTCTGAACGGTGCACAGTTGCTGATCTATCCTACCGCCATCGGTGGGGTCGGCACGGATTCCAAGGAGGAGCAGCAGACCCAGAGGCAGGCCTGGCAGCTTGTCCAGAGGGGCCATTCGGTGGCCAACGGGGTTCCGGTCGTCACCGTGAACCGTGTCGGACACGAGGATGATCCTTCCGGGAACACCATCGGACTGGATTTCTGGGGATATTCATTCGCCACAGGGCCGCAGGGGGAGATCCTTGCGCAGTTCGGGACTGATGAGGAAGGTGTGAAGGTGGTTGACATCGACATCGACCGCACTGAATATGTCCGCAGAGGGTGGCCGTTCCTCCGTGACCGCCGGATCGACGCTTACGATCCGATACTTTCCCGTTACGGAAAGTAGGCGCATCATTCTGTCGAAGTGACCATTATCCCAAGATATAATTAAGATTCCGTCCCTGTTATTTCTCTCTGATACCAACAAATAGGGATGCGAAAGCGATTGCATACGAATAAATATTTGCATAACTTTGCATCAAAACGAAGTTTAACAAATATTTATTCAATCATTCAATGCTTATGGAATCAGAAAAGACAATGAAGGCGGTCGGCCTTAGGTTTCTGATTCTTTCCTTGTGCGCCTTGCTGTCGGTTATCGGCTTCGAGGACATCGCCTCCGCCCAGACCAATCAGGGCAAGAGCGCGTCGTCCGGGGCTTCGAGTAACCCAAGGATCACGATCAAGGGACGAATCACGGATGACCACGACGAGCCTCTCCCCGGAGCCAATGTGCTCGTGAAGGGGACATCCATCGGAACCTCCGCGGATGTGGACGGAAACTATTCTTTGACATTTCAGCGTAGTCCTGGCAAACAGGACATCCTGATATATTCATTCATCGGAACAGAGTCGAAGGAGTACAATGTCAGCACCTCGACAAGGCTGAATGTGCAGCTGAAGACCTCCAGCCTCGACGCTGTGGTGGTAAACGGCTTCTACACACAGACGAAGGAGACCTTCACGGGCTCGGCCACCACGATCAGCGGCGACCAATTGGTCGCAGTGTCGTCGACCAACCTGATGCAGAGCCTCGCGTCCCTGACTCCTGGTATGGTGCTGGTGGAGAACAACGTCGCGGGATCCAACCCGAACGCCGTTCCGTCGATCCTCATCCGTGGAGCCAACACGCTCATAACCAACGAGAGCGAGGAGGGTGTCAACAACCCTCTCATCGTGCTGGACGGAGTCGAGATCAGCATTCAGGAACTCTACGATCTGGATATGTTCGACATCGAGCGCATCGATGTGCTCAAGGATGCCTCCGCGACTATCCTTTACGGTGAGAAAGGCGCCAACGGTGTCATTGTCGTCGAAAGGAAGCGCTCCGAGGAGGGAAAACTGAGGTTGAACTACAATTTCGTGCCGCGTTTCAGTGTGCCGGACCTCAGCTCGTTCAACCTTTGCAGCCCTGCCGAGAAACTTGAGGTCGAGAGACTTGCCGGAAAATATGACTCTGCGGACGGCTCGATGGACGAGGCCTACGACTACAAGCTCCAGCTTGTGCGCAAGGGCGTGAATCCGGACTGGCTCCACGCTCCGCTCCGTGTGCCGTTCAGCCACACGCACTCCCTCGCCTTGAGTTCAAGGGGAGAGAAACTGGAGTATCGCGCGAACGTCAATTTCGGTGACACCTACGGAGTTATGAAGGGTGACAACAGAAGGAACCTCGGCGTGAACTTCAGCCTGAACTACCATCTGCGCAACAAACTGACCTTGTCCTACAAGAACAGCTTCTCGCTGAACCGCAGCATCGATTCCCCTTACGGAAGCTATGCGCAGTACTCAAGGATGAACCCTTACCTTCCAATGAAGGATGAGGACGGGGAATATTACAAGTACTACACTTTCAATCCGTTCAGTACATCTGGAACGAAGGTGTCCAACCCGCTTTACGAGGCCGCGCTCTCAAGTTTCAGCAAGTCGCAGACCCAGTCCTGGACGAACTCATTGTCAGGAAGATGGAACATCACCAAGGAACTCTATGTGACCGGTCAGGCCAATCTTGGACTTTCCTGGAGCAAGGCCGACACCTACGAGTCTCCGGATATGGCGAAATACGAGAACAGCAAGCTGGCTGACAAGGGACGCTACAGCCTCGCGACCGGCAACGGCCTCTCCACCGACGGCAAGATCGTCATCAACTATGGTAAGTCTTTGGACACCAAGGGCTCGATGTTCCGCATAAGCGCCGGCAGCAATATTCAGTACAGCAGGAAGCAGAACGCCTCGTTCATCGCCACAGGCTTCATCAAGGACGAGCTGTCCGACCTGTCGTTCGCCCTCAGCTATCCGACCGGCCACCCGTCCGGCTCGGACAAGGTCTCCACGGGAGTCGGTGTGTTTGCCAACGCCAACTTCAGCCTTTGGAACAGATACTTCGTGGACGGATCCTACAGGGCCTCAGGCTCTTCCAAGTTCGGCTCACGCAACAGTTTCGCCCCGTTCTGGGCGTTCGGAGCCGGCTGGCACCTTCACAACGAGAAGTTCATCAAGGACAATCTTCCTTGGCTCAACACCTTTACATTCAGGTACTCTATGGGTTACACCGGCAGCGTCTCGTTTGACTACTACCAGGCCCGTACAGTCTATCAGTACGATTCCAAGTACCAGTATGTCTCCGGAATCGGCGCGCTGCCTAAGCAGATGGGCAATCCTGACCTCAAATGGCAGAGGACCTTCAACAACAACTTCGGAATCACGGCGGCCTTCCTGGACAACAGGTTCAACCTGTCGTTCGACTTCTACTCGAACACGACCTACGATATGCTTATGCCTGTGACCCTTCCGCCTTCTGTCGGCACAAGTTCGATGAACGTGAACTTCGGCCAGATGAACAACAAGGGTCTCGACCTCTCTGTCTCCGGTCAGATCATCAGGACAAAGGACTTGTTCTGGAGTATGACCCTCACCGGCGGTCACGTGATGGACAAGATCCAGAAGATCTCCGATGACATCAAGGATGACATCACCAACCCTTACGACAGCTCCAAGCCGAAGATCCTTCTGCAGGAGGGCGGCTCGCAGTACGACATATTCGCTATGCGTTCCGCTGGAATCGACCCGGCGACCGGAAAGGAGATATTCATAAAGAAGAATGGTGAATACACCTACGGCTACGATGAGAAAGAGAGGGTCGCAGTCGGCAACACCAACCCTATCCTGCAAGGCTCGTGGATGAACACCGTCAGGTACAAAGGCTTCTCCGTCAGCATCGCCACGTCCTACACCTTCGGAGCCGACTACTACAACTCGACGCTCCAGAACAAGGTGGAGAACATCAACGCTGAATATAACGTTGACCGCCGGGTGTTCACCGACCGTTGGAAGCAACCAGGTGACCACACCCGTTTCCTTGGAATCGGCACGTCCACAAGCACCTCAATGTACTCGGAGAGGTTCGTCGAGAAGCGTAACGAGCTGTACATCTCCAGCATTCAGGTTATGTACGACTTCGCGCCTAAGGCGATCACGAGGCTCGGCCTCCGCAAACTGGCTGTCGGCTTCGGACTTTCAGACATCGCCCACATCTCGACCGTCAAGTTCGAGAGGGGAACCAGCTACCCGTACTGCCGCGGAATCAACCTGATTTTCCGCCCGACATTCTAAACAAGGAGGAAAGACAATGAAAAGCAAGATAATATTCACGACAATAATCGCCGCCGCGCTTGCGACCGGATGTGACAAGTTTCTCGATGTCCATCCTAAAGGCGAGAAAATCAATATGTTCGAGACGGCCGAGGAATATGAGGACGCTCTCTATGGAGTTTACAGCGAGCTGACGGGAAGCAACCTTTACGGTCAGCATCTGATCATCCTCCCGGAGGTTATGAGCCAGAACTTCACCACCTCGGACTACAAGTACGCCGAGCTGGCCGAGGGCGAGATGACCTCCAGCGGCTCGACTTCCACAAAGAAGGAAATCTGGAAGGATGCCTATGAGGCCATCAACCACATCAACAACATTGTGGAGCATGCCGAGGACGACATCGACACCTACAAGCATTCCCGCCTCTATCTCGGTGAGGCGTTGGCTTTGAGGGCTTTCGTGCACTACGAGGTTCTCAAGTTGTTCGGTCCTCCGTACTGGGCTTTCGACACTGAAAAAAAGACTACCATCCCTTACGTGACGAAATATTCATTCGACATCTCGCCGCTCCTTTCCTACGATGAGGTGTGCCGGAATATTCTTGAAGACCTGAAGAGGGCTGAGGAATATCTCGATGAGGATGAGACCCTTGTCCCTGCCGAGAGAAGCAACGCGGCATTGGCTTTCACGGATGCGAGGATCGCCCACATCAACCTTTACGCTGTTCAGGCCTTGATGGCGAGGGTGTATTGGAGTATGAACGATATGGACAACGCAGAGGTTTACGCCCAGAAGGTGATCTCCAGCGGCAAGTTCTCTTTCCGTCCGACCAGCGCGTTCGTGCAGCCGGACAACGGGACCTTTGACCTGAACGAGACGATCTTCGGACTCTACATCAATGACGAGAGCGCGATGATGAAGAAGCTGAACATCAACGGCTCGGGAGCGTCTTCATCTCTTGTCCTGTCGTCAGGTTACGCCTCGATCTATGAGAAGGACAGCGGAGCGGCGACCGACTATAGACTTTCGGCCTGGTTTGATGTTTCGTCCTCACTCTGCCGCAGACTTGTGAACAACTGCTTCATTTCCGGTGAGAATACCTATAGCGGGAAGTCGATTCTGGGCTATGATGTCGTGAGGCTTCCAGAGATGTACTACATTGTCGCCGAGGCCAACATCGACAAGGATCCGGCGAAGGCGGTGAAGTATTTCGACGAGGTTCTGAAGTCAAGGGGCCGCGAGACGTTCGAGGAGAGCGGCACCGCGCTGACCCGTGACCTGCTCTTCGAGGAGCGCCACAGGGAATTCTACTGCGAGGGGCTTACCTGGATGGATATGAAGAAGGAGAAGAAGGACATCACGACCGTGTCCGGCAAGACCCTCCACGGCGACCTTGCGTCCACCTACACGCTGACTGTTCCGGACGAGGAACTGGAGGCGAGGAAAAATATTAATAACTAAATGAATATGAAGAATATAATATATCCGGTCATCGCGTCTCTGCTTTTCCTCACTTCCTGCAACGGAACGTGGATAATGTACGACACCGACCAGAATGACCACATCTATTTTCAGGACCGGCAGCAGGTTCTGATCAAGTCTTTCGCCCTTCTGGCAGACGATGAGATTGACGTTGAGGCTCCTGTCTATATTATGGGAACTGTCTCGGACCAGGACAGGCCTTTCAAGCTGGAGAGCGTCCCGAGTGAGGAGGGCGACACGATAGCCTTCGGCGGCATCACCTATCCGGTGATCTCCGCCAGGGAAGGCGTTGATTTCGAGGTGGGGGACTGTGTGCTTCCTGCCGGAGCGACTTCCACAAAAGTCTCCGTGAGACTTAAACGTCAGCCGGAGATGAAGGATGGGGCCTATGTGCGTGTCCACCTGAGACTTGTCCCGTTCGAGAATTTCGAGCCTCTTCCAGCTGACAGCTCAAGCTCGCAAAGCATCAAGACACCTGATTTTCAGGTCTATGTCAACGACGGTGACCCGGCCTGCCCGTCCTGGTGGAAACCGACCGCCAAGGCCGACCCGGGCTGGGACTATGACCTCGGCAACTTCTATCCGGCGAAGTTCAGGATGCTCCTCGACCTCTTCCACAAGACCGCCGAGACCAACCCTGTCTTCTATGAATATTGTGTCGCACACTACGGTGAGAACCTCGACGCGGAGCCGAGCTCAGACAACAACAAAATGCTGAAATTCTGGCGTCAGACCTATATGTCAGCCTGGGCGGGCTCGGTGTTCTGCCCTCTATACGAATATTACGAGAAGTACTATGCCGAGCATCCTGACGACCCTTACTTTGAGGTTATGGGCAGCGACAAGGTCAACATCAACAACCGCATCGGCTGGGGTGACCCGCGCAGCGGCAGATATGGTTTCCTCAATTAATCGGAGAATAAAGAAATGAAAAGAATATTCCAATTTTTGTCAGCGGCGGCTCTGCTCTCCGTGGCCGTGTCCTCCTGCTGGAAGATCGACGAGGGAGACACAGTTGACCTTGCGCCGATCGAGTTCAAGGTCGCTTCGGACACGATCAACGCCGACCTTGGCGTGGAACTGAAATACGAGGGACTCACCGTCAAGAGTGACCGTGAGGTCTCCTACGAATGGTCCTACGGACAGCCGGCCGACGGCAAGACGGTCGCCGACCACATCTTCAAGACGGGGACGATCGAGAACGTCTCGACCTCGCCTACAATCGACTATACTTTCACCAAACTGGGTACATTCATTCTTCGGCTCAGGGCCGACAACGGGGAAAGCATCCAGTACAAGTACTTCACACTGAACGTGAACTCGGGGTATGACGAAGGTGTCACCATCCTGAGCAACGGGAAATCCGGAGACGGTCACCTGACGTTCATCAAGACGCTCACTTCCGAGGAGGCCACCGCCGGAAAGCAGGAGGTTTTCCCTGACGTGTTCTCGTCCATCAATCCCGGACAGACACTACGGAACGGAAAAGAGTTGTTTATGTCCAACGCCACGGTCAAGAAAGTGGACTACTCCGGCCTTCTGATAGCCACCGATGACGAGAACGGTACGATGTGGCATATGGAGGCCAAGACATTCCAGCTGTTCAAGAAGTCAAGTATGCTTTCGGCCGGCTCACGGTTCAAGGCGTTCGGCGGCGAGCTGGCTTCGACATCCGGATTCGCGGCGTTCATCCTCGGTGAGAACTCGCACATCTACCGCTACGATATGATGATGGGTGACTACACCGATATGATCGACATCAAGCCGATGACGGGCATATTCGGAGGAGTCTCTCGCAAGACCGCCAAGGATGCCACGATCCGCTCGCCATATTTCCGCAACTCTGACAGCCTTGCCGTCAGAAGAACCGCCTCCGCCGGAACCGTCTATTACACTCTCAGCGGCTATGAGGTTGTGAATATGGCCACTCTGCGGACCGCGAAGACCAATTCCCTCTATGTCCTCTTCAGAAGCAAGACGAATCCTGATGAATATGTCATCAAGAACACCGACGGCATCGGAGGTTCAGGGGCCTTGAAGACTTGGGGAAGCACCGTCACGTTCACGACCGGTGATTTGAAGATGGACAGTGACTGCAAGTTTGTCGGCACGAAGAACTCGGCTGATGTGTACTATGTCTATGACAATGCTGTTTACCGTTGGTCTCTGATCAGCGCTCCGGTCTCCAAGCCGGCGATAACCCTTCCTGTCGGCGAACAGATCCGGGACATCGCCACCAACTTCCTTGGCAAGGACAAAGGGGACAACGGAGAGGATCTGCTCTACATCGCTACCTACAATCCATCCAGATCGGGAGAGAAGAAAGGCAGCCTGTACGTTTACAGATTCTCGGACGACACCCTTGTGAAGTCCTACGAGGGCATATTCTGGGATCCCGCTTCGGTAATGTATAAATATCGGGTGAACTAAACTGATAATCAATAACAATAAAGAAATATCTATGACAAAAAGGAGTATTATCCTGACTTTGATCGCCGCCGCGCTGTTGGTCCCATCCACAGACGTGGCAGCGTCCGTGTTTAAGAAAAAGAAGAAAAAGGCTCAGACGGAGGCTACAGCGGCTCAGAAACCGGCTCCGAAGAAGAAGCAGACCCCTTACGAGAAGCTGATGAAGGAGGTCGCCGATTCGGCCTGCGGCGGCACGTTCAACCTCTACCGCACGTCCAAGGACAAGATCTATATGGGCTTTCCAAGGAATATGATGGGACGTAGGATGCTTGTGGGCAGCACGATCACCGCCACAAGCAATCCGGCCTATCTGAACGTCGGGTATAAGTACGTGAAGCCGACATATTTCCAGATTGACCTCAAGGACAGCCTTGTGGTGCTGACTGTTCCGGGCACGAACGCCACGAGTTCCGATCCCGGGATGCAGGCCGCCATCGAGCGCAGCTATATTCCTAAGGTCTTGAGAAGGATCGCCGTGCAGGCGACGAGCAAGGACAGCTCGGAGGTGGTCTTCGAGGTGACTCCGCTCATCAATTCGGTCGCTCCAAAGGGAAAGGACTTCTCCCTCACTAAGGCGGCTGACGAGAAATCAACCTGGTTCAGCGATCTCAAGGCGTTCAATGACAACGCTTCCGTGAAAGTGCATTCCAATGTGGACTTCACGAAGACCTTCCTGATGCTGAAAGGCAAAGTGGGATCCGGCTCGATGGCCTACACGGTTTCGTTTATGCTGCTTCCGGAGAACCCGATGCCGGCCCGTGTGCAGGATTCGAGGATCGGAGTGTTCCCGGTCGGTCCGGGAGAGGGCAGTGTGAAGTACAATCTCACATCCGCCGAGGATGGGTTCAAAGGCTATGTGCTGGCCTCCCGCTGGAGACTTGAGCTCTCAGACACTACCGCTTGGCAGAAAGGTCAGAAGGTCACGGTCAAGAATCCGATTGTCTGGTACGTGGACAATTCGTTCCCTGAGGCTTGGAAGGCTCCGATCAAGGATGGTGTCCTGGCTTGGAACAAAGCTTTCGAGGCCATCGGACTGAAGGACGTGATGCAGGTGCGTGACTTCCCTACAGCCGATGAGGATCCTCAGTTCGATCCGGACAACCTGAAATATTCCTGCATCAGGTATGTACCTGACGCCACGATGAACGCTATGGGCCCGTCTTGGGTTGATCCGGTGACAGGTGAGATACTGAACGCTTCGGTGCTTGTCTATAACGATGTCATCAAGCTGATCAATAACTGGCGCTTCGTGCAGACGGCACAAGTGGATGAGAAGGTCCGTGCCGTGAAGATGCCGCAGGACATCATCGATGAGTCACTTGTCTATGTGATCTCTCACGAAATAGGTCACACTCTGGGACTTATGCACAATATGGGAGCCTCTTCGGCCTATCCTACCGATTCTTTGAGGAACGCCGCTTTCACCGCGAAGTATGGCACGACTCCGTCGATTATGGACTATGCCCGCTTCAACTATGTGGCGCAGCCTGGGGACAAAGGTGTCAAGCTTGTGCCGCCGTCCCTGGGGGTTTATGATGAATATGCCATCAAATGGCTGTACACCCCTGTGATCGGGGCCAAGGACATCTGGGAGGAGGCTGAGATCGCCGGTAAGATCATCGAGGCCAAGGCCGGTGATCCGCTTTACCGCTACGGAGCGCAGCAGATGGCCACCTCCGCGGCTTACGGATCCTATGATCCAAGCGCCAGGACGGAGGACTTGGGCGATGATCCGATCAAGTCTAGTGACTACGGCATCAGGAACCTGAAGTACATCCTTCCGAGGATGAACGAGTGGATAGGCGCTGATGACGAGGACTTTACCCACCGAGGCGATCTTTACACCCAGCTGACGAACCAGTACTACCGCTACATCGGCAATGTGATGGCGCAGATCGGAGGAATATACCTGAACAACGTCAAGGAGGGTTCATCGGTAAAACCTTCCACCCCTGTCTCCAAAAATGTTCAGAAGGCTTCCTTGAAATGGGTGGTCGGCCAGCTCCGCGCGTCCTCGTGGATCAACGACGCTGACGTTACCTCGAACCTGCCGTTGTCGGCTCCGCAGTCCAACAAGATCTGCGCTCAGGTGGCGAAGGCGTTGGCCTCGACTGTTCCGGCGAATGTTATGTTGGCCTCGGTGGTCCCCGGCGCCGGCAAGCCTTACACCGTAAAGGAATATTACGACGACCTTTACAATGAGCTGTTCGCCTCGTCAATCGCCGGACGCAGGCTGACATCTGAGGAAAAGACTCTCCAGAGGGAGGTTCTGACCGCTTCGGCGAAGGATGTCAAGTCTATGCTTGCCAAGTCGTTTGCTGAGGATCCCGATATTGATGAATATGCCGCCGAGCCGATGTGGTGCGGATGCGATGACATCAACCTTGGCGAGGGCAAAGGCCCTTACCAGAAAAGCGTAAGCGTCCTTACGATCGATGAGAGTGACGGATGCAGGATCGTGTTCCTGAACAAGGTCAAGGCATTGGCCTCTTCCCGCCGGTCTTCCGCTCCGTCCGAGGACAAGGCTCACTATGAGTACCTTCTCGCCCGTGTCAATGCGGCGCTTCAGAACCAGAAATAACCTCTCCGGTCGCTGAGCCTGTCGAAGCGAAGGACAGAGACATTCATTGTTTAGGAAAGCTCGGTGGGCATGGTTCGACAGGCTCACCAACCGACGGGTTCAATGACCGGAAAGCACAAACATATTCATTAGATGAAGATAAAACAATTCATTGCGGCCGCGGCCGCGTTGATCCTCTCGGCCTGCTCCACCCTGAAGGATGGAGAGTACAATCTGTCGGTTGTCGCCACCGGTGACGGCCACGGCTACTGGTTCGCCAAACCTATCGAGGCTGGCGGCAAGGCCAGAGGCTCCCTGATGGCCCAAAGTGCCTTTGTGAACGGTGTCCGTGCCGAGAAAGGTGCGGACAATGTCATACTTGTCGATGCCGGAGACAATTTCTTCGGCAGCGGCGCCCCGTTCTATTACAACTATGTGGACACAACATCCTCGCATCTCTATCCGAGACTGGCTTCCTATATGAAATACGACGCCGTTGTCGCCGGCCATTCCGATTTCGAGTCCGGCCACCGTGTCTATGACCGTGTCGCCAAGGAGATGAAGAAGGAAGGCATCTCGCTTCTGGCCGGCAACGCCCTGTCCGACAGGAACGGCAAGCCATATTTCCCGGCATATTCAATAATTAAGAAAGGAGGAGTCAAGGTCGCGGTTCTGGGGTACACCAACGCCGCTAACGCCTCGCTGATGGACGGAAGCTGCGTCTCCGGCCTCCGTTTCGAGTCGCTTCTGCCTCTGGTTCAGGAGGATGTGGATAAGGTGCGCTCCAAGGAAAAGCCGCATATCGTGATAGTCGTGGCTCACACCGCGATGGGAAAGGGCGACGGCCTGAACCTTGAGAAACAGGGACTTGACCTGTTCAGGAGCCTTAGAGGAGTGGATGTTGTCGTCACCGGTCACGACCACGCCAACAAGGTGATGAGCGCCGACAGCATCGTGGTCTTGGATTGCGGCAGGACCGGCCAGAACGCCGGTGTCACTGACATCAAGCTCGTAGTGAAAGGAGGAAAGGTCGTCAGCCGCACCTTGGATGCCAGAATGACCTCCATCAAGAGCGAGGAATATGACACCGCTATGGAAGAGGCCTTTGAGGCTGATTACGATAAGGTTCGTAGTTTCATTACGGGCACCGTCGGCGAGATCAAGAAGGGCTTGGTTTCCAGAGAGTTCTACTACAAACAGTGCGACTATATGAACTTCCTGCACGCCCTCGCTATGAGCGCCTACCCGGTTGACATTTCCCTTTCGGCGACCCTTCTGATTGACGGGAAAGTCCCTGCAGGAGAGGTCCGTTATCAGGACATCCGCAAGGTCTATCCTTACGAGAACAAACTGGTCGTGCTGAGACTGACCGGCGCTGAGATTCTGAAATATCTTGAGGCCAGTTATGATGCGTGGATCAACACTGTGACTGAACCTTACGAGAATGCTCACGTGTTGAAAATCAAACAGTCCAAGGATTACTCCACCGGCAAGATGGCCTGGAAGCTCGCCAAGAGTCCGGCCAATTTCGATTCCGCCGCCGGGATCAACTACACTGTCGATGTGACTAAGCCTTACGGCTCCCGTGTCGTGATCACCGATATGGCAGACGGAAGCAAGTTCGAACTTGATAAGGAATATACCGCCGCGATAACCACCTACAGGTCAGTAGGTTCTGGAGGACTGCTTAAGGCCGCCGGGCTGGAGGACATGAAGTCTGTCGAAGACCGGATTGTCTACCGAGGCCCGGAGTTCAGAACGATTCTCTACCGGTACTTCAAGAAGAACGGAAGCATTGATCCTGCTGTCGTTGGTGATCCAAAGGTCGTCGGCTCCTGGAAGTTCGTCCCGGAGTTCGCTCCCACAGCCATCAAGGCAGACGTGGAATTGCTTTACGGAAAATAATGAATATATTCGCGTTGATGAAAAAGATAGTCCTGAATAACGTTGTCCTTGCGGTGGCCGTTCTGCTCGCCGCAGGGACATATTCATTCGCCCAGACTCCCGCGACTCCGGAGCAAAGGGCTGCCGCCGAGGCCAAGTACGGGGTGAAGAACGTTGTGTGCAAGTATGACACCCATGCCGAGATGATGGCTGACCTGAACAGAACAGGCGGGGAATATTTCATGTACAGTTTTGACGATGTGAGATTGACCCCGGCTCCCAAAGGGTACAAGCCTGTTTATATCAGTCATATAGGCCGTCACGGCGCAAGGTATGCGATCAGCGATCCGATTTATGAGAATCTCCGCAAGGTTTTCACTGACGCTCATTCGGCTGGAAAGCTGACAGAGGCAGGTGAAAGCCTTATGGCTCGTTATGAAGCTTTCTACCCATCTGTGGCCCATCGTGGAGGAGAACTTACACATAAGGGTCAGGATCAGCTTCGTGGCATCGCTGATGTGATGTATAAGTCTTTCCCGGAGGTGTTCAAGGGCAAGACCAACGCCGAGGTTCTGTGTACGGTCACCCCGCGCGTGATTGTCAGTATGACTTCGTTCATGGATGAGATAAAAGGGTTGGACAAAGACCTGACTTTCACGCTTGAGTGCAGTAAGTCGATCATGCCTCGGATCCACCCGACGGGTTCGATGAATCCGTACAGAGTCAAGACCAAGGTTCCTGCCGCTGCCAGGGCACAGGCTGACAGCCTCCGTGCAGCAAGGGTCGATGTCAAGGGTTTCTGTTCCAAGTACTTCAATGACACTGACTATCTAGAGAAAGAGTATGGCCTTTGGAAATTCGAGTTGGATCTGCGGAGTGTCATTCTGGATTTCCAGTGTCTTGACGAAGTCCCTGCGGACAGGTTTCAGGACGTGTTCACTCCGGAGGAACTCTTCGCGATCTGGGAGGTGTGGAATTTCAACGGTTATCTGAGCATGGGACGCTCTCCGATGACAGACAACAAAGGGTGTCTCAGCACCGCCGCCATACTCCGGGACATGATCGAGTGCGCGGACCGTGACCTTGCTTCCGGAGACATCAACTTGAGTCTCAGGTTTTCGCATGACATAGCCATATTGCCTTTGCTCTCGTACATGAAACTTGACAACTTCGGCGCTGTGCTGACCGATCCTTCCGATGTGAAAAACTGGTGGAGGAGCGATTTGATTCCGATGGCCTCCAATCTTCAGCTCATCTTCTACCGCAGCAAGCGTGCCCCGGAGATTCTCGTCAAAGTCCTTTATAACGGCCACGAGGCCTCCCTGCCGATCCCGCAGGTCGCTCCGTCCTTCTATTCCTGGACCGCCTTCAAGGAATATTACGGGAATTGACTTCCAGTAGAGATGGACTCTATGGTTTATCTGGCTTTGGCAATGGAATGCGCGCGCAGCGCGAAGCGACGCAAGAAGGTTCAAAAGGCTGACTTGCTCAGCCTTTTGAGCTCGCAGTCGGCCTTGATTTTGTCGATTATGGCGCAGACGACCTTGTAGGTCTTGCTGTCCTTGGTGTAGTTGGCGGGGACGGTGAAGTTGACGCGGCCTTGGTGCTGGAGGGTCTTGGCGAAGGCTTTCTTCTTCGGATTGCTCTCGTCGCAGACGGCCACCGCGTGGCCACCGAACATCTTGACGATCTTCATACACGGGATGTCGGTCTCGCCGTCACCGAAATAGATCATCTGAGGGTACGGGATCCGCTTCTTGTCCTCGGCGATGCTCTCGTTGACCATCTTGTTGTCGTGCGCGCTGAAGATTCCCTTGTTGATCTTGAATATGTACTGGGTCTTGGCCGTGTAGTCCACGGCGATTCCCGGCCATTCCGCCTCTCCCTCTTTGTTATACATAAAGGTGCAGGCGAAGATGTGCTTGAACTCCTTGGCGATCGGGCTGCCTTCGATGATCTCCTTCAGTCCGGACGAGTTGATGTAGTGCTCGATCTGGACACCGCGCGACTCGCCATATTCATTGATCAGGCTGAACCATTCCTTCACTCCTTCGAAGAGCTGGATGTGGCGGCCGAACTTGCGGAAGTCGCTCCGCCGGAGCTTGATGCCGTTCTTCTTCGCCTCGTCGAACATCATCTTCATATACGAGAGGACGTTGCTCGCGTCCTGGCCGACAGCGAGGCCGTCGCTCATCCTCCAGAACTCCTCCGGGGTCTTCCCGATGGCCTGGATGAAACCGAACTCCTGCATATTCCCGGGAGAAAGGGTCCCGTCGAAGTCATAAATCAGCGCAACAATAGGTCTTTTCTTCATAATTTCGCCACAAATAACCGATTTCTGCAAATATACTATTTATTCTTTGTGAAGAATCCGTGAGTTTCAATTATTTTTGCCAAGATAATTTTGAATTTTGAGTTTTGAATATGGATCACTATTTAACCCGTTTGCAGAACGCGACAAGAAAATACTGGAACAAATCCGCGCTTAATACCCTTGGCGGCGAATCCTTCACATACTCACAGATGGCCACTTTGATCGAGAAGTTCCACATCTTCTTCGACAAGGCCGGTCTTCAGAAGGGGCAGCACATCGCCCTTTGGGCCCGCAACAGCGCCCGCTGGGGCATGTCCTATCTGGCCGTGAACACCTACGAGGCCGTCATCGTGCCGATACTGGCGGATTTCACTCCGGAAAGCGTGGAGAGCCTCGTGAACCATTCGGACAGCATGGCATTGCTGACCAACGCAGACAAATGGGCTAAGCTTGACATCGCCAAGATGCCGGAGGTCAAGGTTGTTATGGATGTGGACAACCTTAAGATCCTTTACTGCGGCAAGCCTGAGATCGAGGCCATCTGGAACAACATCGACAACCTTCTCGCCGAGAAATATCCTGACGGATTCGGCCCGGAGGACGTAGTCTATCCGACCGACAACTGGGATGACCTTGCAGTCATCAACTACACTTCCGGCTCGACCGGCAACCCTAAGGGCGTTATGCTGACCTACAGGAACTTCAGCGCCACGATCGAGTTCAGTCAGGTTCACCGTCCTACATCGGACAAGAACAGGATGATCTCGATGCTTCCTATGGCCCATATGTACGGCCTTGTGACCGAGTTCATCTACCCTCTGTGCAACGGAACATCAATCTACTGGCTGGGCAAGACCCCGACCCCGAGCACCCTTATGAAGGCGTTCCAGGAGGTTAAGCCTTACCAGCTCATCACCGTTCCGCTCGTGATGGAGAAGATCTTCAAGTCCAAGATCAAACCGATGCTGGACAAGCCGATGATCAAGTTCCTGACGAAGGTTCCCGGAGTCAACAGAATCATATTCAATAAGATCCGTGAAGGCCTGATCAACGCGTTCGGCGGCGAGGTAGGTGAGTTCATTATGGGCGGCGCTCCTGTTAATCCGGAGATCGAGAAATGGTTCCAGAAGATCCGCCTTCCTTACACAGTCGGCTACGGAATGACCGAGGCGACCCCTCTGCTGGCTTACGCCGGGAGCGCTGAATATGTCGCCGGCTCCTGCGGAAAACCTGTCGACTGCGCCACCGTGAGGATTGACTCCGATGATCCGCAGCACATAGTCGGCGAGATCCAGGCCAAGGGTGACAACATCTGCCTTGGCTATTACAAGAATCCTGAGGCTTCCGCCAACGCCTTCACCGAGGACGGTTTCCTCCGCACAGGAGACCTCGGTCTGTTCGACGCTGACGGCAACCTTTACATCAAAGGCCGCAGCAAGTCGATGATCCTTTCCGCCAATGGACAGAACATCTATCCTGAGGAGGTCGAGGCTGTTGTGAACAGCCAGCCATACGTCCAGGAGTCCGTTGTGGTTGATCGTTCCGCAAGGCTCGTCGCTCTCGTCTATCTGGATCAGGAGGCTCTCCGCAAGGACGGCCTTGATCAGGAGGCAATCGCTGACCTTCCTGAGAGAATCCGCATCAACTCCGACAAGCAGCTCCCGAACTACAGCCAGATCACCAAGGTCGAGATCGTGGACCAGCCGTTCGAGAAGACCCCTAAGATGAGCATCAAACGCTTCCTCTACAAGTAATTATTCCCGGTAAATGAATATATGGCTGCGTAAAAAGGTGCCTTTTTACGCCCGTCACATAAGAAAGAAACTGTTTTTTAGAGGAAATATCACGCTTATCAACCGATGGCCCGTATGTGGTTTACGGGGCGGTTTCTTGAATGTCTCATTTTCGAAGTTATTACGGTAGGTTTGCTCAGAGAACTTCCGTATCTGCCCATCTGAAGGAAATTGACCTTGCCGGGGATTGCCATAAAGAGTTTAAGCGTGTCCATAAACACTTTCTCAAAAGGTTTGCTTATCTTTGCCGCTGATTTGAGGGCCTCAAGGCACTCGGATTGGTATTGCATAAGTAGGTTTGATGAACTCATGACTTAAAGTGGTTGGATACTCTAAGTTATAAATAATCAGCGACTTATGCAATACTTTCATTATCCTGTCATCAATGTTTCAGACATTTTTCCGGAGTCCTTCCGGACCTTTCATCAGCTTGCCAAGCGACAGTTATTGACAGTATTTCAATGAACTTTTATATAGCGGAACCGGTCACCCGGCTTCCATTATTTAACTTTTTAGTACGGTAAATTTTTACCGAAGTATTGATTTTATTATGACCTTTTGGAAAAGCTTATCCCCCATCATTTTATTTCTTCAATCTTGATTCTGTAAGGTTCGGCATCATATTTGTCACATTCAGTTAAGTTCTTTTGGAAATGACTGTCTATCGACATACCTTTGCAGCCACTAAACAAAAAACGTAAAGATATGTTAAAAACTATTATACAAACAACGACTATAGCACTGATCTGCCTATCCACAATTTCCTGCGAAAAGGAAGTTCCTATAAAAGGAGATTCGATTTCTGAACCAACTGCCGAAACAGAATCATCGTCTTTGGATGATTTCACTGTCATTCTCTCGAAGGCTGTCGCAAACGACAAGGATTTGCGTGATTTCATCAAGGTGGAGTCTCTCAAACAGTTCGACAAGGACTATGATGTTTTCTATCCTTTCGTCAAAAACGAGAGACTTTCATCAGGAATATCCTTCAGAGAGGCTTTGTTAAAATACACCACGGAGGACAAACTGGAGCAAATAGAATCAAATTGCCCGTTGCTGAATATCTTCGTGCCGGATTGGAGCTGGATAAACGGCTATTCCGCCGATTCGTGGGACACAAACGACGACTTTGTGACTGTCAGCAGGAAAGAC